>NZ_JBALCO010000092.1:0-140868 GCF_036919595.1 Nostoc sp. | reverse complement strand
AGTCATACTCTGCGTATTTTTCTGCGCCAGCGTTTTGGTATTGATGTTCTTACTTTTGAACAGCATCCTGTGGCTTAATTCACATAAGGCGTATAATATGAATAATCAGATTAAAATCATGACTTTAACTGTGATCGGACTAATGCCGACGCTGATATTTTTAACATTCTTTTATCGGGCAATAGCTGACGATCCAGGAGTATGTTACATGGTAACCTCCTCTGGTAAAACCGTTGGATTGGGAAGCCTTTGTGGCAATATAGTCCCACCTTCAGACAACAGAGTTTTTCGAGTCCCAGTCAAACGCCGCTTTGGTGGAACTCCTGTGATTGATGTCACCTTCAATGACAAAAAAACTTTTGAAATGATTGTAGATACAGGTGCCAGTGAAACCATTATCACTCTAGGTATGGCGAGTACACTTCAACTCCAGGCTATAGGTACAATACAAGCTCAAATTGCCGATGGTAGCCAAGTAGAATTCCCAACCAGTAAGGTAAAATCTATTGCAGTAGGTGGAATTACAGCTAATAATCTTCAGGTAGCGATCGCACCCAAAGCAAGCATCGGCTTACTGGGCCACGATTTCTTTGGCAACTATGATATTAAGATTTTAGAGAAAGAGGTGGAATTTCATCACCGCTAATGTTCGCAGGTAAAAACATTATAAACATGACTAAGCTGATTGAATACGAAGAAGCCAGTGAGGAAGTCCGCGCAGTATATGATGACATCCGCGCCACCCGTCAAAATGACTATATCAATAACTTTTGGAAAGCTATAGCTAATCATTTCCCTACCTTGCAACGAACTTGGCAAGCGGTGAAGGAAGTGATGACTAGCCCTGGTGAGATTGATCCACTGATGCGCGAGCTAATTTATATCGCCGTGAGTGCGACGAATGGCTGTGAGTACTGCATCGCCTCGCACACAGCAGCGGCGCGTGCCAAGGGGATGAATAATACCATGTTCGGGGAAGTAATGGCGATCGCAGCCACTGCCAACATGACCAATCGCCTCGCCAACGGCTATCAAATTCCGGTGGACGAGAGATTTAAGCCGTAGGAGTGTGGCCTTGTCCATCGCTGCTTAAAAGTAAGGTTTAGCAGAATTTTTGACTATGCCCAAGGTTCAGATTAACGGGATTGATTTATTCTATGACATTAAGGGAACGGGTGAGCCTTTGCTATTAATAGCTGGCTTCCTTTGTGATCATGCCTATTGGTCGCTGATTATGCCATCGCTGGTTTCGCAGTATCAAGTCATTCGCTTGGACAACCGAGGGATGGGGCGAAGTTCTGCTCCCGAAAGCCCCTATAGTCTGAAACAGATGGCTAGTGACGTTGCAGAATTGCTCGATCACATTGCGATCGATAAGGTGCATCTAGCAGGTCATTCAATGGGTGGTCAGATAGCCCAAGAGTTAGTGTTAGCACATCCTGAAAAGGTGCAGAGTCTGATGCTACTTTCATCGTTGGCAAAAGGTGATGAATTATTCAACAGCATCATTGAGACTTGGGGCGACCTCTGCGGTAATGTAAACCTAAAACTTTATGAAAAAGTCGTATTACCTTGGATATTTACAGATACATTCTATTCGATTCCTGGGATGATCGAAGGTCTGATCGAATTTGCAATCAGATACCCTTTCCCGCCTGCGACTCATTCACTCTATGATCACAGCCGAGCCATGCTTGACTTTGATACAACAAACCGCCTTCAACAAATTCATTGTCCTACCCTAGTTATAGTTGGTAAACAAGACATTCTCACCCCGCTAAAGTTTTCCCAGCAACTTGCTCAAGGCATTCCCAAGGCTGAACTTGTAATCCTCGATGGTGGGGGTCATGGCTTCTTAATTGAGTCGCCGGATGCTGTGGTTTCAACCATGCTTAACTTCCTGGGGAAGTTGAAGCCAGCTTACACCAATTCTTTGTGAAACTGCACAAAATCAAGCTTGGTCAGACTTGGGGCAAAATCCCCTTGTTCTGGAGTAACCTGACGGGTAATTTAAATATTTAGCGTGTTTCTAATTTAGAAACTCGCTCCTCTAATTTATTGACTTGTTGCTTTAATTCAACCACCAAAGTTGCCAGCCGATCAAACATCTGATCTCGCTGCGATAAGTTTCCTCTGGAACCAGTTGACTGTCGTGGGGTAAGTGTTGTTCTTCGGGATGGAGACTGGCGCCTTTGACCGAGTTGAGACTCTATCTGGTTTAACCGAGACTCGACACGATTAAAATCCGCTTCCAGGTTGTTGATACGCGACTCCACTTGCTGCGATGAAACAGTGTTTCCAAATAACCCACCCCAGATAATTGTTGCTAAAATCCCAGCAAGTATTAGTACTTGGATTTTTTTCATAACAGTACAGTCTATTTAAACAGGATGTGTTTGTATGGGTACAGAGGATAAGTCTGTATTCACTTCACTTATTTATCCTGTTCTAAGTTAGAAAATAGCTTCTGCCAATCAATAGAGTTAAGAGGATTATCTCCCTGTTTTACCTCAAACGTGACATTACAAACTTTCGCTAGTTTTAGCGCTTGCACACAAAGTTTTGCCACATCCTCACGGCTGATTTTACCTTTAATATTATCGCCTTGCTCGAATATTAATTCCTTACCTCCTGGTTCTTCAGTTAAAGCACAAGGTCTAATAATCGTATAAGGAATTCCGCTTTCTCTTAAACTATCTTCTCCCTTCAACTTCCAAGTTAAAATTCCTCCCAATTGGTCATTTAATTTCACTGCTGGCGGTTCTTCATCTAAATTAATACCAGGGCGTCCGGGACGAGTCACGCCTGCTGAACTGACTAAAATAAATTGTGGTAAGGTTGTACCGCCGTAAGCTTTAATTGATTCCAACTGCAAAGCAAAACCACCTGGAGAAAATTTGGGATTTAAAGCACCATCATGTTCAAATTTGCTCAACATCAGTTGGAATGAAGAAATTCTATTCTGCTCAAGTAGCGGCGCATCTTTGACAGTTTTTGCCCGAAAGACGGGAATCAAATCTGCAAAGGGAATCTGAACATCTATCCAGGTATTAGCTACGGTGTCAAAGGAATAGCTATAGCCAATGCCATCCCATTTTGTATCTGTCCGTAAGAATATTTTATAACGCTGACCGTCACCTTTGACGCGCAATTTCACACCTTCATAACCAGATAAGTTGAAGGGGGGATCAAAATTCTTAGTTCTGATAGAAGCAAATCCACCAGAGTTATCGGTGGAGACATTACCAGCAAATAAAGCTGTATTTTCTACTAATTGGATATTACTGGCACTCACGCCACCCATGACGACATCATCCAGCGCCCCCCAGTTATCCTTTAATTCTGCTGATGGCTTTGTGAAATCAAATATTAGTTTTTCGTTTGCTTGGGGTAAATATTTTGCGGCCGCTTGGACTAAGTTTTTGACACCTTGATATTCTACATTTTCTGGGGTGTCGCCGACAATTTCTGGCTGGTAAAATTTCACACCTTGATAATATTTTGCTCTATCTGCTGTGTCTCCCTCTACTGGTTGCACACGCACTGCTGTGCAACAAACTACAGCTTGGATATCAGCCATAACTAAAGGAGTTAAAGTTTGAGGTTGAGTGATATCCGCAACTACCAAGTCTATATCATTACCAAGAATTGACCGCGCTTTGTCAATGTCTCTAACAAGCGCCCGAACTTTATAACCCCGTTCGAGCGATCGCTGCACCACTCGTTTACCTACACCACCTGTTGCACCTGCTACTAGTATTACACCCATGTTTCTTCCTCCATTGGGTCTATTTTGATTATCCTTAGGACGGCCTTTCCTTAACTGCTGTACCCAGTTAAGGAAAGGAATTACCTCAAAGTAAGTCAGGGTTTCGATAAACCTGCCTAAATCCCATTGAGAACGATTTTTGTCAGTCACATTTGCGTCCTCACAACTTTCTTAAGTTTAGCCCAATGTTTGTTTCTCCAAATCCTCCGGTACTCATAACTTTGCTTTAATTGGGGAAAGGGTACAAGTGATACCTGTAACCTATTCCCTTTAATGAAGGAGACTAGTACAATGGGCGTGTAAATCCAGCTAACATCTCAATTAACAAGATTTGGGGCAAAATGCCTTGTCTTAAAGGTAGGCAAACTGACGCTACAGGATCTTAGCTACAATTAAACCAAATCTTTGGCATTCCATGCGGCACTGAACAGCCCGTCGTAGACATCGCTCAATCACGTTAGGATACATAATTAGGTGTTCCTAATCAAACGGTAATTTACTTATGAGCCAACTTGAAAACATTCAAGCTGAATATGAAAAGTTTCCTGAAGAGTTTGAGAGTGTAATCATTAGCACCGTGAGCGCACAGGCAATACCCAATGCTAGTTATGCTCCCTTTGTAATGGATGATTCCAAGAATATCTACATTTACGTCAGTGGTCTTTCAACTCATACCAAAAATCTCTATGCCAATCCTCATGTTAATGTTTTGTTTATCGAGGATGAAGCCAAGAGTAATCTAATTTTTGCCCGTCGTCGTTTGAGTTTTGATTGTATGGCAACTTTGATAGAGCGTGAAACTGACAAGTGGAATCAAATTATTGAGCAATTTCTTGGGCGGTTTGGTGAAATTATAGAGGTTTTGCGCGGCTTGTCTGACTTTCGGATTTTCCAGCTAACTCCTAGTGAAGGTCGTTTTATAATTGGTTTTGGGGGAGCTTATCACATCAGTGGTGATCACCTCCATCAACTTGTTCAGATCACAGGAGATAATGACCAAAAGCAAAAATAAGCAATGCAAATTTAAAAATTAAATTTGATTATTAAGAAGCATCGTGGCGAAATAATTCGTAATTAATGGTACAATTCAAAGGATTGATCAATAAAGACATAAAACCCTTACAGTATCGATAATTCAGACTGCCCCATTTATGCGTGGGGTAATTATGAATTATGAATTAGTTCTATGAGTAAGCTTTATTTTATACCTTGTAATTTTGCCTTCGCGTAAAGTGCGATTAAACTAAACTCTTTAATTTTATGCTTCAGTTTCAACCTCCTGGCTTTGGACATAAACTTATCCATACATCCTTGGGGGCAATGGTTTACTATACTCAAACGAATGCACCTTGGGCGATGCCTGCGGCGGGCAAAGCGATCGCTGATACTGAAGATTTACGCCCACTACTGTTTCTTCATAACTTTGGTGGTGGGGCGTCTGCATATGAATGGTCTAAAGTTTACCCAGCTTTTGCTTCTGATTACCACATTTTAGCCCCCGATCTAATCGGCTGGGGAGAATCGGCTCATCCAGTCCGAGATTATAGAATTAGGGATTATCTCAGCACGATCGCAGAGTTTATCATCCAAACTTGTCGCCAGCCCGTAACAGTGGTAGCCTCATCTCTAACAGCCGCTTTTGCTATCCGCCTAGCTATTGTTCAACCCAATTTATTCAAAGCACTGTTTTTGGTGTGTCCCTCTGGATTTGATGATTTTGGGGAGGGTGCTGGACGCAGACTTCCGCTTTCAGTGATCAATACACCTCTATTGGACAATTTTATTTATATCCTTGGTGCTGAAAATGAAATTGCAGTCCGAAATTTTTTACAAAGTTTTCTGTTTGCCAAGTCACAGCGAGTATCGCAAGAGATGGTGGAGGCTTATTTAACCTCTGCACAACAGCCTAATGCCAAGTTTGCCGCTTTGTCATTTTTGCGTGGCGACCTTTATTTTGACCTGAGTTTATATATTCAACAACTGACAATTCCCACTAGGTTTTTTTGGGGAGAAAAGGCACAATTTACTAACATAAAACTAGGACGACGCTTGGCAAATTTAAATGTAAGTGCAATTCGAGATTTTTATGGGGTCGCAGATGCAGGAATATTGCCTCATTTGGAAATACCAGAAGTTCTCATTGGTCTATTGCAACGGTATCTTTAGGAGTTAGGAGTTTGAATTCATGATTTTTCCCTTTTAACTCCTACTTAGAAAGCAACTTTGCATTTAATGCTTTAGTGATGCGATCACCAGAAGCTTGGAAGTGGGTCTTGATGTAAATATCAAAGCTTTCACTAAGTTGTTTGAGTCAGCGACCGTCTTGATTCTAAATTTTTAATTCTTCTTTATCCAATTTATAATAACAGTTTTATATATTCCGCAATCGCTTTCGGATAATGCTCTTTTATTATGCAAACTCTCTAAATAAAGGCAGTATTGCTCGTTACTTGTACCCATAGACGAATTGCAAATATCCATGCATATAACAAATCACATCTTCCCCAAGATTTAAAAAATATTTATTTTTTCTAACTGAGATATGCCTTTTGTTAGAAGCATAATTACCTTTTTATAGTTAATCTTTAATTTGTACTCAAAAAACAAGCTAATTGGCATGATAAATTTGATTTCTAGGACGATTGGTCACATCAGTTCTCTGCTTAAAGGACTTCAGGTAAAATCTTTTTTGGCTGTTGTCCTAGTTGGTTTTCTAGTGCTGACGACAAATGTTAGTTATGGGCAAAAGGACAAAGGATTAGGCGAGAGAGTTCGCGAACAGGTAGAGCAAAATGATGCTCAAAGACCGAAAACAGTAGGGCAGTGGAATAAAGAAGCTCGTGAAACGGAAGGTTCTCCTGGTGAACGAGTTCAGAAGATTACAAAAGAGTCAGCAGAAGCCTTTAAAGAATTTGGATCTGGGTACGTAGAAGGTGCTCAGAAAACAGCTAGTGATGTAGGGGAAAGTGCGGCAGATACAGCCAAAGGTGTCTCAAACAAAATTATACCCTAAATAGGTTACCATCCTCTATTGGCAGCAAGTAGTAATAACTTTTCGCCAATAAATGAGTAACAATAGGGACGCTAGTGTCTAACTAACGAATTTTTCTAATGCTTGGGTAACGGGCTTACCTTTGCTGATTAAAGATTGTACCATTTCTCAGTTGCATAAAATATAGGACTTTAGTAGGGGCGCACAGCTAGCTGTACGCCCCTATTGCGTGTTGCATCCAAAAAAGAATTGCTAATTTTAAGTTGCTACAAGCTACACCCGTTGCAATAAGCTTAGGTATCAAACTTGTATATCTTGCAGTTTTGCCACCATTTCTGCACGCGCCGAAACCTTCAACTTACGAAACATCCTCTTCAAAGCTTGTTTGACGGAATTTTGCGTAATCCAAAGTTTTTCCCCAATTTCCGCGTTCGTTAACCCCTGCGCCACTAACTCGGCAATTTCTAACTCACGCGCTGTTAGAGGACTTACTAAAAGGGAATTGGATATTTTTGGTTTTGTCCGTAGAGTCGCCATTTTCGCTGATAAATGAATACATAAGGCACTTAAATCTGCCAAATCGTTGCCATTAAAAGCAGGATATCCCTTGTCACGAGCCAAGTTAAGCGTTCCTACAAGACGACCATCATAAACTATTGGCCCGGTCATCACGTGTTCGTGATCAGAACGCGAACAAAAATGCTTCCAGTCTCCTGGCGATAATAATAATTGCTCATGGGCGGGAGCGTGACGCTCAACCACGTAGCGCCCGACTGGATTGCTTTCTAAGCATACTGCCGGAATACCCTGAATATCAATGTCAGTCGTTGGTTGCTCATCTAGGAAATAAATGCCCCAATTTTGCACGCCAAAATGCTCACTAATTTTATCCGTGAGAGCTAGTCTTAATTCTTGCTCATTTTGGACATTAGCGATCGCATCAAATACGGCGTAGAGAGAATTAACCATAAGTGTACCCAGTTGGGGACTATCCAAGCCTCAACAATTACTTCTATGCTAATACCAGGAAAACTAAAACGCTAATTACAGTAGCGACTAGGAGAAGCACATGACAGTTACACAACTCTCTGCTCAGGAACTTTTCCGGGCTGCTTATGAAAATCGTTACACTTGGAACAAAAATTTTCCTGGGTATACCGCAAATATCACCTTTAAGCAAGATGATAAAGTATTTACAGGCAAAGTTATCATCAGCGCCAATCTCAAAGCCGAAGTTTTGGACATAGATGACGAGTCGGCCAAGCAGGCTATTCATGGTCAAGCCTGGGAAATAGCAATTCACCGCATCCGCCGCAGTTTTGAAGATACCCACAGCGCCAATACGTTTAGCTATGGTAAAACTGACGAAACTGGTGCGGTTGAGCTTTTAATGGGTGGTAAGGCTAAGGGCGATAAATACAAAGTCCGCAATAATGAAGTATGCCATGTTCACCGTCTCATCCACGGTACTTTCGTGACAATTGACACCTTTAGCAGTCACGACACCGGGGAAGGTTACCTTTCTCACACCTATGACTCTGTGTACCATGATCCCAAAACTGGGGAGCAAAAGGGTGGTAGAAGCGAATTTACCGATGAGTACGAAAAAGTTGGTGAGTATTTCATCTTAAATCGTCGGGAGATTCGTACCGAGACAGCAGGACAAGTATCTATTCAGGAATTTGTTTTCTCTGGTATCAAATTGTTGGAACCTGTTGCTGCTTAAACTCTATTTTATCATCTAAAAATTAGCGATCGCTCTTTAACTTAAGGGAGCGATCGCTTTTATTTTTTGACGTTTTGAGTTCTGAGCATTCCAAATTATTCGATGGCTTTCAAATTTAATTGTTCTATTAATCGCTCTCTTAATCTATCGATAGTACCCCACTCAGACATTAATTTGGGACTAGACAACGATTTAGCGCAAGTGTTATAGCAACCCCATTTGGCTCGTATTACCTCCTTATCAACAGGAATACTGTTCCAATTCTTCAAATCAGCAATCCAATGAACCTTAACGCATCGAAAAATATCCCACATACCTTCTCCCCATTTAGGTTCATCCTCACTTCCCTCATTAACCAGTTCAACTACGTGTGTCAGGTATCTCTTTTTGCACCCATTTGGTATTTTTTTTTGCTCTCCTGTGGTATTATTTTTGTATTCATGCGGTACTTGAGAAAGGATGATAAGAGATGATTTTGGTAGTTTACGGGCGTGAGATTCTACTCCTTTACCTCTTTTAAAGTTCAACTTAAATTTAGATCCGATAGATTCAGAAGAATATGCCCACTCTCTCTCATCACCTTTGTCAGTGACACTTTTGATATAATCCAGACGATCACAATCCATCATTTATTACTACTGCCTTGTATTAATTAGATTTTTCTCCATATCTAGTTTGCCCAAACTCCCATTAAAAACTTTTAGGTTTATTTTTGCCCTACGTCGCCAAGTGCAGATGTACGCACAAAATTTCTTGAATTACCTGTTGTACAGCTTCTTTACTCAAGCTGCCATCTACCCGCACAATTCGTGAGGGATGGGATGCTGCTAACTCTACGTATCCTTGCTGAACGCGTCGATGAAAAGCGATTGTTTCTTGTTCAATGCGGTCTAGTCCTACTTCATCTAAGAGTTTGCGGGCTAGTCCAACTTCAACATTGACATCTAGCCAAATAGTTAAGTCGCTTTCTAAGCCACCAGTAGCAATATAGTTAAGCTGATTGATTAAACTCATGTCTTGACCGCGACCATATCCTTGGTAGGCAATGGTAGAGTCAGTGTAGCGATCGCATAAAATATATTTCCCTGCTTGCAGATGCGGTTTGAGTTGTTGTTCAACATGTTGCGATCGGTCAGCAGCATACAACAAAAGTTCTGTCACTTGTGCAACTGGTTTATCCTCTACCTTCTCTAATAGCAAGCGGCGAAGATGTAAGCCTAACTCCGTTCCTCCTGGTTCACGAGTTAGCATCACAGAAATACCCAGACTTTCCAACCACTCAGAACAAAGCTGCATTTGGCTGGTTTTACCACAGCCTTCCACCCCTTCAAATACAATTAATTTGCCACCCATGCTTGTTTAGTTTTAAGCCAGTTGATCTGAAATTTTTCGATCGCCCCAAATGGATTAGCATGATTATACAGGAGACAGAGTAATGTTAAAGGTTTTTGCTGACAGAGGTGGTACATTCACAGATATTGTTGCTGTTACTGATAATCAGGACATCATAAACAAATTATCAAGACATCCTGAACGTTTTTTAATTGTGACTCTGCCTAATCGGCAATGGATTATAGTCTACAAACTGCTTTCAGAAAATCCCGAACAATACCAAGATGCAGCCATCCAAGGTATACGGGATATTATGGGTATTTCTCACAACGAACCTATTCCTAATGAAGCAATAGAAATGATAAAAATGGGGACAACAGTAGCAACAAATGCACTGTTAGAACGAAAAGGAGACAGGGTTGTTCTTCTGATCACCAAAGGGTTTAAAGATGCGCTTAGAATTGGCTACCAAAACCGTCCTAATATCTTTGCTCGTAATATAATTTTACCAGCCATGTTTTATGAGCAGGTGATTGAGATTGAAGAACGTTATGATGCTAATGGAAATGAATTAAACTCTGTAAATATTCAACAAGCTAAAAATAACTTACAAGCAGTTTACAACACCGGAATTCGGAGTTGTGCTATTGTTTTTATGCACAGCGATCGCTATCATGATCACGAACAACAAATAGCCCGACTTACTGAACAAATTGGATTTACCCAAATATCTGTATCTCATCAAGTCAGTCCTTTAATGAAATTAGTTAGCCGAGGAGATACAACAGTAGTAGATGCTTATTTAACTCCTATTCTCCGTCGCTATGTCAACCAAATAGCGAGTCAGTTACCTGGGGTCAAATTAATGTTCATGAAATCTGATGGAGGTTTAGTCGCAGCCCAACAATTTCAAGGCAAAGATAGTATTTTGAGTGGCCCGGCTGGCGGTATTGTTGGTGCAGTCCAAACTAGTAAAAGGGCAGGTTTTGAGTTAGTTATTACCTTTGATATGGGAGGGACAAGTACAGATGTCGCCCACTTTAAAGGAGAGTATGAACGACAACTAGATTCGGAAATTGCTGGGGCGCGAATGCGAGTTCCTGTATTAGCAATTAATACTATTGCGGCTGGCGGTGGTTCAATCCTCTTTTTTGATGGTTCTAGTTATCGTGTTGGCCCTAAATCTGCTGGATCAAATCCTGGCCCTGCTTGTTACCGACGCGGGGGACCATTAGCGGTTACTGATGCCAACGTGATGTTAGGCAAAATCCACCCGCAATATTTTCCCTCAGTTTTTGGAATTGATGGCAATTTACCTTTAGATAAAGATACTGTCATTCAGCAATTTGCACAATTAGCCCAAGAGATTCAAGCCGCTACATTAAATCATTGTACTCCCGAACAAGTAGCCGCTGGATTTATTGCGATCGCAGTGGAAAATATGGCGAACGCAATTAAAAAAATCAGTTTACAACGGGGTTATGATGTTAGCCAATATGTACTTTGTTGTTTTGGTGGTGCAGGCGGGCAAGTTGCTTGTTTAATTGCCGATACCTTGGGAATGAAAAAGATATTTTTACATCCTTATGCTGGTGTTCTTTCTGCTTATGGAATGGGATTAGCTGATGTCAGGGCGATTAGAGAAGGAGGAGTAGAACAGCCTTTAACCCAAGCATTAATCCCTAAATTACACCAGTTAATGGAATATTTAGAAATTCAAGCTAGAAGTGAAATAGATGAAGCTAATATCAAACCAGAAATCGTCAAAAAAGTCACTTTAAAATATGAATGGACTAACTCTACCTTAACCGTTAACTTTGCCGATGATGTGATATTTATGCGGCAAAAGTTTGAGGATGAGCATAAATCTCGTTATGGTTTTATCCAATTAGAGAAAACCTTAATTGTTGAATCTGCCTCGGTGGAAGTAATTCAGAAAATGGATACTCCCGAAGAACCTTTAATTATTCGGACTCGGACTTTAGATGAAGCTCCTGCATCTGTTGAGATAGTAAGGATGTTTAGTACTGATAGATGGTATGATACTCCTGTTTATCGGCGGGAAGATTTACAACCAATAGATTGGATTAATGGGCCTGCGATCGTTGTAGAAAAAATTAGCACAATTGTAGTGGAACCTAACTGGCAAGCAAGATTAACTGAACGGAATCATCTAATTTTAGAACGTCTATAAACTGGCTATTGGGCTGGAAAATACTTACCCTCACATCAAGAGAAAGTGCGAATTTACACCCGCACCGGATTCTCTACAATAGGCGAAATTTTGCACATTTCGCTTTCGCCTAAGTAGATAGTGATAGCTAGTAGTAAACACTGAAGTGTTTGAAAAAGTGCTTAAGCAATGACTACAAGATTTTTTTAAAGAGTCAAAAATGTACACAATGTCTCAACCTGATCCCGTCCGCTTAGAAATCTTTAAAAACTTATATCAATTTATCGCTGAACAAATGGGAATTGTGTTACAAAACACGGCCACATCAGTAAATATTAAAGAAAGGCTAGATTTCTCCTGCGCTATCTTTGACTCTTCTGGATTACTAGTTGCTAATGCTCCCCACATTCCT
Organism: Nostoc sp.; assembly: GCF_036919595.1. Taxonomy (GTDB): domain Bacteria; phylum Cyanobacteriota; class Cyanobacteriia; order Cyanobacteriales; family Nostocaceae; genus Nostoc. Next base: position 128,464 of record NZ_JBALCO010000092.1, on the reverse strand, counting down.
GTACATTTAGGCTCAATGAGTGAAAGTGTCCGCAGTTTAATTAACGATAAAGGCGACACCCTAAAACCAGAAAATGTATATCTATCTAATAACCCTTATAACGGCGGAACTCACCTTCCTGATGTAACTGCAATTACCCCTGTTTTTTTAGAAACTAGTGAAAATATTTCATTCCCCATGCCGCTTTTTTTTGTTGCTTCTCGTGGACATCAAGCCGATATCGGTGGAATTACTCCTGGCTCAATGCCTCCCCACAGTACCACAGTAGAAGAGGAAGGAATTCTTTTTGATAATTTTCTCTTGGTTGAAAAGGGCAATTTTCGAGAAACCGCAGTAAGACAACATCTCTCAAATCATATTTATCCTGCCCGGAACCCTGACCAAAATATAGCTGATTTTAAGGCACAAATTGCTGCTAATGAACGGGGACTTCAAGAACTTTTTAAAATGGTTTCCCAATATGGACTTGAGACTGTCGAAGCTTATATGAAATTTGTGCAAGCTAATGCTGAAGAGTCGGTGAGAAAGGCTATTAATCTTCTCAGGGATCGCTCATTTATTTATAAAATGGATAATAGGGCAATAATTCAAGTAAAAGTTACGATTCATCAAGAAACTCGCAGTGCTACCATTGATTTTACTGGCACATCTGGACAACTAAATAGTAATTTTAATGCTCCGAAAGCTGTAACTCAAGCAGCAGTTTTATATGTCTTTCGGACTTTAGTTGATGATAATATTCCTCTGAATGCTGGGTGTCTTAATCCTCTAGAAATTATTATCCCAGTCGGCTGTATGCTGAATCCAATTTATCCAGCAGCAGTAGTGGCGGGTAATGTAGAAACTTCTCAAACTATTGTTGATGCTTTATATGGTGCTTTGGGTGTCATGGCTGCTTCTCAAGGAACGATGAATAATTTTACTTTTGGTAATGAGCAATATCAATATTATGAAACTATCTGCGGCGGCTCTGGGGCAGGAATTGATTTTGACGGAACTGATGGTGTTCATTCTCATATGACTAACTCCCGCTTGACTGATCCAGAAGTTTTAGAAACCCGTTATCCTGTACTTTTAGAAAACTTTAGTCTTCGTCACGATAGCGGTGGGAAAGGAGAATATTCCGGTGGTAATGGAGTTGTCCGCCGCATCCGGTTTTTAGAACCTATGACAGCTAATATTCTCTCTGGTCATCGGGTTGTCCCTCCCTTTGGATTAAATGGTGGGGAAGCCGGAATTGTTGGACGCAACTGGATACAACGTCAGAATGGAATTGAAGAGAATTTAGACAGCACAGCAACACAACAGATGAAACCTGGGGATGTTTTTGTGATAGAAACTCCTGGAGGAGGCGGATTTGGTAAAGCCTCCTAGTACCAGTAATTTCCCCTGAATTGGAAAGCCAGAAATCTAGTTAGTTTTAGTTGCAGTTTGGCAATCTGCAAAGTCGTAATACCATGCTGCAAGCTTTGGAGCGTTATTTTCCTGAAAAGATTCGCTTGACAGTTCCCACGGGTGGATTATTTCTCTGGGTACAGTTACCAGATGATTTTCCGATTGGGACAATTCGTAAGGAAACCTTTGCACAAAATATTTACCTGGCGTGCGGTTCGGCATTTTTCCCCGATAAGCAGGGTTATCGGGCGATGCGTCTGACTTTCTGTCTCTCGTCAGAGGAGATTGAGCAAGGGATCTCGATTGTGGGTAAGTTGCTGAAAAAGTATATTTTCAGAGGATGCGTAGTAGCACAAAGAAGTTTGAGTACCGGAAGCCAGCGCTCAGTTAGCGATCGCGCAGCATTAGCAAGCGTCCGCAAAAGCCAAGACACAGGGTTTGGAAAGAAATCAGCCTGTAATCTACATCAATTGAAAAATGGTATGCGATCGCTTCCTTGAAAAAGGCGCTCTAAATGTCAACCTTAAGGGGGTATTCCTGAGCATTGCGATCGTTGTAAAAAACTTTAAAGATAGCTAATCTCCTGTCAGATGATTAACATTAGCTGTTTGCAGGAAAAACTACTTTAAAACATATGACCCAAAACTTTGTCGTTACAGCCGCTGATACAGAACTGGGACAAGAAACCACGCAGCAACTAGTTGCTCGTGGACATCAGGTGACTGGAATACCACTAAATAAAGATGGAGCTGAGGTCATACGTTCAAAGGGTGGCCTAGCTGCTGATGTCAGTTTGACAAGTGCCACTGAACTTAAGGATGTTTTATCCGCAGCTAATGCTAACGTGGTTATCAACCTCACGCCACAGTTTGCCAATACATTATTAAGCGATGGTCAGGACTGGAAAGGATTTGACAAAACCTTGAAAGCCACAACCGATGCACTATTGACAGCGATTGAAGATGCAGGGACTGCGTTTCTTGTCAATACCAGTTATACCTTTCTCTATGGCAATGCAAAAGATAGCACAGAAACTGCGCCTCTAGTTGCACCTGGCGATGACCCAATTTTTGCCGCCGCGATCGCCACGGAAAATCAGGTGAGCAACAGCAAGATTCCCTCTAGCCTTTTACGGATGGGATACCTGTATGGCCCCCAATCTGAAGACCTGAAGCTATATATTAAATCATTCAACCTCAAACGCCCTTATTTTGCCGGTCCCGCAAATAACTTAGGCAACTGGCTGCACTTTGAAGATGCTGCTCAAGCCATAGTTCAAGCCGGAGAGCAGCAAACTGTAGGCGCAGTGTTTAACGTCGTCGATGGAACTCCGGTATCCTTTGCGGATTTGATTGATTACTTTGCCTTCGCTTTAGGCAGAAAGCAACCTGCACGCATTCCTATGTGGCTGACTCCTGTAGCACTTCTGGTGGTAATTACACCTCAGCAGATAGAGTTACTTAAATTGGAAACCACAGTTAAAAGCGACTCACATCAACAGCTTGGTTGGAAACCGCGTTATTTAAGTTACAAAGAGGGTTTGCAGCAAACGGTACAAACTTGGCGCAGCAAGAACGAAATTAAATAAGACGCGATTAATCGCGTCTGTAGAGGAATTAGGTGTAGGTGTAGGTTGGATTGAGGAACGAAACCCAACATGATCAAGGTTTTGTTAGGTTTGGCTGTCGCTCAACCTAACCATACTATTCTTCTTAACTCAACCCTATTGGCTCAGAACTCAAAAGGCCGCTGTTCTCACTGTCAAAGATTGCCAATACAGGGTTTCGGCTGCATCCCAGTTGTCGCGATCGCGCTCTATATCTCCCAACAATCCATTGCAATATGCAATCTTACTTTTACTTTCTTGCTTTTGTGCAATGGTTAACAAAAATACGTGTCCTTCAACGCGCTCAGATATCCACTGCAAATCTGGTACACTATCTTTGACTTGGCGCTGTTGCAAAATCTCAACTCCCGCAACTGTCGCCACTCCATAAATTCTCTCGATATACACCAATTCTGAATCTTGACAGTACATTTATTTAGAGTTTAGCAATCTGGGTAGGTATTAAGTTGGGAATAACTTGGGAATTGGGAATAACTCGGTAATAACTTCAGACAGCTTGGGACTGAACTTGTGATTGAGCATTGTTTTATGGAATTGTCAACTATTTAAAAGCAATTCTGATGAAACGTAAACAAGCCGAATTTCTTCTGACAGTATTGGGTGTTGCTGAAGTTGTGGCTACTTTCTACACGATTTACCCACCTATGGCGATGTCTACGACGGGCGTAGCTGCGGCACTAACTCCTGTAGCTATTTACTGCTTGGTAATCTATTTATATTAGTGAGGCAAAGAACAGTAAAAATAAACCCAATGCCTAAAGGTGCGATTATACAACAAAAGTCTGCTTTGATGGGCTGATTTTGTGCGATGTCTACGACGGGCTACGCCTACTTGAAATGAGTAGTACCGCAGCTACGCCCGTCGTAGGCATCGCCTTTTCAACTTGATCATTCCACCTCTAAACGTCATCGTTCAAGCTCAGAACTCGCAAGCCTGACCTTTTAGCTCAGAACTTCGTGCTTATAACTCGCAAGGCCAAGCTTTTAGCTCGGAACTTCATGCTCAGAACTCGCAAGGCCAAGCTTTTATCTCGGAACTTCATGCTCAGAACTCGAAACGCCGAGCTTTTTGCTTAGAACTTTATGCTTAGAACTCGAAACGCCGAGCTTTTTGCTTAGAACTTCATGCTCAGAACTCGAAACGCCGAGTTAGGAGACTGGTAAATCTAAACTTTGCTGAAAAGCGATCAGTACTTCATTCAATGCATCCATGTCAATTAAAAATGCATCATGTCCGTGGGTTGACTTTAGCCACGCCAGTTGAGCATTAGGGATTAAATTTGCCAATTCTTGTTGTTCTACTGGAGGATAGAGGATATCAGAATCAATGGCAACAACTAGAGTCGGTTGCTGGATGCTTTGTAGAACAGATTCATAATCTGACAAATTAGGAACTGTGCGATCGCGTGCAACATCATGGCGATCCATTGCGTGGGTAAGGGTGATATAAGTGTTGGCATCAAATCGCTCAGTTAGCTTTTGACCTTGATGCTGTAAGTAAGTGGCTATAGCAAACTGCTCAGATGCATCATACTGCCGCCCAAAGCGGGTTGTAAAACTATCCCAAGAACGGTAAGTAGACATAGCCATCATCCGCGCCACTGCTAATCCTTGATTTGGGGGCGCATCCAGAGTGTAGTTCCCTCCTTGCCAGTTTGGATCAGCATAAATTGCTTGTCTTTGGGCTTCGCTTAATCCAATACACCAAGCGGAATGTCTTCCAGAAACGGCGATGGGTGCGATGGCTTTCACCTTTTCTGGATATAATAACGCCCACTCCAATACTTGCGTCCCACCGAGTGAACCGCCAATTACTAACCGCAGAGATTGAACACCCAGATATTTTAGTAGTGCAGCTTGCAGATGAACCATATCTCGGATTGTAATCTTAGGGAAGGATACACCATAAAGCTTTCCCGTTATTGGGTTGATAGTAGTTGGCCCAGTTGTACCGTAACAACTTCCCAAGATGTTGCTGCACACAATAAAATCGCGTTCTGGATTGAAAGCTTTCCCTGAACCAAACAAAAGTTCCCACCAATCATCAGCGTCAGCCGAACCAGTTAAGGCATGACAAATTAGTACCCCATTATCGCCTTGAGCATTTAACTGTCCCCAGGTACGATAAGCAACCTGAACCCCAGTTAATGCTTCGCCCCCTTCCAGTTGAAATGGCACCGTCAGCTGGTAAAACTGGGTTTGCGGTGAGATGAAGTCTGAGTAAATCATATCTAGGATTTTATTTAAGAGGCAGTCAAGATGGGGGAATAAGGAAATGTAGAGAAATAAAACTCTAAACCCTAACCCTGTCAAGGTGGGTAAAAATTCTCGAAAATCAATTCCTCTCTAATCTTTTATCTCTGTGTTCTCTGTGCCTCTGCGGTTTAATAAATAAATAGACTTATAAACCACTCCAAACGCAGAGGAACCAGAGAGAGAAAGAAAGATTTTACAAGTCACCTTGACAGGACTACTCCAAACTCCTAACTCTCCTCTATTTTCACTTGCCGAAATGCCTGCTCAAAATCCTCTTTGATATCGTCGATATGTTCAATTCCCACCGATACCCGCACCAAATCGGGTTTCACACCCGCTGAAAGCTGTTCCTCATCACTTAGCTGTTGATGGGTTGTAGAAGCAGGATGAATGACGAGGGTTTTAGCATCACCAACATTTGCTAAATGACTCGCCAATTTCACATGATTAATAAAAGCTCTACCTGCCTCCAATCCACCTTTGATGCCAAAGTTTAAAACTCCCCCAAACCCATGCCGGAGATATTTTTTCGCTCGTTCATGATAGGGGTGATTGGGAAGTCCTGGATAATTAACCCATGATACTTGCTCTTGCTGCTCTAACCACCGAGCCAATTCTAGGGCATTGCTCACATGCCGATCTACACGTAGGGAGAGAGTCTCTAATCCTTGTAGTAAAAGAAAGGCGTTAAATGGACTCAAGCACGGGCCAAAATCCCGTAACCCCTCGACTCTGGCGCGGATAATAAAGGCAATGTTACCAAATGTTCCACTAGGGCCAAACACTTCTTGAAAATTCAGCCCATGATAACCGGGTGATGGCTCAGTAAACAAGGGAAATTTGCCGTTACTCCAGTCAAATTTACCCGAATCGACAATTACACCACCAATGGAAGTACCATGCCCACCAATCCATTTAGTTGCAGATTCTACTACAATATCTGCACCATGTTCAATGGGTCGAGCTAGATACCCACCAGCACCGAAGGTATTATCCACAATTAAGGGAATGCCGTTTTCGTGAGCAATGTGAGCTAAAGCGGCAAAGTCGGGAATGTTGAATTGAGGATTGCCAATGGTTTCAACGTATAGGGCTTTGGTGCGATCGTCGATCGCCTGACGGAAACTTTCTGGATCATCTCCATCGACAAACTTGACATTAATACCCAAGCGTGGTATTGCTACTTTAAACTGATTATATGTTCCCCCATACAGAAAACTAGTGGAAACAATATTATCTCCCGCCTGAGCAATGGTACTGATTGCTAAAAATTGCGCCGCCTGACCACTAGCGGTTGCTAATGCTGCTACACCCCCTTCTAAGGCAGCAATCCGCTTTTCAAATACATCCGTCGTCGGGTTCATGATCCGAGTGTAAATATTACCAAATTCCTGGAGAGCAAACAACCGCGCTCCGTGGTCGGCGTCATCAAAAACGTAGGAAGTCGTTTGGTAAATTGGGACAGCACGAGCATTAGTTCCCGGAGCCGGCTCTTGTCCAGCATGAACTTGCAGAGTTTCAAAACGATATTGTTCAGACATAAGCAGTTATTTGAGTTTTTAATTATACAAGCAAGTAATATACTATTTGAGCGTTCTGTTAGATTAATCAACGGTAATTCGTTAGGCTTACCGTATTTTACAGCTATTTTTACTTGATTAAACATACTGTAAGGGCGCACAGCTAGCTATGCGACCCTACCAAGGATTGTGGTTCAAATAGATGAAAAACGCTGTAATCTAAAGCATTTTTCACAGAAATAATTTTATCCCGGCAAACACTGATCGAGTAAGTTAGGGAACCAACATTGAACGAGGATTAATCATCCCTGCCTCTTGAATTGCTGAAAAAGCAGTTTCCCCGATGATGCGATGAGCCGCAGCCGTCGGATGAATGCCATCCCAGAACAAAAACTGGTCTGGGTTACTACAGATGCTAGAGCCAGACAGACATGGAGTGGTGACATTGGTAAAGTTAAAGGCTGCCGGATTTGCGATCGCATCTCGATACAAGGCGTTGGCATCTAATACCACAATCTCCAGATCGGAATGCTGTTGACTTAGGATTTTGAGCGATCGCCTCAAGCCTTGATTATGTGCTTGTGTTAATGCACTAAGATTCACAGAATTCGTACTGGTTCTAGTGGCAGGTAAGTGTCCTAAATCTGGTAAATTTCCTACCAGAATCTTTTTTGCACCTACATCAGTTAAAGAGTTGATGGCGATCGTCAGATTTTTAACAGGAACAGTTGCACTGCTTACCCCTTGCAAATAATCATTTGCCCCAGCCCACAGCACATACAAAGCATCTGAATTCGTCTTTTGATGTGTCTGAGTAAACGACTGCACTTGATTTAGCAAGCTAGGTACATAGTTGTTGCCAGCGCTGCCAGTAGTTGCTCCTCCGTAAGCAAAATTGTGAGTTTGCTTAGAGGAGAGATGGAGGCTTTCGCCAAGATACTCAACCCAAACCCGACCATTCGAGTAACGCCCCTGATAGTAAGTTGGATTAGGTGGATACATTCCTCCTGTCGCCCGGAATACCATTCCTGTATCTGAAAGACTGTCCCCAAATACGTAGAGTTCTGTAATGGGATGAGTTTTATCCATAACTTTTGCCGCTACAACCATTATAAAAATTAGAAGAGCAAGTCCCGTTGTTAAAAACCACTTTTTTTTTGGCATTAAACTTTTCTGCAAAGCCTAAAGACTACAGTTTTTACAACTGTTGTTGATGATTATTGTTGTGAGTAAAGATTGAGCTTACAATTGAGTACTTCTCTAAGCTAACAAGCTAACTTCAGAGGTGGTGAGCAAAACCGGATACTTTCAGGTGTGGATTTTGCTAATTGTCTTAATGCAGTTTTCAAATGAATAGACCAAAGTCAATTTTTTTAACTGGAAGTCCCTAAATTTTGCTCTGCAATGGCAATGCATCGACTTACAATGGCAATGTATCGACCTGCAATGCTAATGCATCGACCTGCAATGGCAACGTATCGACCACAATCGCAACGTATCGACTTGCAATGCTAATGCATCGACTTGCAATGCTAATGCATCGACTTGCAAAATTAACGCACCCTACATTACGTAGCAATTCTAAAAGACTTGTGTACCACGCTAGCCTTCAAAGAGAGAAGCTTTAACAGGACTTACGCACGGGTTATGAAAGAACCACAGAGACACAGAGAAGCCAGTGCGCCCTTCTCCCTTGGCGTTAGCCTCTCCCTTTGGGAGAAGGGGAGACGCCAAGGGCGATAGCGAAGCGGTAGCGAGTCATCGAGCGTCTGCGGTTCCCCGACTTGTACCCCTACGGGGAAGCAAGCTACGCGCAGCGTCTCCCTTAGGAGAAGCAACTGGCGCGACACGGAGGAATGAGAGTTTGAGAGGTTTTTTGCGTAAGTCCTATACTTAACTGAAAATTGGTGTAATGCAGTGGTGTTGTGCCTTATAACCTTGTCATCAATAACCGATAAGGCGGTGGCTGACTTTTCTTTGCAAATGCCTATAGTTAACAAAAATTAGAATTGCATCGTTGCTCAAATCGTTGAAAGTTCGCCAAAGTGGTAATAGGAGTTTTTACATTACTTTTGTGGAAAACTGAAATGATTCAAAAATTTGCAGCCCCAACTCACAGAGACAAATACATCCGTGTTGCTAAATTTGCAGATGTTCAAGCAGCAGGTAGTTTGTTGGTTCGCAGCGAAAAACATACTATTGCTCTGTTTTACTCAGATAATAAAGTCTATGCAATTGATAACCGTTGTCCGCATATGGGCTTTCCGCTTCACGGTAGCATTTGCAAAGATGGGATTGTAACTTGCCCTTGGCACTATGCCCGCTTCGACCTCGCCAGTGGCGGAACATTTGACTCTTGGGCAGATGATGTTCCCTCCTTTGGTGTAGAAATCCGTGATGGAGAAGTTTGGGTAAATTTAGATCCCCTAGTTGACCTCCACGCCCACCACAGCCAACGTCTTCAAGATGGCTTAGAACAGAGTATTTCGTTAGTTATTGCCAAATCAGCGATCGCTTTACTGGACATGGGGGCAGATTTTACCGAACCATTTCAGGTAGGACTGGAATTTGGCACCCGTTACAACAAAGCAGGTTGGAGTACAGGCTTAACCATCCATACTTGCATGATGAATTTGCTGCCTTATCTAGATGCAGAAGATAAACCCCGCGCTCTTTTCCAAGGACTTTCAGCAGTAGCTAGTGATAGTGCAGGTGCGCCACCTCACTTTGTCGTTCATCCATTGCCCAATTATAATGTTGACCTAGATACCCTCAAAAGCTGGTTTTGTCAGTTTGTTGAGGTGCGGGACAGTGAAGCAGCAGAGAGATGTTTGGTATCTGCAATTCAGGCGGGAGCTAATTCTGAGCAACTTGCAGACATGCTGTTCACATCTGCCACAGACCACCGTTATATCGATAGTGGTCATGCAATCGACTTCATTAACAAGGCACTGGAAGCCCTGGATGGTGTTGGTTGGCAAGGGGCAGAGTCAGTTTTGGCGAGTCTAGTTTCTGGTTTAGCAACTGCTTCCCGCATGGAAGAGTCCAATTCTTGGCGCTATCCTGTGGATTTGGTAGCAATTCTGGAATCTGCTTTTGAGCAGTTACCTACGGCTTTGGCAACAGGACGACCTCGACAAGGAACTTGGTCAGGTGAGGAGGAATTGGTGCCGATTTTGTTAGGGGAAGATCCACAGAAAATTAGCAACTCTCTTCTGACTGCTTTGGAAGCTGGTTGTACTGAAGAACAATTGGCAGGTGTAGTTACTTACACAGCAGCACTTCGAGTAGCCCGCTTCCACACTAACAACGACTTTGGCGACTGGAATTCAGCGCACCATCCGTTTACTTTTGCCAATGCAGTGTATCAAGGATTACGACGAGTGCCAACGCTTGAATTACTGCGAGGTGTGTTTGATGCTGCCATGAGTGTATATCTGAATCGTTTTTTGAATGTGCCACCAGCACGACTTCCAGAAGCAAAAGACTCTGCTCAAAATCCTGAAGAATTGCTCAACCAACTACCAGATTTATTAAATCGCCAACAACAAGTAAATCAAACAGGTAAATTGGTTGCTGATTATTTGTACAATGGCGGCTCTGTTGAGCGACTGATGGCAATGTTGGGTAAGTTGATGCTGCGCGAAAATCGGGACTTTCATGTGATTCAGGAAATGGAAGCAGCTTTTAGACAATACTTCCTGCTGGGTGAAACTGCTGGTATTCATGTACTAATTGCTGCTGCTCGTTATTTAGCAGCACACGCACCCACGATGCGATCGCAAGGCCAAACCTATCAAATTGCTGATCGGTTGCATAAAGGCGATCGCCTGTTTGAGGAATCGTAATTTAGCTAATCTTGAAAGACTCGATAATTGCTGCGATCGCTTAATGCAAGAATTTGGGCGATCGCGGCAATTTCTGCTTTGTAACTAGATTTTCAATCTTGTTTTTCTTGCTTATTAAGGAAACTCAAGAGGCGAATTAAAAATTGCATAAATGTTCAACTCGCCTCAGTTAAGTACTTGAAAATTTCAACCCATATCTTCTGTGTATGGACTTAAGGTAGTATCCATCGCTCTTTATGCCCCAGGGTTAGCTCACCCAAAAGGGTGAGTCATATATCAACCGATCAGGTGACCTGAATGAGGGAAGCTGAGATTAGTAATAAAGAGGACTCTATTACTAAAGAACACCGATCGCATTTTACCTAAGGATAACCTTATGAAACTTGTTAACTTAATAAATTCTGGACTTATTTTTGCTTCTATTACTCTTGTACCTGGAATCGCTGGCGCTCAAACAGCTACTATCAGCAGCAGTAAAATAGCTATTAACTCTAACAATTTATCCAGTAACTCTACTTCTGTTAGTTACCTCCAGCCTTTTAATCTAGTTAATTTTGCTTATCAAGGAGGTCTAAAGCAACACGGAATTCCTAGTGGAGAAGCCTTAGTATTTGAAACTCAGAATAGAAATATTATTGCAAAAGATTTAGTGAAGGCTGCTGTTAATGCAAATAAATTACCATCACAAGTTTTAAACGACCAAAATTATCTAAGTGCTGTTAATTTGCAACTCAAAGCATTGCCTGATTATGCCGCTGCTGATTGATTTGATTTTTCTTGTCTCTTTTTATAAAGCTAAATTTCTCAATATACTATATTCCGGCGCTTGTTACTAATATAAATAAAAGCCTTTTATACACAGCAATCCCTGTGTATAAAATAATGGTTGATATTGAAGAACGATTTTTAGATTTTGAGAGAAGTTGTGCATATAAGTTGCACTTCTAGTGTGTTGAGGCCACAGAAAATTGTATAATCAACAGCCATCAACCAAAAATTTCGTTTTCTATAGAGAATGACAGAAGTAATTAGATCCGAAAGCCTAAATAACATTGAGTCCATTGAGTTTGAAGAGCAGTGCTTGCACAAAGCCAGAGAAACAGGCGATCGCAATGCGGAAGTCATTTGTTTAGGAAGTTTGGGGAATGCTTACCAGTCAATTGGGGAGTACCACCTGGCAATTGAATTTTATCAACAGTGGTTGGATATAGCTAGAGAAATAGGCGATCGCTTCGAGGAAGCCAAGTCTTTGTCTGGGTTGGGTAATGCTTATCAATCACTGGGCAAATATCAGCGAGCGATTGAATTTTATCAGCAGTGGTTGAGTATCACCAGGAAAATAGACGATCGCACTGGGGAAGGCATTTGTTTAGGAAGTCTGGGCAATACTTATGAATACCTGGGCAAGTATGAGCAAGCGATCGAGTTTTATCAGCAGTGGTTGAGTATCACCAAAAAAATAGGCGATTGGACTGGGGAATGCATTTGCCTGGGAAGTTTAGGCAATAGTTATGAATCATTGGGGGATTACCAACTGGCAATTGAGTATTACCACCAATGGTTACAACTGGCAAGATTCATCTGCGATCACAATGGGGAAGCAATGGCCTTGTGTGGGTTGGGTAATGCTTATAAGGCTCTGGGAAAGTACCATAGAGCGGTTGAGTTTCATCACTATTCATTAGAGATCACAAGGGATCTCGATGACCGAAATGGGGAAGCAAATGCCTGGTTTAATTTGGGTTTGGTGTTAGAAAAAATCAATCGAGAATCAGAAGCGATGGATGCCTTTTGTAATGCCCGCGAAATTTATCACGCAATGGGACTCGATGCAAGTCTGCAAGATTGTAACCATGCGATTGAGCTTCTTTCTCAAAATGTTGCAATCGTAGTATCTCACTTCGATTTTGGGAGATGGTTAAGTCATTTGTCGCAGTTGCTCAAAGCTGATTCTAACTAGTAACATCTCCCACCACTGATTCAGGTAATCTAAGGATGTTTTAAAAGCTTTTGGTGATTTATCATCGCCAAAATACATGATAATCCAGTTTTAAAACATCCTCTGAATACAGCTAAGATTACATCAAGAGGATGGATACTTGTGGAATACCGCAACTGAGTCATTATGATCAAAAGATAATACAGAAAACGGGTCTTTTCGATTTCCCATCTCCATCCCAGGAGTACCTATAGGCATTTGGGGAACAGATAAACCAACAATATTTGGCTTTTCTTGAAGCAGACGTTTGATGTCATCTGCTGGGACATGTCCTTCGATGACATATCCATTAACAATAGCTGTGTGGCAAGACGACAAGTTACCCGGCACGTTGTACTTTTGTTTAACTGTTTCGATATCAGGCGTGGGAAAGTTTGTAATTTTAAAACCCTGTGCCTTTAAGTGATCAATCCATCCGCCACAACAGTTACAATCGGGACTGTGATATACAGTTGCATTTAGTTCGCCTGCAACAGAACTAGGAAAAACAGCTTGAGCATGACTCATCGGAGCAGCGCTTGCCAAGATGCCCAACACCCCTACTGTTAGACAAATCATTACCACTACTTGCACAGCAGCACGTACCAAGATGGGAGGGAACCATTTTTGCCAGCAATAAATAAATTGTTTGTGCGACATCTGAGACTTCCTAAGTACAACATTCCATAAATTTGTTGTAACAAATTCTCTGCAAAAACACTCTGCGACGGCAGTCGCTCATGGGGAGCCACTGCGGTAAACGGGTTTTATAGCATAAAAGGGGCAGTGCGCCCTTGCGGATTCCCGACTTGTCCCTTGCGCGTCTCACGCTACTTGACGCTAGTCCGCTCAAGTCGAGACACCCGCCCACACGGCTGGCTCTTCTACTTGGGGAAACCCCAGACGCTTATTTGCTCTAAAAGTCATTGCAACAGTGCTAGTATGTCGAACATGGGCATTTTGTAACTTCTAAGTTGTCCTTCTGGAAGACAATAACTCTACTGCATCAGCCCTCTATTTTCATATTCTTGTTTTGGCGAAGGTACTGAACTATTAACCCATTTGCACCACTTGTAGGACAACAGCAAGCTATAGAATTGCTCACTCAGGCTGTCAGACAAAACCGGGTTGCTCCAGCCTATCTATTTGTGGGCCCAGATGGTGTAGGAAGAAGTTTAGCAGCAAGGTGCTTTGTGGAATTGCTATTTTCTAATGAGATGGGAGTCACTGCGGCTTTACAAAACCGTTTGCGTCAAGGCAACCATCCAGCTTTATTGTGGGTGCAACCAACGTACCAATACCAGGGACAACGATTAACACCATTAGAAGCGGCTGAGAAAGGACTTAAGCGTAAGGCACCGCCTGTAATTCGATTAGAGCAAATTCGAGAAATTACCGAGTTTCTGAGTCGTCCGCCTTTGGAAGCGCCGAGGAATGTGGTGATATTGGAAGAAGCCCAAACAATGGCAGAAGCCGCAGCCAATGCTTTACTTAAAACCTTGGAAGAACCGGGACAGGCGACGTTAATTTTAATTGCACCTACACCTGAGTCTGTGTTGCCAACTTTGGTGTCACGCTGTCAACGCATTCCTTTTTATCGCTTAGATGCCCAGTCTTTAGCTGTTGTACTCACACAAACAGGTCATCAGCAAATTTTGCCAAATCAGGCAGTATTGAGTATAGCAGCTGGCAGTGCCGGAAGTGCGATCGCATCTTACGAGCAATTACAAGCTATTCCCCATGAGTTACTCGAAGACCTGAAAAAAGCCCCTGCTTCATACCGCAAAGCCTTGGAGTTAGCCAAAAAAATTGATAAAGATTTAGATACAGAAGCACAACTGTGGTTAGTTGATTATCTTCAGCAATTTTACTGGCAGCAGTGGCATCAACCTACCATTATTCACCAGCTAGAACAGGCTCGTAAATACTTACTTGCTTACGCTCAACCCCGGCTGGTTTGGGAATGTCTGCTTTTATCTGTATACCAAAAATAAAATCGCATTCATGAATTTTTGCCCAAAAACCTCAAACTCTTTAGCTATATTAAATAATATTACTTAAGTAACCGGATATATTAGTACTAATGTATTATTTAAAAGCTATGTAAAGCGTCTCGTAGAGAATGCGGCGAGTTAACAGATATCGCCTCAAGACACTGGGATTTGCTCAATTGCCTAAGCTTCTTTTAAACAAAAGTCTTGCAGGGGATGACTAATAAAGGTTGTCCGATTATTGTTTTTGAAGATTGTATCCCTGACTTATGATTAACTTATCGCAGACAATTCCAGTTCTTCTTTTAGGGACAAGCTTGGCTGTGCTTTCCCCTCAACTTTGTACTGCTTTCACTGTTCAAGAGGTAGCTAGCCTTGCTAAAGCATCAAGCGATTTGCCAGTGGTCAAATCAGCAGGACTGTCCCCCGATATGGATGTGCCTTGGTCGAAACCCGTGAGAATCATTGATCCTTTTGAAGGGGAATTAGTTGGGGTTTTTGACCGCAACTCTTTAGGTGGCTATTTGTACCGTGAGAATTCAAAACAAGTTATTAGTTTGTGGACTCCTTCGAGCATTCGAGTCCTGGTAACACTAAATTCGGATCAAGCAAGTTCTTCTTTCTACACCGCAGGTCGTGTGTATCCCAGATATGACTATCAGAGGTTTGTTACTACCAAGAAAGTCGATAAACTTTTGCTTAAGGTCAGGGGAAAAGTTTTTCAATTAGACAGTTCAACCGGGACGTTTGCTGTCAGTCAAGAATTAGCCACTGCTTTGAAAAATGCTCCAGATGAGAACTTAGACATCAGACTACTATTGGAAGGAGGTCAAACTATTGATAGTGAAATTGGCAAAGATACGGTAAAATCTTGGCGAAAGATTTATTAAGCAATGTCTCAGGACAGGCTACTTATTGTGCATTTTTAACCAAAGTATTATCTATATATTAAGAAAGTAAAAATTTCTTACCTTTCATCAGGAATTTATCTAGTAAAGGTTGTTTAGAGATTTAGAAAGAAGGAACATTTTTAGAAGCAAGCCTGATTAATTCTTCAACATTGTTTGAGATTGTATTGCAAATCGTATTTAAAGGTAAATCATTAGGATCAAATCCGAAAGGTTCTTCGATTTCTGAGCCAATTTGTTCAATACTTAATAATGTAAAACTTACAAAAGCCATTACTATACCAGTCCACCAGTATAAAAAGCTAACAATTTCTGAAGGTAATATTAGACAAAAAATTAATAACAGTTGTCTGAGTTTAATAGTATATATCAAAGGCAGTGGTGTTTTTAAAATGCGTTCGCAACCACCTAAAATATCTACTAAACCATCTACGCAGTTATGTAGAGTAGTCAGTTGATAGACATTTAGACAATTCCGGTCATGCTGATACTGCAAGTAATCTCCTATCCAGTAAGCAATTTGTAGTGGGGGATGATTGCTATCTTGGAGTTGTAAATATTGTTTTTCAGACATTAAGGATGCTAACTGAGTGTCTAAAGGTACTGATCTTAGATGTAACTTCATTGCAACTGCAAAAGCAGTTACTAACCGAAGTATTGCCTCTTTTTCTACTCTATCTTGCGGTGTCTTATCTTTAACTATTATCCAAATTCCCCGAGTTAAGTTACGAGATGTATTAACTAAACCTCCCCATAATTGACGACCTTCCCAAAATCTATCATGGGCTGTATTCGTCCGAAAAACTAATAGTAATGTAAAACCAATATTAAAACTTAAAACAGCATTAGTAAGAATACTGTTTGAGTTTGAAAATGCTATTGGTAATTTTAAATAATAGAGAAATGATATTAAAATACCATATGCAGTACAAAAAAGTACCCAAGGAAGAATGATAGAAATAATTGACCTTTCAAGCCGAAGAGTTACTTGAAGCCAGTTCAATTTTTCGCCTTTGTAAAGGTGATATTTGTCTATTAAAGAGTTTTTGGAATTATTTTTAAAATAGTTAGGTCGTTTCATGTTAGTAAGGTTTGGCGATTACATAAATTAGCAAACTAGCTTTTTTAGCTAAAGTTATCTTGCTTAAGTAAGAGAGGTGCAAGATGTATGTTTCCAGATAGCGACCGTCGTACAACTATAATCAACATAAATTATACTTTTAGCATTTAAATTTATTTTTGTGAACCCTCTTTAGGTAGGTAAATTCACGAATGTCTTCGAAATTCTCACCAGCAATTTGGTTTTTCTTTGTAACGAAGCAATTACCTATTGGAGTGAGCTAAAAGAATAATTTTTCTTATTTAACTATGATTTTCAACATTTATCATCATATTGAGTACTTTTTGGCAACTTGAAATTTGCTGTAAGTAGACCTTGCCTCATGAACTGCGATCGCTCATTGATTCTCCACTTCTATTTAAATCATTTGTAAACAAAAAGATTTCTGATTTTTAAGAGGAGTCGGGAACAATACTTTTCAGATAAGCGTAGACTACTCCATTTTGGTCTGGGTGCATGTTAAAGGGCAAGGGATAAATAAAGGTGAATTCAAACCGCAATCCCATTCCCCTTTCCCCCAAAACCCCAAAAGTATTGGAGTTGGGAATCTGAACCTCTCGATTTTCGTATTACTAGTTCGTTTAAATTAGTATTCAAAGACTTATCGGGAAAAAATATGTTATTACTAAACAATTCTATTCATAAAGATTTAGTAATAATCTTTACCCAAGTTGGTATTGAAACCGCAAAAGTTACCGAGATAAATTTTCCCAAATTTTTGCAACACATAAACTGACTGTAGGGGCGTACAGGTGTACACCTCTACCTATCTATCTATATCAGCTATTGCGTTAAACAGTATAATTAGGCAAGATAGGAATGTGCAACAAAGCCGTTTATCATTGCAATATTTTGATGCGTAGAAGAGTTGCAAAGAGAAGAACTTTTACAATTTCTGCCCCGCGTAAATCGAGCGCACTTCGCCGTTACGCCGGATGACAGCTTCACCATTACTAACATCTACTAGTGTCCAACCGCTTGAGCCGATACTTTCACCCATGTTGATGCGGCGAGTCACGCCATCAATTTTAAACAAAGCAGCAGATTTGTTACCTAACTCTAACAACCCTTCTAAGGTGCTAGCAGGAGTATCTGCGATCGCAGTTGGCGCATATACTTGTTCATGGGTAATAGTTGGTTCTGATGGTGCGAGTGCTGCACGTAATGGAATTACTGGTAATGCAGGCAGAGGGTTGGGTGTTTGCTGCACGGTAATGGGTGCAGTTCGTCCAGCTACAGGTTTGAGTTCTGCTTGCACAGCCGCAGCTAACATGTTGACGGTTACAGGCTTGGCAGCTTGTCGCACCGTATTCAGGGCATTTTTCACAACATTAGGTTGATATCCCTGTAACGCACTGGCAATTCGTGGTATAAATGTAGGAGTACCAGGAATCGCCGGCAGCCCGTAGTGCATTGGCGACGGCGCTTGATAAACGGGAACGTAGATGCGCTCAACAACGCTTCCAGAGCGGTTAGGGGCTAGTGGCGTATTGTTAGCTAAAAGTGGAAGTGCTGGTAGATTACCAGTTGTTTGCCCGTTCCCAAGGGCTATTTGATTAGTATTTGCCTGACTGGAGAATCCAAGGATGCCAGATTTTTGATTGCTTTTTGCTTCTTGTTTATCTATAACTGCCAACGCTCCCAGCATATAATCAACCAACTCTGCCTCAATTTGTGTTTTTGTTGGCGGCCGTGACTGCGGTTGCGGCAATAGAAGAGCTGACTCAGGCAATTTGGTATTTAAAAGATATACTACTCCAGACTGTACCAGGTAGATAATACCAGCGATCGCCACACCTAAAGTTGTTCCCACAATCAGCAGTTTGCCCAAATTACTACTACTTTTCTGACGCTTTCTACTAACTCTTTTTACGGTAGCGGTGTCAAACACAACAGTACTCAATTGCTTGTGGTTATCTTGAGCTACTGACTCTAGTGGTTGGTTCAATGTGTTCGGTAAGATAATCTGCGGTATCGTAACTGTTTGCAGAGGAACGGATTCTGGAGGCGACTGGCGTTGAGGTTGGGGGGACCCAGTAAC
Organism: Nostoc sp.; assembly: GCF_036919595.1. Classification (GTDB taxonomy): domain Bacteria; phylum Cyanobacteriota; class Cyanobacteriia; order Cyanobacteriales; family Nostocaceae; genus Nostoc. The sequence continues at coordinate 109,780 of NZ_JBALCO010000092.1, read as the reverse complement.
AGACTGGCTCGATTTGTTCTGCCCACTCTGCCTAACGGTTTGAGAAGGCAAATTACCAGTAACATCCAGAATGTAGTCGATATCGGCAAAGAGTTCATCCATTAGACCATCAGCATAGTTTTCTATCCACCAAGGTTCGTTGGCGATTAAGTCTTCTGATGGTTCCGGTACTATGAGACGGGTGCTGGCTTCTTGTAACATAGACGTTCTATCTTTGTTGCTAGGACGAGGAAACGCCGCGCCTACTGCCTGGGAGTTAGGATTACAGATGAAATATCCAATCCGCCATCTGATTGAGACGAGTTGGTTGAGCGTTGGTATTAAAATCAACTTTAATCTGGTGATTGTTGATGATGGCAGTACTAATACTTATTGTCATCTATCATACCAATTTCCCTTCCTACTACTATACTCAGTCTTTATGAAGTTTTTGTTAAGCTAACGCTGGAAACTGTGACTGGCTCTTGGTTCTACGCAATTCTAAATATAATAATAAAGCGTTAACATCCGCTGGGTTTACACCACCTATACGTGCGGCTTGACCAAGAGTGAGTGGTTTTACGTGAGTCAGCTTTTCCCGTGCCTCTTTGGAAAGAGTATCAATTTTTGTGTAATCTAAATCCCCAGGTAATTGGCGGTGCGCTTGGCGGGCAATTTGGTCAATCTGATTTTGTTGCCTAGCGAGATAGCCAGAATACTTGATATCAATTTCTGCGCCTTCTTTCTCGGCGCGGTTGAGGTTGGGGTTTCCCAATCCGAATCTGTCGAGGTCAACATAATGAAATCCTGGACGCCGCAGCAAGTCATTAAGGGTAATTGAACCTTTAATTGCTTGTTGAGTATTAGATGCGATCGCTATTCCTATTTCATCATGTTCTTTGACTCGTGTGGCTTGCAATCTTTGCTTTTCTGTGGTAATATTGGCTTGTTTTTGGATAAATAGATCCCAGCGGCGATCGTCAATTAAACCAATTTCCCGTCCCAAGGGTGTCAAGCGTTGGTCAGCATTGTCAGAACGCAATATCAATCGATACTCTGACCTACTGGTAAGCATCCGGTAAGGTTCTCGGAGGTCTTTTGTACACAGGTCATCGACTAGCGTTCCAATGTAACTTTGCTCGCGGGCAAAGACAATCATTTCTTGAGAGCGAACAAATCGAGCTGCGTTAATTCCCGCCACAAGCCCTTGAGCAGCAGCTTCTTCATAACCTGTGGTACCGTTAATCTGCCCAGCACAAAACAGTCCGGCAATCTTCTTGGTCATCAGTGTGGGGTAACACTGAGTTGCAGGTAAATAGTCATATTCCACAGCATACGCCGGACGGAGCATCACACATTTTTCCAAACCGGGAAGAGTCCGCAACATATGCAGTTGCAAATTTTCTGGCAATCCTGTGGAAAACCCTTGGATATAAAGTTCAGGTATATCCCTTCCTTCTGGTTCAATAAAGATTTGGTGGCTTTCCTTATCGGCAAAGCGGACAATTTTATCTTCAATACTGGGACAATAACGCGGCCCTTTGGCTTCCACCCAACCGCCATAAACTGGCGACAGGTGCAAATTATCCTGAATTAGGCGATGAGTTTCGCCAGTTGTGCGGGTGATATAGCAAGGCATCTGTTCCCGTTCTACCCACGCATCCGGGTCAAAGCTAAACCAGCGCACATTTTCATCTCCTGGCTGGATTAGCATTTTACTATAATCTACCGATCGCTTGTCTACCCTGGCTGGAGTTCCAGTTTTGAGTCTTCCGGTTTCAAATCCCAGGCGATTTAGGGTTTGTGTCAATCCTTCAGCCGCAAATTCTCCAGCCCGTCCCGCCGGCATTGATTTGTTACCTACCCAAATTTTGCCTCCCAGAAAGGTGCCAGTTGTCAAGATGACTGCTTTACATTGGAACCCTACACCAAAATAAGTTTCAACGCCGATGACTTGATCATTAGCATCCAACACTAAATCTGTCACCATACTTTCGCGGATTGTCAAGTTTTCTTGGTTCTCGACAATATTTTTCATCACCGCTGCATATTCGCGCTTGTCCGTCTGGGCGCGTAATGCCCACACAGCAGGCCCCCGTGAAGAGTTGAGGATACGTTTTTGCAGGTAAGTGCGGTCTGCTACTTTACCAAGTTCTCCACCGAGTGCATCTACCTCATGGGTCAACTGGGATTTAGCTGGACCACCCACTGCTGGGTTACAAGGTTGCCAAGCGATTTTATCCAAGTTGAGCGTCAATAACAGGGTACGACAACCGAGGCGTGCAGAGGCGAGAGCTGCTTCGCAACCGGAGTGACCTGCACCGACGACTATGACATCAAAAGCGTCTTGGAATTCAACGGAATTGTGCATGGTCATACTTACAGGATCGGCAAGCTTAAAGTTCTTTTCAATTTTAACTGTTCCAGTGATTTCATGGATGTAACTTTCTGAGAAAAAAGTTATCAAATTTATTAGAATTCAATTACAGAAAAGTTTCTCTTTCTCTGCTTGAGTATTAAGTAAAAAAATATAATTTTCTTTAAGATTTGTGGCAAATTTTCGGTTTATATATCACAGATTTAAGCATAAAAAAAGTTAATTTATTACAGATATATATTAAATATATTGCACAATTTATATATAATAATCTATCAACACGATCACTTATCTGTGTTTTCAACTCATTAATAATACAATCCACTTGGTGTTAATGATATTTTTCCTCACAACATCCCCTCAACCCCCCTTAAAAAGCTTGTCATTACCCATATATGACAATCTCTACTTCGTTGCTATAGAGCCTCGGAATAGAATTCCAAGGCTAATAGCTTTAGCTATTAGCTGCTGAACTTAAGTTCTGGGTGAGATGTCGGTCAATACGACACTTTGATTGTTAAAAAAATGTGAGTAATGACAAGCCTTAAAAAACGGCACTTAATTTCAAGGAGGATAAAGCTTTAACCAAAATATATTAATTAATAACAGATATTTGTAATCAGTTTATTACTTTTATTCTTGAATAAATTAAGCAATTATTTAAAAATGAAAATCCTCATCAGGAAGAAAAAATTTATTCCTAAGGTTATCAGAAAGACAACTTTCATCAGTATAGTTATTATGATGATATTTGTCTTAGTCGCTAGTAGCGAGATTACCTATAACCAATTGGGTAGAACTGCCCAATCATTAAATGTATGCTTGAATACAGATTCATTAGCTTGTAAAGACACCTTTAAAGAGATAACATCGAAGCCATTTATTCCTGACCCAAAATTAAATGAGCAACAACGTTTTTTATCTGTAATTAGCCAGAAATTACCCACAATCCCCCAGCCTGGTACTTATGAATATACTTTATTGCGGACATATGGTGCAGTCTTTGTAAATCAAGATGTTGGGATTAAACTGCCGCAAAAAGATATTTTTAATAATGAACAAGAAACTCAAGAGTTTCAAGCTACTTTGACAATGGGTCATGTTGATAACACTAATGACTGTTACTTACAAAAATCAGCGGCTGATGCTTTAAATAAAGCGCGAGTTCAAGAACATATCCCGCTAAAATCTGGTTATGGTTCTGGCGATTGCACTCGCACTTTCAACACAAATTTAAGATTTTGGTACAAATATGCTAATAATCAAATTTTAACAAAAGTTCAACAGGGCAAAGAAATAAAAATTCTTGGTTTGGTTGCACCTCCTGGAACTTCACAACATCTGTGGGGATTAGCAATTGATTTACGCGTAAGCAGTAAAGAACAAAGAAAAGCTCTTAATCAAAATGGTTGGTTTCAAACTGTAGAAAATGATGTTCCACATTGGACTTATGTGGGTTTACCTGAAGAGAATTTAGCTCTATTTGGTTTTAACAAACAAGTTATCCGGGGCATTACTTATTGGATTACACCACTTTAATTGTTAAATAGCATGAAAACTTGGAAATTTTAATCTAAAAAGTGGGATAAGTAGTTGGACAAAAATATTTACAGTCATTGCGAGCCTTGGTGAACGCAAGAGCGTCTCTAAGAGTTGCCTCTCGTAAAGAAGCGTACTCCTTCTCTACGAGACGCTTTGCGAACAAAGAAGCAAGCTACGCAGAGCGTCTCGTTCGCAATGACATTGTGTAATTAATTCTGTCTGACTACTTCTTGTTTAGCAAGCTTTGGTAACAGCTTATCAGTAACGCGAACATATTCTCTCCAGAACCATTGGGGAACTTCGGAAGCAGACTGTCCAAACCCAGACTCAATATCAATAATATATTAACTGAGCAGTTACAGCCGGAATTAGAATCAGCAAAGCTGTAAGACTTAGTAAACGTCTATTATTGACGAGAGACGCTGTTGCCTCGACCAATTTGTACTTGTACAAGGAGGCAACAGCGAATCAAACCGAAAGTTTACATTCAAGGCAAGCGTTGAGTGTAGGCACTTGACAAGCCAAACATTGGCAGATGCGAAGCCGCCTTAAGCATTAGGGAGAAATCCGCACCTTGAGGAAAGCTAGCATCGCGCTAGGATGTATTACAGTTAACGGCATAGTTTCAGGCGATCAGTTGCTATGGACATTTCCCCCATCAAGGCTGTTCAAGCCCCTTATTACGGCGATAACTTTTACCGGACACCGCCACCAGATTTACCTTCCCTCTTATTAAAGGAGCGAATTGTCTATCTTGGGATGCCACTTGTGCCTGCTGTCACGGAATTGATCGTGGCCGAGTTGCTGTTTTTGCAGTCCGACGACCCCGAAAAGCCGATTAAAATCTATATCAACTCCACCGGCACTTCCGGTTACAGTGGCGAACCCATTGGCTTTGAAACCGAAGCCTTCGCTATCTATGACACTATCAAATATATCAAGCCTCCGATCCACACCATCTGCGTCGGTTCCGCGATGGGTATGGCAGCGATGCTTCTCAGTGCTGGTACAAAAGGTTGCCGCGCCAGTTTGCCTCACTCCTCGATTATCCTGCATCAGCCCAAAAGCTATGCCCAAGGTCAAGCAACGGATATTCAAATCCGCGCAAGGGAAGTTTTGGTAAATAAAGGGGCGCTAGTTGATATCTTGCATCGTACCACCGGACAGCCCCCAGAAAAAATTACTAAAGATATGGATCGGCTGTTATATATGACACCCTACGAAGCGAAGGAATATGGTCTGATTGACCGAGTTTTTGAGAAAGAAGAACTCGCAAATCCCCCACTCCCTGCCAGTGTCCTTTAAATTTAGTTATGAGTTATGAGTTATGAGTTAATTTAATACTCCTTCCTCATTCCTAACTCCTCACTTTTCACTCTCCGATCATCCCCAATTTATTAATAACGGAGCAAATTATGCCTATAGGCGTTCCTAAAGTTCCTTACCGGATGCCCGGAGGACAATATACAGATTGGATTAGCATCTACGATCGCCTTTATCGGGAACGGATTATATTCTTGGGGCGAGATATTGATGACGAAATTGCCAATCAAATTATCGCTGTAATGCTGTATCTGGACTCAGATGATCCAGGTAAAGATATTTATTTATACATCAATTCCCCCGGTGGAATGGTCACCTCTGGCATGGCTATTTTTGACACCATGCAACATATCAAATCAGATGTGGTGACTATTTGTGTGGGTTTAGCTGCTTCAATGGGGTCTTTCCTGCTGGCAGCTGGCACCAAAGGGAAACGCATAGCATTGCCTCACTCACGGATTATGATTCACCAGCCTTCAGGTGGCACCCGTGGGCAAGCAACTGATATCGAAATTGAAGCTAGAGAGATTCTACGGATTCGTCACCAGCTGAATGGGATTTATGCCGATAAAACTGGTCAGACCATAGCAAAAATTGAAAAAGATATGGATCGTGACTTTTTCATGTCTGCCGAAGAGGCTAAAGAATACGGTTTAATTGACCGTGTGATTGAAGACCGAACCTCTATAGTAGTAGGCGAGTAGGGAGTAGGGGAAGCTGGCGTTGCAGGGGAGAAATAATTCCTAACTTCTAACTCCTAATTCCCCACTCTCCACTCGCTTTGCTAAACAAACTGTCAACATTGAACTTTAAAATAGCAAATTAGCCCTTATTATTAATAGTTCAGGCTTAAAGCCGATAGCTGATAGCCTCTAGCTGGATATTCGATAGCTCATAGCTCAAGATGGATCTTGGAGATTGCTACCGTTTATTGGGTTTAAGGTCGGGAGCTTCTTTTGCTGAGATCAAAGCGTCTTACCGACGACTGGCGCAGCAATATCATCCCGATATGAACCCAGATGACAACAAAGCCAAAGATAAGTTTATTGCCTTGACAGAGGCTTATAAACTCTTGCTGACGGTAGTATTGCCAGAGGAAACTGCTGCACATTCAAATCAGGTGTCAACTGTGTATGATGACACCAAGGCAATGCATTGGCAGAAAACACCAGTAGCAACGGTGACAAGCCAACAACCACCGAAACCAAGGCCGCCGAATCTGTTGGAAATAGAAGAACGGCTGAAGTGGAAAACTTATGAGCAATTGCAGCGATTTTTGCAAGAAAGACGATTTCCCCAAGCGATCGCCCTGGTAGAAGCTTTAGCAGATCGTTTGTCAACAGATGCAGAAGTCCGTCAATGGCAAGCGATCGCTTATCAAATTTGGGGACGGGCGCTAATTTCCGAAAACCAGCTGCTCAAAGCCAAAATTTATCTTAAAAAAGCTTTGAAAACAGATCCTTATAATAAAACTCTCTGGTATGAAGTGCAACGCGATTTCCAACGCTTAGAACAAATTTTTTAAAGATTTACAAAATTTCTTGAAAATCAAAATCTCTTTTCCAACTTCTAAGAAGGAAATGGTCTTCATTGGGCTGCTACCGCCCAGACGGAAGGCGGGAACCATCCATTGAGCATTCCCAGTCTGAGACTGGGAACGAGGTAAATTATCTTCAATTCAAAATCCAAAATCTAAGTTGCGCTGGAAGCGCACCTTTGGTGCGACCCAAAATCTAAAATTGGCACTATCATCGCTGCCATCCGCGCAACACTGCTCCTAATGTAGCGATTCCCTCGACAATCTTCTGTGTTGGCTGAAAGCTAAAAGCTAACCTGATGGCATCATCTCCCTGTCCATCGGTGTAACACCGAGTCCCTGGCATAAAGCTGATGCCGTGTTCATTGGCAGCTGTTAGAAGTGCTTTGGCGCTGATGTCTGACGGCAATTTACACCAAGCGAAAAAGCCCCTATCTGGTCGCAAAGCAACTATATCACTGGGAAACTCTTGAGCGATCGCCTCTAACAATAAATTGCACTTATGCTTGTAGCAGGCGATTAGCTGCTGAATGTGATTATCTAGTTTGCCTGTAGCACAGTAGCGGGCGACCACATGGCTGACAAATGGCCCCACAGGCCCCTCACTTTTGAACATTGCCAGCCGCTCAATAATCGCTGGATCACCACAAGCCCAGCCCAGACGGATACCAGGCGCAATAATTTTCGAGAAGGTACTTACATATAATACCCACCCTTCTTGGTCGAGAGTTACCAGAGGGGGCACAGTTTCTCCTTGGAACCGCAAATCGCTATAAGCATCGTCTTCCACCACTAAGACGCCATACTCAGCCGCTAACGCTACCAGCTTTTGGCGGCGAAATAACGGCATAGTAGCGCCTGTGGGATTGTGAAAGGTGGGGATGGTGTAAATAAACCGGGGTCGGATGCCCTGTTTCTTTAAGTCGCTCAAAGTTTCTTCTAGGGCGTCCACATCCATCCCCAACTCATCCACAGGAATGGTAATTATGCGTGCGCCAGCCTGGACAAATCTGACAACTACTCCCAGGAAGGTTGGGCCTTCTACAATTACTACATCACCAGGTTCGACAAACACATCTGGTAGCAAACCGAGAATCTGACCAGAACCGTAGCCAATGACCAGGCGATCGCGATCGGCAGCAATTCCTTTAGCCTGCAAGCGGAGGATAATTTGTTCATACAGTTGAGCTGAAGGTGGCCCATAATTGAGGGCGATCGGGGCTTCTTCTGTCAGCACAGCCGCACTTGCAGCAGCCAAGTCGGCGTGGGGAAAGAGAATTGGGTCAGCTAAACCGTAGGCAAAGCTGACAGTGATAATTTTGGTTAACTCAGTACCGTAAGTTGGTGGTGCGAGGTTTCTAGCTCTTTCGGCGAACAAATCAGCAATTTGGTAGGCAGAAGTGGTAGGAGCCATAAAGGGCGAGTTGTCTTCTAAGTTTATCAGTATATCAGTATTTTAGGGAAGAAATACTGATAGTCAGCTTTATTCTAAATCCGAACAATGATATCGTAATTTTATAAGTAAAGTTTGGTTAGTTTATCATCAATAGTTTAAGAATTAAAGATTTCAAATAATTTTTTAATCGAGCATTTATAACCTTATCTCTGCGCCTGGAGCGCGACACCAGATGCTACAACGCTCTTAACCCGCGCAACTTACTGGCTCCTCTCCGTGAGATAAAAAAATCACTGTAAATTGAATTGGTGCGATCGCTTTTAGGAAAAGTTCAACCACATCATATTTGCTAAACCGTCTCACCACTCAAATAAGCGTCACGAATTTGCAGGTTATTCAATAATTCGCTAGATCACCCAGACAGCGCAATTCGACCATTTTGAAGTATATAACCATAATAAGCAATTTGCAGTACTAAATTGGCATTCTGTTCAACCATAAAAACAGTCACACCCTGCTGATTAATCGTCTCAATTAATTCTCAAACACGCTCGATATACAAAGGTGAAAGACCCATCATTGGCTGATCCATGCAGATTAAGTGAGGTTAAAGTAGTACATATGTATATAGCGATCGCTGCAAACTTGATGCAAGTGACATTAATCAACCCTTCCAAGAATTAAAATCTAAAATTTATACAGAGCAATCTGGCAGCTAAAAAAATGCATATTTAACTGTTGTAGGGCAAAAGTAAAATTTAAAAAGTCTTGTTTTTTAGTCTTTTGAGATTTTTTTAATGGTTTGTTGTAATCTACTAAAGCTTTATCTTGGGGTTTAGAAGCTGGAAATTTCCCTAAAGTTATTTAAATACGGTATTCTTTTCGACTTACCGTGATATTCAGATGAGTAAGAACATCTCACACCTAGCTAGAAAAATCAACAGACCTACTTCGATAACCGTGAATCCTACGAGTTAAAATAATGCGAATTCGACCCAACACCTTGAACTTCACGCTTCTTTTGGGGGCACTCTCTGCCCTACCGCCCCTATCAATTGACATGGGGCTACCAGCTTTTCCCACAATCAGCGCAGCTTTGAGGGCATCTTCTGGATCTGTTGGACTAACTCTAAGCTTGTTTATGCTTGGGTTTGCTGTTGCCCAGCTGATTTTCGGTCCGCTTTCGGATCGTTATGGACGCAGACCAATCTTGCTTATCGGCTGCGGACTTTTTACCCTAGCAGGTGCAAGCTGTGCTGCTGCGCCATCCATCAATACTCTGATTGCTTGGCGTTTAATTCAAGGTGCCGGCGCTGGTGCAGGTATGGTGATGACACTGGCGATTGTCCGCGATTTATTTGATGGTTCGGCAGCACGCGCCCAACTATCCTATGTCAATCTCGTGATGGGCGTAGCACCGATGATTGCACCCACAATCGGTAGTTGGGTGCTGGCAATCGCTGGTTGGCGGACTATCTATGGGACACTGGCTGTAGGAGGGTTCTTACTCTTGCTGTTTGTTGCCCTTGGACTAAGTGAGTCGCTAGCTAGTCGTGATCTAGATGCGATCAAACCACGTCGGCTGATAAAAAATTATGGGCGCATTCTCAGCAATCGGATTTGTCTTGGCTACGCCCTCGTCAATGCACTGAGCTTTGGGTGCATGTTTACCTATGTTGCGGGATCACCACTCGTGCTGCTTAATGTATTTAAAGTCCCGACTACAACCTACGGCTGGCTTTTTGCATCGACCGCTTTTGGCATCATGGTAGGCTCATTTCTGAATGGGCATCTGAGTATGCGTGGCGTATCTCCGTCAAGGTTGCTCACCTTTGGGCTGGTGAGTGCCGTTGGCTCATCTGTTGCCCTTGCGATGCTGTCAGTGAGTGGTGCTGCACAAGTTACTACGCTAATGCCTCTTCTAGTACTTAACACCTTCTGCCTGGGGATAATCTCCCCCAATGCAATCCAGGGTGCCATTCAGCCTTTGCCAGAGATAGCTGGAGTTGCAGCCGCCACGGTGGGATTTCTGCAAATGTTATGTGGGGCGTTGGCGAGTGGGCTAGTTGCTTTCTTCTATGATGGGCGCACAGCGATCGCCATGTCTAGTTTAATGGCAGTGTTTGCGATCGCCTCCTTCGCCGCTTATTTTGGACTTGCACGCCCTGCCGAGCGTCGCTTTGCTCGGACTCAAGCACTACACGAAACGATAAATTAGGTATTTGACTAATGACTAATGACTAAAGGGAATTTGATTAACTTTAAGTGGCGGCAATTAATTCTGAGCTTAAGCTGTTTGCTACTGTTCATTGCCTGTAACAATTCTTATCCAAATCCAGGTGTTCAACCTCTCAAGGTGGCGACAGACCCTACCTTTATCCCTTTTGAAATCCAAACGGCTAGTAGTCACTTGGAAGGTTTTGATATTGATTTGATGAATGCGATCGCTAAAGTAGCAGGTTTTCCAATCCAGTTTGAAAGTCTGCCCTTTGATGGCATGATCTCGACTTTGCAAGCTAAAAGAGTCGATGCAGCAATTAGTGGAATCACGATTACCGCCGAACGCCTGAAAACCATTGCTTTTTCCAGACCTTATTTTAAAGCCGGACTAGCGATCGCTGTTCGCGAAGACAACCAAAATATTAAAGACTTCAATAGTCTCAAAGGTAAAAAAATTGCTGTACAAATTGGTTCAACTGGGGCGGATTTTGCCAAAACCATCCCCAATGCCAAAATTAGTACTTTTAATTCTGGCCCAGAATTTTTCCAAGACTTGCTCAATGGCAATGTTGATGCTGTGGTTAGCGATGCTTTCGCAACTTTGTATGCGATTAAAAATGGCAAACTCAAAGGCATCAGAGTTGTTGCCGATCTACTCACCCAAGAATACTACGGGATTGCTACACCTAAAGACTCCCCCTATCTGGATGCAATTAACAAAAGTATAGTGACTTTGTTATCCAATGGCACTTACAAGCAAATTTATCAAAAATGGTTTAACGCTGAACCTCTACAATTGCCAGACTCTTGGCATGAGGCATAGCGCATAGGGCATTGGTTAATAATTAATAGTTCTTCTTTCCCTACTACTCTCCACTCCCTACTTTCTACTCCCCACTCACCCATTTATAAGGAATTAGCTGCCAATATATTAAATATTTATCTAATATGCGTCACAATTAATACTGCCACCAAAATTCATTGATAAACTACAATCTCTTGTAGGTCTACTGTGGTCAGGGATAGCCAATTGTGGCACCTTGGATCTTAGTGGCTAGAAGCACCTTGGAACGGGAATTAAGGAACTTCCACTATGCTGATTTGCCCTCAGTGTAAATTTGAAAACCCCAATAGCAACAAATTCTGTCAAAACTGTGGCACGTCCCTGACCCACAAGGTCTGTCCTGAATGCAGTACTGATGTACCTATAAATGCACTACGTTGTCATAACTGTGGCACGGAATGTGGAACAGTGTTTTGGGCAATTATTGCTAAGCAAACGAATGGGGAAGCTTTGAGAGTAGAGAAAAATCAGGGAGATAAGGGAGATGTGGGAGTAGAGGGAGATGAGGGAGCAATATACTCCTCATCTCCTCTACCCCTTAGTTTTCAGATTGCATTAGGCTCCTATTTAGACTCCCAAGAGCGCTATCAATTGTTATATATGCTACCTGGACAAACTGAAACTACCACCATTCCTGATGTAGGTGTCAGAGTTTTAGATTGTCATCCGTATCAAATATCACCCATTGAGGCAATACTAGCAAGTCAGCAATCTGATTTGCTAACGCCATCAGTGGAAGCAAGTGGAATTCCTCGCCTTGCTAAACTTTATATTGCCTTACAATCCCAAGGTCAGCGGGAGATACCGCCGATTCACGATGCATGGCAGCAGGGGGATATGCAGGTAGTAATAATTGAAGACCGCTCACATTGGCAGCCTTTACTCGACCGATGGCAAGAAGAAACAACGAGTTCGTTAAAAATTTTACACTGGTGTTATCAAATGACCCAACTTTGGGCAGTATTGGAACCAGTGAATTGTCGTCAAAGCCTTTTAGATTTGTCAAATTTGCGGTTGGATGAAGACCAAACGCTGGCGCTACAAAGGTTATATGTGGAATCATCAAGTTCTCAGCTTGCTATTGAGTCCCCAGAAGATGCCGAAGCCCAAACATTCGCTATTCCAGAGGAGCCGTTAACTATCCAAGCTTTGGGGCGGGTTTGGCAAGCGCTATTTAGGCAGTCTCAACGGACTCAATTTGGCTCTGTAGTCCAGATGTTGGGGGATTTAGATGTAGGTAAGATTCACACGATCGCACAATTGCGATCGCGTTTAGAGGAAATCTCTGTTGAACTGGAAGCACTAGGAACCGCAACTTTGCCCCCAATAAAGGAGAAAAATACTGCTGTGCCCATTATCCCGCAATCAGATGAGCCAGAAGATGTCATTAGCAAAACTGATGATATGCCAACTGTTGTGCTGGCGATGCAGTTAAGTAGCTTAGAAGATGCAGGACGCACAGATGTGGGGCGTCAACGTCATCATAATGAAGACTACTTTGGCATTGAAACCAAAATTCAGAAGCTGGAGTTGCCTAAAAATCGAGTTCTGGAAGGGCATGGTTTGTATATTCTCTGTGATGGTATGGGTGGACATGCTGGCGGCGAGATAGCCAGTGAGTTAGCAGTCAACACCCTACGGCAATACTTTCAAGAACACTGGATTGTTAACCAACTGCCAACAGAAGATAGCATTCGTGAGGCAGTGTTTTTAGCTAATGAGGCGATTTACAAGCTTAATCAACAAGATGCCCGTTCTGGAGTGGGGCGCATGGGTACAACTCTGGTAATGCTCTTAATTCAAGATACTGAAGCAGCAGTTGCTCATGTGGGAGATAGCCGTCTCTATCGCTTGACGCGCAAGCGGCGACTAGAACAAGTCACAGTAGATCACGAAGTTGGGCAACGGGAAATAACCAGGGGAGTGGAAGCAAGCATAGCTTACGCCCGCCCGGATGCCTACCAACTCACGCAAGCCTTGGGGCCTCGTGACGAAAACTCGATTAATCCTGATGTAGACTTTTTTGAGATCAATGAAGATACTCTTCTACTGTTGGCATCGGACGGTCTATCAGATAATGATTTAATAGAAACCCATTGGCAGACTCACTTAGAACCCTTACTTAGTTCTGGCGTTAACTTAGAACAGGGTGTTACAGACTTAATTGATTTGGCGAACCAACAGAATGGTCATGACAACATTACTGGTATACTTATTCGGGCAAAAGTACGCCCAAATCTGGAAAGTTAAAAATAAATTGGAATGGGGCATGGGGAATGGGTAATAAGAAGAAAGAACAATCACAAATTCCCAATAGACATATCCGCTAATTCACCTCAAAGCCTTATAAATCAGGGGTTAAAACCTAATTTACGGATAAGGCTAATGCCCAATGCCCAATACTTCGACTCCTTTCGACTTCGCTCAAGGCAAGTCGCTCAGTACAAGTGCCCAATGCTCAATGCCTGATCCATTTACCTTGTAGGTTGTATTGTGGTTAGTCTGACTCTGTTAGAACCGCAACAGAAAATGCCCCTCCAGCAGTGGAGCTTTGAGAACTCCTCCATAATTCGGATTGGTCGAGCGGCAGATAATCACGTTGTTTTAACTGATAGTTTAGTTTCCCGGCATCATCTAGAACTCAGACAAGTCGATTCTGCCGACAATGGCGGTGGTTGGCGGCTGGTTAGTCAGGGTACAAATGGGACTTTCCTCAACGGTGTTCTTGTAATTCAGAGTTCCTTACCAGATAATTCCCTTTTGCAACTGGCACAGGGAGGCCCAATACTGCAATTCCAAATTCAGGAGGTAACAGTACTGGAAACTGGTGTGCGATCGCAACAAATGCAAGCGACAGAAGAAAACGCCGTTGCAACAGTCTATTCAGCCCAAGCTAGAGCAAATTCATCCTCTACTTGCACGCACGAAGGCAATTCTCCGAACAATTTGTTTTGTATCCACTGCGGTCAACCTCTCTCAGTGCAACAGAAAATTCGCCATTATCAGGTGTTGCAAACTCTCGGACAAGGAGGTATGGGTACTACTTATCTCGCTTGGGATGCGGCTGGTCTTGCGGGTATCCCCCAACTGCTGGTGTTGAAGCAAATGAATGCTGATATGGTGAAAATTGCCAAAGCTCAAGAATTATTTGAGCGGGAGGCGTACACTCTCAAATCCCTTAACCATCCTGGAATTCCCAAGTATTATGACTTCTTTGTAGAAAACGGAAAAAAATACTTGGCAATGGAACTAATCCACGGACAAGATTTAGAGAAACGTATTTTTACCACTGGGCCAGTGACGCCAAGCCAAGCGATCGCTTGGATGATCCAAACCTGCGATATCTTAAACTATCTTCATAGTCAAGATCCTCCACTGATTCACCGCGATATTAAACCTGCCAATCTGATGGTGCGAAGTTCTTTAAATCGCATAGTATTGCTGGATTTTGGCGCAGTTAAAGAAATTGGCACAGCGCCCGGTACTCGGATTGGTGCAGAAGGTTACTGCGCTCCTGAACAAGAACGAGGACAACCTTTGACTCAATCTGATTTATATGCAATTGGATCAACGCTGATTTTTCTGCTCACAAGCGAAAACCCGTTCAAGTACTACCGCCAAAAGGGGCGAAACTTCAGGTTTGATGTAGCAAAGGTTCCCACTATTAGTTCCCAATTAAGAAATGTGATTGATCACGTTACAGAACCATTGCCACGCGATCGCTACCAAACTGCAAAGGAGTTAGCTGCGGCGTTAGCTGCTTGCCAATAAAGGAACTGGGGACTATAAACTGAACAATGGAATTGGGTACAGGTTACAGGGTACAAATTATTCCCTATCACCTGTCACCTCTTCGCTAATAAAGCAGGCGCGTAAATCCACCTACCATCTCAATTAACAAGACTTGGAACTTAATAAGGGGATTTTGCCTCAAGTCTTGTAGACATTTCGCTACAGTGTGCTAGTCCCCAATCCCTAATGCCCAATAACCTATTCTTCATCCCAAGTTTCTACAGCTAGCAATTCACTAACTGGGTCTTGCATACTAAAGCCAAAGTCAAGCAGTTCCTGTTTCCAGTGCTGCCATTCATTGCCGTAGAGTAAAGCGATTTTCCAGATGCTATCGCTTGGCTTGATAATGTTCGATTCTATGAGTGATTGCACGTTGCGCTGCAATTTCACCATTGGGTGAATCACTTGCTGAGTCATAACCTCGATTGAATTCTGATATTTGTTGGTAAATGCTTAATCAAAACTGCTTCCCATTCTGCAATTGTTGCTGGGCCGTAGAGTGGTGTAATTTGGTAAAGCTAGTCTTAACTTTCTAACTATACCATAACAAACTCTACTAAGTTACTGGTAAATTCGGTTTTGTACGGTAATTACCACCACAAAACTCCAATTCCACCAAGCAGTCCTTAAACTTTTTGCAGAAGCCAAGCAAAATTTAAGGACTAAAAGGGTAAGGGATGTTTCTGTTTCCCCTTTTCCCCTTTTCTTTTTCCTCTTAACCTTTACCGTTTCTCTACTAGAGTGCAACAGTACCTTTTGTAAGAGATATATTGTGGACGCCGAGCAAAATAATTAGTCCTTTAGAAAGTTGCACTAAGTAGTGTGACTGAGGACGAGTGGGAAAAATCTATTTGTTTGAATCACGAAAAATATGTTTGCTTGGTGAATAACCCATAGGAAACGGGCTAGTTTGAAAGTTTTTGACTGAAAGGGAAATTTGCAATTGAGTAGAAATGTCTACTGTTTTTATCTATTTAGACGTTACTTAGAATATAGCAAACATCTTGCATTAGGCAGAATCATCGCAAATCTTTATATAATTGTAATGTTTTGCCTAGTGAATTAAGACCTGGAGCGTTGGCTCTGTCTAGGCGCAGGAGAGGGTTTTGCTTTGAAGCATACGGGCGATCGCATGGCAAAATTGTCGCTACAGCATAGGCTTACCATAAAGTTGCCTCGTCTTTAGAGTCAGAATTTTAATTTTGTGTAAAAAATTTCTAGCCAAGATGTTAGTTTCTATTGGGCACATGGGTAACCTGATAACGGGAGGGTTGCTGACACCTAACTATTTACCGCAGCAATAATTAATACATGCCTGGTTCCTGGGAACAATACCTAATCACCCGCAAAAAGCAGATTGAGCGGCGACAAAAGATTGTAACGATAGTGTCGATGTTCTCGTTTTTTGGTTCTACGGTATTTGCAGTCATTCCAGCAATCCAACAGGCTAGCCAACCTAAGCCAGCAATTGCGTCTCCTTCTGCTGAGTCAGTATTACAGCAACAGGCGCGGGGCTACGAACTGGTTTTACAACGGGAACCAGAAAACCAACTTGCTTTAGAGAAACTGTCTTTGGTGCGGTTGCAATTGAAGGATGCTAAAGGTGCGATGGAACTATTGGAGGAGCTGGTGAAGTTGCACCCTGAACGGCAAGATTACAAAGTTGTATTAGAGCAGATTAAAAAACAAGAGCGTAATGGCGATTAATCATAAACTGTTGTCGTGAAATAATATTCAGCATATTTGTAATAAATATTACATAAATAAATTTACAAAATATTGTTACAAAGGAGAAGATTATCATATGCCGCACCAATGTTGTAAAGTGTGTAAATCGGATTCGCACCTCTTTGCCCAAAGTATTTTATTAGGTAAGCATAAAGTTGATTATTTTCAATGCTCTAATTGTGAATTTGTACAGACAGAAGAACCTTACTGGTTAGAAGAAGCTTATTCTGAAGCTATAGCTAAAACCGATGTTGGTTTGGTGTTCCGCAATAACAGTTTATCACTTCAAGCTGCTAATATTATATTCCGTGTTTTTAACCATGAAGCTAAGTTTTTAGACTATGGCGGTGGCTATGGAATGTTTGTCAGAATGATGAGGGATTTAGGATTTGATTTTTACTGGATAGATAAATTCTGCACTAACCTTTTTGCTAAAGGCTTTGAAGCAAATAAATATACTAGCAATTCATATGAATTAGTTACTGCATTCGAGGTATTTGAGCATTTTATAAATCCAATTGAGGAAATTGAAAATATATTAAAATTTTCCAGAAATATTCTATTTAGCACAGAACTGTTACCACCAAATAATCCAAAGCCAAATGAGTGGTGGTATTATACCCTTCACGAGGGTCAGCATATTTCTATATACACCCTTAATACCCTATCAATAATTGCAAAAAAATATAATTTAAATTTATATTCTAATGGTTTCTCGTTGCACTTACTAACAGAACAAAAACTTTATCCAGAAGTATTTAATGATTTTCAGATAAATCATACAGAAGCATTTAATAAACAGTCACTCCTTCAGAGTGATTACTCAAAAGCCGTCATCTCCCTCATAAATATTAATAATGCTAGTTTTGTTAATTTTAATAAACAAGTCAGTGACTCTAATACAAAAAAACCTACAGTATTAGTAGATGGTGTGTTTTTCCAACTCTATCAAACAGGAATTGCTAGAGTTTGGCGAAGTCTGCTAGAACAATGGTCAAATAGTTATTTTGCTAATCATATCTTAGTTTTAGATAGAGCTAATACTGCACCCAAAATTAATGGTATTCGTTATCGCACAATTGCCGCTTACGACTATAACAATACCGAAGCTGATAAACAGATGCTTCAACAAATCTGTGATGAAGAGGAAGCAGAATTATTTATATCTTCCTACTACACCACCCCCATTGAAACCGCTTCCGTTTTTATGGCTTATGACATGATTCCTGAAGTATTACGAGGAAATTTAAATGAACCTATGTGGCGTGAAAAATACAATGGTATCAAACACGCCTCCGCTTTTATTGCCATTTCTGAAAATACAGCTAAAGACTTAAGTATATGTTTCACTGAGATACCTTTAGAATCAATTACGGTGGCTCATTGTGGAGTAGATTCTCTGTTCTCTCCAGCTTCTGTAGATGACATTAAAGGTTTTAAATATAAATATGGCATTGATAAACCGTACTTCCTGTTGGTTGGTGCGGGATCTGGTTACAAGAATAGTATTTTATTCTTCCAAGCTTTTTATCAACTTGTCATTGGCTATGGATTTGATATTATTTGTACAGGAAGCGGTGGAGTGTTAGCGCCAGAGTTAAGAACATATACATTAGGTAGTACTATACATCTTCTCAAACTTAGTGATGAAGAATTAGCCTTAGCTTATTCGGGTGCTGTGGCGTTAGTTTATCCTTCTAAATATGAAGGTTTTGGAATGCCTGTATTAGAAGCGATGGCTTGTGGCTGTCCTGTTATTACCTGTGCTAATTCTTCAATTCCAGAAGTAGCAGGAGATGCAGCTATTTATGTTCAAGATGATGATGTAAATGCGCTGGTAAATGCGCTCTGTGAGGTACAAAAGCCTAGTATTCGTTACTCTTTAATTACTGCGGGTTTGGCACAGGCGAAAAAGTTTTCATGGACAAAAATGGCGCAAACCATAAGTTCTGCCTTGATTAATACTACTCTCCTCTCTTTAAACCTCAATGAGATTAATTTAATTATTTTCCCAGACTGGTTACAGCCAGAAGAGTTAATCGGTTTAGAATTGCAACGATTGATGAAGGCGATCGCCACTCATCCTAACAGTGAAAAAACTACCCTACTTATTGATACTGGTAACATTACTAGTGAGGATGCTGAACTGTTTTTATCTAGTGTGGTCATGAATCTTTTGGTACAGGAAGATTTAGATGTTACCGAAAGATTAGAAATTTCTCTAGTGCAAAACTTGGCTGATATTCAGTGGTCAGCTTTACTACCTCGCATACATGCAAGAATTCTTTTGGAATACGAAGATAAAAACGCGCTGATTGAAGCCAAAGCAGAAACTCTAACATCTTACGAAATAGAAGTTTTTAGCGAAGCACAAGCTGAACAGTTTTTTTTTGCTTGAGCAATAAATTATTTTCTGAGGAAAGATGGAAAGAAGCGATCGCGCAATATCAAAAACTCCTAGAAATCCAATCGGGTGATGCAGATATTTATTGGAACTTAAGCCATTGCTATAGACAGTTAAACCTGCTAGATGAATATTTTAATACTCTCCAGCAAGGAATTAAGCTTTACCCTACACATGAAAGATTGCATTTTTCATTAATTATCGATTTCCGACAGAATGGACGTATTCAAGAAGCAATTTTAAGTGCCGATCATGCTGCCAAATGTTTTCCTGATGATTATACTTTTCAACTCCTCAAATATTTGACAGTTCCATCAATATATGATAGTCAGGCGGAAATTAACTTTTCTCGCCAGCGCTACACTCAAGGGCTGCAAAATTTAATTCAGTATACATCTCTTAAAACTACAGAAGAACAAAATAGTGCTTTAGCCGGTATAGGTCGCCTCACAAACTTTTTTTTATCATATCAAGCACAAAATGATAAAGATTTGCAACGCCAATATGGAAACTTAGTGCATGAAATTATGGCTGTTAACTATCCACAATGGTGTGTACCTCTATCAATGCCTAAACTTCAGCCTAAGAACAAAATTCGTATTGGTTACGTTTCCCATTACCTGCATTCTTATAGTGGAACACTTTGGTTAACAGGTTGGTTGCGTCATAGCAATCATGAAAGCTTTGAAATCTATTGTTACTACATAGGAAATGAGCCAGATCCAATTACCCAACAGTTTCAACAGTACAGTGATATTTTCCACCATATTCCTGATAATTTCTCAGCAGCCTGTGAACAGATAATTGCTGATAAGCTGCACATTTTAGTTTTTCCTGAAATTGGGATGAATCCGCAAACTATGCAAATGGCAGGTCTGCGGCTTGCGCCTGTGCAATGTGTCGCTTGGGGACATCCGGTAACAACTGGCTTACCCACAATTGATTACTTTTTATCTAGCGAGTTAATGGAACCTGAAAATGCCCAAGAACATTATTCAGAAAAATTAATTCGCTTACCAAATATTGGCGTTTCTTACCCTAAACCATATATTCCGCCAGTCATCAAAACCCGCTCAGATTTTCAGCTATCAGATGATGCAGTCATCTACTTATGCTGTCAAGCTCCTTTCAAGTATTTACCGCAATATGATTTTATTTTTGCAGAAATTGCTCTCCGCCTTCCGCAAGCTAAATTTGTGTTTCTGCGTGGTGGTTTACTTCAACCGCGTCTCAAACGTGCTTTTGCTGCTATCCGTTTGAACAGCGAGGATTACTGTGTATTTCTCAGTATTCCAGAGCGACTGGACTATCTAATGATTAACTTACTTTCAGATGTTTATTTAGATACATTCACCTGGTCTGGTGGTAATACTACCTTAGAAGCGATCGCTTGTAATCTCCCCATTGTTACATGTCCCGGAGAATTTATGCGGGGTCGCCACTCTGACAGCTTTCTGAAAATGCTAGGAGTGACAGATACCATAGCTAAAAACGAAGCAGAATATATCGAAATTGCTGTCAAATTAGGACTAGACCCAGCTTGGCGAGGCAATATTGCCGAAAGAATGAGCCAAAATCATGATCGTCTTTTTGATGATAAAGCCTGTGTTGTAGGTTTAGAAGCCTTTTATAAACAAGTTTGTAGTAAGCACTTTAGTAGTTATTAATATCTAATTTGAGGACTAAAGTCCTTACTACGAGCTTATTTTTTTTCAATATAGTTTTGCCACATCTGTTGGTAAGCCTTCTCCATTTCACGGGTAAACTGCTTGCCATTCCACAGGGGTGCTGTTTGTCGAGATATTTTCAATTTCAAAGCCACCTGCTGGCGTAAAGTCTCATCTTTCCCCAAGCGGACACCCCACTCAATATATTCTTCATCAGTCCAGGCGATGCCTTGTGTAATTCCTGCATTCATCATCATCGTGTAGCTGTTACGTGCTGCGAACTGTTCGCCGACTCGCGTCACCAAAGGGATACCCATCCATAATGTTTCTAAGGTTGTTGTCGCTCCGTTGTAGGGAAATGTATCTAATACAATATCAGCAATGCCTAAATTAGCACGATGAACCGACTCTAAATGAACTTGTGGTAAAAATCGTAACCGACAACAATCTACACCTTCTTCTTCGGCAATTTGATAAAAGAAGCGTTTAATTGTTTCCTCCTCAGCAAGTCCTTTAATCAAAAAGTAGCTGTTAGGTACTTGTTTTATAATTTGCATTTGCCACTTTGTCGTTTCTGGATGGCGTTTATATCCTCTTTGGGCGCTGAGATATACAACGGCATCCATAGGAATATTCAAGTCATCGCGGCGGAGAGTTGGTACACCAACTTCAAAACCATCTACTGCTATGTAAGTTTGAGGTAATCGCCAGATTTTCTCTGTATAGTAATTTTGTGCATTATCTGGCAGTACATAAGGGTCTGCAATAAAGTAATCAATTGCAGGTATGCCTGATGCATCCCACCCCAGCCAAGTAACTTGAATTGGGGCTGGCTTGAGTGCCATCACTTCACAAGTAATATCTAGAGTGATGCTATCAAGGTCAACTAAAATATCAATTTCGTCTTGATATATATGGTCAGCATTTTCTAGACCATTTATACCTAATTTACGAGCTTTTGCTGGCTGACTTAGATACCACTCCTGGAGATAATTGTTTACTAATTTGTAATTAATAAAATAAGTATAAATATCAAATTTATCTCGATCATGATGCTGAAATAACCAGCGAGATAGCCAACCCACAGAATGATTCCTTAAAGCGTAAGATATATAACCAATTTTTAATTTTTTCAGATGGTGTGTTAAAGATTGATGATGAATGATTTGAGGAACATAGTTTTTTCCTTGTGATTGACCAAGAGCTTGAATATAATTATTAAAAATCTCAGCTACCTTATTATGAATAGCTCGAAATTCAGCTGGAGCATCTTTAATGTGAGGTATCGCAAAAGATGGCACAAGTAACCGTAATATTTTTCCTTCTTCTATAGGAATTCGTTCAGCTTTAATAAACTGTTGAAACATAGTTTCTAATTCTTGACAAGTTGTACATATCTCTTGCCAATATCCCCCTGCTGACATTAGACCCCTTAACAGCAAATGGAGGGCAAAAATTTTATCAGCCAAGCCTTCTGATAACGAATAACACAACCTAGCTGTCTCTATGCCCTGAGAATAATTACGAGCATCTTGATAAAAAGTCGCTAAGTGTCGCAAAATTTCTAGATTATCTGGCTCCAATCGTAAATGCAATTCCAGCAGAGATGATGCTAGTAGAGGGTTTAGTAAAGTATGACCAATTTCCATAGCAGCAGGAAGCAGTATAGAGAAGCATTGATGAGGATCAGAGAAATAAGGCAGACTAGCTCCTAGTAAATTTAGATTAATTGGATGTAAGGGAACAGTATTTAAAAATTCTTTTAAAACTTGGATCAATAATTCGGTATTAATTTCTATATTTTTTTTTGCGTTTAAGCTTTCAATTAATCCCCACTCATTCAAATCATCAAGTTCTTCAAATTTTTGCAATTTCATAGAAAGTAGAAGTATCTGAAGCAAATTATTTATATAACTAGGATTAATTTCCCGCATGTGCTGGCGAATTAACCAAGCTAGAGAATATTCTGCAAGTGTTTCACGTCTTTCTGCTTCTATTTGCAAAACTTGAAATAGTTCATTGGCCCAAATTTGTAACTGTTCTTCATCTGCCTCTGTCATTGGCAGTATCCAAGTCATTTGAGCTTCTGCTTCTTGGCCTTGTAATAGCAATAGTAGTCCTAAATGCCAATAATAATAAATAGTATTTGGTTCTATTGCTATTGCTTGTTCATATAACTCTGCTGCTTGCGAATATTTTTCTTGAATCAAGAATTGTTCAGCTTGATTTTGCCAATTATATATATCAGTAATCATTGTAATTCTGTGAGAAAATTTTATGAGGAATATAATTCTGAACGACCCACATAATGGAAATAAAGTGGATAGAAGCATCTACCCACTTTGGAAAATATCTGGTTTAGAGACAATTTATATGCTGTTTGTCCTTAGTTGGTTACTTAGCCAAAGAGACGAAGCTGGTGGGACAACTAAGTGATCCAGCGTTGTAGGTAAATGTAGTGGAACCTGCATTTACACCAGCGTTAGACATGGGGTTTGTAGATTCACACAAAACAGCTATGGTAGTAGCTTCACTGCTAGCACCTAAGTTTGTCACCTCTAGACCACCAACATAGCTTTTGAGAGGCGCAGTGCTTACATTTACTGATGCTCGGTTGGTTGCTACACTCTCGCCCGCAGTATAGGCAACGGTGTATTGGTAATTTACGGTTTGTGTTTGAATACCAAGACCTAAACTACCAATTGCAGTTGTAAATGCACTATTTTCTAAGTAATAAGCTTGCTGTGCGCGGTTCATTGAACCTACATAAGTTTTTGCTTCTGACTGCTTGGCTTTGTTAGCTTGGTTCAAGAAAGAGGGCAGAGCGATCGCAGATAAAATACCGATGATAATAATTACTACTAGTAATTCAATGAGTGTAAAACCCTCATCTCCCTTCTTTTTGGCGAGGATGTGTTGGATAAATTTGGCTTTTAATTCGGTTTTCATAAGTGTTTTCCAGGGGGTAGGGAGTGGTTGGGTGTTCTAGATGTAACTTACCCAGTAGCGATCGCTTTCCTATCACCTTGAGAAAAAAAGTTTGGCGAGATGCAGCTACACAATCCTTACATCCCAAATGGCACAAACATTAATAAGCCCTGGTATTGACCAAGGGCTAGATTATCGATTTCATTTGTAAGAGTGCTTTATTCAGGTCAGCGCGAACAAAAGACACATCAGGCGATCGCAGGTTTCTTTTTTCCGAGTCGTCCTTTTCTATACTCGGCAGGATAAAGTCGGCGCTAGAACCAGTTATATGTCCTAGCTTGCCCGACATTACCCAGTTATTCAAGAAGGTAATTAGACGAACGCCAATTTCCTCTGACCGCATAGCACCGTAGGCATTTTTCGTAGGCGTAGCCCGTCGCAGACATCGCTTACCATCTGGCGTAGCCAATTACAGTTTGTTATGCTATATTAGACGTAGTCGTTATGAGTTTATGTATTGTCATGACTAACCACACAGTAGAAAATTTAGTAATTATCGGTTCTGGCCCAGCAGGGTACACAGCCGCCATCTATGCTGGACGCGCCAACCTGAAACCTGTTGTATTTGAAGGTTTCCAAGCCGGGGGTTTGCCTGGTGGACAACTAATGACAACGACGGAAGTTGAGAACTTTCCGGGATTTCCTAAAGGAATTACCGGGCCGGAACTGATGGATCAGATGAAGGCGCAGGCGGAGCGCTGGGGGGCTGAACTATATACTGAAGATGTTATATCAGTTGACTTGAGTCAGCGTCCTTTTACAGTGCGATCGCAAGAAAGGGAAATAAAAACTAATAGCATCGTCATTGCTACTGGCGCAACAGCAAAGCGTTTGGGTTTACCCAACGAACATGAATTTTGGAGTCGGGGTATCTCCGCTTGTGCAATTTGCGATGGTGCAACACCAATTTTTCACGGCGCAGAATTGGCTGTAATTGGTGCTGGCGACTCAGCGGCGGAAGAGTCAATTTACCTTACCAAATACGGCTCTAAGGTAAATATGTTGGTACGCACCGATAAAATGCGGGCTTCTAAAGCCATGCAAGACAGAGTTTTGAGCAACCCAAAAATCCAGGTGCATTGGAACACAGAAGCCGTGGATATCTTCGGTAACGGTCGCATGGATGGGGTGAAAATCCGCAATACCAAAACTGGTGAAGAGAGCAAACTGCATGCTAAGGGTTTATTCTACGCTGTTGGTCACAGTCCCAATACCTCTCTATTTAAAGGTCAGTTAGAACTGGATGAAATCGGTTACGTTGTCACTAAGCACGGTACAGTGGAAACCAGTGTAGAGGGCGTTTTTGCCGCTGGCGACGTGCAAGATCATGAGTTTCGGCAAGCAATTACGGCTGCGGGTACTGGCTGTATGGCGGCGATGTTGGCAGAACGTTGGTTGTCATCCACTGGCTTGATTCAAGAATTCCATCAACAGGCAGAAACAGCAGATAATGAATTAGAACATCAGCCAGCCAAAAAGACTGAAGCCGAGGAAGAAGCTGGATTTAATTTGAATGGGACGCGCCACGAAGGAGGTTATGCCTTACGGAAATTGTTCCATGAAAGCGATCGCTTAATTCTTGTTAAATACGTCTCTCCTGGTTGCGGCCCTTGTCATACCCTAAAGCCAATTTTAAATAAAGTGGTGGATGAATTTGACAGCAAAATTCACTTTGTGGAAATTGACATCGACAAAGACCGAGATATTGCTGAAAATGCTGGTGTGACAGGAACGCCAACTGTTCAATTGTTCAAAAATAAAGAACTGGTCAAGGAAGTCAAAGGTGTCAAGCAAAAGAGCGAATACCGCCAGTTGATTGAGAGCAATCTGTAAGAGAATGGGGAGTGGGGAATGGGGGACAGTTACTAATGTCAAATACTCACCCCCCTGCATCGCAAACTAACCTGTTAAATAAAGAGACAGAAATAATCGTTGTATTTACCAAGGTTTGCGCCTGATTAAAATCAGAATCACCCATAATCAAAAAATCTGCTTCTGCTGCCATAGCACAAGCTAGAAACTTTTCATCTTTTCTATCTGTGGGAAAATCAACTTCCAAATTTACATCAATTAGTATTATAAATGTATCGATAATTTCAACCCATTCTATATTACTTCGTCCGTCAACTTAAACTTTCTGCGACTTAATACCTCCTTAGATTCCACAACAATTTCTTCAGAAGCTATCCATTGCCAATCATGATTATCAAAAATAAACTGAAGAACATCCCTTGGTACTCTACCCTTAAGGACAGCAGAAACTAAAATATTAGTATCAATAACAACTTTCATTCTCCGCGTTTGGAAGCTTCAATTTCTGCTTCTGTAATATCTTGCACTCCTGGTAAAGACTGTGTTTTGTCAAATAAATTCTTCAGCTTTTTACTGATTTCTGCTCTTGGGTTATCCTCAGCTAATATAATTATTTCTACTCTCTGTCCGACCGGAAAAGGTAAATCAGATAATATTAATTGACTTGGATCTGTAATGGTGATGTATTTTTTATAAGCGTTCATAATTCCTCCATTAACTTGGTCTTTCTCTACTGGAAATGATTAACCTTTGCGGTAACACTGGCTGGTAATTTATCTATAGAAAAAATAAGGTATAATCTCACCTATTACTCAGTCTAGCTCTGTAACCACCACTCAGTAAATTGGACTTTTATCCAGGATGTTTACGCAATCCCCTATCTAATATGTAAAATGGTCAGCGTATCTTGCTTGATCCAGGCGATCGCTTTATGGCCATTACAAAACGGCGGCTACCGACATTTTTACAGTTTGCCAAAAGTCCTAATCTTTCTCAGAAACTCATGCTCATCGGGTTAGCCATTACCCTATTTTTCATTTTCCTGGCATTCTTCGCCCCCGTATTCCAGGCTTGGGGATGGCTGCAAAACCCCAAAGATTTTCTCTCTAATCCAATTCACGAGCCACCCTCAGCTAAACATTGGTTTGGTACCAGTCGCCTGGGCTATGATGTGTTCTCCCGGACATTGTTCGGCGCTCAAGCTGCTTTGCAGGTCGTGATTTTGGCAACAGCGCTGAGTATGATTATCGGTGTACCTTTGGGGATGCTGAGTGGTTATCTCGGCGGTAAATTGGATAAAATGTTGCTGTTCATTATGGATAGCATCTACACCCTACCAGGACTACTGCTGTCTGTGACACTGGCGTTTGTGGTGGGGCGGGGGATATTAAATGCAGCGATCGCTATTAGCATTGCCTACATCCCCCAATATTACCGCGTTGTTCGCAACCACACCGTGAGCGTGAAAACTGAAGTCTTCATCGAAGCTGCTCAAGCAATGGGCGCTTCCACTTGGGTTGTGCTTTCCCGTTATCTGTTTTTCAACGTCATTCAAAGCGTACCCGTCCTATTCACACTCAACGCCGCTGATGCGATTTTGGTGTTGGGCGGTTTGGGTTTTTTGGGGCTAGGACTTCCCGAAGAAGTGGCAGAATGGGGACATGATTTAAAACAGGCTCTAGAAGCTCTACCTACTGGCATTTGGTGGACTACGCTTTTCCCCGGTTTAACGATGACATGCATGGTGGTAGGGTTATCACTACTTGGTGAAGGGTTAAACGAATTTGTCAATCCTCGTTTACGGAGAGAAAATAGAATCCGAAACTAATCACTAGTCAATGGTCAGTGGTTAATAGCAAAAAACCATTGACAAATTACAAATAACAATAGAGAGATTTGTATGAAAGATAATCTAACATTAATTGCTGCCGCTACTGGCGGGTTTATCCTTTCCGTTGCCCTTGCTGGTATTTTACGAGGTGCGCCAATTACAGCTTGGCAGGAGCAATCGAGTTTTCGGACCACGACTGTTGCTAATTTACAGTTATTAGAGCAGAAAGCCCACTCCTTCTAGATGTGGGGATGCCAGTCACAGAGATCGGAGTTGAAAGCCCGGTGTCTTCTTCCTATGGCGCTAGCCTCTCCCTTTGGGAAAAGGGGAGAGGCTGCGCGAACAGATCGGCGATGAAAATGACTCGCACTCAATTGGACGGAAAATCTAGAATTTTTTCGCCCTAAGCACGCTAAGTACAGATTTGCAGAAAATAGTGGCGAATTGAGGGTTGAAATTTAAACGCAGAGGTAAGCGCAGAGGGTACGCGAAGGTTTGCTAGGTGGCTATTTTATTTGCTACGAACTTGTGCAAAGCTGTACTACGATGCTTGTTAAAGTCGAAAATTTGCGGCTTGGTGTGAGGATTTTAAAGTGGTGAGTTCTCAAGTAATTGGTATTGATGTGGGGGGAACAGCAATTAAGCTGGGGCGTTTTGCAGCTGATGGTACTTGTCTGCAATCTTTGACTGTGACAGATCCCCAACCAACAACACCAGAGGCTGTGCTGGCGGTGATCGTAGATGCGATCGCCCAAATTGATCCAGATAATCAAACTGTTGCTATTGGTGTTGGGACTCCTGGCCCATCTGATGCAACCGGACGCATTGCCAAAATCGCGATTAACTTGCCTGGATGGCGCGATGTGCCTTTAGCAGACTGGTTAGAAGCTAAAACTGGCAAACCTACTGCGATCGCTAACGATGCTAATTGCGCTCTTTTGGGAGAAGCTTGGCTGGGAGCCGGTCGCCACTTTCAAAATCTGATTCTGCTCACTTTAGGAACTGGGGTTGGTGGCGCAATTATCCTAGATGGCAAACTATTTGTTGGACATCAAGGAGCCGCCGGAGAATTGGGTTTAATTTCATTCAACCCAGATGGGCCAATTTGTAATAGTGGCAATCAAGGCTCTTTGGAACAATATGCCTGTGTGAGTGCAATTCGCCGCCGCACTCTCAAGGAACCCATCGAATTGGGTGTTCTTGCCCAACAAGGAGATCCCACAGCATTGACTTTTTGGGAAGAATATGGTAGAAATTTGGGAATTGGTTTGACAAGTTTGATTTATGTCCTCACACCGCAGGCGATCGTGATTGGTGGTGGGATCAGTGGCAGCTTTGAGTTTTTCTTCCCAGCAGTGAAGGCAGAAATTGAGAAGCGAGTGCAGCCTTTATCACGAGCGGGTTTACAAATATTGCCAGCGGAGTTAGGCAATTTTGCAGGGATAGTAGGTGCAGCAAAGTTGGCATTGCAAAACTATTCAGGGTTTTAGATTATGGTTCAAACAATCCCAGTTAGAGACATCAGTCTTTAGGAATTAGTAAAAAAATTTGGTTTGCAACTTGCCACAGATACCAACTTCTTTGTGGATAGAGAATTTAGCAATTCTGACTGATGATCAAAAGCTACCGGAGGTCGGTATTTACCAGTAATGAAGCCTGTTTGGAAAGACCTCTTTTGGACAAATCCAGCAGATCCGCATCTTTCCACTGCAACTCAAACACTGACTAAAGGTCTAACTCGCCCATTTTGTATTGTCCAAAACCCTGCTTACAGCCTAGTTTTAGAAGAGAATGTTTGGAGCAAGGCTCTCAATCGAATAGTTGTCAATAGCATATCTCCAGAGCAAGCAGCAGATACGGCAATTGAGCGGATAAAACAAATTTTTGACGAATGGCAGTGAGCTATATGCTATTTTTGAATCAATGCCTTACCGCTAAAGTTACAATTTTCTTCTTAAATAACTATACAAAAAAGATGATTCAATGGCTAGGCTAATTGAGCAAAAATCTCGATAAACTCTTTTTTTTAATTGGGAAGACAGTAAATCTATTTTAAACTTTATTGTTACCTTATTTTGCTACACAGGAATTTCAAGACAAAGAATATCCTGTTGCTTTCTTAACGTATTTCACGACTTTTTCATAAGATTCCGGATTACTCACAGGGTTGATGATGATAGGGATAGTGCCATCTGGCAACCAAAAAGTTATCCTGCCGTTTGGTTCATGACAAAAGGAACTGATGCAGTTGAGATTAATTACATATTCGTTTTTTTCGTAAAGAATTTTCACCCAGTGGGCATGATCTAATTCCGACGCCGTCACACATTGTAAATAATCAAGAATCTTTTGATAATCTTCCAAGTTACTTTGCGGGTTAATTACTACTGGAATTGCACTATCAGGTAACCAAAAAGTAACCCTGCCATTCAGTTCATAACAAAAAGCATGGACACGCTCAAAATTCACTACATATTCTTTCCTCTCGTAAAGGATTCTCATCCAGTACGCCACAACATCTCCTCAAGTCCGAAATTTACGAATAATGCACCCTGTTTGTCCAAATCTACTGAAGCCTTAAGTTAATCTTGCTATGCACGAATTCAAAATTAAAAAAAATAATTATGAATTATGAATTTTTATGACACCTCTAATGGTGTTTGTTTACCAGATGTCGAGAGAGAAAGAGCGATCGCTGCTTGAATAAACCCTTTAAACAAGGGATGAGGGGTACTGGGACGCGATTGAAATTCTGGATGAAATTGGCAAGCAAGAAAGAATGGGTGCTTGGGTAATTCTATAATTTCAACTAAGCGTCCATCGGGAGAAGTACCACTGATCACATAGCCAGACTTTAATAACAGATCGCGGTAAGCATTGTTGAACTCATATCGATGTCGATGTCGTTCATAAATTACATCTTCTTGATAAAGCTTAAAAGCCAGAGTATCAGGAAGAACACGACAAGGATATAGTCCTAAACGCATTGTACCCCCTAAATCCACTACTTCGTGCTGTTCTGGTAATAAATTAATTACTGGATCAATTGTATAGGCGTCAAATTCGGCACTGTTGGCATCTGTTAATCCCCCTACGTGCCTAGCCCATTCAATTACAGAACATTGCATTCCCAGGCATAAACCCAAAAAGGGAATTTGGCGATCGCGGGCATATTTAATGGCGGCAATTTTGCCATCTACTCCCCGAACACCGAAACCTCCTGGCACAACTATGCCATCGACACCCGCAAGATAATTTTCGGCTGGTTCAGTTTCCAAATCTTCTGAGTTCACCCAACGTAGGCGCAGTTCACCATAGGTGGAAATTGCAGCATGGTTCAGTGCTTCCACTACAGATAGGTAGGCATCACTTAACTGCACATATTTACCAACGATGGCAATTTCTACCTCGTGCTTGGGACTATGTAACCGTTTTACCAGGGTTTGCCACTGCGTCAAATCTGGTTTACGTTGTTCCATTTGCAGCAACTTCAGCACTTGTTCTGCCATTCCTTCCCGTTCCAGATTCAGCGGTACTTCATAGATACTTTTAGCATCTTGGGAAGTGATGACGCATTCTTCGGGCACATCGCAAGATCCAGACAATTTCTGCTTTAATCCCTTGGGTAAGGGGCGATCGCTTCGACAAACTAAAATATCTGGTTGAATGCCAATGGATCTCAGTTCTTTAACTGAATGCTGTGTTGGCTTAGTTTTCATCTCACCCGCAGAGGCAATCCACGGCACCAGCGTTACGTGCATATACAGTACATTCTGCCGTCCCACCTCTTTGCGGAACTGGCGAATTGCTTCCAAAAACGGCAGTGATTCAATGTCTCCCACCGTACCGCCGATTTCTGTAATCACTACAGAGGGATTTGTACTTTTAGCAACTCGCAAAATCCGATCTTTTATTTCATTGGTAATATGGGGAATCACCTGTACAGTACCGCCATTGTAGTCCCCGCGCCGCTCTTTATTGATTACTGCCTGGTAAATCGAGCCAGTAGTAACACAATTCAATCGTGACATTGAGGTATCGGTGAAGCGTTCGTAATGCCCCAAGTCCAAATCTGTCTCCGCACCATCCTGGGTAACGAATACTTCCCCATGCTGAAAGGGACTCATCGTGCCAGGATCGATATTGATATAAGGGTCGAGTTTGAGAATCGACACCGAATATTCACGTGACTTGAGCAAACGCCCTAGACTTGCTGCTACAATGCCTTTACCGATACTGGAAACTACGCCTCCAGTTACAAAGATAAACTTAGTCATAGTAGTTTGAATTTCTAACAACTTCTAAAAATACATCCCGTCATTGTGCCACAGTTGTTGTGGTGTAATCTTCTGTGATTGAGCTTGTGAAAAACCTCTTAGGATTAGTAATATTAGGCTGTATTCTCACATCCTCCGTAGCGTTGGCCGAGTCATCTCTTATAGTCATTTTTCCCCAAACAAACTACCAGACAAGTGCCCAAAAAATCTTTTTTCTGGGCACTGCACCACCAGATGGTCAGGTTTTGATCAATAGTAAGCCAATTACCCGCAGCAAGGCTGGTCATTTTTCCCCTAGTTTCCCCTTGCAGTTGGGGGAGAATCTTTTTACTGTGCGTCACCACAATCAAGAACTCCAGATTAAGGTAACAAGGCTTACCGCTGGCCCTGAGTTACCACAGGGGTTAGGCTTTGCTAAAGATTCCCTGACTCCTGCATCTGACATTGCCAGATTACCAGGAGAACTAATTTGTTTTAGCGCGATCGCACCCCCCAATGCCAGTGTATCTGTCAACCTGGCTAATCAAACTATTGCCCTTTCACCCCAACCTCAAGAAGCACAACTACCAAGTAATTTGGCAGCTCTGACAGGGAAAAATCAGCCTCATGCCCAGTCTAGCGTAGGCAATTATAAAGGTTGCACCACAGTGGCAACAGCTGCCGATCTGGGACAACCTCAGTTTCAACTGACGCTCAATGGCAAGACGATAACTCAACCAGGATCTGGTAAAATTCAAATCTTCTCAAGAGCACAGTTGCCAGTTTCTGAGGTGATAGTAGATTCAGGCGTTGCTCGGACTGGCCCAAGTACCGATTATTCTCGACTCACACCACTGCCTAAAGGCACACGCGCAACAGTAACAGGTAGGGAAGGTGAATGGTTGCGCCTAGACTATGGCGCTTGGATTAATAGTCAGGAAACCCGCATTCTACCTGGTGCAATTCCGCCACAGACAATAATTCGCAGTGTCGGATACCGTCAACTCCCTGGTGCGACAGAGATAGTTTTCCCCTTGCAAGTCCCCGTACCTGTGAGCGTACAACAAAGTGAGCAAGCTCTCGCTCTCACTCTCTACAATACTACTGCCCAAACGGACATAATTCGCCTGGATGATGACCCCTTAATTTCTCGCCTAGACTGGCAACAGGTGGCTCCAGAACAAGTAAAATACACCTTTAACCTCAAAAAAGCTCAACAGTGGGGATATAAGCTAAGATACGACGGTACAACCCTGGTTTTGGCTTTGCGTCATCCGCCTAAAATTGGGAACACAAGACGAAAGCCTTTAGCTAATTTCAAGATTGTACTCGATCCAGGGCATGGCGGTAAAGAATCGGGTGCCAGTGGCCCAACTGGATATTTAGAAAAAGATGTCAATTTGGTGGTATCTAAGTTGCTGCGCGACGAGTTGGTGAAGGAAGGAGCAACGGTGGTAATGACGCGGGAGGATGATAAGGAGGTTTCCCTAGCAGAACGTCAGGCAATTATTAGTCAAGAAGAACCATGCATCGCTCTTTCCATACATCACAATTCCTTACCCGATGATGGCGATGCCGAAAAAACCAAGGGATTCGCCGCTTTTTGGTATCAACCCCAAGCCCACAACCTGGCAATATTTTTGCAGAACTATGTAGTCAAAAAACTCGGCAGACCTGACTATGGTGTGTTTTGGGATAACTTAGCGCTGACACGTCCAACGGCTGCGCCATCGGTGTTGCTGGAATTAGGTTTTATGAGCAATCCCGATGAATTTGAGCAGGTGGTGAACCCAGAGGAACAGAAAAAGATAGCTCAGGCGATCGCTCAAGGGATTACTGAGTGGTTTATAAGCGTGCGCTAAAACACTATCCTTTGAGGCGCTTTGAGAGGATAAAAGAAAAAATATCGGCTTAGAAATACGAAAACTATTAAGGGAACTAGCAGAGCAAGCTGGCGTTGCAGGGGAGGATGAGGGGGATGGAGAATAACCAATGCCCCTTCTTCACTCCCTACCAAATGTATAGGTAAAAAATACTAAGGACAAAACAACGTGTCACGCGTATCTCGTCCTGTAATGGGATTAGTTCCTTTGGCAAGTTTGCACAATTTTTTTTGCTCATCCGAACGCAGCAGCGTATCGGTAAAATCTGCACCGTCAATGATTGCACCATCAAATCTGGCGTTAGCAGCAAACGCACCCTCCAACAGTGCATTTGTCAAATTTGCTCTGACTAAACGAGTTGAGTCTAAAGTGGCATTTCTCAAATCAGATCCCTCCAAATTTGCAGACTCCAAATTTGCTGCGAAGAAACTGACACCGCGCAAATTAGCGTGGCTGAAGTTACTTTGGCGGAGATTAGCTTTGGTAAAGCTGGAGTCTGTTAAATCACGTCCTGAGAAATCAGCCTCGACCAAAATTTCTTTATTATATTCGAGTGCCAAAGCTGTTGGAGCAAAACCGACCGTTGCGGTGATGCCAACTATTCCCCACAGGAATAAGCTGAGTATGATTGCCCAAATGTGATAGTCTCTTTTACGCTTCAACCCCAGTTTTGTTCGGGATAAATCGAGTGTAGAACCCGCTGTGCGATCGCTTAAGCTAGAATTCACAGAATTCATGATATTTTTAGTCAATGGCTAACCTTCCTCCATCTCATTATCCAGATATTGGTCATTTAGGAGAAGACCTAGTAGCCCAATGGTTGCAATCTACAGGTTGGATAATTCTCCATCGCCGCTTTTCTAGCCGCTGGGGAGAAATCGATATTATTGCCCAACACGATGGAAGTGCAGGAGAAGCTGGCGTTGCAGGGGAGCAGGGGAGCAGAAAAGCATTAGGAGAACTCAGGACTCAGCACTCGATGCTGGCATTTGTTGAAGTAAAAACTCGCAGTTCAGGTAGTTGGGATGCAGGGGGAAGAAGCGCAATCACCCCACAAAAGCAAGCAAAAATCTGGCGGACAGCTGGAATATTCTTAGCCCAGTGCCCTGAAAAGGCAGATTATTCTTGCCGATTCGATGTTGCTATTGTTTACTGTCAAAGGATATCAAAAAATCTGACTGGGGTTACAGCAACTCAGGAAGCTCTAGCTACTTCATCAGCAGCCGGATATAAGTTTAAGCTGCAAGAATACATTCTGGCAGCTTTCGACTCTTCAATTGATAATGGTTAATTGGTAATGGATAAAATATCTTGATTACCAATAATTTTGTAGCGGCGTTACAACCAAGATCGGATCACGCCAAAGTTTCTGGACAATAGCCCAAGCCCCGGACAAACTGTTGCCGGAAAGCTTCGATTTCGTCTCTCTCTGGACTACCATGAGAAACGATCGCTACCTGATAGCGACGCATTACGTCCACAGGGCACTGTCCCGCTTCCAAACTCCAAAGTGCCATTTGTACCCTCATTGGCGGCTCGTAGCTAATTCCTAATTCATTTAGAAAAGCCCGAAAGTCACCATCTTCTTGAGGCGAAACTTGACCTTTGAATTTGATCCTAACCACCCAGCCATCAATTTGATGAATTACGGTGACGAAAGAAACTGGTGTCTGGGGTCTAGCGTGCAGGTGTTGAACGACCCTCAGGGTTAGACTGGCATTTGCCAGATAATACAAGTATTCCATGTTTGTTGGTGCTTGGGATCAAAGCCAATCCTACATATCTATCTTCGTCAATCAGTACCTGTTCCCGGTAGGGTAAAATCCCCCGTTTTTAGATGGGGAGGTTTACCCAATTTTTATGTTAAGTTTTCCGTGTTACTTAATAGTATCAATCTTATAGCCTAGCGAGAAAATTGAGCGAAGATACCTTAAAGTTCCTTTAGAAGGAAAGCTCAAACCAGCTTTTTTGAGAGAGTAGAAATACTAAATAAACCAAAAACTAGTACAAGCCAATTTGAAAGACACCTCTAGCCCACAAGAAAAAGATTTGGAATTAGATTGCTCGGTAGCTGGCTATGACTACAAACTACCTCCAGAACTCATTGCCCAAAACCCAGCAGTTCCTAGAGATAGCTCACGGTTACTGGTGATTAATTCTCCCACCACAGCCACCGAAACAGCACCCCTACACCACATTTTCCATGATTTGCCTGCACTGCTGCGCTCTGGTGATTTGTTAGTTATGAACAATACAAAAGTTATTCCAGCACGGCTTTACGGACATAAATCCACTGGTGCTAAAATCCAAGTGTTGCTGTTGGAAGAACGGCAATATAACTGTTGGTTAGGTTTAGTTAAGCCAGGAAAAAGCTTCAAACAGGGAACGAAGATTATTTTTGAAGCAAGGCAATTGGGGATTAGGGATCAGGGATTAAGGATTGGGGATTGGGAAGATTCCTACCCAGTTCCCAATCCCCAACTCACAGCTACGGTTCTAGAAACAGACGCAGCAACCGGAGGGCGTTTGTTGCAATTTGATGTGCCAGAGGGAAAGTCTTTGGTGGAACTGTTAGAGGTATTTGGTGAAGTACCGCTACCACCGTACATCACTGCCTCTTCATCTGCTGATGATCAGTATCAGACAGTTTATGCCAAACAGCCAGGAGCGATCGCAGCTCCGACAGCAGGACTACATTTTACCCCAGAATTATTACAAAAGTTGCGCGATCGCAAAATCAATCAAGCTTTTGTAACGCTGCACGTTGGTGTAGGCACATTTCGCCCCGTGGAAGTGGAGGACGTAACTACCCATCACATGCATGAAGAATGGATTGAAGTCCCCATTGCCACAGTAGAGCAAATCCGCGCCACTAAAGCAGATGGCGGTCGGATTATTGCTGTGGGAACAACGGCAGTACGAGCTTTAGAAGGGGCGGCTCAATCTGGGAATTTACAACCATTTTGTGGTAGAACAGACTTGTTTATTTATCCCGGCTACCAATGGCGGGTGGTTGATGGTCTGATTACCAATTTTCACCTGCCGCGTTCCAGTTTGCTGATGTTAGTAAGTGCGCTAATTGGCAGACAACGGTTATTGAATATATACAATGAAGCGATCGCTTCAGGGTATCGCTTTTATTCATTCGGCGATGCCATGCTAATTTTGCCGTCAGCTATAAGAGTCGTAAGTCAGACGTAAGGACGGACAATACAGTTCGCTGAAGTTTTAATCCGTCTACTGCGATTATTTGTAGGTTTTCTAGAAATGCTCCTGAGGTTTGAACTGTTATGAAAAGCTATAAACTTTGGTAAATAAGGAAAATGAGGAAATTACTTATTTCGGTATATTCTACTTGAGTTAGTTTAGAGTTGCTGCTGTTCAGTAACTCTTACTTTTTTTAGAGAATTGCAATATCGAAGACAAGTAATTTTATGCATAATTTCACTGCTGTATGAACAAGGACAGCTAGAGGAAGCGATCGCAGCATAGCAAAAAGCAATTAATTCAGATAGTAGCAATGCCAATGCTTATGTGAACTTAGCGATCGCCTTGAAAAAGCAAGGTAAAATAGAGCCTGCGATCGCCACTTATCGACAAGCCTTACAGCTAGATCCTAAAAATGCCACAGCCTACAACAACATGGCAAATTTGCTAGCAATTCAAGGTGAAGCTTCTGAGGCTATTTCTGTTTATCGGCAAGCGTCACAATACCGCTGATGCTCGATAAAATCCCCATTTTTTCTGTGTTGCGTTATCTTTCAACACTTCTGGGCTGCTTGATAAGTAGGCTGACCCTGAGTTTTGCAGGATTGTTCAATAATTGTTGACGATCGTTATACCCGACCACGCCCCTAAGATCCTACATTGAAATTGTGACTTCATCTTACGGTTTGTAATTGCCTGTCTATGTAGGCTGCCAAAAGACAAGCATAAAAAGCTCTGCCAGGCAGGACTTTCCAAACGATCAGATTGGAGGTTCATTGATTAATGAGAAGTCAGCACTCGGCTCTACTGCTGTAAATCTGAACACTGTAATAACTCACAAGGAGAATCAACCATGCGATACAAACTATTGGGCAAAAGTGGACTTCGCGTTTCTGAACTTTGCCTCGGTGCCATGACCTTTGGCGAAGACTGGGGCTGGGGGGCTTCCAAAGATGAAAGTCGCCAGATGTTTGAGACGTTTGTGGATGCTGGCGGCAACTTTATCGACACCGCAAACGTGTACACAGATGGCAGCAGCGAAAAGATTGTGGGTGAATTGATTGCTCCGGATCGAGAACGCTTTGTCGTTGCAACCAAGTATTCTCTTTCAAGTCGCTTAAATAGCACAGGTAGCGATCCCAATGATAGCGGCAATCATCGCAAGAATTTGATGCAGTCGCTTGAACGCAGCCTCAAACGACTGAACACTGATTATGTGGATCTGCTGTGGCTACACGTTTGGGACTTCACAACTCCCATTGAAGAAATCATGCGTGCCCTAGATGACCTGGTGCGGCAAGGGAAGGTGATGTACGTCGGGATTTCCGATACGCCTGCTTGGATTGTCTCACAAGCAAATATGCTAGCTCAGTGTCGCGGTTGGACCCCTTTTGTCGCCTTGCAAATTCTGTACAACCTGATTGACCGCACAGCCGAACGAGATTTGCTGCCGATGGCACAGGCATTGGAGATGACCGTCACCCCCTGGTCGCCGTTAGCGCGTGGTGTACTGACGGGTAAATACAATCACAACGGCAATGGGCAATCAAATTCGCGTGGAGAGAACATTCCAGAACGCAGCTTGAAGATTGCAGAAGTCGTAGGTCAAGTCGCTCAAGAACTTGGGTATTCTCCTTCGCAAGTTGCACTCGCCTGGATTCGTGCCCAAAGCAGCGCTGCAATTCCGATTATTGGAGCGCGATCGCTCTCACACGTCAAAGACAACTTAGCGTGCGTCGATATCGTCTTGCCGCCTGAACATCTCAAGCGCCTCGATGAAGTCAGTCAAATTGAGCTAGGCTTCCCCCATGACTTTATCAATAGTGATACCGGGCATGATCGTTTTTTTGGTAGCATCTACAAAGCGATCGACAATCCTCGGAAACTGATGACCTACAACGCCTAAGTTAGTCTTCGCTATCCCCTTATTTCGGCTGTGACTTCAGTAACTCGATATTCTAGTTGGGGGGCGATTTCTCCCCGACTAACGTTCAGATTTAAAGCCAAGCTTTAAAGCATCAGCACGAGGAGTGATACAGTAGCTTCTCGTTCTCCACTTGCTAGAAAAATAATCGATTAGAAACCGTCTAAATGAATTACAAATTGTCGATCTTTCCCGTATAGCAGTCCTTACTGGCAGAGTAGGGTTTTCCACTACCGCTGTAGCGGCAACGGCTTTTGCCCAGTCAAGATGGAACCGCGCGCTCAATGAAACAGTGATTGGCCAAGTTGTTGACAGATTCTATATAGAGAAGGTTCGAGCCAGATATCTGTGGTATCTCACCAGTCGTCTGAATCATAAGATTTTAGCTCATACCGTCTGCTTTTGGCTTAATCGCCACAATTGTGACCCTCTTCAGTTCGTCGAACTTGTTACGGAATATTAAGTCGCACATTGCGTTATTTTAATAAAAAACACATGGTAGCCTATCTGTATGTTTTTTTTAATTCGGCTTTCTCTTAACACTGGTTTTTTCATGAGTGCAACACTTTACCAGCAAATCCAAGAATTTTACGATGCTTCCTCCGGGCTGTGGGAACAGATTTGGGGCGAACACATGCACCACGGCTATTACGGCGTCGATGGTACCCAGAAAAAAGACCGCCGTCAGGCTCAAATTGATTTAATCGAAGAACTGCTCAATTGGGCAGGGGTACAAGCAGCAGAAAATATCCTAGATGTGGGTTGTGGCATTGGCGGCAGTTCTTTATACCTTGCACAAAAGTTTAATGCTAAGGCTATAGGAATTACACTGAGTCCTGTGCAAGCCGCGAGAGCAACAGAACGTGCCTTGGAGGTTAATTTGAGTCTGAGAACACAGTTCC
Organism: Nostoc sp.; assembly: GCF_036919595.1. Lineage (GTDB taxonomy): Bacteria > Cyanobacteriota > Cyanobacteriia > Cyanobacteriales > Nostocaceae > Nostoc. The sequence continues at coordinate 70,168 of NZ_JBALCO010000092.1, read as the reverse complement.
AAGTTGCAAATGCTCAAGCAATGCCCTTTGCTGACGATTCTTTTGACTTGGTTTGGTCGCTAGAAAGCGGTGAACATATGCCAGATAAAAAAAAGTTTCTCCAGGAATGCTACCGAGTATTGAAGCCTGGTGGCAAGTTAATTATGGTGACTTGGTGTCATCGATCAACTGATGAGTCTCCACTAACGGCGGATGAACAAAAACACTTGGAGGATATTTATCGGGTGTATTGTTTGCCTTATGTGATTTCTTTGCCAGAGTACGAAGCGATCGCCCATCAACTACCATTACATAATATCCGCACTGCTGATTGGTCAACCGCTGTCGCCCCCTTTTGGAATGTGGTGATTGATTCTGCATTCACTCCCCAAGCGCTTTGGGGCTTACTAAATGCTGGTTGGGCTACCATCCAAGGGGCATTATCATTGGGATTAATGCGTCGCGGTTATCAGCGTGGGTTAATTCAGTTTGGCTTATTGTGCGGCAATAAGTAGGGGCGCACAGTTAGCTGTGCCCCCCTACCCCGTGGTGTATTTACTTTTGCCCGCCCACTTACTTAGTAAGCTTAAAGTACAGGTTTGATTAAATACTAAATAAAATCTTTTCGTATTCAGTCAACGCCCGTTTGAAAGTATATTTGCTTTCGTAGACTTGACGTGATTTCTCTCCCATCAACTTAACTTTTATACTATCATTAGCTAATTCATTGATTAAATTGGCAAGGTGTTGAGGGTTATTAGGAGGGGTATTAATACCGCAACCAGAATTTGTTAATAATTGGTCAATGTATGAGTTTGCTGAGGTGATAGCAATAATTCCTCTTCCTGCTGCTAACATACCGTAGAGTTTAGAAGGAGCTACTATTGATTCTGCGCCTGGTATTAAGCTGACCAGTGAAAGGTCACAAGCGGTAAGAGAGAGGTGTAGTATTTCTCTGGGCTGGTAAGGTAATAAGAGGATGTTTTTTAGTTTATTGGATTGAATTGCTTGCTTTAATACTTTTGTTTTAGCCCCATTACCGATAAAGACAAACTGAATAGGAGTATTTTTAAGTATATTGGCCGCTTCAGCAATGGTTTGTATATCATGCAATCTACCCAGATTACCTGAGTATAAAACTGTAAAAACTTTATCAAGGTTATACTGTTGAGCAAAATTATTTGCTTGTTTATCACAAATAATAATATCTTCCACTGCCCAATTTTCAATTACTTTAATTTTTTCTTTGAACTCCGGATATTTATTCTCCAAAAAACACTGCATGGAAGTGCTGAGGACAATAATATTGTCAGCATATTTGTAAGTTAAATAAATTAATTTTTTAAAAAAGATAAATAAAAAGCTATTTTGCTGAATAATGCCAGACATTACAGCAGATTCTGGAAAGATATCTTGGAGTAAAAAATGATATTTTCCACCACGAACAATTTTAAAAATAGTGCCTAAAATCCCAGCATATGGTGGATTAGAAGCGATTAAAAGTGGCGCAGTGCGAGGTAGTAAAAATATTACATATTTTAAAGCATCTAAAAGAAAAAATATTGAGCTAATAATTTTACTTAAAATGCTAGTGCTGGCTGCAATAGGAGAGAACGCACGCTTGATTATGGCTTGATTTGATAATTCAGGAGTAGTGTCTTTTGCCTGAGTTCCTGTGAATATATTTACCTGATAGCCTTTTTGGAAAAGTCCTTTGGCTAAATCGGTCATTATTTGAGCAGTAGCAGCATGGCTAGGGTAGAAGTATTGAGTGATAATTGTAATTTGTTCCATATATTTATTGTGGAATCATCAAAGAGCTAATCCAGATTTTTTACGTCTCAGTTCTATGATTTTGACTACTATCATAAATTCATACATGGCATAGAGGAGACAGAAAATAAGAGCCGTTATTCCTTCTAAAAAACCTAATCTTAGAAAATACATCTGTATAAATCTGATAATGGGGCGTATAAACCAAAGTTTAGCTGCTAATAATCTAAGTTTTAGTTTGCGTTCAGTTCCTAGAGCAGATGCTTTGCCTGTTTCCAGAAATTCCACAACTTTTTGAGCATCCCAAGAAGAATAACGCTCATGCCGTTCTAACCAATCTCCGAATCCTTTAGAATTAGCATAATGATCGTAAGGAATACTAATTTTCCCAACTTTAGCACCTGAAGCAAAGTGTTCCCAAACACCACCAGTAAAAGTGACTTCTCCTAATTTGAGTAAACGGGAATGCCAATTAGGATATCCTTGTGTAAGCTTGAGCCATTTACCCCAAAACAGATAACGCGCAGGCAGTTCATAAGCATTATATTGTTGATTATTGGCAGAACATACACGCTGAATTTCTATTGCTAAATTGGATGGAATAACCTCATCAGCATCTATAAATAGCACCCATTCACTCTTGAAATTACAATTTTGTAAAGCCCAGTTGCGCTGCTCAGAAAATTTGAACGGTAGAGGTGGAATATGGGTAAAAACTTTGGCTCCCAGTGATTCTGCCAACTGTATTGTTCCGTCAGTACTATTTGAGTCTAAGACAATAACTTCGTCACACCAATGTAAAGATTCCATACACCGTTTAAGATTGCAAACTTCATTCTTAGTAAGAATAGCTGCACTAATATCTGAATTCATAGGTAGTTATTCTCTTGTACAATAAAAGTAGCCAAGGTGTTTGTGATCTGCTCGCTTCACTATAAAGCCCTGTGTTTGTAAAATCTTCTCTAGTTCATCTGGATCACCTTTATCTGGATGATATTCTAATGCCATACTTTTAACAGCTTGAGTCCAAGATAAATCTCCTTGGAATAAATAGAATTCACCACCTTCAACGTCACATTTCAAAAAGTCACAAGTTCCTACAGTTTCTATGTATTCATAAATATTAAATTCTTGTATTTTAGGATTGGATTTCAATAAGGATTGTGTCCAATCATCATAAAATCCACCAACTACGGCACATTTAAGTACTAGACGATTTTCATATAAATTTTGTTTAACATTATGTTTAATGATATTGACAAATTCGGATTGTGCTTCTACTGCATAAACTTGTGCTTGAGGTGCTTCGGCAAGTGCAAATATTGTAAATGCTCCACCATTTGCTCCTAAATCTAGTATGTATTTTGCATCTTTTAATTCACGTATTTTAACGTAACATAAGTGACCATATATTTCACGGATAACTCCGAAATCAATATTTTTGAAATAAAGTTTTTTATGATTAAACGTTATACTAAATGATTTATTTAAACTTTTATCTAATACTCTTAAACTTTTGGTTTTTATTAAGATATTAAAATATTTTGTTATTCCTGATATCCAATGAATATATAAAGGTAAAGGTAAAAGTTTTTTAACTAGCAGTAGCTCATTAGAGAAACGATATAAATTATTAAGCACAATGGTTCTCTCTGATGCGAATATAATAATTTGTCGTGTGTAGAGAAGTTTTATCAATGGATAAAATATTTTCTATCCATGCTCTGGATTTAAATTTTCGGGTTTGCATTTTGCTAGGAAACTGAATCAATTCCCCAATAGCTTCAGTCCACTCTGATGCAACTCTATAACGCACCCACCCGACGCTACCTTCAGCTACCTCATCATGTAGTCCCACTTTGTCGGAAATTAAAATAGGACATCCACAGGCTAGAGACTCGACAACGACATTACCAAAATTTTCATGACGGCTGGGCAGGACAAACAAGTTAGCAGCAGAGTATATTGCTGGCAGTTTCTTAGGTTCGCATCTTTCTAGAAAGATAACTCTGTCTGATAGGTTTGCAGATTGAAACTGCTGGTGTAGTTTTGCTTTAGTACCATCGTCATCACTACCTACAAAAACCATCCGCCAGTTGAGATGTCGCAACGCTGCTAAAGCCTGAGGTAATAAATCTAACCCTTTTTTGTGGTGGAGACGGCCTACATTCAAAAGGATAAAGTCATCTTCATTGAGGTTTTGAGATTTACGCCATGCTTTTGCTGCTTCTAAAGCAGGTTGCCAAAATTCAGTGTTTAAGCCATTGGGAACAATAAAAGATTTTCCTGGTAGTTTTAGCCAATGACACTCCTGTAATTCTTGCTTGCTAGTGTAGTGGATACCAGCTGCATTTGTCATATTGAAGCGTTCTTGCCATAAATAATACAGTATTTTTTTAACTGTTTTCTGCTGCCAGGAATAAGGCCCAAGTGCGCCTCTAGGGGAAACAACATAGGGAATACCTTGATTTTTGGCTGCTTTGCAAGCCGCTCCACTGGTACGCTGCCAAACACCTGTGATATGGATAATGTCAAATTCCTTGGCCCTTGCTGTTACTGCTTGCTCCATACCTGGGCAATGAATACCCATTCCTGGTTCTTGCTGAAAATATGTGACTTTGACTCCATTACGGATGACTGGCTGATTGAGGGGCAATTCTGGTTGATTATTTAACCCAGCATTTGAAGTAAACACTTCTACTTGATGACCAAGGGCGGTTAATCCTTCGCAAAGTTGGCTAACACTAAGTACAGGGCCACCGAACTGCCAAGCGGGGGCGTAAACTGGGATGTAGTGCAGAATCTTGAGTTGGTTTTGCATTATTACCTAGCTATGCTTTTGCAGATAAAACCCAAGGCTCGTCAACGCCCAGTAACGACGAACTTGTTTTGTCGGATCGCCAATTTTTAAATCATGTTCTACTCGGTCAGCATTCAGATTAAAGCCGTGAGCTTGATTAAGGTGAGTAAAGGCTGCGTGTAAACAGTCTCGCAGAGGCCCGCTTAAATACATTGCATAATCTAAATCGAAGCCTGTTTTCTGACGGTTCAGAGCGTGCTGTAAGGTTGGTAGAATCTGACTAGATAAAAGGGGCTTTTTCTGTTTTTTAGTTGTTCGTTTTTCACTCCAAGGAATTTGTATTACTTTTTCCATATAGCGTCTACCTAAATAGGGTACGCGTAGTTCTTGCTGATTCGCCATTGTAGCCCAGTCGCTATCTCTTAATAAGGTATTTCTCAGGTAGCCTTTAATTTCACCTAGAGAAATTAAAGTCTCCACATCAAGATTAAGTTTGTTGTCTGTTTCATCATCCCAATTTGCCACTGGATTGTAAAAATCTGGTGCCACAGTCCAAAAGTCAGATATTTGCTTAGGGGTAAAGAAACGCCGCGTTTCTCTTAACATTCTGGAAGGTGAATCTATTTGCTGGAATAAAAGATTTAATCTTTCTTGATAAATATAATTCTTACGCCAGCCCTTGATATTTTCTATCCAAGGCAGAAGTAGAGACTTCATATCACCTAAACACTTTCCTAGTTGATATAACTTTGGTATGGAAACAAAATGAGGATAGCCACCATGTAACTCATCTGCACCACAACCACTAAGAACAACGGTTATACCGTGTTGTAATGAAGCTCTAGAAATAAGATAAGTATTTGTACCATCTGATGATGGTTGATCCATTGCTGTAAAGCTATCAACTAACCAAGTACCTAGGGTTTTCTGAGATAGATAAGCTACATGATGTTTTAGCTGGAGTTTTTGTGCAGTCATAGCTGCCAAATTACTCTCATCTCTAATAGAGTCTTGTAAATCGAAGGTAAAAGTGGAGAGATAACCTTGCATAACTGGAGCTAGCATACTAGCAAGCACTGTACTGTCTATCCCGGCTGACAAAAATAAACCCACAGGAACATCAGCAATGAGTTGCTCTTTAAGAGTATGTAACAAAACTTCGGTATGACTTATGTAAGATGTCGGTTCCCCTATCTGATTGCATACGTGTTGGGCTAAATTCCAATAACGAATAGGGGTAGATATAGTGGCTAAGTCTGTCCGCAAATCAATATAAGCATAATGAGCAGGGGGAAAAGCTTTAATCGCTTGTCGGATAGTCCGTGGCTCTTGAATGCTGCCAGATATTAAATACTCATAGATACTCTGTTCGTCCCAGTCTGTTGCTACTAATCCAGACGTAATTAATGCCCGTACTTCCGATGCTAAAGCAATGCCTCCACCGCGAGTTTGAGCATAGTATAGTGGTTTAATTCCAATGTGATCCCGTACTACTAAAAGGCGTTGTTGAATAGAGTCAAACAATAAAAAAGCAAACATACCGTCTAGGCGTTCTACTATTTGCTCACCCCAGACACGATAAGCTAATAACAAAACTTCTGTATCACTATGAGAAGTAAACTCTACACCCTGTGCTTTCAATTCTTGGCGTAGTTCCAAGAAGTTATAAATTTCCCCGTTAAAAACAATTACATTACCCGTTTTTACATCTACCATAGGTTGATGCCCAGCAGGACTAAGGTCAAGAATTGCCAGACGAGTATGCAGTAGGTGAATGTGGTTTGCTCCTACATTTCTTTGCCATGTACCTTGGGAATTAGGTCCTCGATGATGCAGAGCAGCTAATATATTTGATGAATTAAAGTCTTCTCTGCCTATGTAACCGTATATACCGCACATGTGTTTAAGAATTTGATTGGTAGATTGAGCAATATAACTGTGATTTTGAGCAGAATTGTTGAGTGATTCTTGAATTGCAATCGAGAAAATTTTTCACCCGCTATATAGATACTTAGAATATTTGGTCGCAAATCTGGTGACACCTCCGCTCAAAATTTTCATAGGAAAAATACTCTAATCCTTGCGGCATTACTCCTTTGGGACGCTTCAACGCCTCTAGAATTCCCGCCTTTACTTCTTCTGGATCATCAGGATTAACAAGAATGCCTAGTAAACCATTTCGTACTGCCTCACGACTGCCATCAACTTTACTCGCAACTACGGGAATACCGCAAGCCATTGCTTCTAAAAAAACAAAGCCAAATCCTTCTCCCTTACTCGGCATCACATAAACATCTGCTAGCCGATAGTGGTCGGCTTTTTTGGCTTCAGAAATAAATCCTGTGAAAATCACTTTTGTCTGAAGATTAAGCGATCGCACTTTCTCCTCTAATCTCTCTCTATCCGATCCTTCTCCCACTATTAAGTAGGATAAATTAGGAATTATTTCACTCAATTTAGGCAGCAACTCGATTACTTCATCAAACCCCTTATATCGTTCATAAGAGTCCAAGCGTCCCAATGTCATCAGAACTATTTTGTCCTTCAGTCCATATCGGGAAATAAGTTCAGAATTTTTGTCATCATGGCCATACTGGTCAAGAGCGATCGCATTTGGCAGTAAAAATTGTTGCACCTTGGGTATATTTGCCCAGGATTGAAAGCTATCGAATGTAATTTGGCTAATTGAGACAATATAATCTACTGCTGGAAGACAATAGTTAACTAGGCTATTATGAGGCTTCCAGGCTTCGATGCCGTAGATTTCTAGAAGGATAGGCGCTTTTGTCCACAGTTTAACTAGCCAGGTAAGTGGTAGCATATAAAGATGACCACAAATGATGAGATCGAATTTGGGGTTGGCTCTGATGGTATGAAAAATGGCATAAATGTAAGCCAATTTACCTTTTATTCCTGAGGTAATATATGTAAGTTTCTTAGGCAAAGTTTCAATGCGATCAACAACACGTCTTGGAATAGCAACCACTCCATCACAATTCTCGGCACTACAGAGACAGTTAATAAAGTCTCGGTTGTATTGTGAGATACCCCCGCGCCCTCCAAAGGCATCTGTTAAGAGAAAAAATATCCTCATTTTTTTCAACAAATGATATGATTCCTAATTCAAGTCTTGATCAAAAATGTTAAGCTTACTTTTACATAATTCCTTGCTAGGTTTTTCACTGTACATTTTTAATTTTTTTTGTTGTTTCTTCTAGCACAAATATCAAAGCCCATATCAACAAACCATCTCTAATAAAATTGTAAGTTACAACGCTTATGCATCCAAGAATACTTGGAGCATAAAGTACAGAACAAGTGTAAGCAAAAGATATCCTTAAAGTTATTCTTAGTAATTGTTTTTTTAACCTGCCAATATATCCACTCAGTTTTGTTAAGTAGAAAGACATAATTAGTGAAAACATAAAAACTGCTCCATAACCTCCCCTCTCAAAAGCATCAGCCATAGAAGTTATAGGTGCGTTAGTAAATTGAGTGATATATACACCATATTCATCTCTTAATCTTTCCCCTCCATCATCCATAGGCTCTTTGTCGCCTAGAATTTTAGGCATAAATGCTGTTGCAATACGCTCAAAGTTGCGTAACCCAATATAAGATCCAGTCTCAGCAACATGATCGATTACTATTTGTCCTGTAGGCTCTGCGATTCTCGTAAAAGTACTATAAAGAGGGTCATCATAATCAGATCCTGTTGCTTCTAAATTTCCAGTGGCAGCTTTACCTATAAGTGTTATACGAGTAAATAGATTTAGAGATTCACTAAAATCTAAGTTTCCTCTAACATTGCCAATTATAATAGTAAAAAATAAAACAAATGGGATTGAAATCACAATAATTATTTTGATATCTTTAGACTTAAGCTTTGAATAAAAGCTTCCTAGAATAGTATAAATAATCATACGAATACTAAAGCCACGTCCACCAGTTAGACTAGCTATCAGCATAGAGAAAAGCACAATTATTAGATTAACAATATTTGATTGATTCAGAAGCGGCCGATTTAAGCGAAATCCTAAAAATAGAAAGAATAAGTACTGTAATGTACTAAAAGCACTTAAAAAATATAATATGGTTCCAGGCTCCACTGTGTTTCCGATCTGTTGCCTAGAGAAAAAACCACCACTTAAATAATTGACAACCAGAAAAAATACAAAAATAGCGCCAGTTATTTGAAATCCTTTAGAGGTTAATTCCTTTGTGATTTCTTCATTATAATTTAAGTTTTTAGACTGAATTTTTTTAAAAGGTTCAGCAATTAAAGTACCTATCAAACTTCCCCACATTACTAAGTTAATCAAAACCATTGTAACTATGGTATGAGTTCCAATATTGAAGCCTTTGGGAGATAGAAAATATATGCAACCTAAGAACCCAATGACCCAACAAATAAATTGACTGATTGAGTAGCTTATTGATAGCATTCGAGTTTCCAAACTTCCATCTAATACTGACAAACGCATCATCAAAATTAAAGGAATAGCAGCAAAAATTCCCAAAGACAATTCAAAAAGACCAAAAAAACCTGGAATAACTGAAAATATTAGTAGAAATACTAATGTTATGTCTAAATAAGAAATTTTATTCATTTTTTTGAATGTAGTAGTTCTGTAACTTATAATCCTATATCCATTTAGTTGGACAATAAACTAGAATTCGTCAACTTGTAATTTAGACTTGATGTTAATCTTGACTATAGGAATTCATTTGATTTTTGAAAATCCAAGCTGACTGAAAAGTTGCTGGAGAAAACTTTAGTTTTCCCTAGCAAGACTCAAGTCGGATGCTTATAGCTTAAAGATGTAAATTTATAAAATAGTTTAATTAGTCTATAACGCACATCTATAGATAAATATTGCCATTGCCATAAATATAGTCCTATCAAAATTATTCCTCCAACTATTGATGCAATTAATGGACTCAACCAATATAGTCCTACAGATATATAAGTCAACCCCACTATGACAACAGCAAAAAAAGCTGAAACAATTTTAGTAAAGAGTAAGTTACCACCCAGACTCCTCAGTTCTAGGATGGTGTAAATTGTTGCTATTATCCCTGAACCAATGATTTCACTACAGACTATTGCTATCCCCACAGCAACCAAGCCATATTTACCTAAAAAAAGGCTAATTATGCCTAAAATAATTGCCGTTTGCACAACCGCAATTGTTGTTTGTGCTTTTATATGATTAATCCCCATTAGATAAATGCTTTGAGGATTACCAAAGTTTTTTAGCGAAATTGACCAAGCTAATATTAGGTAAAGCACCCAATTAAAGCTGATTTGACCTCTTGTCCAATGCAAATATATTGGCTCGATACATGGTAGTGTAATCACTAAGCCAAGATTAATTAATAGTCCCCCTGACCACCAAGCTGTAGAAATCATATCTGCTAATTTTTTATGTTCACCTTGAGTATGATAGCGGGTCATCTCAGGTATTAATGACATTGTAACAATTGCATTTCCCGCTAAAAAAGTATTAGTAAGAGTTCGCATAGTGCTAAGTACAGGAATAAATGCTGTTCCAACTATGCCAGATACAAATAAATTTAACCCATTATTTTGTAATTGCAATAAGAATCCTACACCTGTAAGAAAAAACGATTTATAAACATTAGTAAATGCTATTCTCCAACTACCATTAGTCCAAAATGGATAAAGATTATGAAAAATTTGATATACTTCTCTAAAGAAAAATATGTATATAATGAGGGAAACTAAACTGCTAACTATAGAAGCTACCAGTAGTTTTCCTCCTAATATAGCAGTCAATAAAATACTAGTTACTTTAAAAAACTGTGTAATTATTCCCCAAGTGGTAAACCTTACATACATTCCAAGTGGTAAGTAAAGACGAGATAGAATACCCCCTACAGAACCAGTTAATATCCATGTAATTACTAAAACAATAAGTGCCGCTCCAATTTCTTGATTTTCTGTTATTACTGAGCTACTTCCTAAAACTTTTTCTATAAAACCAAAAGCTATCATTCCAATTGATATTATTAATTGCAAACAGCCTAATATTCCTGCCATCCAAATACTAGAGGCTAATGTCTGTTTTAATTTTTTTGTACCAGATCCAGTTATGTAAAACTTAGTTAACTCGTTACCAACATAGTTTTGATGACCATTATCAATAGTTTGCAATAAACTTAGAGATGCAGATATGGTTAGCCATAATCCATAACTCTCGACACCCCAAAATTTAATGAGAATTGGAACAATTAAAACAGTCTGACCCAAATTGAAAGCAAATGATAAAATATTAACAACAATGCCATTTAAAGCACGTCTTTCTACATTCATACATAAATACCTTGATGGGGTTCATTTCACGGATTACTGATAAGAAAACATCAACATCCTCTATTATTTTTAAATTTAATAAATGTAATATTTTGAAATATATAAGACATCTCCAGAGATTAAATATGCGTAACCTGAAACCCTTGTAGAGACGCAAAATTTCGTGTCTCTACATTCATTTTCGGAGATGTCTATAGTATTTTGCAATAAATTTGAGGATAAGTTTAGTATAATTAGCAATATTTTAAATTTTCTCTAAACTCGACTTTATCCATTTGCCAAAGGATTACCAAAGGAACCAGTGCGTAACTTGAAATCTGATTTATCAGTGCCTTTAAATTTTTCGACGCCAGCCATAAATGAAAATTCGCTAAGGCTTAAAACAAGTATGTCATACAAATAGAGTACAATTATCAATTGCTCTTAGAATAAGCTGACTACAGTTAAACATTAGTATATGAGCAGCAAAGCGCAATGTTTTGAAGGTATTACAGGAAACTCTTACATAAATTAATCTTTTAAATCTAATTAAGTTTAATAGCTTGCATTAAAATGTCGTGACTAAAAAGATTAGGTAGCCAACCGCAGACTAAACGATCCATTGCTTGCCTTGCCTTTTCACCCATTAGTCTGTTACGCAATCTACCCAAAGGAAAACTGCCACTGGCAAAGTGAGATTCTAAGCAAAGCTGAGATATAGGAGCAATAAGGTAACGAGGTGCAGTATGGAACGTATAGAAATGTAAGTGAGTTTTATCCATAATGCCACCATCAGTATATTCAAATTTGCCTAGCAATAACTTAGAACGTTCTCTCCAGTTAACAATATTTGGTAGGGCAATAATTACTTTGCCTCCTACTTTTAAATACGGCAATAATTTCTTGATTGTCGCAACCGGATCTACCAAATGTTCTAAAACGTGACAGAAAAGTAAAACATCAAACTCCTGGTCTAAATAAAAAGTATCTCGCTCAACATCTGCATAAATGCAATGGCTTAGTTGTTGTGACGCTCTTTGATATTCTGTCTGTGAACATGTGACCCCAGTAACCTGAGTCAAAGGATAAGCTTCATGAATTAACTTTCCATTACTCCCCACGCCGCAACCAATATCCAATATCTGGCGATCGCTCTCATCTAATAACTTTAGAATAGAAGGATTACCTTGATTACTATAGAGTGAGTTACTATTTAGTGGTTTGTACATAGTCATAAAAATCCTATTAATCTGGCGGTAATATAAAGCTTTTCCTTTGGCGAACATTCCACTTCTGGGGTAAAAGCTTCAGAAGTCCCAAAATGTGTTGATTAAACTTTCTATTCTTAAACAGGCTCTAAGTTAACTTTCCCTTTTTAATAACAAGTTCATATAGTTCTTTTCTTAGAAAAAGTGCATCAGTACCGACTATTACACCATTAGAACCTCTAACAAAGTCATATAAATTAAAAAGATAATAACCATATGCGTAGTTTTAGCTCATTCAAAAAGAGATGATGTTGATATAAATTTTGTCCATCTGCCAAAACAAATAGAGTTGGATATTTTGGCTTGTAGGAACTAATAATATTTTTGATTTCGAGACATGGATCTGTTGTTCTATAATTAAACTCAGGTAACCTAACAATCCTAATGCTAGGTATTTTTAGTACTTCCTTAAGAGAAATATTATTACCTTCAAAATCAAGAAATTTATTCCATCCAGAAGGTAAGGATATATAGACAAATTGAAGTCCACAAATTCTAGCAATAATTCGACCCGTATTCCATTCCGAAAAAGCATGACCTATCCCAGTAGTTGGATGAAGGATTGCAGTTAAAAAGCAAGGAGAAATCTTGTCTGTCGAATTGAGTGCTTCCCTACTCAGATTGTTAATACTTCTTTTAGAAAGATGTTTATCTAATTTTTTAACAAATGGTAAGTAAACAAATATTTTCCCCTTAATCATTCTGACTCGGCGAAAGTTATCGATTTTAAACAATACTTCAATATATCTTTCTACTTTCTTAGAAAGAAAACTTAAAAATGAAGTCATAAGTCTTCTCCTTAAACTTAAACTGCTGTCAATACTGGCAAACGTCAAGCAATTTCAGCATTTGATGCTATTATCAATACTATTTCTCTACCTTCTTCCTGAGCGCTCAATTATTTTTACCGGGAATATAACTGGGGAAATTAAGTATCCCTCTAAAAGGGTATAAAACAATCAGAATTAACCAAAAAGGAAGTAAAAGAAAGGTATCTTTTTTAAGAAAGTTTTTAGCTAAAACTAGATTATCCAAGTCTTTATGCTTATAATTTAGCAAAAGATAATATATGTTAACTATGTATGAGTAAACATAATAGATAAATCGTTCGATAGTTAAGCGTAACCAACCAGATTGAGAAAACTCAATTTCCCGATGCTTGAGATGCATCTCTTTTATCATCGAACTGATCTTCCAGGTATTATCATCAAACTGTCGAGTTTCTATATAGCTTCGGACAACAGGTTTTGCAACATAAAATGCATCCCAGTCATGGAGAAGTGACATCCACATATCAACGTCGGCATAAAAGCCATATATTGAGTTAAACATTCCCAATTTTTCAAATAGTGATTTTCGGCCTATCGCAATACCAAATACGGGTGAATCAAATCCCCAACGGCGAAAAAATATCTGACGTAGTAGATATTTACCTGATACTACTCCTTCAAATGGCTCTTTACATATGCAGACAATTTTTTCGGTGTCATTAATGGTTGTATGTTGATAGAAAGCAAATGCTACATTGGGATATTTGTCTAATGCCTCGTACCATAGAGCAAACAGTTCTGGCTCATACCTATCAGCATCATGTAAAATAGCAACATATTCATATTTTGCTATTCTGATACCTTCGTTAAGATTATGAGGCATTCTTAAATTGCGATCGCGTCTAACATAATGAATCCGATTATCTTTGGTAGCAAATTCTTCACAAATTTCCTTTGTATGATCTGGCGAACAATCATCACAAATAATGAGTTCAAAATTTGCAAAAGATTGATTGAGAATATCTTGTATTGCTAATTTCAGTCTTTCTGCACGATTATATGTAACAAGAACAGCGCTAATCATATTACAATACTTAAAAACAGTATGAGCATATTTAATCTTGAGCGCACCATTGTAAAATAGTCTTCAATCTAGCAGTATAAGTGTTTGATTCTTTAACTATAAACTGGATGCCTAGTTGCCTCATTTGCTCTCTCTCTATTGGATGATCCAAGAGCCACTTACATTTGTTTGCTAAGTCTTCAGGTGAAGAGAAAAATCCATATTCGGGATAGCAGGACAAAATTTTACGATGTTCTGAGGTGTCCTCATAAATTCCACATCCACCACAGGCAGCTATTTCAAATGTTCTCATAGTTGACTCATCTTTATTACGTTTTCTAACAATACCAAGTGACAACTTAGAACAATAAGTGGCTAACCGTAATTCATGTTCAAAAACTGCTGGTAGCTTTTGCCATTTTTTTAGATTCAATTTATGCCAAGCTGAACCATAGATTTTTAAATGAGATCCATTCAATGAAGCTATAGCATCCAAAAAAGGAATACGTTCACTATCACCTGTACCTATGAAGGAAATATCTGCTTTAAAGAAATCTTGCTCAACTTGAGAAACTTTTATCGGTTGGTGACAAAGAAACGCATCATAGCCAAATGGCAAAAAACTAACTTTTTTAACTTCATATTTAATTAGCTCTAACAAGATTTTGGTTTTTGTACTTATAACTAAATCATAATTTTTAAGATTAGATATAAAAAATGCACTATTATGGTTTGGATTCCACGGATAATCAGTTAAGTAATTAACAATCTTTGTACCTATTTGAGAACAGATATCGAATACTTCATTTGTTAAAGGAAAAATTCCTGTTACTAAAACGACTTGTGGACTAAACTCATTTATACAGTTAACTATTTTTTTATTCAACGACCACCATTCCAAAGGACGTTTTCCTGATATTTTAAAAAATATTTTGCCCCATGAATTTTTCATAGATGGAGCGTAGGAATTCCAGCTTGTATCGCTGGTATCGAACAAAATATTTAATTCTTGAGATGCTCTAACCAATATAGAACCTAATTGATAACTTTCTGAAGTATTGCCAACAATTAGTATTTTATAATTCATAATGAACATTTATTAGGTTTACCCAACCATTCATCGCATTCAAATCCATATAAATCTTTATTTATTAGTATCATAGTATAATTGTAATTCTGCAAAATAGCTTGACAATCACTAACTTCTTTTTTACCATGTGTAGCTAGTAATATAATTGGTCTATGTGCTTGAAAAAATTTTTCTCCACCCCTTAATACATTTGCTTCAGAACCTTCAACATCTATTTTAACTAAGCTAACTGGATTATTTAAATTATGTAACGAATCTAAAGTAATTACAGAAACTTCTAAATCTCCGTTATCTGTCAAATATCCTTGTGCGTGTAAATGAGAACTAGCAAAGTTATTTTTCCCTAATTTATCACTGACTGCTGCTAAAATAATCTCAATATTATCTATTTTATTCAACTGTATATGCTGATCAATAAACTCAATATTTCTAGGTAATGGTTCAAAAGATATTACTTTACCTGTTGCACCAACTAGACGGCTCAAGAAGATACTAAAAAAACCTACATTCGCACCAATATCTAAAACAGTAGTGCCTTCAAGCGATAACTCAGTCATTAGCTTCTGCTTATCTGCTTCATATGAGCCTAGCCACATTCCATGTACTCCACTTCCCACAATCCACTTCATTCCTTTTGCTGGGCCTTGCAGAATAGGAAGTATAGATTTTGTAGGTAATAAAGATAAAGGAAAACGAATAAGTTTTCCAATTGGATTGTTTGAGCGAATATTACTAAAATTAAATGCTATCATATATTAACTAAGCAATTAATTGAATATAAACATTTGTAGCTAGTTTACTTGAATTAGGTAATGATTTTAATTCTCTAGATTTTAAATTAGTTTGCAAGATTTCTTGCGAAATTATTTTTGCCAATTCCAGAAAATTATTACATGAAAAAATTCCACCATGTTTAATATCTGTTATCAATTCTTTTGCACAACCAACCTTATTACTTACAATAGCTCTCAACCCAAACTGAAGGGCTTCATTAACAACTAATCCCCAAGTTTCTCCACTTCTTGAAGGAAGAATTAATGTGTCTGCAATTGCATAATATTGACCTAATTCAGACTGATTTTTAAAACCAACAAAAATTGCTCTTTCACCTAACTGCACTTTTATTCTTCGTTCAAATTCTTCTCTTAATTCCCCATCTCCCACAGCAAGAAACCAAATTTTTTCTTTTTCTACTGGTGATAGATTTTCTAAGGCATCAGGAATTATTAAAGGATTTTTTGGTGGAAACATCTTGCCACAATAAATCAGAACATGGTCTTGTTCTCCAATACCTGCGTTAGCTCGTAAAGCTTCTCTCTGTGGTAGCCAAAAGTCCACCTGTTTTTGAAAAAACTCTATATCAATGGCGTAGTGAGCTAATGTCATACGACTCTTATCTACTCCCATCCACAAATAATGATTGATGGAATTTGTTCCAATAGGGAAAAAATGAGTAAATTGACGATAGTAAAAAGACAAGAATAATTGACGTATTTTGTCCTTAATATAAGAACGTGATAATGCCTCATCTGTTGTTTCTGCCCTAAGCATTAACTTATGTCCAGCTAGACGTAGCAACAAAGTACTAGCAGTAATAAAAGTAGGTGAATAAGCAAAAATAAGTATCGCATCAGGTTGATAGCTACTAATAGCATTAAAAGCTTTAGTCGCTAATCTGATACCTCTTAAGCCTTTTAAATCTTCCAAATAATTGTCAGATAAAAACTCGTGTTCAAAACCTACTGTTGGCTGACAATCCCATTGGAAGACTACGCCAAAGTTAGGATCTTCCCTTGGTATTACCCCATGATTACAACCAAAAAATACTTTTATTTGTAAATTTGGTTGCTGTGCTAACTCACGAAATACAGGTGCAAAATACTGAACTGGATGAGTAAGGAGAATTGCCAGTTTTATTAACATTTTATTTACTTTCTCCAGTATCTTTTAGAGGTTCTAAATTACTTTTATAGAAAATTAAGTAGTTTAGAAGTTAAAAAATGGTATTTGTTGAACACCATTGACATATTTCAAAAAGTAAACAAGAATCCTCTATTAATATTAAAATTCATGATTGAATTCCTAAATCATCCACATTAAACTCATATTGCGCCTATAACTTTACACAACCTAAATCTTGAACTACCTCAGAAAAAACACTGATTTTCCAAAATTATTAACCAGTTAAAGCAGTCTTAATCCAGTGATTTTACTTAAGTTAGACTTAATCTTATCCTTCTTCCCTGAATTATTCTTTCCATTATTTGTATGGGAGTAGTAGTAGTTGTAGTCATTATGATCAGTAGTTACACAATTCACTACCATTCCCAACACAGTCACACGCGAATGTTCTAACAGTGCTTTTGTAGTCTTAGCTGTATCAGAATTAACTACACCAGGACGTGTAACTAGCAAGATTCCATCTGCCATTTTGCCTATAATCGAGGCATCTGCCAGAAGGCTTAAAGGCGGAGTGTCAATAATCACGCAGTCATAATCTTGAGCAGCTTGTTGCAGTAACCCATTCATCCGCTGTGAGTCTAGTAGTGCAACAGGGTTGGGCGGTATGGTGCCAGAACTGAGCAATTCTAGATTTATCACCACTTCCTTGGCAGCTTCTGCTAACGTAGCCTGCCCCACTAAAACATTACTTAACCCCATTAAGTTAGATTGCTGCCACATTTCGTGTTGACGAGGACGACGCATATCTGCATCAATCAATAGCACTCGCCGTCCCATCTGGGCAGTAGCAACTGCTAAGTTAGCTGCCACAAAAGACTTGCCCTCATTCATCACAGAACTGCTAACCACAATCACGTTTAGTTCCTTATCAGAAAGGGTAAAACCCAGGTTAGTCTGGAGCATTTCAAAGGCTGCATTAACCGATGAATAAGGGTTATTAAGTACCACTAATTCGGTTGTACTTTCACCACGAGCCAGTCTAGCTTTTTGATCAAAAACCGGAATCGTACCCAACAAGGGATAGTCCAATAACTCTTGGGCTTCTTCTGCTGTCTTCACAGACTTGTCCACAGCTTCTAGCAATAAAGCTGCTCCAATAGCTAAGAAGAATCCTAAAAATCCCCCTAGTGCCAAATTCAAGCTAATATGAGGAGAAATTTTCTTCTTAGGAACTAAAGCCTCAGAAACAATCGTGGCGTTGCCTACATTTTGGTTCTCTACTAATTCAACTTCTTGCAACTTTCTCAGTATTTGCTCGTAGGTTGTTTGTGCTACTTGTAGCTGTCGTTGTAGCTGTAGCTGTTGTTGTTCCAGTTTGGGTAGGCTTCTGAGACGTGCTTGATAAAGTACAAATTCCTTCATTAATACACCAACTTGATTCTCCAATCCCAACCGTTCTACTTCCACTTGCACCAAATTAGCAGTTAGAGTCTGCTTGAGTTCTCCTATTTGTAAATCTTGCTCTGGGATAGGCTGTGAACTACCCAGAGTTTGGCTGACTCTTCCTTCTAGTTGCTTTTTGAGAGCTTGTTCTTTACTTAACAAATTAGTAATGACTGGGTGTTCATCGGTAAATTGTGACCTCTCCACTGCTAACTGGTCTTGAACCTTCTGATATTCTGATAGCACTTGTTGCACTGCTTTAGATTGACTTAAGTTGGTGAGTGCCATAGCGTGCCGTGTGTTCAATGCCAATTGATTTTGGAAAGCACCAGAACGGCTCTTAGCATCAACCAACTGCGCGCGTAGTTGGGTTATCTGGCTGGATAAGTCATTCAGCCTTTTGACTCCTTGTATAGCTTCTTCTTCTAGGGAAACAACCTCATATTTTTCTTTAAACCGACGCAGTGCTGCTTCCGCCTCTGTGACTTTTGCTTCTATTAGAGGTAATTGCTTGCTTAAAAATTTTCGTGCTGCTGTGGCTTCGGAACGGTTAATCCGAACATTATTTTCCAGATAAGCACTCATCAATGTATTGACGATAGCTGTGGCTTCTTGACGATTAGTACTACGGTAAGAAAGTTGTAAAATATCCGTCCCTCGGATACTCTTGATTTTCAAGTTAGGCAGAAAATTATCTATTTCTAATGGTTGTCCCAGATTATCTTTGAGCTGCAACTTAGCAATAGTTTTTTGACTCAGGGGGTAGGAGCGAATAATTTCGGCTTCGGTTTCCAAAGGGTTAGAGAGACTTGTCACTCCACTGAGTTGTCCCAGTTGTCCCATCTGCTCACTTGCACCTGTAAGGGAAGAGACACTACTTTGTTTATTAAAAAGGAGTTTGCCCTCGGCTTCATAAATTGGTTTTTGACTAAAAGTAACCAGCGCTGTAACTCCTAAGACCGACCCCATAATGGTTATTATCAGTAACCAACGTCTTTTTACAGTCAGCCAATAGTGTTGAAAATTAATCAGGTCTTGCTCGTTTTGATGAGAAGGCATAATTCACCTAATACTCTACATATGGAAACTGTTAAACATTTAGTTGGCTCATTTGTACTGATATAAAGCAGTTCTCGTTTGCATAAAGTGCATTTTTCAACCTTACCCCTAACCCTCTCCTTGGCAAGGAGAGGGAAGTGTTTGTGTCAGCAAATTCAGGGTGACGTTCCAACTGTATTGCACCGAAGTGAGAACTGAATATAGAGCAAAGAAGTAGAACAAGAGAGGTGATACAAGTAGATGGGTGTAAATAAATATAATATGGACTGTGATTGCGTTCGCTACGCAAACGCAATCACATATTACGTTTAATTATGCCTACCTACTTATCAACTGGTGTAATGTTCTTTAAAATTGCTCCTTATTGATTGCAACTGGATCTGAATAATCTATAAAGATTTAGTTAAAGATTATCAAGGTTTTTCTGTTAAAAAACCTACGTATTTTTACGGTTTTTTTTTGATTATGTTACTTAATTTTTAATGTATAATTTACTATAAACACTGTTAATGTATTTACTCAAGAAATATTTTAGCGACGCCGATAGTGAAGCGTTAGCGAGTATTCGTTCGCGCAGCGTCTCATAAGAGAGCGTCATAGCCCGCACTTCTCTACGAGACACTGCGCGTAGCAAGATCCCCGGTTCGACTACTTCGGCTGCGCTCAGTACAAGTGCGCTCACCAGCCGCTCAGTGACGACCGCCCCAAGTAAATCAATAAATATAATGAACAACAAATTTCGTCATAAGCTTTTTACAGCAAGATTTAGCGAAATTGAATTATCATCTGATTTTATGTCTCTCCAGATGTACGGAGCTTTCTCAAAAATCAAATAATATTTGTATATGAATTCAAATAGTTACGTAATTTCTACATGGTTGGATAGCTAAAATAAGGATTAAAAATAAAGGGTTAATAAAGATATGGTAAAACACACAATATGACTTTTCTTATTAAGCTCATAAAACTTGGTTTTTTTAGTAAATACTGGCTTTTATTTTCGATGGATTATCATTGATTTTGCTGAGATTTTGAAATATTTTTCACTAATAAAATTTTATATTAGAATTTCATGATAATTATTGATTGTGTCCAATTTTGTTAGATGTATGCTGTAATTTACTAATTTTTCCTAATTTCTGCAAATGACTATTACTCTTGCTGTTGGCAAAAAAACCAAGAAATTCTCTCAAACAGATAATCTGCTCTGTGTATTACTGTTATTAGGGGATATAGTGTGTTTCTTGTTGAGTTTGTCTCTCTCTTTATGGTTACGATTGAATAAAAATCTGAATAGTTTTGATCCTTTAATTTATTTATTTTTTTTCCTAGTTCTCGCAGGGCTGTATTTAGCAGATACTTACCATCCAGATACCCAAATAGCAGGGTTACGCGCTCCGTTCCGCATTTTGATTAGTAATGTTGTTGTTGGTAGTATTATCGCAGCTCTCATTTACTTTACTGATGTTTGGGGGAAAGATCTGATCTTGAAACGAGGAATTTTGCTCCCCAGCCTAGGCATATTTACTATCTGGGCAATGGGATCAAGAATATGGGCAGCCAAGTGGGTGCGATCGCAAGCTCAACACAGCCGTTGGCTAATTTTGGGTGCAGGTAAAAAAGCCATTTTATTTAGCAAAACTTTTTTAGAACACAGTTCATTAGGGCGCTTGGTTGTTCTAGCAACAGCAGAGCCAAACACCAATGAGTTAGCAAAAAGTAATCGAGTTTTTGTGGGGAGCCTCAATGACTTACCCCAATGGAGTCAACAACCTTGGTCAGGGGTAGTAGTAACAACTCCAATGGAATTATCTGGTGCAGAGATACAGCAGTTGATGCAGTTACGTTTATCTGGTGTCTCCATCTACGGGATTCCCGATATTTGTGAAACCTTGTGGCACAAACTTCCCTCATTTCTGCTTCAGGATAACTGGCTGGCTTTTGGTGCTGGTTTTAATTTAGCGGCTGACAGCATTAGTCAAAAGCTTAAGCGGTTATTAGACATTATTCTGGCATGGTCATTATTTCTGTTTTTATCTCCACTGATGTTGCTAGTAGTACTAGCAATTAAGTTAGATAGTCCAGGCCCAGTGTTATACACACAGATGCGGACTGGTTTGGAAGGAAAGCCCTTTAGAGTTTACAAATTTCGTTCCATGTATCAGGATGCCGAAAAACGGGGAGTGCAGTGGGCGAACGAACGAGATCCTCGGATTACTAGATTCGGACGCTGGTTACGCCTGACTAGAATCGATGAACTACCACAGATTTTAAACGTTCTCTGGGGAGAAATGAGCCTCATTGGCCCCCGTCCAGAACGGCCAGAATTTGATATCAAGCTGCGACAAGAAATTCCCTACTATGACTTACGTTATGTCATCAAACCCGGAATCACAGGCTGGGCGCAGGTAATGTATCCCTACGGTGCATCAGTAGAAGATGCTTACGAGAAATTAGCTTACGACCTCTACTACATCAAAAATTATTCCCTAGCTTTGGATTTAGCGATCATCTTCAAAACCATTCGGGTAGTATTACTGGGTAAAGGCAGATGAATAAAAAAGTCTTAGTTACTGGTGGAGCAGGATACATTGGCTCGCACGTGGTTTGTAAGTTGGGCGAAGCAGGTTACGATGTTGTGGTGTATGACAATTGTTCTACGGGTTCACCCCAAGCAGTATTGCATGGTGAGTTAATTATTGGTGATTTAAAAGATTCAGAATGTCTCTGTCAGGTCTTTTGTCAGCATCAATTTACAGCAGTGTTACACTTTGCTGGCAGTCTGAACGTACCCGAATCTGTTTCTCGTCCCCTAGACTATTACGCTAACAATACTCGCAACACCCTGAATTTACTCCGTTGTTGCAGCAACATGGATGTCAACCAAATTATCTTTTCCAGTACAGCAGCTGTTTATGGACAACCAGAAACAAGTCCTGTTACTGAATCCACACCAGCTGAACCTATTAACCCCTATGGGCGATCAAAACTTTCTTGTGAATGGCTGATTCGTGACTATGCAAAGGCTTCTGATTTACGTTACGTAATTTTACGATACTTTAATGTTGCTGGAGCAGAACCTGGTGGCCGATTGGGACAGATGTCAAAAGGAGCATCTGATTTAATTCGAGTTACGTGTGATGCTGCACTCAAACGCAGACTAGGAGTAAAAATTTTTGGTACAGATTTTCCTACACCAGATGGAACGGCAATTAGAGACTACATTCATGTTGAAGACCTAGCAGCAGCACATTTAGATGCTTTAACCTATCTAGAGCAAGGTAACAAAAGCCAAATTCTCAACTGTGGTTATGGACAAGGATACAGTGTCCGTCAAGTTATCGAACGGGTTAAGGTTATTTCTGGGGTAGATTTTCCGGTTATTGAAACAGAACGTCGCCCTGGTGATCCTGCTTGTGTGATCGCTGATGCTGATAAAATCTCTAAATTACTGGGTTGGCAACCAAAATATAATGATTTAGATCAAATTGTGTACACTACCCTAGCTTGGGAAATGCACCAGAAAGATTTGATGGTGACATCCTCCATACACTGATTCGGAGTACTGAATCAGTGTCAGTAAACCAAAAAGTTTTTCCTGAAAGGTGATCGCTATTAAGTAAAAAGGAAGCATCAAATGTAATCTAGGAACATCTGGTTTGATGTTCTTAGTGATACATCATGAGTTAAAGTGCTATACTAGTCCAATTTATTAATTGTTAACGATTCGTTGTTGATATTCCTGCTCAGTGATCATATCGAGAGTGTTCTCTAGACGATCTACAAATACGATACCGTCGAGGTGATCGAACTCGTGTTGAAAAATCCGAGCAATAAAATCGGTTAATTCTTGCTTCTGTAAGTTGCCTTGACAGTCACTGTATTCCACTTCAATAGATTTATACCGAGGAACTAACCCCCTAATTCCTGGAACACTTAAACAACCTTCCCAATCTTTGACAACTTCAGTTGAATGAGCAATGATTTTGGGATTAATCATCGCAGTAGGTTGCATTTCCGGGGCATTGGGATACCTGGCATTAGGACGGGAAGCCACAATAAATAAACGATAGGATTGTGCTACTTGAGGCGCAGCAATTCCTACGCCGTTAGCCTTGGCAACGGTGGCGATTAAGTCTTCAATTAATTTTTGGATATGCTCATCTTGAATATTCTCAACCCAAGCAGCTTTTTGACGCAATGTTGGATTGCCTAATTGAATTATTGGCGCTAATTCAGTCATGATAAAAACTCCTTTTGGTAACGGGGCATTGGGCATTGGGCACTTGTACTGAGCATCTCGGCTTGCTTCTCTTCGAGAGGCTGCGCCAACGACTGCGCTACTTCGACGCCGCTCAGTACAAGTCAGCACAAGTCACTCGATGGAACCGGCGTCGTAAAGCCTGCGGCATAGCTACGCTTAGGGCACAGCCTCTCTAAGAGTTGTATTGGGCATTAGTTATTCTCTCCTACTCAGCACTCATTACTCCTTACTTCTAATATCATCCTTCACGTCTCACGGGCAAAGGAGCAGGTTGGATTCCTACTTGGACAATTTGCCCATTGCGTTCCACTTCTATTGGTAACTTAGTCCCGATTTTGCT
The DNA here is from genome assembly GCF_036919595.1 of Nostoc sp. Lineage (GTDB taxonomy): Bacteria > Cyanobacteriota > Cyanobacteriia > Cyanobacteriales > Nostocaceae > Nostoc. The sequence continues at coordinate 46,101 of NZ_JBALCO010000092.1, read as the reverse complement.
CTTTTCTACTAGCTTTTGTACTTCTTCAATTTTAGTAACAGGCTGGTTATTAATGCTTTTAATCACATCGCCAACTCGTAGTCCAGCCACAGATGCAGGCGATCGCGGCACAATCTCAACCAGCAAAACGCCGTCATCTGCTGTAATATTTAAGCCATCGCCTGCTACATTTTTTATTCTTTCTTTATTTTCTGGTGTCAATGTCACCATCTGAACACCCAAATAAGGATGATCGACTTTGCCTTTAGCAATTAATTCTTGGGCAATTTTTTGCACAGTGTTGATGGGAATAGCAAATCCTAAGCCTTGAGCGCCTCGAATAATAGCTGTGTTCATCGCAATTACCTGGCCACGAGCATTTAACAATGGGCCACCAGAGTTACCAGGATTAATCGCAGCATCCGTTTGGATGTAATCAACCCGCTTGTCACTAGCACCGATATCACTACCAGAGCGACCTGTAGCACTAATAATCCCAGAAGTGACGGTATTATTCAAGCCTAACGGGTTGCCAATAGCTATTACTGCTTCTCCTGGTTGTAAGGCATCGGAGTTACCCACAGATAGAGTTGGCAGATTATTAGCGTCAATTTTGATCGTAGCCACATCTGTTACTGGGTCTTCACCCAAAACTTTCCCGTCAAAAGTCCGGCCATCTTTGAGTATGACAGTCACTCTATCAGCACCATCTACCACATGAGAATTGGTCACAATTTGACCTGAGGAATTAATGATAAATCCAGAGCCGCTACCCTGCTCTACCCGTTGTCTAGGCTGTGGCGCTGCGTCTTTAAAAAACCGCTGGAAAAATGGATCGTTAAATTCGTCTGGTACGCGAGAAGTGATTGTTCGGGAAGAATCAATGCGAACTACCGCAGGCCCCACATTTTGCACTACTTTTACCACAAAATTAGGATCTCCAGACGACGAGAAAATCGGCGGGGGGATGATTCCCGGATTAGGTTCTATTGTTTTTTGGGCTTGAGTGTCGCTTTGTCGAGTCTCAAAGGTCTTGGCTGGTAGAACAGAGCAGCTCCCTAAGAACACCACTGCTACCCCATATGAGAGCATCCACAACCTGTAGGGAAAACCCCTGGTATCAATCTTTTTGGGCGCTAAATCATCGTTTGTTGTCTTCATGTGTCCTTGCTTCTCCGTATAAATCGCTGGTGTGCCTACCGGGTATGTCCCAAAATGATTACAACTTAAAAGCTTATTCTAGGTCTAGCGTGTCTCAATGCTAAATTGGTGCTTTATCTTCTATTGTGACGATTAGCAGCAAAGGTGGTGGATGATGGAAATTCCTATAGAAAGTCTGTGGAGTCAGGTACTAGAGCGCCTACAGCTTGAACTATCCCGACCCACCTTTGAAACTTGGATCAAAACTGCTAGTGCGGAGCGATTAGAAAATAATTGTTTGGTAATCCGTACTCCTAACCCGTTTGCTCGTAATTGGTTACAGAAGTACTACATCAATACCATTGCTCATGTAGTACAAGATATTCTGGGTCATCCGGTGGGAATTTATATTACCGTTGCTCAAGGTGATGAAGTTTCTCATTTTAGTGAACGAGAGATTTCTTGGGAATCACCAAATCCTAGCAGTATTTCTGAAGCTGTTCCTAATCATAACCAAAAAACTACTGAATTAAACTCAAAATATATATTTTCGCGATTTGTAGTTGGTGCTAACAATCGGATGGCTCACGCTGCTTCTTTGGCAGTTGCGGAATCTCCAGGTAGGGAGTTTAATCCTTTATTTTTATGCGGTGGCGTAGGTTTAGGTAAAACTCATTTGATGCAGGCTATTGGTCATTATCGCTGGGAAATTTGTCCAGATTGTAAAATATTTTATGTTTCTACTGAGCAGTTTACTAATGATTTAATTACAGCGATTCGTAAAGATAGTATGCAAAGTTTTCGAGAACATTACCGAGCCGCTGATGTTTTATTAGTTGATGATATTCAGTTTCTGGAAGGGAAGGAATACACCCAAGAAGAATTTTTTTATACTTTTAATACTTTACATGAAGCTGGTAAACAAGTTGTCATTGCTTCCGATCGTCCTCCTAACCAGATTCCTAGCTTGCAAGAACGTCTTTGTTCTCGGTTTTCTATGGGGTTAATTGCAGACATCCAAAAGCCAGATTTAGAAACTAGAATGGCAATTTTGCAGAAAAAAGCCGAGGATGAAAATATTCGTCTTCCCCGTGACGTGATTGAGTATATTGCTTCTAACTATACTTCTAATATTCGAGAATTAGAAGGAGCTTTAATTCGGGCAGTAGCTTATATTTCTATTTGGGGCTTACCGATGACGGTGGAAAATATTACACCAGTTTTAGAACCGCCTAACGAAAAAATGGCAGCTACCCCAGAAGCAATTTTAAAGGTTGTGGCGCATAATTTTGATGTTTCAATAGACGACCTTAAAGGTAACTCACGACGAAGAGAGATTAGCTGGGCGCGTCAAATAGGAATGTATCTAATGCGTCAACATACATCCCTAAGTTTGCCGAGAATTGGCGAGGAGTTTGGTGGTAAAGATCATACAACGGTAATCTATAGTTGCGATAAAATTACCCAACTCCACGAGAGCGATCGTACCTTAGCACAAACACTACGCCAACTGAGCGATCGCATCAATATGACTAGTCGTTCTCAAAAACCATCCTGAAGATGTATTTTAAGTTTTCCACAACCAGCAGTCTGATTATGAGCTTTCACGGCTAAATAATTAGTTGAAAATATTAAGTAACATATAAAAATTGATTAAATTTAACTTAGATTATGGAAAAAATCTTACTTTTCGTAGAAGATTCCGTGGAAAACTTGATATTTTGCTGATAAAACTTAATTAAGTATAATTACCTGGTGGAAAAGTACTTGAGTTTTTCCACAAGTTTTCCACAGATAGTCAACTTGCCTAATATCAAAAAGAAACAGTAATAAATTAGACTTTTCAAATAACCGTAAAATAGCAGCAAGTCATCTTTCTGACGGTTACTGAACAGGTGGTAGATAGCATCTTCTATTTCCTGTCTTTGGGAATTTTTCAGCACTGTGATATCTGCCATAGCAAAGCCACCCATCTCTGGGTTTACCAAAACTCGCTGCATCGCTTCAACATCTTTAACAGCACCAGGTAGCGAGTTCAACCCCGGCTCATATTCACTAACCCCGATTAACAGTGCTACCTTCGCCATCTTTACTATCTTGTGTATTTATTTGTCTTATTCACAAAATCCTCTGCTAGCTGCCTGAGCGAATTCTAAATCCTCATAACTACTGGCTTTTAGGTTAACTTCTCTGCCGCGTTAGGTGCTTGAATTCCCAGCTTAATTGATTTGTTGCCCAATTACTCTACCCAGATTTTTGAGTGCTACTCAAAAGCTACTCAAAAAAGGCTATTCATTAATTAGGGGGTAATTCCAAACTAATGCGCTCCTTCCTTGGCTACACAGTACTTTCAGGCTTGTTTCTCGATAGTACTACTCAATCGCTACTCAAAAGTACCATCTTTAGCCATATTTTTCGCGATCGCAAGCAGTGATCGCGCTACTCAAACACTACTCACTTGACCGCCACCCAATCGGTGACACGAGGATTTTCAGTCCAACGGAAATAGAGCGGGTTTAGCTTGGTATCAAAGGATTTTATCGCTACAAGCTTTCCTTTTCTGCCTAAACCTTGCCTAAAAGTAGTCGGATGAACGCCTAAAATTTGGCGATCGCACTTGATGACAGGGCATATGTTCTGCTGATAGAGTCGAACGGCGCACCACATCCCCCATTACTAAGGGCTTAACACCAAATTGCTGATATCCTGCCACGAGGGAATGCAGGACGATCAAAAATCGTTCTATCCATCAATACAGTTCAGTTAAGGAAATTAATCTGTTGAGCAAGGCTTGGGGGCAGGGGGGCAGAGGAGCAGAGGCGAAAGAACTAATAGACGTTAACTCTTCATCTCCCCTGCTGTCTCAACGAATAAATGTCTTAACCCAAGCATATTGTTTTATTCATCTCGAAAGTATGCAGAATTTTGTGCAATTAGGAGAAGTAACCTACAACGCTGCTAGAGAGCGGCTAAACACTATGGCAATCAGAGGTAAGCTCTTGCCAGAATGGGATAACCTACCACTAAATTATCAACAGAGATTTGAAGAAGAAGTAATCCGAGTTAGCGCGATTTCTTTACAATTACTTCTCCCTAACGAATTTTGGCTTGAGTGGACAGACAATGAAAATTATTAGAGTGAATCCCCGGTAAGTTTCAAAACTTTTTGCCAGGCTTCTAGGCAGTCCCAAGCTTCTTTATAAGAACTGTGTAAATGATTGCACATTGGTTGAGGGTCGCTTTTTTCACAAGTTCTAGCAGTTAATCGCCAGTATCCAGTTTTTTGCCCTTGTGAATCAATAAGTTGTAAAACTTGAATAATCATAAATTACTCACGATTTTTCAAATCATGCTGTTTTTGAATAAGTGCTTGAATTTCTTTTCTTTCAGCCCTTTCTTCACTAAATAATTCTTTTGTCTTATTCCAGGTGTGATTAATTTTCTCGTTCAACCCGTTGGCTTGTAAAAGATTAGCCTCTTTGTAGTTAGCATAATCTTGTAAGTGAATATCGACTTTTCTGTCAGTTAAGACAAATTTATCATTCAAGTTATTTTTACAATTATCAATTAGCAAAAAGCCTTTGGTTTCTAAATTGGAAATCTTAGAATTAATGCTTGGCTCAATTGCAAGTTTATAAATAGCAGATATAATCGCAAAAATGCCAGCAATAACAACAACGTCATCGTGAATATTCATTCTGGCATATCCTCCTAAACTTGAATTGACAGTTATCCGGCTGAGTTGTGGGTGTAAAATCCGTATAATTCCACTTCTCCTAAGCATAGGTAGCCCGCACCCGAAGAATCTGCACCGTTTTGCAATAATCGGAAATAAGAGTATTTTGTAGTTGTTGAAACGGGTATTGTTAACCACTGACTAATGCTACTTAGTGTGTTGTTATTTATTTGCTCATCTACTACATCCCAGTTAATTCCATCATTGCTTCCTAGTAATTGCCAATTTCTCGGATAATAATCGGCATTATTTGACCTAGTTTTAATGCTGTACTTAGTGGGTTTCAACTTACAATTTGTAAGTTGAAATTGTACGTAATTATTTGCATTAATATTCGAGAACCATTGACTTGAAACTCTGTCTACCAAGCTGGATAATGATCCGTTTTCAGTAGAACTAGCACTAATCAGGACTCCGTTTCCTGTAGGATTGCTCCAGTCCGTTGTTTTAGCGTTTGTCCCAAGGTAGTAAAATAATCCGTTTGTGTCACCGTCTGAAGCATAGTTGAGATTAATCTCAAGATTAGTTGTACCTGTACTAAGAAAGTCAGCTTTTAAAATTTTATACAGTGTTCCATCTGAAGCAACCATTAAAACATAATCGCCGTCTGCAACTTGATTTCTTACCTCGGTAGGTATAGCAATAATTGGATTAGTTACTGGCATTTTAAGTCAACTCTCTTACTAAAGCATTTCCATTGATAGCAGACCAAATACCACTAATTACTCCGGTGTAATTAAATGGTGTTTCATAATAACCACCTGCAAACAATTTGGCAGTAAAAGCGCTTGTTGTTGCAGTTGGGCCTAATTCTAAATATAAAATTGCTGTGCTGTTATTCCAGATTGTCGCACCCTTACGATTACTATTAGCAGCTAAAATAGTTTGGTTAGAAGTAGAGGAAGCAACTGTGGTAGGCGTTGAAGTATCACTAGTTGGGGGGGTTACTGTAATTTGAGCCGGATTAACAAGAGCCATTTAATAATTACACTCCACATAAGACAATTTACAGTTACTGGCAGAAATTGCACTAACTTTGCCTTGGTAAAGGTTGTTAGCATTGATTTCGTAGCTTCCCCCTCCAGGTTTGAGGATAATTCCTTTATTAATAGCTCCAGTATTTGAACTTCCCAAAATTAAAGTGATTTCCCCTGAAGAGTTATTAACAAAACATGCATAGGCTCTAGTTTTATTGATTCCAAGTATGTCAGACGGAACATTTTTGTTTAAAATTTTTTCATCATTAACACATTCATCAAATTTGTTTGCAGATGTGTTAGAAGGATTGTTTATCATTCTTAAGCAGTTGGATCTATGACATTATTGATAAAGCTCTCAGGGTCTATACCCACTACTACAACGTATTGAAACGTTGGAGCGTCAATTGTTCCGGTTAAATGCTTTTCACATAATTCAATGGGTGCTAAAGGTGGGCTAGCGGCTGCTCTTGCTGTGTTAATCGCAACTGTAAATTCAGCCAATGCTTCTAAAAATTTTAATATCCCTTTAATAGCACTCGTATTAAAAGTTAAGTTATCTCCTGTAATTTGATTGAAGTTTAACTTAACTTGACTGTTTCCTACAAACTCTAGAGAACCAGCCGGCAAAGAAGTAGAAAGTTCCGAATAAGTAATCATTGTGATAAATTATTGAGTTGAGCTTAACATTGGTAAGTTTCCTTACCGCTAAATTACTAAATTCCGGGACATTCTTTATTGCAAGCGTCTACAACTTGGACAACATCAAAACCTTGATAATCAAGCAAGTCTAAAAATTCGCCAGGAGGCAATTCACCCACGAGTAGCTTTTGAGCAGCCACGCACCTTTGGATCATTGCCTCTACCGAATCTCCATCTTGTTCCCCTGTTTGCACGTTAAACGGAAGATAAAGAAAACTACTCATTAATCTATAAGCACGTAGTATTCGGGTGTAAACCAAATTCGACCGTAGGGGCCAAGTACCTCTTTTTTGGCTGAGGCAATAGCTTTTACTAAAGTTACAACCCCTTTGATTCCTCCGGCAGGAGAAGTAATTGGGGCTGAATAACTAGATTGTTGTCCGTTTGGTTGATAACTCATGTAAGGACGACCGCTATTTTTAGCGTGTTTCACTGTTCCCTCACCGGTAGATCTTGTAGCGTGAATTTTAGCAGTCTTAAAACCTTTGGGTGGATTACCATCGGCTGCTGGCGGAAGTAATCCTAGTTCTGAAAGCGCATCCTCTGTAAAAAATTTATACGACTCAATGGCCCCGTGAATCGTATAATATAGAGCCTCTGCTTCAGGATGGGACATCACTGTATAGCGAGATTTCTGTGTTTGTCTGTGTTTCCCGGTTGAGCCAAGTTCTCTAATTGGAGCCTCATATTCTCTTCTAGCTGTTGCATATTTAAGCTGGGCTTTAAGATAGTTTTCTGATTTTCGGTGAGACATATTTTTAATTTCTTAAATGGTTTTAATTATTAGGAATTAGTACCAAGGGCGTGCAAGACTTGCGGCGAAACTCCTAACTTAGCCACAATATTGCCTTGAACTTGCACCTTCCCGTCAGACCCCAAATTGCCATAGGTTAACGTTGGGAAAGCCGCGAGTTTTTCCCCTGCGGATTGACCAGTGTTAGCAGCCACCTGTGCTGCTGCTGCAAATTCCCGCAGTTTAATCAGAAAATCAACCACACCACCAGCGGATAACGCCCCAATATGAGTGCCAGTAATCAAGCTGACGTCAATCATCACTTTGGCGGCATCACCGACACCTGTAACTGCGATCGCTCCCGTAATTCCTGATGCATCCTCTAGCTGTTGCCAAGTCAAATCTGTAATTGCTGTCATTATCCAAAGGATTTAGCTACTTGTCTGTAATCCAGTCATAACAGCACTTTTTATCAAATCTAGACAATACAATGGTATATCAGTGTATGTGTTTTGCAAATTTTTGTTTTAAGCCAGTGATTCACCGCTGTAATGCAAATCTACAAGTCTAATTGGGCTTCTTAGCCCATAAACATGAAGCTCGGCCCGATAAAAACACACGTCAGTAAGGGGACGGTGGCGGATACCTTTAACCGCTTTACCGTAAACTTCATGAGTTGCTGGGACAACTGGATAGTTTTTATTGGTTTTAGAGACGCTAATTAGTTCTTCATTAAAAGTAATTCCCGCAACTTCTAAAACCCGCTCAATAACTCGAACCGCTTCTATTTGAGACGCTACAAAAAGGCTAAATCTCACTCCATGCGGTAAATCGCGGTAAGTAACTTGCAATGGGCCACGTTCCCAAGTAAAACCATTTCCTTCTGCGAAAGTTTCTTTAATTCTTAAAGCAATAGAGTGAGCTTGACTTTGGCTTATAGTTGCAGAAGTCTCGTTAACTAATCGCCAGCTAATTTCGGCTTTGGCTCGTTGAAACTTGTTTTCTGCTAAAAAGGTGGAGTAGTCCTCTCGAAAAATTAATTTAACTTCTGGTCTTTGGGCTGTAAATATTCGGGATTGATAATCTTCTGTAGGAATTGCATACAGCGGCGCTGGAAGATTGCCTTTAAATTCAAACCAGAAAAGCATTAACCGGAGGAGAATCATGTCTACTGTATCATCTTCTGCAAGTAGACAAGCAAGTTTCATTCCTCCTAGAGGATGTTCTAAATCTGCGTCAGGAACACCAATAAAAGTTTGTTGGACTGTTCTATTATGTGTTCCAATTAGCATTTCTAGCAAATGCTGGGCTGGGCTAAAATCATCAGGTAAAGCCATAGCTAATCTTGCACACTCTTAACTTCTTCAGGGCTAGGAATTGGTGATTTACTGACATTGGTACTATTTGTTGCAGCTTCAGCCGTTGCTTTATGCTCTGGAGGTTTAAAACCGTCAGCGGCATCGCTCATGCCTTTACTTAATTCCTCTGTTTGTTTCCCAAAATCATCTATAGCTTGTCTGCCTTGTAGAATTGATTGAGCAACAAAATCTAAAGATGTTACGACATTTAAAGCTTCACCCAAGAATTTAAAAAAGTTGTTGTGAAAGTTAGGCTGAGGATTCATCCAATTAAAAGCATGTTGCCCAACTACCAAATATTTTTTGAGGGCATTTCCAATAGAGGCATTCCATGAACCAATAATTTCTAATGCTTGCAGAACACTAAACACCATGTTCTGAATTGCAAATAAAGTATTAGTTGCGGCTTGATAAATCCGATTTAAAGCTTTCCATTCCTTTTTAAATCCTGTTAGTTCTTCTTCTCCCAGAATGGATTTTAAAAGTTCTTCAACCTCGTGCCCCAGAATTTCATTAAGATTTAAAGGATTATTGTCTTTATCTTTAATCCCTACAACAGCTAGCATATCGCTAATCATTTGTAGGGTTACTACTTTTAAGCTATCGCACAAAAAATATACATTTTGTACTGTCATTACAAAAGTGAGTATATTTAGCGCTCTATCAAGATGCAACCATTCAGTTAGTTTATTAAAGCCTTCAAAGAAGTTTTGTAAGAAGGCAGATATTCCCCCGTTTGGAAGTAAATTTCCTAATTTAGTATTAATTAATTCTAAAAGTGCTAATTGTGCAGCATTTGCCCCAGTATTAATTTTATCTAAAATATTATTTGCATTTTTATCATTATTTTGATTGATTTTGTCAGCAGAATTATCTAAAGCGTTTCCTAAACATTTCCCAGGTTGAGCGATTTCGCATACTGCATTTTGGGTAGTTGCTTTATTAGCGGCTTGGACTGTAGGACTATGAGCAATTGCATCGGGGATTCCATTAATAACTGGTGTTAGCCCAGCTATTAAAGCGCCTATTTCTATAAGTTTTTTAACTTGTTCTTCTATTGCTTTTTTAGTAGCTTCATTGTTATCCGATTGTTTGCGTGTTTCCGCTTGGCTGCTTGTTTCTGGTTTAGGTACTGTGTTACTTTTCGGTACTGAAGATTGAGCATCACTTATTGGATGTGGAGCCGTGGTAGTTGGTAGCCCGCTTGGTTGCAATCCGTTTGCTACTAATGGGTTTGCAACTAAAGGATTAGGTTTAAAAGAATATGGATCTTCACCATCAATACCCGTTGGTAAAACGTTTCCTTGAGAATCGTATTTAACTGTTGAACCGGGAAAAGACGGCGGACCTAAAGCAAGTCCACCACCTTTGCTTGATGTTACGGTTCCCCCACCTGGGGTATTGAAAGTAATTGTGCGCGGTGCGGGGATATCATCGGGTTCAGCAAAGGGCAAAGGTGGCGGAGGTGGTTGTTTTATTGCAGGTAATCCCCCTCCTAAATTTGAGGGTACTTGAGTTGGATTTGGGTTTTTACTTGGGGCTAACCCACCATGACCAGGAAAGAACGAAGCATTGCTATTGGGTGTGTTATTTGCAGGGATACCTGGTACTACATCACGGTTTTTACCTTTTTTTAGCCCAGCAGCTGGTTTACCTGAAGGGACGGTATTGTCAGTGTTTAATGATGCGCTAGCGCCAGCAAAATAATAAGGTTGATTATCCGGTGGAGGGGCGGGGGCTGTTAAATCTGGATAGACTTCGTTTGTTCCGTCAACTCTTGAAACTTTAATATTATGGGGATTTCTAGCAATAGTGTGGGCTGGATGCCCTACTTGAGGAAATTGATGTTGTGGATTCCCGTCTTGATCTAAAACATCTGAAGTAACTACAAACCCGATTGGGCCATCAATTCCCCCATTTTTAAATTCAATACTTGCAATGGGGCCTGGAACTACTGTTTCAACTGTTCTCTCTCCATATAACGATTCCCCGCTAGGTGATTGTAAAACTACGTCAAAACTTCCGGTGACCCTGTATTGAACTCCTGGGGCTTGTCCCCCTCTAAAGGGTGGGTAGTTAGGAGTATTTGTAGTTAAATGTTCCGTACCAGCCGGGGGAGTTTGCGACCAAATAAAATTGGCAATATCTCCACCAATTATTCCCCCAACCATCCCACCGATTACTCCACCAATAGGGCCAGCGACAGCCGTCCCCACAATTTCAAGCGCGACGCTACCAACTAAAACCGCCCCTGTTCCTGATGCAGCTTGGACAATCGACTGGCCGTGAACAACTCGACTTGCAAAATCGACTCCGGCGATTACACCGGGAACAACAAGCCTGCCGGCTGCTTGAGGTAAAGAGCGCGGCAATGCTTCTGCTAAACCCACCCCAGCCGATGATGAAATTGGTTCTTTGAGCGTTGCGCTTGTTGGGGTTGCTGTTGGTTCTACAAGCGGGCTAGCTCTTGCTGCTGTATTGTTTGGTGTTGGGGGTGGTGCGCCGGTAGATGGCGATGGTTGTCGATCTGGCGTTGAAGTTGACGGCTGAAAGTTTTTTTCATAATCTCTATCTGATACTGATGGTTTCTCTAATTCAGGCGACTTTGTTTGCTGTAATGCGAGATTACGAGCAATTTCACGTTCTTTTAATGCTGCCTCTCTTGATGCTTGTGCTTCTTTTTGTTCTAAAAAAAGAGAACGCCGCCTCTCTTCCTCTTCTCTATAGTAAGCCGCCTCTCCAGGAGAAATGCCACCAGAGGGCTTTTTGCTACTGAGATTTTCCAATGGCAAATTTAATGGGGTAGCTGTAGGAGGTTTATCTGTAAGCGCTCCATACATGTCAGCATTAGCGTAATCTAAAGAAGTAAACTGGCGTGGGTTGTCTGCCATAATTAATTTGCGCTAAAACTTGCTGGTAAAGCGGTATTGCTGAGTGGTTGAATGAATGTCCAGGGCTTACCAGTTGCACTCAAATAATCCGGGGAAACTTCCAGAGACAAACGACAAATCATTCTTGTTTTAGAATCTGCTGCCACCCAAAAAGTCCCTGCTTGGGCTGCGCGTTCTGTATAACCCACGCCTTCAATTACTGTTAACCCTGAGTTGATGGCAAATAGGGCTTGTGCTGACCACGCGTGCAATTGTTCTAAAGTTGTGATCTGAGAGGGAATTTGAGTTGCGATATTAATTGCCGTCATCTGAAGAGGTTTCTAAATAGTTACTCTTCTGTTTTATTAGCTAGTTGAAAATAAGTAAATGTTCCAGTTGTATGCAATTTCGGAAGTGTTTCTACCCATTCCAAATTTCGCTATATCTCAGATGTAGAGATAAAACTGTCATAAATATGGAGAAATACACCTGTTTTGCTTTCTTGCGAGGTTAAACAAGAACTCGGTTTAATTTACATTACATCTTTTCTCCGTATTTATATTTAAAAATACAGTGTAAATTTTTGTCAAGATATTCTGGTTTTACTTAAGGCTGCACGCGATTGGCCTTCAACTAGGCAATTGTACTTTTTATCTACTATCCTGAACCAGAGTATAAAAACCAGAGGCATCCCATGACTACGACTCCCGACTTTTTGGACAAATTGACCGGCTTCTTTCAAAACGCGATCGCGAGCATCCAAGAAAATGTGCAGCTGAGGTCTGAAAACGCCCAACTAAAAGCGGCTAACACCGAATTGACTTCTAAGCTTGAGGCGATATCTTCATCTTTAAGTCAAGACGAGCAGGAAAAAGCCGACACAGCAGCAAAGCTGTCCAGCCTAGAGCAACTTTTGGCAGAGTATGAATCAACGTCTGCGCCTGTTGCCGTCGCTGCTTAAAACCTCAACAAATCGATTGCGATCGCCGGAGGCTCATGGCGCTTGAGCCATCGCGCTTGGATTTCACCGGAGCGATCGCCTCGAGTTGCTGATCACCAAATGGCGAACTATAATTAACCGCTTCAATCAGGTTTACTGAGCTTATTTGGCTTAACGTGATCCCACTTGCCAGAGGCGTATTCTATCTGCAATTCCCTGCCACCACTCTTAAACCCAACAATTTTTACTACTTCTCCTCCATACATAGCTGTTCTGCCTGGTTCAGGCTTCCAGGTTAATAACGTGAGATCAGATAATTTCACGCGGATTATATCGATATCACCGGCAAGGATGATTTTAGCAAGAGCTTTGGTGGCAATTATTTCCTGAATCTTGGCTTTTTTGTTGTGAAGGGAGCAGTGGCAGATATCACCTTCGCGCAAAACGGTAAAAGTAGGACTGGCTTTAGATGGGGAACATTTCTCAAATTCTCCAGCTACAAAGAATAATCCAGATGCAGTCCTGATAGTTTTATCGTCAAGTCTATCAATGGTTTCTTCACGTCCAATCAGTTCCGGTCTGCCGGGGCAGGCAATGACGCGGATCGTATCTTTGGTTTTAAAGCCAAGTTCCGCCAGTTTGGGCCGATGTAGTATGTCGCTGTTGTCATCGAGGCGATCGCGATCGCCTGTGATCACCTCATGATCACCTTGCGATCGCCTTGACGGATCATCTTCGTTACAATTTGGAGCGCTTGTCAGATAAACGTTTTCGGCAATTGTAACGGAGGTGATCATCGAAACATCGTTTTTTCGCGTTTTTTCTTCAATCTCCAATTCTATTTTTTTTGCGATTTCAGGCATACTTAGATGATTATCTTCGTTACAATTGGATAAAGGTGCTCTCTCTGCATGGCTTACAGGATTGTTAAGGAGTTGTGCATCTGAGATGATCATTAGTTGTGCACTAGTTGATCTATTGTTTTGATACAAAGCATCATTGTCGTCGTTTGGCTCCATCTGGCAAGCATTTGAGTCATTTTCAGAGATGATCCGCGGAGATGATGTTATTGTTGCGCTTGGTAACGGATTTTTTGTACTACAGTCTTGAGAATAACGGGCAATGTAATACAGCTTGATTGTGCCGCGATGGCTTTTCTCATCAAGGCCTATAATCCCGTCTCTAGCTAATTGCAAGCAGCAGCGCCTAGCGTTGCCAGAGGTGGTATTGATGTGGTGGGCTATCTCTTCAGCTTCATACTTAGTGTTAGCGTGTTCAAGCAAAAATTTGACGATGCGATCCTTGGTGGGCAAATCTGAGGAGCCTAATTCTTGTCCAACTTCCTCTAATAGAGAGAAGCTAAAACTCTCTTCATTAAAGAATAGGCGATAGCTTACAGGGAAGCGGCGCGATCGCGATTTCTCAATCGTGAGAATTTTCTCTTGAACGTTGGCCCCTTCCTTGGTATCTTTCTCAAGCTTGATTACTTCTGAAACAGCATTCTTAATCGCGGTGGCTCCCCTGGCTTGTCCGTTTCTGTTGGTGTGGTGAACGACAACCACGTGTATCCCAGTTTCATCTGCAAACTTGTTTAACTCTAAGATGGGGCGAGAGTATTCTGTTCTGTTTTCGTCATAAAGGGAATAGCGATTAGCAAAGGTAAGGGAGTCGATCATTACGATCGCAGGCTTAAACTCAGCAGCATCTTGGTAAAGAGTGGGCATAGCGTCCGTATTCCAGCCAAACCGGACTTCTGTTCTTTCTCTAACTTCTGTGCCTGGCTTGAATCCGCGTTTGTTCAAAGCCTGAAGCATATCGTGTTTTGACTCATCCCCCTGGTAAATAAGAACCCGCCTTCCATCGGAGGTGGCAGGAAAGCCATTCCAGTTTTCGCCGTTAGCTATGGAGTAGAGCAAGTCATAAAGCAACTTCGTTTTACCAACACCACCATCAGCGATTAAAAGTGTCGTGGTTGCCTGTGCAAGCATTCCTCCCAAAAGCCATTTCCTCCCCTCTGTGCCCACTTCTTCTTCGAGTTGATCTAAACTTTTACGTGGCTCAACTGTGGCGCACAGCGATTTCATGTAAAGGTCTTCGAGTCCTTTAACTCCTCCTCTAATCTCAGGATTAGCATTAGCTAGTTGATTGAGCCTGTATAATTTCAGCCCAGGATTAGATGTTTTTAGGTAAACATTTTCTAGTTCATTTATTAACTGATTGTAGTGCCACTCTTCATTTTCTTCTTTTGTTGGTGATAGGGGCGCTGAGAAAATTGGTTGAATTCTTTTTTCAAATGCTACACAAATATCCGTCCAATCTGTCTGGGTGTCGCAAGCTAAAGCAGCAAGTTCGTTACTTCCTTTGATTACTTCACGAAGGGTAGCTTTGAAAATAACTGAAGCTGCGAAACTATCAATGTTTACAGCGCTAACCGTTCTATCAACAAGGGTAGCTATTTTATTCCTTCCACCAATCTTCTCTAACAACTTATGGTCTGACAACCAGCTAGTGACATGCAGTGCGCCTGTTGGTATTCCTTTTTTAGAAACACGAAGACAGGCTTGGTAAATATCTTTGTGCGCCCCGATGTAAAAATGTTCTGGTCTTAATCTGTCTTTAACTCTGTAGATAGCGTTTTCATCAAGCAATATCCCACCCAATACTTGTTCTTCGGCTTCAATGTCGCACGGTGGTATCCTGTTATTATCAGGTTCAAAACTTGTTTCTTCAGTGTACGAATAGGGGACTAATACCATTTTCTTGTCCCCCGATTAGCTAGTTTTGAGTTGTTTAATGTGGTAGAATATAAGAAAGTGACGGCTATCCTACTGCCTAATCTTCTTAAATATTTATCCATTTTTTACCTATTTTTTTTGTTGATTGGATTCACTAATTTCTAATTGGTGAGTTTTTTTTTGCGTGTGATCAATCACTTAGTTGCTATCGAAACACTGGGATTAGAAAGGGTCGATCGCAATTCTAGGGATTGGGGTCGGGGGAATCGGTTAGTTGCAGGTACAACAGAAAGTTATCCAACTGGTCAAGGGACAGTGAATAGCGCGATCGCACAGAGTAGAATTTCTGCAAATGCTCTCGCCCTTGGGTATCTGTCCAATTCAACCGCCGCATCTGATCATCTATTTGATTTATTAGAGCGTTGAAATCTTCGTCAATTACTAGTTGAGCAATGGACTGCTTAAATTGAGTCATCGACAAAACACGACTAAAAATCTTTGGATTTTCTGTAAATAACTGAGGTAGACTCGCGATTATTTGAGTCGCTAACTTTTCGGCGTGCTGGTCAGACGTGATTGCTGGGATCTGGATTTTGATGTAGTCCATCAAGAGGCTTATTGATTGGGCTAGGGCTGTATTCGCCATTAGTTAGGAGTTAAGAGTTGAGCGATCGCTTAAGGGAATTTGCTGCAAAGATGTTGTGGTATTCGCTGCCACCAGGTTTTAATTTCCCCGTTTTCGTCCAGAATGGCGATGTAAAAGTATTTGGGGAAGTCGGGATGTTCAAAGTTGATCCACTCTGGCGGAGGTGGCAAGTATTTATTTATGTCCGGAAATAATTCGCTCTTGTCTGGCATCTGAGAAGGTTCTTGCTCACTCATAAAGTCTTTGTAGTTGGTAATTGGTCATGCGATCGCACTTATCTTTGGGTGGCTTTTTAGTTCATCGAGCCTTGGGCATTGTGACTGACTTGTTTTTTTACAATTGCTACTACCTTTTTGAGTTCGTCCACTAACAAGGGGTTCTCGAGAAACAGATTTGGTAAGTTATTCAATACAACGGCTGCTACTACTGCGGATTCATTAGGTTTCAATTCTGGGTGAATGGTGCGGATGTAGTCAATAAATTGGTCTAATTCATAGAGGGCTAGAATTCTCGCATCAACTAGCTTTGATGAAATTCTTCGTTTAATCATTGGTTGTTCCTCATCTGCGATCGCACTTTCTGATCATTGGTTTTATTCCTTGGTGGTCGGTGGGAAAGATTAGGGAAGGCGGATCAAGTTGGCGCTTGATCCGCCATGTTCTGTAGCCAAAGAGAAAATCAAAATGAGTCATAACAGAAAAGAAGTACCAGCCTCCAGCGATAAGAGTAAAAAAATCAGCGAGGATAAATATAGATTCAACTTCAGCTATGAAGACAGATTTGACCTGGATGATGAAGATGCTATATCTAATTTTTCTTCACCGCTTAATAACGTACCTCCGATGCTGAAGTTCAAAGACTTTATGCAAGCTATTTCTAACTGGATTATAGGGATGAGTTCTAAGTATTCAGGAAATCACGAATGGTTTTCGGAAGAGGGTTGTAAGTGTGAGGTTTTGCTCGTTAAAGGTGGAGGCTGGCAGAAGGGACGATTCCGTTTTCGGCTAGAATTTATTCCTGACAACCCAGAAGCTTTTTTGCAAAAATCTTCTCCAGAAGATAAAAAACCAGAGTCACCCTTGGAAGATTTGCGATCGCAACTCAATCCCGAATAGTCACAGATGCGTCGCCTGCTGATGGCAGTAGGCGACATATCCATGAATAAAGCCGTCTACCACATGGCAGACGGCTTATAGAATTTCTTCTATTTGTGTTTCAGTAGAAACTAAATCATATATTTCTTCCTTAAGTGCCTGTACTTCCTCTTTGAAAAGAGTTTCTGTTCCCTTGCTTTCTTCTAAACGCGTCTCAAAATGTTTCTGCTGCCCGTGGACATAGGACAAGAAAGTTTTTTCTATCAGTTCGAGACGCTCAAGGATTTTCCCAGAATCAGACTTTTCTCGGACACTTGTCCTAGAGTTATTTTCTCCTGAGCTATCGAGCGGAGTAATTCCGATCGGGTCAATCCCATTGATTGAGCTATTGTCTCTAAGTGCAACCAGTCCTCCTGGCTCATTCTTACGTTGACCAACTTCGAGTCTTCTGCTAACTGCTTGGGTCGTGCCATTCTTTGTGTTCACCGCAAGGACATCTCCATTTTATCTTTACAGAATTTTTTTGTATATACAGAACTGTTGACAGGTTATGTCTTTACAGTATACTAGCATTAGTTTCGTAAATACAAAATAAAAGCTACCACCCCAAACCAGGCAGAGATAGCAGCCTGCCAGCAATGAGCGAACGCCAAAGACCTGCTAGGGGAAACATGCCCAATGCCCAATACCCAACTCCCAACCAGACAGAGATAGCAGCCTGTAGCCGTAGTGCAAATGAAAGACCTGCTGGGAGTTGAGAAAAGAAAAAAGCGACCACTACGCGCCAGCGATCGCCTTTGGCTCTTGATAAAAAGCAGTTGAAAATTAGTGAGGTTTTTAATGCCTAACAGCTTAACAGACGTAAACCCAAACGACATCATCACCCACGTTGAGCAGAACTTTAGCCGCGCCCAAGCTACCGGCTTAAACTGCCTAATCTTCCTGGCACTGCGCGAACAGACCAGCATTGCCTACCAGAGGAAAGAATTGGGATTTGAAGATATCCCCGAACAGGTCATTGCCTGGTGCGACGGATTGGAAGAAGACGACCTTTTGGATCTGGCAGCACGGATTACAGCAGGCTTATTAGACAACTTAGGAGAAGTGGGAACACAGTATCTGTACGACTTATTCGACGAAGTTACCGCCGCAGCGCTACACACTAAAAGCGCCCAAATCCAGACTACACAGGGATTAGGCAAATAAAAGCTATCGTTTCAGGGCTGGGATCGAGCAACTTACGAGGCATTTATCACCGACTTACGAGGCATTTATCACCGACTTACGAGGCACTTATCACCAACTTACGAGGCACTTATCACCAACTTACGAGGCACTTATCACCGACTTACGAGGCATTTATCACCGATTTACGAGGCACTATGACCGACCAACAAACCACAGATCGAGCTACTACTAATGGCAAATCCACTAACGGGACTGAACCTAAAACCAGAAAACCGAGAGAGTGGAAAGAAATGGCAACAGATCCACTTTCCGAGGGTTTTGATGTTCATCAAGCTGAATACGTAGTTGGAAGAACTCAAATATCTTTTGAGTCTTTAAAGCCTGGTCAACTGTTTGCCCGAAGCAAAAGCGGGAAAAGCCTTTGTATAAAACTCAATGACGGGCGCGGGGTTTGTCTTGACACCCGTGAGCCGATTGAAGTCAGTCCACAAAAGCGAAAAAGTTGGCAGATATGGCTAGTAACCCTTTTCAACTCAACCACTGCAAGCAAAGCCGATTTTTAAAGGCGATCGCCCATCTACCAGGATTGCGATCGCCGCCCACATCATGCGGTCACAACAATGAAAACCACACATCTACACATTCAAGATTATGACAGAAGACATCAACAAATCCTACGTTAAACGTTACATTGACCAAGCCAGATCAACAGATGACCAGAATTTGAAGAATAACGCTCTCTACCGGGCTGGCACTCAGATGGAAGTAATCAACTGTGATGGCAATGACAAACTCACCCCCCAACAGCAGCAGATAGTACTGGATGCGGCGAATAAGTTGCTAGGGGGTCAGTAGTGAATCAAGTAACCATTCTAATTTGCACCATAGCCGCTTTAGTAATTGCTTTCGCAGCACTATGGAAGCAAGAGATTAATCGCCATTGCCCTTTTTACCTCAAAATCGAGGTGCAGTATGGCAGATGAGCAAAAAATTGTCGTCGAGGTTCCCAGCGACCGGGGTTATTCCCCCGTGACTAGTACAGCCGAGCTATCCAAACTAGAAGAATTCAAAAAAGGGTGGGCAGATGCGATCGCCCTCCCAGACAATCTACTGGACTTAGCTTATCAGCTTGCTTCTACAGTGGCGATTCCCGCTTTATTAAGTAGCTGTTGGGTGAATATCCCCATCCCTTGGTTTATCCGCTTGGGAGTAATGGGGATGTTAGGAATGGCGGGGTTTGTCGTCATCTACTTACAGCAAGCCGTGCCAGAGGTGAAAGATATTCTCCTATTCCGGGTTGGGTTAGTTGCTGTGGGGGTGTTGCTAGGAATATGAGCAGTGAGTTGCATCCTTCCCAGTTACACCAACACTTGCAGATGTATAGCCGTGCCAAGTGGTCATCTTGGTGCAGTTTAGCTCTGGGCTGCGGCTTACTGTTTTTGGGGGCAACTCAAAAACCTGAATCTAAGCCGTGGATACTAGCGGCATCGGTTGGGACTTTAGAAGTAGGGCGCAGACATCGCCAAACTGCCAAACTGCTGCTTGAATCTCTAGGCGACATCGACCGCGCCTCAAAGCTCAACTTCCAGGCGTGGGCCCGTGCTAAAACTCAGCCCACAGCAGAGTTAGCGTTGACTGTTGGCGCTATTGATGCTAACTGGAAACCTGATAATCTGATAACAGATCCAGTTGATTACATCCAGAAGAAACAAAAACACGTTGCTTTAGTTGGTGGCACGGGTGACGGGAAATCGACTTTCACTCAATACTTGTCATCAAAAATCGGTGGGCGAGTCGTTGTCTATGATTCCGACGCCAAGCCCGATGATTGGGCATGGATTGATCAAGCTGATGTCATTGGGCGTAAAGGAAATTTCAAAGCCATCGACACCGCGATGGGTAATGACCTTGAAACCTTAGAGTCGCTTGTCCAATTGCGCGGTGAGGGGGGAGATAACGCGATCGCCGGTCGAGAACGATTCATGATCGCAGAAGAATTTCCGATTTTGGTGGACGAATGCGGAAATTCTACCGACTGGATAAAACGCCACGCCAAACGGGGCAGGCGATATAAACAGTTCATTTGTGCCTTGGCCCAAAACGACACCGCCGAAAACTTCGGACTGCAAGGTGACAAAGACATCCTTTACAGCTGCTTTGTCTTGGTGAGATTAGGGCAGTTTGGGCGCGACTACGCTAGGACTAAACTTAAAGATCCTCAGTTAGAGCAGTGGTTGAAAGCTGGTGGAAAGAAGCGGTTTATGGTCGATGACTGCCCGTGTGAGCTTGATCTGAGCAACTGGGGAACCGGAGCAAGGGTGCAGCCGGAAACCTCCGACCTGGATTGTGAGGAGGTGCGATTAACCCAAGACCTGAATGAATATGAGCAAATCATCGTCGCTTGGGGACAAGCGCATCCAAGGGAGACTCTGAAAGCAGCGACGCTTCAGCGCAACAGTCAACCATTCAAGAAAGATGACCCAGAGAACATCAGAATTATCTTCCAGTCCCTAGCTGACAGGGGATTGGGGGAAGTTGAAGGAAATGGCGATCGCCTCGGCTGGAGGTGGCAGAAGTAACGTCTACAGTTTGCCTACAGTCCATCTACAGGCTGTAGGCAAAGCGATACATGCCAAGTTACCGATTAAATAACCAGTACTTAAGTTGAACTGCGATCGCTCAACACATCGCCGATAACTACTCGAAAGTGCGTCTACACCGTCTACAGTTTTTTACCCCAAAAAATTCGACTGTAGACGGCAAAAATTGGCTCAACTAGCGGGTTTTAACTGCTGTAGACAAAAATTATGGTGTTTAAAAAACTTAAAAAATCCTAATAATTTGTAACTCTGCGATGAAAGATTGTCCAATTGGTTTAATTTGTGGTGATTTCGAGTGCGATCGCGCCTTGTGCAATTTTTTAGCCGAGCCGTGGCCATTGCCGTTTTTCGTTAACCCTTGCTGGCGTCCTTGATGCTGATTTTTTCGTAACAGGAAATGACGATCACTATTATCCAAGGTACAGGAAGGTTACATAATGGATGAAGACCGATGGATCAGCCCTGACCTGCAAACCGGAAAACTCATAATTCGTTTTCGCGTTCGGGGTTTTAGTAAGCAGTTTTATCTCAACACAGGACTGGGATGTAGTAAAACTAACTGGGATATAGTTCGTTCTCGCAAGGAAGTGATAGAGCGAGATATCGCATTGAATCGCTTTGACCCCACACTAGAACTATATAAATTTGGAAATTACAAAAAGCCTGTAGTACTTGTACATCTATTTTCTTTGCACGAACTGTGGGCTAAATTTTTAGATTTCTAAAGCCAACAATTAGAGCGCTCAACATTAGAAAGTGACTATAAACAAATAACGAAAATCATTGCTGGCTTACCAACTCAGTCCCTTAAGGAAGCTGCAACAATTAGAGATTTACTATTAAAAAACTATAGTTATCACACTGCATACAAGGCGCTTGCAGCTTTTTCCAGGTGCTGTAAATGGAGTGTTGATTCTTGCTTGATTGATTTTAATCCTTTTGAAAAAATTCGGTTGCCAAAGCCCAAAAATCCTAGTAACGAAAATGAGCAAAAAGCTTATACCTTGGAGCAGCGGGATTTAATTATCACGGCTTTTGAGTCTCACTTGAAATTCTCGCACTATAGCAGCCTGATTAAATTTTTGTTCTGGACTGGATGCCGACTTGGAGAAGCCTTTGCCCTGACCTGGGACGACATCAGCCGCCAATGCACACGCATTTCTATCACAAAAGCTTATGCCTCTCGTGTTTGCGTTCTCAAAGGCACTAAGAATAACAGACGGCGGGTTTTCCCTTGCAAAAAAGGATCAAAACTACAATCCCTACTTTTAGAAATTCAACCCGACGCCCCAGACCCAAAAGGATTGATTTTTAAAAGTAAAGCAGGACGGAGAATGAATTTAAACATCTTGGATAAATGCTGGAGGGCACACGACAGCAAAAGCTATCGTTATAACGGTGTAGTCGCAGAATTAGCTGACCAAGGCATAGTTCCTTACTTAAAGGCTTATAGCACTCGACATACTTTCGCCACTTGGGCGATCGCTTCTGGGGCATCTCCTGAAAAGGTAGCTTACTGGCTCGGTGATAACGTCGAAGCGGTCTTGAAGTACTACTGTCACCCAGATGTCACCAAGGCAGAGTGCCCAGATTTTTGAATACTACTCATCTGCTACTCAAAAACAAGTTAAAAGTGCTTGCAATCTAATTAGGTGGTAATTCCAAACTCATTTCACCCAACAACCCCTTGCGAAAATCTGTTAAAAGTTGCCTTGCAGCACGCTCTATATCACCTTTGTAACGATGCTCTGCCAAGGCGTGCAAATAAGTATCTCCGCTGTCTGATACCGAATCGAGTTGGTAACGGGACTGTAATGGTTTTTTTGGTAACAAATCTGTGGCTACAGCTTCCAAATAGTTTAGTAAATCCACTAGGGCTGCTGCTACTAGCTGATTATCGTAAGATGCTTCACCGATATCATCACAAATGGCTAATTTCAAAGCTGCGTCTTGGTCTTCCAACCTTACAGGGATGACACCAGGAGCATCTAGCAATTCCAAATGTTCGGAAATTCGCACCCAGCGCAGTTGGCGAGTTACCCCAGGACGGGCTGCACTTTCCACTACTCGCTTTCCTAACAGACGGTTAATCAAAGCTGATTTGCCAACATTGGGAAAACCAATCACCACAGCCCGCACTGGACGGGGTAACATCCCGCGATCGCTTCTTCTTTGATTAAGTTCTACCCCAGCGGCTTGCGCTGCCCGTGCCACTTCTGCTATACCTTTACCATGTTGAGCGTTGGTAAAATAAGGGACTTCTCCCTGACGTTTAAACCAATCTATCCACAGCGATCGCATTTGCGGCGTAATCATATCTACTCGGTTAAGTATCAACACCCGTTTTTTACCCTCCACCCACTCGCCTATTTGGGGATGGTGAGTCGCTAAGGGAATCCGGGCGTCTCGCACCTCAAACACTACATCTACGCGCTTAAGCTGTTCTTTGAGCTTCTTTTCAGCTTTAGCAATGTGACCTGGATACCATTGAATCAGGTTTAATCTATAGTTTTGAGTTATAGCCATAGTCAATTACCAAATAAATTATTATTACTTATCAATTATCATTCACTATGGCTTGATGTAAAATCAGACGATTGCCATCAGGGTCATAAGCATAAATTTCTCTGCCGTGGTCAGCAATGGAAATATTGCCTGGTGGAGGATAGCCCAAAGCAGTTAGGTGAGCGATCGCATCTTCTAAGTTACTCACCTCTAAACACAAACTTATCTTACTTTTGGCAATCGTTTCAAATTCCGATTCATTTGTGTTCTTGGGTTTAAAAATACCTAATCGCATACCAACCAAATTAAACTCAGCATAGATATTCGGAATCAAAATAATTGGTTTTTGCTCCAGAAATCTAGTATAGAAATTCACTAACTCCTCACAATTAACCGATGCTATGGTGACAAATGCGTTAGTGTACTGGAAAATCATATAAGCCTTAAGTTATTTGATTTTTTTGAGATCACTTTTCTAAAGTTCTTACACTCAGGACTTGCGGTGGTGTCGAATCTGGTGGATAAATCACATCTACCTGTACTATCCGCTTAGTCGAAGGTGGAAGTACAAGCTGCACCAATGGTTCTAAGACCTGACCAGTTCTGTGCCATAGATGTACATAGCGCGTCTTTTGTTGACCTTGGTCATCAAAGTAGCCGCACTGTACCACGGAAGAAAGGAAAATCTAGGGATGGTTTGCGAAAACGCACACCACCTTGAGATAATTTATCTTCTTTAATCCATTCTGGGCTATTACTGTTAAAAACGGGTATTTTATCCAACTCACCTGGTAGAGCCAGAACTTCTCCTGGTTGCACAATTTCTTGGGGTGCTGACTGAGGTGAAGTTTGAGCGATCGCTGAATTATCTTTATCAGCTGTGCTTCCATTGGTTTGAGTTATGCCAAATCCTAATAGAAGTATGAATAGAGGTGATGGTAATTTAGCTAGCATAAATTTGAGCGTCAAGAAAGCTGTGGTGTCAAATATAACAAGTTATTACTACAACTTCCTGGAAGCGAATTTCGGAGAATGCGATGCTTACGGCGGGCGCAGCCATCGCTGTTAAATTTTAAGTGTAGTGCCAAGTTCAGTATGCGGCTTTGATGTTCAAAGGGAGTGTCGATGGTTTAAGCGATCGCATGACCACAAGTGCGTAATATTTATAAAAATTTGAATTTGAGAACGTTCAGTGATTGTAGAAATAAAATCAAGATAATCAGTCATCTATGCAAAAATCTGCTGTAAATTTAAAATAAAACCATGAAGAACATCTTCACCCGATAAACTTGTGGGAGATTGTAAAACTTTCGGTGCAAGATTTGGGCGATAAATTATTACTTGTTTATCTTTAGGATTAATTAACCAACCAAGTTGTAAGCCATTTGCTAAGTATTCCTCCATTTTTGCTTTAGTATCTTCTACATCATCAGTCTCAGAAACTAATTCCACTGCAAAATCAGGACACAAAGGGAGAAATTTCTTTCTTTGTTCTGGGGTAAGAGCATCCCATCTTTCTATCCTTATCCAAGAAGCGTCAGGTGAACGAGTTGCCCCATTTGGCAGTTTAAACCCAGTAGAAGAATCGAAAGCTTTTCCCAAATTATTTTGATTGCTCCAAAACCATATCTGACCTAATAAATCAAAATTACGGTTTCCCGTTTCTCCCCCAGTAGGTGACATGATAATTAATTCCCCTTCAGCAGTTAACTCTAGTCGTAATTCTTTATTCACGGCTACAATTTGTGCAAATTCCTCATCAGTAAATTGCAAATTAGGAGGTAATTGTAAGGTTAAAGCAGTCATAATTAATTGCGCTCCACAAAAATCCTAGTTGCATCAAACCCATGCGCTGCTAAATAGGGAAGATTTAGCCTCTACCTCTACTTTAGGAATTCCTGCCAACAAATGCGACGTTGTTTTATTTTTTAAAAAAGTTTGGGGTAGGTATAGGTGTGAGAGATTGAATGAGAAAACAAAATCTCCCGTATAGTGTTATATCACTCACCACATACGTACACTAATTTTTGTATTGCAGACTATCCGTTTACCATTCTGTCTCGTAGGGTAAATCAGGTTTATCCGATGAGAGAAAATAACCTCTCGATTTTGCGGTTAGTCTTGTAAAGGTAACGAGCGCGGAGGGATTTGAACCCCCGACCCACAGAACCGGAATCTGTTGCTCTATCCACTGAGCTACGCGCCCTTAACCTTTTATATTATAGCATGTCTGTGATCAAGTTTGCAGCTTAGAGAAACTTGGCTTCTGAGTTAAAGAAAATTAGCTGGGTCTACTGGTGTACCATTGCGACGAACTTCAAAGTGGAGGTGGGGGCCAGTTGAGAAACCTGTAGAACCGACAGCACCGATCGCTTGTCCGCGTTCAACTGCTTGTCCTTCGGTAACATACAACTCACTGGTATGACCGTACAGTGTAGTCATACCATTGCCGTGGTCGATAATTACAGCTCTGCCATAACCACCATACCACCCAGCAAAAATCACTCTTCCTGAATCGGCTGCCCGAATTGTACTACCATAGCTAGCGGCAAAATCTAACCCGGCATGAAAGCGACGATAGCCGAGGATTGGGTGTATCCGCCAGCCGAAGGGACTGCTAGTAGGAGCGTCGCTAGGATATGCCATTACACCAGTTCCGCGAATGATCATGCTTGTCTGGCCGTTGGTTTTTGCTTGGGCTTCTTCTGCTGTAGCTTCTGCTACCTTTTGTTGAATCAAGACTTCCAGATTTTTGGATTCCCTCTCTAGCTGGTTTTGCGCCGCTTCCAAGGCTAGCCGATCGCTATTGAGGCGTTGAATCAATTCTGATTGTGACTGCGCCTGAGTTTGATAATCGGCTTTTTGTGCTAATAGTTGCTCACGAATCAAAGCAATTTCGTTTTTTTGCTGTTCAACGTCCGTCTTCTGTTTATTGATCAGGTTTGCTTGAACGTTGAGTTTTACCAAAATTTTCTGGTCTGCCTGATACACTAACTTCAACTGATGACGGCGGCTGATAAAATCGCTGATATTTTCACTTTGGAGCAAAACTGCCCATCCTACAGATGCAGGCGATCGCTGGAGATAACGCAATCGTGCTACTGTTGCTATTTGCCGCTCCTCATAGTCACGTTCCGCTACAGCTAAATCAGCTTCTAACTGCTGGAGGCGTTGGGTGGCGAGTTGTAATCGTGATTCGCTCTCTTGAATGTAGCTATCTGTGGTTTGCAGATTTTGCTTTAAACCAGTGAGGTGTTTTTGGGCCTCTTGTTGGAGATTTGTTAAGTGATCGCGATCGTTAACCAGACTCTGATGCTGCTGATTTGTTTGTTGCTGCTGTTGTCGCAAAGTATCAATAGACTCTGTGGACGTTGCGTGGGCTGGAATTAATGCCAAATAAATCCATAAAATGCAGCAAAATGCAATAGATAAACAGCTAAAAATCTGCTCTTTTCCGATAAATCGCGCTCTCATAGTGTGCAGCCAAACCAAAATGATGCTTACAAACCTATGAGGATTATTCCCAAAATCTGATTCACTTACTCCAACACATTATTAAAAGCGAATTAAATTTGGCAATACCTTACAATGCCAATGCATCTTGATACAATGTTAATGCGTCCCCCTGCAATGTTAATGTAGTCGGCTGCATTATTAATGCGTTCCTCTGCAATGCCAATGCGTCCCCCTGCATTAAGAACGTTAGGCTTTTACGCAAAACTGTACTAATAAATTGATCGACTACCGCGATTTACTCAAATAACGTCAGTCAGCAAAGTGAAAAGTTGCTAGGTGATAAGCAGATCCAAGGTAAGCTGATGAGTAAAGTAGTGAACCTCTTGTTTAGTGAAACTCATAACTCAGCACTCAGGACTGATGCAGAACAAGAAAGAAAAAATTTCGCAAGTGGTAGTGACTGCTGGTCAGATGCGCGATATTGAAGAGCGGATCTTTGCAGCAGGAATGCCTGTAGTAGCTTTGATGGAAAAGGTGGCAGGATTAATTGCCCGTCGCATCCAAGATATCTTCCCAAATCCCCTTAAAAAGGGAGATGTTCCTTCTGGTGTTGGAATTCTTGTTGGCCCCGGTCATAATGGCGGGGATGCTTTAGTAGTAGCCCGTGAATTACACTTTCGCGGGTATGAGGTTTGGATTTATTCTCCTTTCTCTAAGCTTAAGGAATTAACTTCGCAGCACTTGCAGTATGCTCAGAGTTTGGGCATTCCAATTTATCAAACAATTGAGCAACTGCCAGATTCTGATTTGTTGATTGATGGGTTGTTTGGGTATGGTTTAGAAAAAAACCTCACTGATCCCATTGCCTCTGCAATTAATCAGCTAAATGAATTGTCTGTGCCGATTTATAGCATCGATTTACCTTCAGGTTTACACACCGACACTGGCGTTGTATTGGGAACCGCGATTCGCGCCAGTCACACTTTTTGCTTGGGTTTATGGAAACTAGCTTTCTTCCAAGATCAGGCGCTGGAATATCTCGGCAAAGCTGAGTTAATCGATTTCGATATTCCTTTAGCTGATGTAGAAGCTGTTCTCAAAGATGCACCCAGGATTAAACGTATTACATCAGCAACGGCACTTGCTACTTTACCTCTACCTCGTCCAGCAGTCACCCACAAATATAAAGAAGGACATTTACTGTTGATTTGCGGTTCGCGGCGCTATGCAGGTGGAGCAATTTTAAGTGGTTTGGGTGCTAGGGCTAGTGGTGTAGGGATGCTTTCGATTGCGGTACCCGAATCGCTGAAATCTCTTTTGGTGTCACACTTGCCAGAAGCGTTAATTGTCGGTTGTCCAGAGACGGAAAGCGGAGCGATCGCCCACCTACAACTACCAGAAAAAACCGATCTAAGTTCCTTTGATGCGATCGCCTGTGGCCCCGGTTTAACACGAGATGCTACTCCGATTGTGGAAGAAGTCATAAAAAGCGATCGCCCTTTACTTCTCGATGCCGATGGTTTAAATATCCTGGCACAAATGGGAGCGATCGCCACGCTAAACAAACGTCTTGCCATAACCGTACTCACACCCCACACTGGCGAATTTGAGCGATTGTTTCCTGATGTCCCCGATGCCAAACATGACAGGGTGCAAGCAGTAAGGGAAGCAGCCCCACTTTGCGCGGCTGTAGTGTTGTTGAAAGGGGCAAGAACTGCGATCGCAAACCCTGAAGGTGCCGTTTGGATTGTTCCTGAAAGCACACCCGCCTTGGCACGTGGCGGTAGCGGCGACGTGTTAACTGGGCTACTGGGTGGATTGTTGGCGCAAGCAGCAACTAAACAGATTCCCGTAGAAGATATTGTGGCAACTGCCGCTTGGTGGCATTCACAAGCCGGTATAATAGCCGCCCAAGAGCGTAGCGAATTGGGTGTAGATGCGTTTACATTGACACAATATTTGATAAAAGTTCTAAACAATTAAATGGCTTCTAACTATGACTCTAAAAGTCCAGACCCAAAAATAAAAATTACAGGCAACCATTAGTAGTCTGCTAAGGTAACAATGCTTGGTCATATAGTCGGATATAAGCGTTCCCTTTTTCTTTGTCCATTTGTGCTTTTAAATGGCATTTTTTGACTCCGTAATCATATAACTAGTAACTTGAGTTATGAACCAAACGACTTGGGTGAAAAGGGTAATACTTTCATCTCACTACCGTCTTCAGTAACGACTTTTAATGGAAGTGAATCCTGATGCTCTCGTCTAGATAATTGAATATATTGAAAACCTTTTTCTGTAGGCTTAACTACCATAAGATAGTGATTGCCTACCCAGTTGATACTTATTACTTTGTACAGCAAAACCCAGACTTCAGCTATCTCTCCAGTGTTAATTTTATGCCTTGATTCACCACATTGCCATACACGATTACCTATGGGTGTCCATAAACCCGCAAGATAATGATAATCAGCAAACGCACTACCACCAAAAATTGTAAACGAAAAAATATTATACCTCAACCATCTTTCATAACGCTCAGGTTCCTTAGTTACATCACCATATCTTTTTTTAGACAGCAGAAACTTTATTTGTTCTGCTTTAGTAGGACGCACCCATATTTCGGATGAGTAGCAAACTTTAAATGGTACTTCAATCGCTTTACTGCGATTAGTGGACTGTGAGGCAGCAGGCTGTGGAAAAGTTATGCTGATAATAGTCTGAGCGCTTACAAATGCTCCTGTTAACAGGAACATGCTTACTAATTTAAGAAGTTTCATGATTTTGCTTGTTTATTGCTATGAACAGTATTTGTAAGGAAACCCCATTTAAGGATAGCGGGGTTAGGAATGAGTGAAGTTAGCTTATGCATTAGACTCAGCCGCAACCCAGAAGCAAGAATAGACCAATGTCTACTGCAATCAGCCGCCATGTGACCTTGAAATAGTTCACACTATCGAAGTCGAGGAAATAACCCTAGATTTTTTTATCAAGTTGAATTTCGTTTTCTAGTTGGCCCAGAGGCACTAATGTTAGCTGTGACACAGCGCGTTGCTGAGTTATATTTTGGCGGCGGCGATCAAGAAAGTGTAGCGTGATATACCCGTAGCGCTTACCTCGGTAAAAACTGGGTCTGGGAGTGTTATCGTTTCTCTTATATATCAGGGTAGAAGATGAAAAATCTTGAGCGATCGCAGAATCGTACACTTGTCGAATCAGATTAATTCCGGCGGAATTGTTTGGATCGAAATTGAAAGACGTATCACTAGATCGATAATCGATCATTTCTTGGATCACCAGGCCATTAGGTGCCCAAACGTCAAAACTTAACTCCTTGCAAAGGCACTTAGATGTAGAGAACAAATCGGGTTCTCCCGCTTGTAACTTGATGCTAGGCATGAGGAAAGCAATCAACTGATGATCATGTGACCATCGCATAACTGTCTCAGCATCTTGCCCTGGTAAAGCTACTGCTGGTAGATTAACACAGGCGCTAAGGGCGCTGATTAAGCCTACTAAAAAACTAAACTGAAACTTAGACACGTTGGTGTAGATCAGTTGAATAGGGGGCATTATTCACTTTTGCTTATAAATTTCAACGCTATAACGTTGTTTACAATTAACAATATATAAAATTTAGTAAAATATGGATGAAGACATTGTGTCACTACCTGAATCTAACTATTAAATAGTGGGTAGTGCATAGCTTATCAGTTTTATTTAAAAGTAATGATAAGCATTGTTATACATAAACTTATTCTTTAACACGTAAGTATAGACTTTTATCATTTTGAGTATGACAATTCTCCAATTGGACTAGTTAGTGCGAATTATTTGAAAAATATCATTACTTAAACTATAAAAATTCATATCTCGCCATTTACCATATAACAGGGTTTTACCTCTAAAAATGTCGGCAAATGTGTAGTTTCTCGGCAGCATAACGAGCCGCAGCACTTTTTTTGAGTTGTTTATCTCCGGTAATATCAATAGAGTCCAAGTCTTCTAAGAAAGTTAAATCAGGTTCCCAGACTTGCCGAATCGATGTCGAGTAGTAGCCACTGAGAACCGATGATATTGGCCTTGCTCCGCCATTTACCACCCAACAAGCCAGCACAGATGGCTTGACCTGCTTTAATGTGGTGCTGGACATCGGCTAGAGTGCCTTCTACATCAATGAAGTTGGCAGCCATGCATTTGAGACTTTTGCAAGAGGTCTATAGTATGTCAACGCGCCAAGCAACCCAATAGGCGGTACTAACAAGGCTAATGTTGTACCTTGTGCTTCGTGCTGTGATAACCCAAACCAAAAGACCAGCACCGGGACAATTAAAACCCCTCCACCAATGCCAACCAGCCCACTTAAGAATCCTGCTAATACGCCCAACAGTAAATAAAGCAAAATGTTCGTCATAGTCACTTTTATTATTTCTTACTAATGCACAACTAATACAATGACACCAAGCGAAGTAGCACTAATAAATATCCACAACACTACCCCCTGAAGCATCGGTTTCCAACCAACCGCTTTCAACATCCGTTGCGATAGCCCTGCACCGATTAGAAACAGCGTTAGCGTCAAACCCGCTTCTGAGACGTGTGTTACCACTGGCGACCAAGAAGCAACTTCCGGGATAAAAGTCCGCACTACAGAAGCAAGGATAAAGAAGCCAATAAACCAGGGTATTTGGGGTTTATGGATCACACTCTTACCCGATTTTGCCTGCTGACGCTGAAATACATAGCTTGCTGCTGCTGAGATAGGTACAATCCATAAAGCGCGGGAAAGTTTGACAGCTGTGGCTGTATATAGCGCACTCTGACCATAATGTGATGCTGCACCAACCACACTAGAAATGTCATGGATTGCTATACCCGACCAGGTTCCAAATTGTGCCTGAGTCAAGTGCAGCGCGTGTCCTAGAGGTGGAAATACGAATAAAGCAACAGCGTTGAGGACAAAGACCGTCTCCATTGCTACAGAAATCTCGCTTTCTGCTGCGTTAATTACTGAACTAACAGCTGCGATCGCACTTCCGCCACAAATAGCTGTTCCGGCTGAAATTAAGGCAGAGGCAATGATTGGAATCTTCAACCATTTCCCTAGAAAATAACCAAGAATGAAGGTTGCACTGATGCTACCAACGGCAAACAAAGCACCGCTTGCACCTGC
Organism: Nostoc sp.; assembly: GCF_036919595.1. Taxonomy (GTDB): domain Bacteria; phylum Cyanobacteriota; class Cyanobacteriia; order Cyanobacteriales; family Nostocaceae; genus Nostoc. The sequence goes on along the minus strand of NZ_JBALCO010000092.1, from coordinate 14,269 downwards.
CTTTAGCACAACTGCTAAATTCATCCCAAAGCCCAGCATAATTACGGACGCTTCTAGTAAATATTTAGCGGCTGGGCGACTAATCCGATGAAATGGGTTCTCGTGAGTCAGTGCCAAAAAAATCCCCAACATTAGTGCTATTGGTGGTGAAGCCCAAGGAGTTAGACAAAATCCAGCCGCTAAGAGGAATACAATTTTTCGGTACAGCAGCTTTTGTTCTGAACTTAGTTGCAGTATCTGCACTCTCTTGTTCGTCCTAATATTTTGTTTCATATCAACCTCGTATTAAGGGTTGGTATAACTCTAAGTGGTTTAAATCATAGAAACAAACGTTTTTAATTATTTATATGATAGTTTTAAACTATTTAATATGACATGAAAGTTACTCAAAGCAAGAAGATGAAAAGAGCTAAACTACAGTTCTCGAAGATATGCATAATTCCTCTGTCACCTACAAATGCATCCAGAATTCTTCTCAACGTTTGAGTATGTAACAGTTTCAGATAAACCTAGAGTATCAATAGACTAAAACTATTGTTTATATAGTAAAGAACGTTTGTTTCTATTTTTTTATTCATCTAAGCTGAAATGGTAAAAGTGAAAAGTTGATGACAATTAAAGCCAATCTCTGCATTGTTGTGCATTAATTTGCACAGCCTGAAATCAATTTACCCAAATAGAAAGCCTAATTTTTACCTTGATATTGAGATATTGATGCAACTAAAAGGAGTTTAGGAAAATGATTCGATTACTAGTTAATTTTTTAGAGTTCATCTTGAACGTTTTTTACCGCAATCGTTTATATCCACGATTTTATGTGCTAGAAACGGTAGCGCGAGTTCCCTACTTTGCTTTTTTGTCAGTCCTTCACCTTTATGAAAGTCTCGGCTGGTGGCGAAAATCTGACTGGCTTAAAATTCACTTTGCTGAATCTTGGAATGAGCTACATCACCTACTCATTGCTGAGTCATTAGGAGGTAATCAATATTGGATTGATCGCTTTGTTGCAGGTAGTGGGGTCATAACTTATTACTGGATTTTGATATTCGTGTATATTATTTATCCATCCTCTGCTTATTACTTCACACAGTTAATAGAAGAACACGCATATCACACATACGATGCATTTTTAAAAGAGTATGAGACGGAACTTAAAACTCAGCCAGCACCCCAAGTAGCGATTAATTATTACCGCGATGGCGACCTTTACATGTTTGATGAATTTCAAACTTCTCATCCTCTAGCCGAACGTCGTCCAAAAATCGAAAATCTCTACGATGTTTATGTAGCAATTCGAGATGATGAAGGCGAACACATCAAAACAATGGTTGCTTGTCAGCAATCTGACGCACAGTTAACTTTCAAAAGTCCCCATAGTCCTGAAGCTAAATTTTTACCTGAAGAGACTATTAATGCCATTAATCAGGAGGCTGAATCAATTATTGAAGCTACCGATGCAGATGAAGTGTTGATATCATAATGAGATTTTTAGGACGCTGTTTGCTAAACTTGCTACTAATTTATATCATCTTGGAGCAAGGATAATGAGCAATATCGAACCTTTAAAATCGTCAGCTTCCCAGATAGGTTTAAGTAATGAGGAACTATATTTAAAACTTTGGGAACGGGAGCAGGAACACACTAAGACTTGGTGGAATGTAACAACTTTCTTTTTCAGTATCAGCTTTGCCATATTTGGCTTCTCATTGCAAACTAAAAATTCACCTGTTCCGCCAATTATTTCCCACGGTGTGGCTTTATCAATTTACTGGTTTGCTTTTGTTTTATTTTGGCGCTTCAATAGTTTCACCAATTGTCTGCGTGACTATTTACGATAAATGGAAGTGTTAGGACAAGTAAAGATGAATGTCCAAACTAGAGCTAACCAGGCCATGAAAGGACAATATGGTAAATGGCTTTCCACATTCAATCTCATGTTTTATTTTGGGATTCTATATTCTGTGGCAGTAAGTCTTTTATGGTGGCAAAGAATTGCTTAATTCGTAATTCGTAATTCTTAAAAAGGCTTGATACAGACTGTTTTCAATAATTTACCCTGTTCTTTAAACATTAGAGGTTGATTTCATTATTTCTACTAAAGCTTTCTCAAAATCGGCTATTTTCCCAGTTTTATTTGTGCTTGTTCTTACCTTGAGTGTGGCTTGTTCCAATCAATCACCAAATAATGCTGATTTCGGGTATGGTTCTGCACCAAGCACAACTTCATCCCCAACGATCGCTAGTAGCCCTACTAATAGCCCCACAACAACTTTAGCTCAAAGTCATTGGGAGCGCGATCGCCTAAGGTGACTTAACAAAAGTGATGTCCCAGTACAGCGAATCCCCAACCTTGCAATGGGTTGGTGGGCCTCTAGCAGGAAAATATCAAGGTAAAGACAAGATTCAAGCAGTATGGCAGAAGTTTATCAAAGCCCAAGCGCCTATGGAAACTGCTATCACCAATGTGAAAAGCACTACACCTCTTCAGGGAACAGAGACAGTGAAGGCGTTGATTACATTCAGTAATGTCAAGACTAAAATTCCGGTTGACTATACCTTAGTTTACAAATCTGTCTCTGGTCATTCGTGAGAGGTTAAGCTCGAATAGCATTTGTCAATAAGCAATAGTACTTAAAATATTGCTGAAATCGGGGTCGGAAACACAATTTTTGAGCAGGCGATCGCTCAATCTTGATACGCATGATTCATTCTTGCAGCATAAGTTCAGTACAATAGTTAACTTCATACCTGTGTTTATCCTAAATTTTCAGCATAATTTCTAATTGACAAAAGTAAGATTATCTTAAACTCTCACTGATGGTCTCTAGTAACTATCAAATTACTGAAGAAACCTTGAAGATTGTTAAGCCATAGAACAAGATAGGAAAATATGTCTTTTTTGAACTCCGCACCTTTTCTACTTTCCTTATCAATTGGCATTCCAGTAGCGTCAATGATGCCGAACCATCAGATCCCGGCAAATCAAGCTTTTGGTAAAGCAATGACCTCTATGCACACTGCTATGGAGCGTGTGCAAATGACTGGTAATACAGATACTGACTTTGCGACGATGATGATTCCACATCATCAAGGTGCAATTGAAATGGCAAAAACTGAATTACAGTACGGTACAGATCCTCGTCTGCGACGATTAGCGCAAGAAATTATCGTCACTCAACAATCAGAAATTGAACTGATGCAGCTGACGCTCAAGCATCCACAATCACCCGCGCCTTCACCAAAATAAGTTTTGAAAATATCTTTATGAAAAATCGAGCGATGGCGCAAAGCACCGCGCCCCAAAAGGCGATCGCCACAATCACATCTGCTATTCTACTAGGTTTAACGGCACCAGCCTTAGCAGGGCAAGTTCCTTATGCAGCATCTACACCAGATATTCCAATTAGTGGACGCGATCGCGTTTACACGGCTGACCAAACCTCTAATACAATTTCTGTATACAATCCCGAAACCAATAAACTGCTAGGAGTAATTCGTTTAGGTAAAACAGCGCCAGAGAATTTGAGTCCCCTGTATACTGGTCAATTGCTGGTACATGGGATGGGTTTTTCGCCCGACAATCACACCTTGGCGGTAGTTTCCGTAGGTTCTAACTCGGTAGCCTTCATTGATACCCACACAAATAAAGTTAAGCACATTACTTATGTTGGGCGATCGCCTCACGAAGCTTTCTTCACTCCTGATGGTAGTGAAGTTTGGGTAACGGTGCGGGGGGAAGATTATGTTTCAGTGTTAGACAGTCAAACGTATCAAGAAAAACAACGCATCACCATTGGTAATGGCCCTGGGATGACAATTTTTCGTCCCGATGGTAAATATGGATTTGTCTGCTCTAGTTTTACACCGCAGACAAGCGTCATCAATGTCAAGTCGCATCAGGTTGTGGGAACAGTTAAACAAGCCTCTCCTTTTTGCCCAAATATTGCTGCAACTCCCGACGGAAAGCAAATTTGGTTCACATTAAAAGATACTGGCAAAGTTCAAGTATTCAACGCAGAAGCACCTTTCAATATCATTGCTACCTTGGACACTGGAGCAATCACCAACCATGTCAACATCGTCAGGAATCAGCAAGGACAATTCGCCTACGTTACAATTGGCGGCGAGAATGTGGTGAAAGTTTTTACAACGACGAATACTCCCAAGCTGGTAGCAACCATCCCGACAGGTGAGTTACCCCACGGTCTTTGGCCGAATGGTGATGGCACTCGGATCTACGTCGCATTAGAAAATGGTACTAAGATGACTGTGATTGATACTATCAAAAATAGAGCGATCGCTACAATACCTAGTGGTCAATCCTCGCAAGCACTGGTTTATGTGACTAATGCAGTTCCTACTGGAGATGGATTGGCAAATCTAGAGCCTTTGGGCAAGTCTGGTATGGTGGCTCATCTGGTAATGGGTGCGCCAGGTTCATCAGCTAAAAAGCCTGCGACGACTGTGACTGTTAACAACTTAGGCGTGATTGATTTACTAGAAGCAGCAGTAACTGGACTCCAACCTAAAAGTATGTATCAATTGGCATTAGCGGAGCGTTCTAGCCAACCTTATGGCAAACTACAGTCGTTGGCAAAGTTCCAAACTAATCCATCGGGCGCAGCAATTGTGACGACACTGGGGCCAATTGGGCAGATTGTAAAGGGTGATGCAGATGCACAATCTCGTCGGTATTTAGTAATCGTACCATTGAAGGATAATGTTCCGGGAATGCCTGTGCAGATTCAGCTTCAGGCAAAATAATTTGTAATTGATAATGACGCTCGTGACGCTCGTTCGCTCGATTGCGTCTCCCCTTCTCCCAAAGGGAGAGGCTAACGCCAAGGGAGAAGACTCGCTAACGTAATTCGTAATTGTTACCCTATGCATTTCTGATCGCACTTGCGGAATGGGGGCTACAGCTATTCCGTAGATTGAGCCGATACTAGCAGTTGCTCAAACACTTGGGAGATGCGGGTTTGAAAGCGTTCTCGATGCTTTAATAAAAAGAAAGGTCGTGAGAGTGGATCTGGATCATTAGTGTTTCTCGCAACACCTGTAACTTTAATACAACGAAGCATATCAAGACGTAGTTCTTTAGTAATAATCAGGTTGGAAATCGCTGCTGCTCCTACCCCATCCTCAACAGCTGCTTTGACCATATCACCGCTTTTCATTAACAAAATTATATTTAACAGTGTTGGTTCAATACCCCACTGTCTTAGCACTTGCTCAAACTGCTGACGGGTTCCTGAGCCTTTCTCGCGCATCACCCAAGCAGTGTTTGTTAATTCTGTTACCTCAACTGCAATTTTTTCAAACCAAGGATGAGATTGACCGACAACTATTTGCAGACAATCTCCGCCGACAATTTGTTGTTCTAGAGAAGCTAAAAGCGATGGTTCAACTTCCCCTTCTACTAGGCTGAGGTCAAACAATCCTGTAACCGTTCCTTCACTAATTTCAGTAGTGTTACCTAATGTACAATCCACAGAGATGTTAGGATACTCTTGCTTAAACAAACTAATGAAGCGGGGAAGCCAGTAATTACCTATGGTTTGGCTTGCACCTAACTTGAGTTCACCCCGTTTCAAGTCATTTAATTCTCGCAAACCGCGCTCAGTTAATTCCACCTGAGTCAAAATTTTTTGTGCTTCTACTTGTAGCATCTTGCCAGCAAGGGTTAGTTCAATGCGACGACCAATTCGATTGAACACTTTCACTCCATACTGTTCCTCAAGGCTTTGGATTGCAGCACTTACAGAAGGTTGAGTGATGTAAAGCTCCTCTGCGGCGCGAGTAAAGTGCATGTGCTGCGCCACCGCCAGGAAAATCTGTAACTGGTCAATGGTCATCCTTGCCATTTGTAAAAGTGCTAAATTATTCGGATGATAAATGTCCTTATATAAAACTATATGGGGTTGCGATCGCAAACTGACAAAAGTGCCACTCGTTCCCCCAAATTGAGTGCAAATTCAATCCGGGGTGATCGTGACCCCCTAATTCACCAATAGCCTATTCCTCGCAAGAAGGGTGCGCGGTCGTTCCTGGCTGAAGTCTTTGCCAGCAAAGCTTTAGAGCAAGTCAAAAAATATTGTTGCTTAATTTTTGCTTACTTGCGCTGTTTTCCATAACTAAAAACAATGATTTTTATCGCATCTCGCCAAATTGCTTAATATATGTCATTTGAATCATAATTTGGGAAAAAGTTGGAATTATAAATCGAGAAAGAGTTAACGCAATTTCAGGCTTTCTCACCAATCACAACATAAAACTTTGAATCAAATCATGAAATAGAGTTGAAGTTCTGAAGCATAATTAAAGAATGAGTTGAAAAAACACAAAGAGACAAAACTTGGACAAAAAATCTCTGAAAAAATTGATCTAACTTAAACTTTCAATTCAAAATATGGTTCAAAATTCCAAGATATGCTTCACTTAAAACCATGACTCCGTAGTTTTGTATTGCGTACTGAAAGCCTAAAACTACCTCATGACAAGAGAAACACTCTTTTCTTGGATGAAAAACTCTCATGACAGACGATGAATTTGATTATTGGTGTAAGCAACAGCAACTAAGGCATCATGTAAAAATAAGTTGTACAAAATTTATATGGAATAGCTTGCTAAATCTAACTTATACATAAAATTTGTTCAGGTTATTTTTACACAAATCCTAACGGCACAAACACTCTTACTAATCGCCGCAATTCGCGCTGCCCCACCTTCTCGCAGAGTACAAGGACGCGCCAAAAACGTCAGTGGAGTTTACCCTAGCCGCAAAATGGGTCAAACCATTCAATTTGAAAGCCACACAGTAGAACTGTGGGCGATTTATCAAATGGAACATGATCCAGAGGTGTTAGAGTTCTACGACCAACCACCGCCATTTAAAATTCAGTACCAAAAACAAAACGGACGAAAAATAGCTCATTACCATACCCCAGACTTCTTCGTACTGCGGACGACAGGTGCAGCTTGGGAAGGATGGAAAACCGAAACCGAATTAAAACGACTAGCCCAAAAATACCCTTCACGCTACCAAAAAACTGAAACTGGTCATTGGCATTGCCCACCAGGAGAAGCTTACGCCGCATCATTTGGACTAAAATACCATGTTCGCACCGATACCGAACTAAATCCTATATTCACTCAGAACCTAATGTTTTTAGAAGACTACTTTAGGTTCACCGCCAATATCCCCCTTTCCATTACAGAACAAATACGGTCTTCAGTTCAAGCCACTCCAGGAACAACCATTGCCGCCACACTTGCAACCATACCTAGAGTGCGTGCCAACGATATCTATGCCATGATTGCCACAGAGCAAGTCTACGTAGACTTGTATGCAGTTCCCCTAGTGGAACATTGGCGAGTTCAGCTATGGGCAGACCAACAAATTCATGCTGCTCATACACATTTAGCAATAGGGACAACTGGGCATCATCAACAAATCACCTCACCCACAACACTCTTGCCTAACACCTTATTAGTCTGGGATGCACAACTTTGGACTTTAGTTAACTTGGGCGAGACGACAACCACACTGTTACCCGAAGTCGGACAACCAATGCAGTTGCCCACAGCATTTTTTCTACAATTATTTGACAGTGGCACTATCAACATTCATACTTCAGAAACACACGCAACCATCAATGAAAGAGTGGGTGAATTGATGGTTGCCGCCTCGAGAGCAGATCTACAAAAAGCAAATCGCAGATTTCATCTAGTACAAGCATATTTCCAGCACCGCACAGACATATATAAGGACATACCTCAAAGCACCTTGTCTCGATGGGTCAAACAGTTTCGGGAAGCCGAAGCCACTTTTGGTTGCGGTTATGTTGGGTTGCTCCCACGTACGAATAGTAGAGGAAATCGCCTCCCCAAAGCACCAACAGATGCAAGTAAATTATTAGATAACCGTCTACGGCTGTTTTGTTGTATAGGTAAAGGTAGGGTCGCGGCTAATCTTTCTATCCTGACTTGCTTCTGGTTTTGGAGTAACCACACCAACATGGAGAGAGTGATTAACTGCGCTTCATTCAGGTATTTCTCTAAGAACTTTTGATAGAATGAAGGCAGCATTTTTTCTGACGGTCTTGGTCAAATTACGAGACCGTTCTTTTTTACCACAAAACTGATCTCTACAGATTGGTCTACGACTCCTACACGGTTCATTCTCAATAAGCAGCCTAATTTTTCAACGGGTCTGTACCTTCTAAACCTTTAGCTGACTCGGTTTTGAGGCGATTGTCGCCCCCTGAATGTACGGGCAGTGATTTTGGATGAAGCACAGCACTTAATGAAAATTGGGACTGGTGCAAGTGCTGGTAAGCTTTTAGACCAGTTGGACTGGATTAAGTCCATGACCAATGTTACGGGAGTGCTACACATTCTGATTGGGACTTACGAACTGCTCAATTTTCGTAATTTAAGTGGTCAAGCATCCCGGCGGGGACTGGATATCCATTTTCCGCGTTATTTGTATCAAAATGAACAAGACCGCCAAGATTTTCAAGCCGCATTAATCGTTAGCTATTGCTTGGGACAAGAGTTTTTTTCGCAGTTCCTCATCTTTTACCCGTGCTAGAGCTTGGGCTTTGGTATATTCCAACTTGCCCTCTCGCAGTGCCATTAAAATTTCTTCGTGCAGATTGAGCAACGGTAAACGCTTGGTTGTGAACGATAGCCAATTCATCAGTCCCAAGCTCTGAAATACCTCTTGTACCGTCTTTGATTGCTCATCCTACCCTTTAGGAGAAACGTTTCTCCTAGATTCTGTCTCAGAATCTAAATGAAGAGAAATGGTGTAAAGAGATTCCGTCTGCTCTTTTTTAGGAGAAACGTTTCTTTTAGATTCGGTTTCATCGGATAAATTGTCAAAAATGTTGTCAAGAGATTGCGGATTATCTAAGTTAGGAGAAACGTTTCTCCTAGATTCATTTAATGAATCTTTTGATTGCTCCTCACCTTTACTGTGAGCGTTCTTCATTCGGTAGAGCAAGGATTTTACGGCTTCTAAATCGCAATGCAGCCGGATTGCCAACAGGTGCAAAATCCCTTCAGTTTCTTCAATGGGGTTAAGGTCTGATCGTTGCAGGTTTTCAATTAGAGCCAACTGAAAAGCTTGCTCTACCGATAGCTCACGCACAACCACAGGCACGTTTTCTAGTCCCACCTCTGTAGCTGCTCGATAGCGTCGTTCTCCTGCTACTAATTCATATTTCCCAGAGCCTAGTGGACGCACCAACAGAGGTTGGAGGATGCCATGCTGTTTGACTGACGAGACTAATTCAAGTAATGCTTCTGGGTCAAAGTATCGTCTGGGTTGCTGTTGGGGCAGAACTATATCTGAAAGCTTGATTTGAGTTTCAGTTGCGGCTGGCGACTCTGCATCCGGTGAAGATAACCAAGGTGCAGGGGGTGGAGTGGTAATTTGACCCCCAAAGGGTTTGTCTGTTTGTTTGCGTCGGTTCACAAAGCCTCCAAAGCCAAAGCAATTTCTTCAAGGATAGCGACTACAGGATGTTTTTGGTCAAATACTGCTAGGGGCGCACGTTCTTCTGATGCATCGACAAAAGCCGTGGCTCTGGGAATGGGCGGGAAGATACGACCCCAAGCAGAAAGTTGTGCTTGGATAGCTGCTAATGCGCGTTTATCGCCTGAATTCTGTTGAGCATACCGAGTGGGAACAAACCCTGCTATTTGGATTTTGCGGTTAGCTTTATTTTTAACGTGGGTAATAGTTTGTAAAAGTTCGTCGGTTCCCTCAAAGGCTTTTATATGGGTTTCAACGGGAACGAGTACGTGTGTGGCCGCGACTAAGGCGATATAAGAAAGCAATCCTAAGCTGGGGGGACAATCTATAAGAATGAAGTCGTATTCATTTAGAACAGATTCAACAGCTTCCTTAAGGCGCAACTCGCGCATCGCAGCACTGACTAACTGCATTCGGCTCCACTTAGGACTCGACTTGCTGGAACCAAGTCCATACCGTGAATACCAAAGTGAATCGGTAAGGGCTACTCGTCGATAATGGCATCAGCAATGGTTTTTTGTAACTGAGATGGCACTAACCCCATGAATTTGGTCAAGGACGCTTGGGGGTCTATGTCGATGAGGAGAACGTGGTGTTCTCGTTTTGCTAAGTGGTATCCCAAATTTTGGGTTAGTGTTGATTTGGCGACACCACCCGCCTGATTAAACACGGCAATAATCCGGCAAAGATGGTCAGAAGTTGACACTGGCTCTTGTTCCTAGAAAATACGTTGAGGTTTGGTCAACCGACTCGGTTTTAGTTTCCAGTTTACGTGTATCAGATGAAAAAAGTTTATTAATAGAATATAAATTGCAGTAGATTTTATATAACTTCATTGTATGTAGATTTAACAGTGTCACTATCCGGTCAGATAGCTATTAGCTGTGCGTGGGGTGGTCAAAAGTAGCTTTTTGGGGTGCATTATGGAGAAAAACTATACATTTAAATTCAATTCTGACACTGCCAGTGAAGCTCTGAAAGCTGGTTTATATGACCCGATAAACTTCTACGAAGCGCGTTTAGACCTGTTCAACCTTTCGGTAATGGCAGACTACGATCAGCTAATTTGCCTGCCCACACTAACTGCTATTGACAAATACTGGTATCAGATTGAAACAGCCCGAAAAGTACTTAGACAACTGGGTGGACGCGCATTACTAGCCGATGAAGTCGGATTGGGCAAAACCATTGAGGCGGGACTAATCATAGCCGAGTACTTAGCAAGGGGTATGGTACAGTCCATGCTGGTGTTAACTCCCGCATCCCTAGTTTCACAGTGGCAATCAGAGTTAAGTGACAAATTTAATATTGCTACTATCACCACAGATAATCGTGACCCGCAACAACCGATAGACGAATTTTGGACGAATAATCCGCGAATTATCGCTTCATTAAACACGGCTAAGTCTGCTAAACATTATCCCCACGTCACCGATCGCACTTGGGACTTAGTTGTTGTCGATGAAGCCCACCACCTGAAAAATCGCACTACCCTCAACTGGAAACTGGTCAATGCCCTCAATAAGCGGTTTATCCTCATGCTCACTGCTACGCCAGTGCAGAACTCCCTTATTGAACTGTTTAATCTCCTCACCCTCCTCAAACCAGGACTACTACAAACAGAAGCCGCTTTTAAAAAAGAATACGTAGATTCCAGAAATGGGCGAGTTCCTAAAAATCCAGAAAAGTTGCGCTCCCTGATGCGGGAAGTCATGGTGCGAAATACCCGCGCCTTAGTAGATGTCAAACTGCCCAAACGCTTCGCCACCACAATTACCGTTACCCCTGCTGACGGCGAGGAGAAACTTTACCAGGACTTGAGCGAGTATTTACGTTCTTCAGAGGACAAGCTAGACAGACTCTCCCGTACCAATTTGTTGATGCGTGCTGGTTCATCCCCTGGTGCTTTGGCTGACTCTCTCAAGCAACTGACTCTTCGCTTACCCGATGAAGAACTGAAGTCTTTAGCAAGACGAGCAGCCCAGGTGAAGCAGGTCGAGAAAGCAAAAGTATTGGTAGAGATGCTCTCAAAATCTTCCCAGAAAACCTTGGTCTTTACGACCCACAAAGCAACTAGCACCTATTTAGCCCAAACTCTGCAAGCAGCAAATATCCCCTTTGCAGAATTTACTGGTGGGATGTCCCTTAAACAGAAAGATGAGGCTATAGCCGCATTTCGGGATAATGTTTCTGTACTCTTAGCATCGGAAACAGGCGGAGAGGGACGTAACATTCAGTTTGCGAACGCGATCGTTAATTATGACCTGCCCTGGAACCCAATGAAAATAGAACAGCGCATTGGTCGTATCCACCGCATTGGACAAACCCAGGATGTTTTTATTTTTAACTTTTGTCTAAAAGGCAGTATCGAAGAGTATATTCTGCGGATATTGCATGACAAAATTAATATGTTTGAACTGGTGATCGGAGAGATTGAAACAATTTTAGGGAATGTGGATGATGAATTTGATTTTAGTGAAATTGTTATGGATATCTGGCTCAAGCATCAAATAAAACCCGAATTAGATACAGCCTTCGAGCAATTGGCAGATAATTTGTTGAAAGCCAAAAACCAGTATCAGCAAATTCAAGAACTGGATGAACAGATTTTTGGCGAAGATTTTGAAGCTTGAGAGATTGATTTGACTGAATATGTTATCAGACCCAATTATTGCTACCTTAGAAAAAATTGTTTCTCTGCATGATGGAATAGCAGAACCTGCTGGGGAACACATTTTGAATGTGTTGTTGACTGAAAATATAGCATCGCTGCTTTCGCTCCCAGAAGAAGTTACTTTTACAACTCTTGCTGATGTACCCCAAAGTGTTTTTGTCACCTATCATTCAGAAGTCCTGAATAAGCTATCTGAACTATTAGCTGTTAAAGGACTTATTAGTGCGTTGGGTGTTAAAATCGATGGACATCTGAAAAACACAGGCTTTGAGAAAATTTTATTGGAGAGACTCGCACCTCAAAATGGCTTAATTCGTTTTTTAGATGCTAAACCATCAATGACTCGCTACATCTTGTGTAATGTGGCTTACACCGCGAATGCTTCCGAAAAAAGGATTGGTTTAGTTTCGTTCATTATCAATGAAATAACAGGAGTAACACCAGTAGAAATTGGGGATGCTTTGTTTTGGGAGTCTGACAGAATTTCTGTGGAGCATCAAGAGACACCATTGGCGATGACAATTGAAGATTTGTTGAGGTTAATCGAACATCAAAGTGCAATATTGATTGGAAAATCTCTAGATAATTGGCAGGCTAAATTAACAAGAGCAAGAGCTAGAGATGAAGAAAGACTCAAGGATTATTACAACACGATTAGCGACTCAATTCGCAACAAGATTGAGTTAAAAAAATTGATTGGTGATGACAAAGACAAAGAATTAGCACGAATTGAAGCTACTAATAGAGAGTTAGAGAGAAAATTGTTAGATATCCAAGAGCGTTATGCAATGAGTGTAGAAGCTTGGTTGCACAGTGCAATGATTATCCATCTCCCTACGGTACATATTCAGTGTGAGTTGCAACGAAAGAAAGTAAAACGGACTGTTACAGCAGTTTGGAATCCGTTCACTAAAATTCTTGAGCCGCTTCGCTGTGAATTATCAGGAGAACCTGTTTACAATTTCTATTTAGATGACAAGTCAGCTAAAATTATCTCACCCACAGTCTGGATAAAGTAATTTATGACAATCAATTTACCTATGAAATTGTCACACTTGCCCAACAGTTTACCATTAGATGGTGCTGTCCGCATCGAGCTAGTAGAAGGAGTGCCAATATTTCGAGCTTCCAGCTTAGTACAGGGGCGAATTGAAGCCTTATTAATTAAGCAAAAAGAATCTACACTGACTTCAGAGGAAGAAAAAGAATTAGATGAATATGAATAATTAGACGATTATCTGAGTTTGGTGAATCGGATGATCAGAAATTCATCGCTAACTCAAAATCAAAGTGAATTATAGGAAACTATAAATTTGTCTGCGAATCGTTACATTAGTGAAGCTACTCAAAATCAAGTACGACAACGAGCCAAGTTTCTGTGCGAATATTGTCACGCATCGGAACAATGGCAATATGTTTCCTTCACTGTAGACCATGTAATTCCTCTTACCAAAGGTGGTGCTAATTTCATTGATAATTTAGCTTTGGCGTGTTTTCATTGCAATCGCCAAAAATCCGATAAACTTAAAGCCTTTGATGAACAGTCATTATCAGAAGTACCCTTATTTAATCCTCGCACTGATAGTTGGCAAGAACACTTTATCTGGTCAACAGATACACACTCGATTATCGGCTTGACACCTACAGGACGCGCCACAGTCGCAGCATTAGCATTCAACCGAGCCAGAATAATTAATAGACCTCTTGCAAAAGTCGCTCAAGAAGATTGGGTATGGTCTAGATGCAACTCATAATTGTAGAGAGCAGCAATCAGATTAAACCGCAAACTAAATCGTTTTTGACGATTTCTATAAGTCAAAGACAAAATTTTAAATATCTTTAGCTTGCGATTTACATGCTCACCTAAAAGTCGAATCTTGGCTAATTCTTGATTGCTCTTTTTATCCTCATAACTTCATTTACCTTTTCGTGGCTTTTTCTTAGGAATCTGACTATTACTATAGGAATCCTATTTGATTTTTGAAAAAGATTACGAGATAATACGGATGAGTGTACAAGTGTAAGAGCAGACAATGAGCAATCAGGATCTACAA
>NZ_JBALCO010000091.1:0-18109 GCF_036919595.1 Nostoc sp. | reverse complement strand
TTTTGATCTTTTTCTTCTGGATTCATGCTTGAACACTACCATCTTTCTTCCCTCATGGGAATATTCCTGACATTCCTACCTGGGCAGTTACAAAATTTCTCAAATATCAAAATACCGTTACCTTGCTTAGAAGAGCAACGAAAAATAGTCACTTTCTTGACCGCCATCGATCGCAAAATTGAAGCCCTCTCCCGCCAAATCGAGCAAACCGAAAAATTCAAAAAAGGCTTACTCCAAAAACTGTTTATTTGAAATAGGGAACAGAGAACAGAGAACAGGGAAGAAAATAAAAGTATTACCAATTACCAATTACCCATTACCTGATAAAAAATATGGAGATTTAAGCAATGCTAAACTTGCAAATTACCAAAGAACAAGTATTTAGCTTACTTGAACAATTATCTTGGACAGAACAACAGGAGATTTTGCAATATCTGAGTCAAAAACTCCATAGTCAACCAGTTGATAGTCAATCTAATCCTGATTATGCTTCAGAGCATCCCATTAACCAACTCTCAGGGAAAATTACAGCTTTTCAATAGATTAATGCTTTAGCTTGGCAAGAGCAAATTCGGAGTGAGTGGGATGAAACTGGATTATCTCATTGATACTAATATTTTGATCTCATTGTTCAATCAAGAATTAACCCAACCCATACCCAATGGTAACATAGGTTATTCTGTCATCACAAGTATTGAGATTTTATCTTTTAAGGGTTTATCTTCGCAGGAAGATAATTTAATTCGCTCAACTCTAAAAACTCTTATCGAAGTATCTCTAGATACGAATATTTCCGAAAAAACAATTTAATTAAGGCGAAAATATAGCTTAAAAATGCCTGATGCTGTTATTCTTGCCAGGGCTTGGGAGTGTGCAGCAGTGTTAATTACCAATGATAAGCAGTTGTCAAAAATCAGCGAAGTACAGGTTATTTCTTTACCAACGAAAAGTTAGGGAACAGCGAATAAAATCAAAGTATTACCAATTACCCATTAACCATTACCCAACCAAAATGATCGCCGCTAAAGACAAACCCACAAACTTAACCCCCGAAGAATACTTTGCTTGGGAAGAACAGCAACTAGAAAAACACGAACTAATCAACGGTCAAGTTTATGCCATAACTGGCGGTAGCGTTAATCATAGCCGCATTGCAATTCGATTTACGACTATGTTTGATACCCATTTAGATGCTAGTAGTTGCATAACAGGTAACTCAGACCTGAGAGTTAATATTGTCGGCACTAATAACTATACCTACCCAGATGCCAGCGTAACCTGCGACGATCGCGATAAAACCACAACCCAATATATTACTTACCCCTGCTTAATCGTTGAAGTTCTTTCCACCAGCACCGAAGCCTACGACAGAGGTGGCAAGTTCAGAATGTATCGCAACAATCCAGCCTTACAAGATTACCTATTAGTCAGTTCCACCAGCATCGAAATAGACCTGTATCACAAAAACGACGCAGGTGACTGGTTGATTATCAACTACAAAGCAGGCGACACAATCGAACTCAAAAGCATTAACCTCAATTTCCCCATTGAACAAGTCTATCGCGGTTTAACCCTTGAACCAGGGAATGGGGAATAGAATCAAAGCATTACCTACTACCCATTACCTAACGCCCAATATGCTAACCCTCGAAACCGTAATCCAAAAAATCCAACAACTCCCCCCCGAACAACAAAAAAAAGTGATCGAATTTGTAGAATTCCTAGAATTTCAAGCCGATCGCCAACAACAAGATCAACAACCCGAAACACCTCCCCAACAAGATCAAGACTTTTTCGCCCTAGCCGGAATTTGGGAAGGGAAAAACATTACCCTAGACACCATCCGCAAAGACGCATGGGGTGAAGAGAATCAATGATTTTGTGTGATACCAATATCCTCATTGAATTCTATAAAAATAATACCGCCATCATTCAAGAATTACGTCAAATTGGCATTGATCAATTAGCCATTAGCGTAATCACTAGAGCCGAACTGTACTATGGCGCAATTAATAAAAACGAACTTAATCGTATTCAGCAACACCTAGACATACTCCAAAATATCCCTATCGATCAGCCCATTTCAGAGAAATTTATTCAACTCATGGCGCAATATTCCCTAAGCCATAAACTCACAATTCCCGATGCCCTGATTGCTGCCACTGCCCTAACCCATAACATTAGCCTCTATACCTTAAACCTGAAAGATTTTCGCTTCATCCAAGGCTTAAATATTTATAATCCCACCCATTCCCCATGACCCATTACCCATTGCCCAATATGCTAACCCTAGAAATAGTCATTCAAAAAATCCAACAACTCCCCCCCGAACAACAAAAAAAAGTGATCGAATTTGTAGAATTTCTAGAATTTCAAGCGAGCCGCACCCTTCAGCCGCAAACACCCACTGCACCAAAAACCGCCGAAACATCCTTTGCCGACGCGACTAAAGAATTTATCGGCTGCCTTGATAGCGATCTCGAAGACCTCTCCCATAATCCTAAATATCTAGAAAAATTCGGTAGATCATGACTAGAGCTACCATCCTAGATACAGGAGTTTTAATTGCCTACCTCATGCCCAAAGATAAATTCCACGCTTGGGCAGTGTCCCAACTCTCTCAAATCAGCACCCCTGTCTTAACCAACGAAGCCGTAATTACAGAAGCCTGTTTCCTCGCCCAAAGGATTCACGACGGACAAGAAACTATTCTAAAACTTATTAAGCAAGGTCATATCATTATTCCTTTCAACCTCAGTCAAGAAATTGAAGCCATAGAAAACCTAATGAAACGCTATGCTTCAGTGCCAATGTCTCTCGCCGATGCTTGTTTAGTCAGAATAAGCGAAATGTACGAAAATAGCCAAATCCTAACCCTGGATAGCGACTTTACCATTTATCGAAAGCAGCGCAACCAAACGATTCCCGTGATCATGCCCAACGAGAATTAAGCTATGCCTCAAACCGAAGCCGAACTTGAACAAAAACTGATTGAACGTCTAACAGGATTAGGCTATGAACCTGTCACCCTTCGCAATGCCGAAGACCTGAAAGCCAACCTCAAAACCCAACTGGAAAAACATAACCACATCAAACTCAGCGACACAGAGTTTAAAAGCATCCTCAACCACCTCGACAAAGGCAACGTATTTGATCGCGCCAAACGCCTCCGCGACAAAATGGAACTCAGCCGCGATGACGGCACTACCTTTTACCTAGAATTCCTCAATACCGAACATTGGTGTCAAAACCAATATCAAGTTACAAGCCAGATCACCCAGCAAGGCAATTACAAAAATCGCTACGACGTAACCTTGCTAATTAACGGCTTGCCCCTCGCCCAAATCGAACTCAAACGCCGAGGGCTGGAACTTAAAGAAGCCTTTAACCAAATCAACCGCTACCAGCGCCATTCCTACGGCGCAGACAATGGACTGTTTCAATACGTCCAAATTTTCGTCATCTCCAACGGTCTCAATACCCGCTACTACGCCAACAACCGCAAACAAGAATATAAACAAACCTTCTACTGGGCTAACCAAGGCAATAACCTGATAACCCAACTGGAAGACTTCGCCGACAGCTTTCTGGAGAAATGCCACATCTCCAAAATGATCTGTAAATACATCGTCCTGCACGAATCCGACAAAGTGCTGATGGTGCTGCGCCCCTATCAATATTACGCCGTAGAAGCCATCATTGAGCGAGTCAAGGATACTGATAAAAACGGCTATATCTGGCACACTACCGGATCAGGCAAAACCCTTACCAGCTTCAAAGCTGCCCAAATCCTCACCCAATTACCCAAAGTGCATAAAGTGCTGTTTGTCGTCGATCGCGCTGACCTCGACTACCAAACCAGCAGAGAATTTAATTATTTTAGTCCTAATTGCGTAGACACCACCGACAATACTCGACAACTAGTAGAACAAATGGCTGGGGATAATCCCCTCATTGTCACCACTATCCAAAAACTCAACCGAGCGATCAAATCCCAACGCCATGAAGTCGCAATGGAGAAGCTCAAAGATAAGCGCATTGTGTTCATCTTTGATGAGTGTCACCGTTCTCAATTTGGCGAAACTCACAAAAATATTGTCAAATCCTTTACCCAAGCCCAGATGTTTGGCTTTACTGGGACTCCCATCTTTGCCGATAACGCTGCCAGTAATCAACACGGTAAACGCACTACCAAAGACCTATTCCAGGAATGTCTGCATAAATATGTGATTACCAATGCGATCGCCGATCAAAACGTGCTTAAATTTTCCGTCGAGTATTGGGGCACTGTCAAAGATTCAGGCAAACGCAAAGACGGCACGCTGATCACAGAGCCAAAATTAGACCGAGAATCCTTTGAAAATCCCGAACGAATTTCTCTAATTGTCGATTGGATTATTGCCAACCACCACCGTAAAACCCACGGCAAAAAATTCTCCGCCATGCTCTGCGCCAGCAGCGTAGACACCCTAATTACCTATTACGACACCTTCAAAAACAAACAAAAACAGGGATTACATGACCTACGAGCGATCGCAATTTTTACTCCTGGCTACAACGAAGAAGACCAAGATGCAAATGGCTTAATTGGAGAACCCGATTTTAATATCAGCACAGATGTAAGCAGCCGTAGCCATAGCCGCGACAAACTGAATGAGTTGATCGCGGACTATAACCAGATGTACCAAACCCAACATTCCGCCAAAGATAGTCAGGCTTTCTATGCCTACTATAAAGACATCGCCAAGCGCATGAAAGACCGCGATCGAGAAAACTTTCAGGATCAGGAACGCGCCGATATTCTGTTAGTCGTCAATATGTTTCTCACGGGCTTTGATGTCAAAAAGCTCAATACACTTTACGTTGACAAAAATCTGAAGTATCACGGATTAATTCAAGCATACTCCCGCACTAATCGCATTTTTGGCGAACTTAAATCCCAAGGGAATATCGTCTCTTTCCGTAACCTCAAAGAGAATACTGATCAAGCCGTTGCCCTGTTTTCCGACACCAACGCCAGCGAAGAAATTTTTATTGAACCCTACGAATACTACATTGAAAAATTCAATAAAGGTGTGCAAGAACTGAGGGCGATCGCCACTATCCCTAACGATGTCAATAAACTGATTAGTGAAGACGACCAAGTTGAGTTCGTTAAAGCCTTTCGTAATCTTATCCGTTTACAGAATGTAAGTAAATCATTTACTGAATTTAGTTTTTCCGACTTGAATCTGGATGAACAAACCTTTGAGGACTACAAAAGCAAATATCTGGACATCTATGATAGAACGCGATCCAAACCCAATGAAGAGAAGGAATCTTTGGTTGAGGAAGTTGATTTTGAACTGGAACTGATCCAGCAAGACGAAATCAATGTCACCTATATTCTCAAGCTGGTGGCTAACCTCCAGCGCGATCGACAAACAGATGTCACCTCAGAAGAGTACCAGAGCCAGAAAGCCTCTATCCTTGAGCTCATTGGTAAAGAAGCCCAATTACGAGGTAAACGGGATCTGCTAGAGAAATTTATCGAAGAGCGGCTACCCACCCTCGAACCTGAAGAAAAAGTCGAAACCGTCTTTCAAGACTTCTGGACTCAAGAACGTGTTGAAGCAATTGGGCAACTCTGTATAGAGGAAAATCTCAAGGTCGAAGTTGTTAATCAAATGATTGCCGACTATAAATTTTCAGGGAAAGAGCCATTAAGAGAAACTGTGCTGAGTGCTTGTAATGAAAAACCCAAATTATTAGATCGTAAAAAAATCTTTGCGCGAGTCGTATCAAAATTACTCGATATCATCAATAAATTTGATGACGCTCTTGGTGAGCTTGGGGAGGAAGAATAAAACAGTTCTCAAAGCAGGCGATGTCAAATTTATACTAAACTTCTACAACTTTAATTCCAGACTAAGATTCCCGAACAATATTTTGCCCAATTCCTTAAAATCTGACCCAAACAACTGGGATACACTAATCTTCGCCTTCTTGCACACTATAAATGTTATAAATTTATGTAGTATAGCATCAGACAAGCAAGTTCCTAACTTTATGGTCTTATTTTGATAGATTCATAAAATAAAGCGCAAAGTGCTTAGTAAGGACTGATATGAAAGAGCAATTTGAACAATGGGTTGCTCGCCTTCAAATATCCGAGGCAAGGCAATGAATACAAGCTATACTATTAGAAAAAATTGGTCTTGTATTTGTTATTAGAAAATCTTGGTGCAGTGTGGGATGATTATCTTTTAGGCTCAAAACATAATCAGCATTTGCTGCGATGATTTTTTGGGCAATCGATTTTTGAGTGCCCATTGCATCAATTGTGATGATGCAGCCAGATATGTCTAACATTTCTAAGAGTGCTGGAATTGCGGTGATCTCATTTGATTTTGCACTGACTTTTGTTTGTCCCAAGACCAAACGGTGTTCATTTGACCAAGCGCTGACCATGTGCAAAGCTTTTAGCTGAGATGCTCTGTCATATGAGCCTCTGTGATTTTTGCCATCGATGGCGATTACTTCTACTCCCAACTTCTCCACCAGCGCTTGCACCCACCGCCGAAAACATTGCTCAAATTCTTTAGGGTTAATTTTCTCAAACACTCAACTAAGAAGTATCTTTTTGAAAATCTGTTTTACTCTCCAGGTATCTGTGCTGGATTTTTTGACTCAAGAGACTCTTAAGGAGAATTCTAGTCAATTTCCTGCTACGCCTCGAAACCAAGTGAAAGATAGCAGTACAAAAAAGCTTGAAGTAAAATTTGATAGCGATCGCACTAAACAATTACTTGAAAATGTGCTTCAAGCAAATGAACAACCGCTACCTATGACAGCAGTAGCAAAACGCCTTGGGTATGCTAAGCGAGTTCTTTACAGGCATTTCCCAAAGCTATGCCGAGCGATTTCAGCCGAGTACGTTAAGTATATGAAAGAATCTCGCATCAAACGAATCGAACACTGTTGCGAGGAGGTAAAACAAGCCGTTAGCCAAGTTCACA
Organism: Nostoc sp.; assembly: GCF_036919595.1. Classification (GTDB taxonomy): domain Bacteria; phylum Cyanobacteriota; class Cyanobacteriia; order Cyanobacteriales; family Nostocaceae; genus Nostoc. The sequence goes on along the minus strand of NZ_JBALCO010000091.1, from coordinate 11,111 downwards.
CTGAAGGTATTTATCCTAGTGAGGCAGCTATTTCAAGGTTATTGGCTAAACCAGGATGTTTTCGCGATAAAAAAGTTCGCGCTGCTTTAAGGGCAGTGCGGAGATAAATTTGTTTGGAACCATAACCTTGCCACCCTTTACTGGAAGCATAAGCTTGCCGTTGGGGCAAACTTATGGGTAAAGTCACAATAGGAGTCTTTTGGCATTTTAAATTTTTAATGGGGGTGGAGGGACTTGAACCCACACGACCTTTTACGGTCAACGGATTTTCATTCTCCCGCAGTTTTCACTGCTACCTGATGACAATAGCCAGCTCAGATTTTGAGAATTGGACTCTCCCTTTACCCTCGACTTAACGTTAGGGTAGCTCCCGTCGGGTCTCTGCACCTTCCCTCAATTTTTGATTTTAGATTTTGAATTTTGGATTGAAGATTAATCGCAAATTTCAAATTGCAAATCTAAAATTTTTGGGCTTGGCTCAGGATTGCCATGTCTGTAACCAGATTTAGGTTTCCCTGAGTTTGAGAGCTTCCACTTGAGGGATTTCTCCTTCAAGGCTCAGTTATCTAAGTCCGTAGCGTCTACCATTCCGCCACACCCCCGCAGGTGTTTGGCAACTAGTATAACTAGTTATTTCGTGGAAGCAGTAAATACCTCCTCATCTATTCCACCATCAATTGTGTCTTTTGTCCAACTAGATTGAAAATATTTTTTCGAGATAGGGCGATTGTGTTCCAGAGTTGGAAATCTTCCTTGTTTCCTCCTAATCAATGTGGATGAGTTTTCTTTGTTGTCTAACTAAAGCATTTGTTTGCTAGTGGATTTACGATTACAGCATAATACTACCTTTTATCAGTCTAATCTGGACATAGACGAGGAATTTTGGCGTAGTCATGTTGAAAGCGTCATGATTATACTTTCCTCAGTCTGGCTCTTCAGCCTATGATGGAAAACAGAAGCTTAAGACTTGAAAGTTATGATTGTCGCCCTGCTGTATCTGATTTTGGCTGGAGCTTACCTTCTGGTAATCCCGATTGCTATCTTGCTGTACCTGAAGCAGCGTTGGTATGTAGCTACCTCCATCGAGCGTACCTTTATGTACTTTTTGGTATTTTTCTTCTTTCCGGGTTTGTTGGTTCTATCGCCTTTTGTAAATTTTCGACCCCGACGGCGACAAATTGAAGTTTAACAAGATTGGTAGGTCATAACTCTCATGCGACGGATTGACGCTATTGGAATTGGCTTGGGTGTTTTTATTGCCGGCGGCTTGGCATATGTAGGATTGCAGCTAGTCGGTTTGGATAATCAGAAAGCTGGTATATGGAGCCAAGTCTTACTAGTCAGTGGGTTAGTTGGCTGGTTAGCCAGCTATTTTTTCCGTGCGGTGGGACAAAAAATGACCTACCACCAACAGCGGGAACAGTATGAGCAAGACTTTCTGCAAAAGCGACTAGATGAGCTTACTCCCGAAGAACTAGCACGAATTCAAGCTGAAATAGAACAAGAAGAGCAATCTCAGGTGTAAAGTTATCATTGATGAGTTCAGAGTCCAAAGTCCCAATTTTGACTCTTGACTCTTGACCTTTGACTCTTGACACTCAAATGACTGCGATTTCTCATTGCTTTGAAACCCTTAGACGGAATCGTGAGTGCGCTCTGATTCCGTTTATTACTGCTGGCGATCCAGATTTAGAAACAACAGCAAAAGCGTTGCAGGTTCTAGATCGCAGTGGAGCCGACATTATAGAACTGGGCATACCCTACTCCGATCCTCTGGCGGATGGGCCAGTAATTCAAGCTGCTGCTACCCGCGCCCTGCAAAGGGGAACGAAATTAGAGCAGGTGCTGGAAATGTTGCAAGGGATTACTTCTAAACTGCGATCGCCGATTGTTCTGTTTATCTATTACAACTCAATTTTGCACCGGGGGATTGAAAAATTTCTTGGGCAAATTGCTGCTGCTGGGGTCGCAGGATTGGTAATACCTGACTTACCCTTAGAGGAAGCAGCAGGCTTGCTCCAATCAGCTAATGAGATGGGAATTAACGTAATCTTGTTGGTCGCTCCCACCAGTTCTGCTGAACGGATAGAAGCGATCGCTCGTTCATCCGTTGGATTTATTTATTTGGTCAGCGTCACAGGGGTAACAGGGGTGCGATCGCAACTGGAAAACCGCGTGTCAGATTTACTCAAACAAATTCGTGATGTTACTGATAAACCCATCGGTGTAGGCTTTGGGATTTCCGAAGCTGCACAAGCCCTTCAGGTAAAGGAATGGGGCGCAGATGCAGTGATTGTGGGCAGCGCTTTTGTGAAAAAGTTGGCCCAAGGCACACCAGAGGAGGGACTAAATGCGATCGCCGAATTTTGCCAAAGTCTCAAGGCAGCCATCAAGACCACTAACAACAGTACAAATACTCCTCTTGATTAGACGGGGAAAGTAGATTAAAAAGTATAACAACGCAGTTTTTCTCTTCTTATTTGGTAGACAATTTGACCGTTATGGTTTTGAATATTAACATCAGATAGCATGATCTAAAAAAACTAGCTGATCCGGTCGCTTATAGTTTGAGTATTATGTGAAGTCGAGTAGGTATAAATTATGTGTGTGAGAGGAAGTCAGTCACAAATGGTTATAGTTACGTCGCAATTGAGGGGCAAAGGCGATGAGTGAGAGTATGGCGTTTATCGGCGGGGTCGCCGTAGCTGGGCTGGCGGCTCTGGTATTGCTCAAAGGGACGAATACCCCCCTACAACCTAATTTTGCCGTTGCTTCGCAAATGCCAGGGACTGTAGTCGCGCCGGGAGTACAGCCACAAATGTATCCTTACGGGCCTTATGGGCAACCAATGTATCCCAGTCAGCCACCGACTGCTCCTACTTCTGACCAGCGCCTAGAGATGGAGAAGTTGAACACGCAGATGCAGTTGGAGCGTTTAAAAAACGACAATGAACAGCTGAAGTTGCAAAATCAACAACTCCAAGGCCAAGTTCAAAATTTCAATACTCAGCAACAGTGGCAATTAGCCCAGCAGAATAACCAACAAAAAGCAGCAGCATTCCAACCGCAAAATCCTTGGTGGTCTTCATCCATGCTCTGGGCTGTGGGAGGTGCGGCTCTCACTATTGGTGGTGGTGTTGTCGTCGCTGGGGTATTGGCTTTATTCTCACCACGGCAGCGTCCAGCCCGTACTGTACAAGTGATTCACCCCTATCAAGGAAATACGCCGCCCTTGGTTCCAGTCCGTCGCGCTGAGTTTCTACCTGCTTCTCGGATGGAAGCAAGACGAGTTGAAGCCCCAGAATACGACGAAATGCACTAGGGAAAATAAACTACAGATAAACACCGATTTAAAATCTCGTTTCCAGGTATAACCTGGAAACGTTCTTCATTGGGCTGCTGCCGCGAATTTAGGAGGCGGAGCCTGGTTTTAGGAATTCCAATGAGGTAAACAGTATTTACTAATAACTATTAAAAGCCACTTTTAGGAGTTTCTGTGGTATTGAGACTCTCTTTAGTGGCAGGTTGGTTAGTATTGGGAAGTTTGTGTTGGGTACTCTTCTGATTACCTTGATTTTCTAGTTGACTTAGTGCCTGTTTTCCTAGATTTTCGGCTGCTTGTTTAAATAATGGTTCTATTCTATTTCGCCAATATTGAGTATTAGGCAACTTTTCTTGATGGTTTTTATAATCTAAAACTTTATCCCATTTCCCATCATCCAGCGCTTTATTGATCTCATTAGATAACGCCTCTGCTTTCGCCCAATCTTCCTGCCACTGGGCAATCATTTTGCGTGTCTCTTGGATACTAGAAGCAGCATTTGCCGGAATTGATCTCAAAAGTGCGATCGCTCCGACTATATCTCCTGATTCATACTTCTGTCTTGCTTGTTCTACAATATTGGCACTGTTATCACTAGGCTGCGATTGATCTAATTTCCCAGTGTCGGAAGTTAACTGCTGTGATTTTTCTGGTAATGGAGTTACTACATCCCTCGATTTTGCTTTTGGCTTGGGAGTCGGTCGAGTCGCAATCAGGAGACTATCATCTACAATCTTAGTTGCAATGCCCTTTTCGCGCAGGCAAGAACCCCATTCTTCATTATTGGTTATCACATCCGAGTGGCCCCAAGCCAAACGACCAGATTTAAGTTTAACTTCTACCCAACCTCGTTTTGTGCGCTTGCCAGTCACCTCGAAATTGGTGTTATCAACAACTATTTGCAAAACATTATCAGAATTTATCGAACTAGGTTCAGAACGGATATTGGAATTTCCGACGACAATAGCCGAGCATTTGTTTGCTAAGGCGGTATCGTTACCTGTAAAATTAGAAGCTAAATTTTTTACATTTGGATATACATTTGTTACCAAAGCAGCCGCACCACCCGCCAATAATATGCCAATTAATATCGGCCATGGATCTGATTTGCTAGAGTCTTGATGGGCAGGTTTGACAGGATCTGCTGGTGCAACTGCAACAGTTTGCAGCCGAGATACTTGACGCTGAGATTTGGCTGCTTGATAACTGGAATTTTTGGCAGATTCTTGAGATGTGGAAAGTGCAGGTACAGGATTAATCGCGTCTTTACATACTTGCAGTGCTTCCGTGGCGTTTTGGTAGCGGTCTTTGAAGTGATAATGTACCATCTTGGACAACACTGCCGCCAGTCGGTAGTTCACAATTACAGATTGCTGCCAAATGATTTCGCCCGTTTCTGGGTCTTCTTGCAGTTCTGTTGCTGATAATCCTGTTAGTGCTTGAATAGCGATGATGCCAAGGGAATAAATATCACTATTAGGGCGCGGTTTACCTTGCCCTTGTTCTGTGGGCATGTAGCCAGGAGTGCCAATAACTACTGTGGGAGAGGGTTGTCCGCCCACTGTCACCAGTTGTGTACGCAGTTGCTTCACTGCCCCAAAGTCCACTAAAACTAACTTATTATCTGAGGCACGACGGATAATATTATCTGGTTTGATGTCGCGGTGAATCACGCCTTGGCGGTGGACAAATTCAAGAATTTCCAGAACTTCTTGTAACAGTTGAACTACTTGGCTTTCACTCCAACGCTTACCAGGTATAAGTTCCTCAGCTAGGGTATGTCCTTCAATATATTCTTGTACTAAATAAAATTCTTGGTTTTCGTCAAAATATGCTAGCAGCCTGGGTATTTGGTCGTGGTTGCCTAGTTTTTCTAAGGTTTCGGCTTCGCTATGGAACAGGCGTTTAGCAGTATTAAAAACTCTGGGGTCAGTTCCGGGTTTGAGGTGCTTGACGACGCAAATGGGATTGCCGGGCCGTCTAGTATCTTGGGCAATATAGGTTTGACCAAATCCTCCCATCGCGAAGACTCGAATTACTTGGTAACGATGGTCTAGTAGCTTGCCGATCATATTCCCTCCCCAGAGTTATTACCTAATTTTTCAGCTGGTAATAAATATCTCCAAATTTTCTTCAATGAAATCCGCTATCTTGAGAAAAGATTTAGATTAAAAACACAGCTTTTTAATAAACGCAGACTGTTTTTTTTTCTTTTAGTGCCCCTGTTTACTACCAATGCCACCTAAAATAACAAACTCAGTTGCATGGCAGCAGGCTGAAATTCTCATGCAACCTGCTTTCATTCGCGTTATCGACAATATCCGCAAGTTGCTTGATGAATCTTCCTGGACGGGAACTTATAACGATGTCCTGATTTGGCCGCCTAGCACCACTGATGAAATCAAAGCATTAGTGACTGAGTTGTTGCAAGCAATGGAAACTGCAACGCCCCAAGAAGCAGATGGAATCAGAGAGACTCTTACTCGTCTGCCGATGCCCCATCCAGGATATCATCTACGTTTGCAGCGTCAACAGCAAGAAGCGAGTATCGATTTGTGGGAACTATGTTATCAAGTGTGTTTTCTGGAATACAGCCCAGAGAAGGAAACTGCTGATGTTGATACTAATTTAATTGATGAACTGGGTGAAGTGGATTGGCTACGTTTAGATGCTAAAGCAAAAGAGTTAGTTGAGCAGGCGTTTGCTAAATTGCCAGAAGGGTAACAAATAAAATGGTTAATATTCAGTTCTACTTTTAATATCTCTCTCAAAAAATTAGATAGTTCATTTGATATATGTTGGATCTCGGCTTGTATTTTTATTACTAGTTATTCCCGAATAGGAGTACCGTCCCTGACATCGCCTTTAACTCTGAGACATTCGCATAGTAGCACATAGAAACTTGAAGGCCAGCAGTTAATAGACCTCTTGCAAAAGTCAAAAAATCAGGAATGTCATATTGAGCGGAACGCAGTGGAGAGAAAAATCTCACTACTCTGTTTAGCTCCGCTCAATATGACAATTTAAGCATTTATGCAAGAGATCTAAGAGGTTGTTTGAAAAGTCTAAATTGTTACTAGCCTGGGCGATTATAAGTCGCGCGCCAGGTGCTTATGGGGGAAACCTCCAAGATCGCACTGGCTTGGCTACATAGACAAAACCCACCTCTGTGGCTTAAAAAACCTTGATTTTTCGTTAGTCCACGGAGGTAGACTAAGCTTCGTGTAGTAGCGAATTATATTCGCCTAAAACTTTTCAAACGTCCTCTAATGATCAAGGTAAGCATACCTATTGCCTTAATATCTAATTTTCTGGTTGCAACGACGGCTATTTAATTACCTTAAAATTCTCAATTGTGAGATATTTTTCTTCATCAGCTATCTGACTGTCGTAATCGATATTAATTTTGGTTGGATAGCCGAATCCAGCACTGTATTCCACATTCAGGCTGAAGGCTTTTCGGTTGATAGCATCTTGAATCACATCAAACAGCTTAGGAATTGTGTTGTAGTTTTGAAAAAATTCTGGATTAACTGGTTTACCTGTAGCTACAGAAGTGACGGAAGTTGTTTGACCATTACGTACTTTAATGACTACTGGTCCCCTAGCGTCGGCTATACAAAAGCAACTATTGCTCAATGTATAGTCATAGTTAGAAATATTTCGCCAATTCCAGAAACGGCGATTAAATTCTAATCGCTTTTGCGATCGCCTTAAATTCCAGTTATTACTCGCTGGCGATTGTGCTTGTGCTATCTCTACGGGAGATTTGGACATTACTGGTAGGTTCAGTCCGAAAGATAACAACAACCCCGCACTGATAATGATAGGTAAACGCATATCAATCTATTGAATTTCAGAAGTATTATATATGTATTATATATTAATTCATATACTTATTATTTAAGTACACTTTATATTTTTATTAAAATTCTTTAGTGGGTAGCTAAGGGCAAATAGCAATCTGGCTGTAAGGAACTGGTTGTAAGTGTAGTCTATAGCTAAATCAGATCCGACACAATTGCATACACGAAAGAATATTTTCTGTATGCCTTAGAATCCTTACTGTAAAAAACAAAGTTTTTATTTCAAGGATGACTTATTCACAAACTTGGTATATTGTCAAGCATTCTCTTGGTAATTGCGAAATTCTCCCCAGCGAGAAAGTTGGCCACGAGAATCCAGAGATTATAGAACAGTGGGGGCCTTTTAGTTCGCAAGAAGAAGCGATCGCTCGGCGTGTCGGACTTATTAGGGCTGGGAAGTGCCAACCAGCTTAAGTTAAAAGTTAGGAGTTTGAAGTTAGAAGTTATGAGTTGACAATCATGGTTTTTATTCCTAACTCCTCACTATTCACTCCTAACTTTATTTCTAACTGTTCATTTTTCTGCTGAAGTTGTGCTCTTAGGAGCAATTTTTTTACCTATCACTTCCACTGCTTTAGCGAATTGAGGATCTGCTAGGGTAGCGAGTTTGTCACGTTCATGGAGCCATAACTCCTCCATCTGCTCTTTAGTCAAATCTACCTTCACATCTGGAGCAATACCTTTATGGTTAATATCTGTACCGTTGGGGGTATAGTAATGAGCAATTGTCACCGCTAATCCTGAGCCATCTTCTAAGGGACGCACCGATTGCACTAATCCCTTACCAAAGGTTTGAGTTCCAACCAAAGTAGCACGTTTGTTGTCCTGCAAAGCCCCTGAGAGGATTTCACTTGCACTAGCTGAACCTTTATCTACCAGAACCACCAACGGTTTATTTGTCAAGGCGCGTCCGTTTGCTTCTTCTTTTGCTGCCTCTCCTTGGCGTTCAACGGTGGAGACAATCTTACCTTTATCTATCCACATCCGGGCAATGTCTACACTGGAGAAGAGTAAGCCACCTGGATTACCACGCAGATCCAGAATATATCCAGCTACCTGTTTGCTTTCTAAATCTTTGATGGCGATTTGCATTTCTTGACCAGCATTGGCGCTGAACTGATTCAAGCGAATGTACCCAAGGTTACCTGCTGAAGTTTTCTTTTGGGAATACTTAACTGAACGGATTTCAATATCCGCGCGCTTGATGTCAAATTCTTTTATCTGAGCGTCGCGCTGAATCGTTAGGCTGACTTGCGTTCCTGCTTCACCTCGAATCAGGGATACTGCCTGATTAATATCCATCCCCTTGGTATTTTTGCCATCGATTTTGAGGATGACATCTTTTGCCAAAATACCAGCTTTAAAGGCTGGTGTATCTTCGATTGGCGCAATTACAACCAGTTGCTTCGTTTTTTCATCCTGACTGATCGTGATCCCAATCCCTGTGAGTTTTCCAGAGGTCTCCACTTGCATACTCTTGAATTCCTCTGGATTCATAAATCGGGTGTAGGGGTCTTCTAGCTTTTTCAGCATTTCCCGAATGGACTTATACGCTTCCTGCGGATTACTGTAGGACTTGCTCAAGTACTCCTTACGAACAGCCTGCCAATCTACCTGATTAAAAGTACCGTCTACATATTGGCGCTGAACAATTTGCCAAACTTCATCTACCAATTCTTTAGGACTTGGTTTAAATAAAGCCTGACCTCGCGAGTGAATGCCAAGGCTAGTAGCAGCGATCGTGGAGAATGTCACTACCGTAGCACCCAAAACAAGCCAACTTTTTGTAGTCACCATAATGACAGCTGCGTCAGAGGGAAAATATAAATATATAGTCAGTATGCTCAATCTAACACAGGCTACCACTGTACAGATGGAGGATGTATTCCTAATTTCAACAAAATACTTGACAATCCGGTGACCTTAGTAGTTTAAAGATACAAAATTTTTGGGCATGGGGTACAAAAGGCAGAGGGGCAGTTCTTGCTGGGGGCAAGGGGGAGAATGAAAATTACCTCTTTAGCCTCTGCTCCCCTGCTTCTTTCTCAGTCCCCAGTTACCTTACGGTTCTACCCAGCGATCATCTGCTTTAATAAGGTTAATTAATTCCTCTACACCTTTATCTTCTGGGACTTTTTTAATTTCTTCTCGACCACGATACAAAGAAATATAACCAGGTGTTTTGCCAACATAGCCATAATCAGCATCTGCCATTTCTCCGGGACCATTGACAATGCAACCCATAACTGCAACGTCTAATCCAGTCAGGTGTTTAGTGGCTTCCCTGACTTTGTGCAGCACTTCCTCTAGGTTAAACAAAGTGCGTCCACAGGAAGGACAAGCGACGTATTCCACCATCGTTTTTCGCAATCCCAAAGCTTGGAGAATGCTGTAGCAGACGGGAATTTCTTTTTCTGGTGCTTCTGTAAGTGAGACGCGAATTGTATCGCCAATGCCATCAGCAAGTAAGGTAGCAATACCAGCCGTAGATTTAATTCGTCCGTATTCGCCATCACCGGCTTCCGTAACGCCTAAATGTAGCGGATAATCCATACCCAGTTGATCCATGCGCTTGGCAATGAGGCGATAGGCGGCTAGCATCACTGGTACTCGTGAGGCTTTCATGGAAATTACCAAGTTGCCGAAATCCAAAGATTCACAGATGCGGATAAATTCTATGGCAGATTCCACCATGCCTTCTGGAGTGTCACCGTAGGTAAATAGCATCCTTTCAGCGAGGGAACCGTGATTTACCCCAATTCGCATCGATTTACCTTGATCGCGCAAAGAAACTACCAGAGGTTCTAAGGTTTCGCGGATTTTATCCCCAATTTCGTCAAATTCGGTTTTAGTATACTCAGTTCGATTAAGGTTTGGCTTTTCAAAGACATACAAGCCCGGATTAATCCGCACTTTTTCTATGTGCTTGGAGACTTCCAGAGCGATTTTCAGCCCATTGTGATGGACATCAGCCACAACTGGCACGTCTTGGTAAGTTTTAATTAATTTTTGTTTAATTTCTGCTAAAGCTTTAGCATGAGCCATACTCGGCACTGTGACACGGACAATTTCGCAGCCAATTTCGTGCAGACGACGAATAGCAGCCACGGAACCATCAATATCAAGAGTGTCTTCGTTAATCATTGACTGCACCACAACGGGGTAGCCGCCGCCAATGGTGACATTTCCCACCTTTACGGAACGGGTTTTACGCCGCTTGATAGTTGTATCAAAAGTGGGTTGATCTACTGTGGTATTGGAAGTTGTAAGAGTCGGTAGAGTTTGCATAACCCTATCAGGTAAATTTCCTGTAGATAAAATATCAGATTTGATAAATCTCTGTTTCCCAGATTGCCACAGCTAGGGCTTTTTTGGACGGTTAGGTAGAAAAAAAATGGAGAAAGTAATAATCCTCTTAGGCTTTAGGGAACCCTAGTAATTGAAAAATCTATTGAAAAAGCAGGAATATGAGATTTATCGAAGCAATTTTTAGTGCTGGAGCTATTGTTATAAAGGCAATCCGCACTGTTAATCAAATAACCAAAACTGTCCATCAAGCAACCAAAAACCATATTAATAGCATTGTTGATGAGCGTTTCCAGGAAAGATTTAAAGAAAACCAGACTACGCCGAGTCCAACGCCTGTTACTGTAAATATTCAAATTGACATCAAGAATATTGACCTTGAGGAAACGGAACTTGAGAAAAAGCGGGCGCGTGATGGACTACTAAAGCGAACTGAGTTAAAGAAACTCCAAGAGTTAAAAAAACAACGTGAGGATAAGTTTGAGCAGTGGCAAAAGGCTAAAACTCAGTAAGTCGTAGCGGAACCTGACTTTTCCCGTTAAGTCTCTTTTGCAAGCTGCCAACCCTCACAGAGATCGTGTAATTTTAACCAACCTCGCCACAGTACCTGGATACCA
>NZ_JBALCO010000090.1:0-15993 GCF_036919595.1 Nostoc sp. | reverse complement strand
ATCCAGGTACTGTGGCGAGGTTGGTTAAAATTACACGATCTCTGTGAGGGTTGGCAGCTTGCAAAAGAGACTTAACGGGAAAAGTCAGAATCTTCAGTAGGTTTAATCAAGCTTTAAACTTGCACCTTCAATTTAGCAAACTGCACAGCATTTAAAAAACATTCAAACACACTGTACTGCGTCTAAGTTCCATAGCCAGATAGCATTTTATGGAGTTTTGTTCGTCGCTTATTTGCCTTTTTATTATCAGGCAAATCATAAATTATGAGGTAAACAAAGTAGTCATCGTAGTGTCAGTGCTTTATAAGGAACTCCTTCCTGTAAATGTCGGCTCAATAAACGTGCTTGCAACTCGATTGCACGACGATAGCTGCAACGATAGCCAAAGGTAGGATGCTTAAATTCATCGTTCATTTTTCGCTCCCATGCCTGTAAAAACTGTTTGCGTCCGCTTTCTAAAAGTCGATACACACCAAGATGATCGGTAAAATCGTCGGGCTTAATTTCTTTATGACTGATGACCGAAAGTATTAAGTTATCAGCGATTAGAGGACGAAATTCTTCCATCAAATCAAGAACCATTGCAGGCTGTCCTCTGGTAGCTTCATGCAAATAACCAATGTAAGGGTCTAAACCAGCCATGTGTACAGCAGCAGTAACTTGTACCTGCAAAAGACCATACGCAAATCCTAGTAATGCATTGATTGCATCTGGAGTAATAATATAGGTACGATATTCACTGCCAATAGCTATTTCTTTAGCTCGTCCGTAATTAATTGGATAATTTTTATATGCACCTTTATCGCCAAACTGTTTCGATTTGCCATAATAGGCAACTTGAGCAGCTTTAAAAGTATTAATCTGATATGACCAATTGATAGGTTGAGCAGGAAATACATAAATTCCAGCTTGGTTTAGATGAAGAAGATTTTGTTCAGCACTAGCATCTAAATATGTAGGCTTTTGCGCTAGTTCTCCTTGCAGCCGATATGGTTGAGGAATGTAGTGAATTGCAAAAAGTGCAAAGCTTAGTCCCCAGTTATGTAAATATTTTTCTGTTTCATAGAGAATGCCCATCTCCCGTGTGGCAAAGAAAACATTATCGTGTAGCGTTAACGTGCAATGATATAGCGCCATAGCAAAATCCTTTGATTGCATTGAAATTTGGGTTAAGATGGAGAGTTAACCCTAACACCAAGAAATAGTAGTTAATCCTTTTTACCTTACTTCAATGCTCCAAAGGATTCTGCATAGGCTTTAGTTTGTCCGTAAAGTGCATTTATTGTTTCTACTAAACGAGCTTCATCTTGATACAGTGCGCTGACTTCATCTAGCAGTTCTTCTAATTGCAAACCAAAAAGCAAGCAAAGTTAGGGAGCATCCCACTTTTTATTTAGTGAGCAAAGATTAATCCATTCAGGTAAGCACAACGGTGAGCAATGACTTGAGGAACATTTTCAAGCTTCCATTGTGCGCCAGAAATTTTTGTGCGACGGTCAATTTGTTTGACGGTAGACTCAATTGCACCCGAGCCAATCGAACAAATTTGCTCGGCTTGATAATATTGATAGTTAACAATACGGTGTCGATGCTTTTCAAGATAAGCACAGAAATTCTCAGCTTGTTTAAGATTACAATTAGCAAAGGAGGTAATCGTTTCGTATACTTTTCCTTGCCACAGAAGTGCTTTAGCTTTATTTATTCTTTTCATCGAACCACCAACCTTGTGGAGATTTTCCATCAGATGAAACCAGTCAAGTATTTCACCGAAATAGGGAGTAGGGAGTAGAGAGTAGAGAGTAGGGGTTCCAATAGGGAGTAGGGAGTAGGGATCTTAATTAGGGAGTAGGGAGTGGGGAGTAGGGGGAAGGGAATAAAGTATTTTTTTTGCTTCCTCCCCCTGCTTGGCTTTTCTTCTTCCCTACTCTCTATTAAAGTTTTTTCTTCCCCCCACTCCCTACTCCCTCGTTAACAATTGGTGTACGAATACGGATATTTCCACCGTCAACACTCAATTCCTCAACCGTTGTTTGTACTTCAGGATACTCAAAATACTGACGGTGTACAAGTCACTGTTGCACACTTTTGGGCACTTCTATCCCTGTTGCATAGTTTACATCTTCTGCTGCACGTTCATATGAGACACAAGCACTTGCGATGAAACAACATACTTCTAAATATGGGCTTAATTGGCTATGTGGTCTAAGTTCTAGCTTTTTTGCCTGAGAACTTGTAACTGGTAATTTTCCAAGGGAGCAACGCGAAAAAGTGAGATCATCGTAAAATGAGCTCTTGAGGCAAGGGTAGCAGGGGGAGCAGGGGGAGAAAAAGAATACTTTAGTAATTTTTGCTACTTTAATAAATCGGAATACATTTATTTAGTTCTCTCCCCCTGCCTCAAGAGCCTCCCCTGCTTCCCCATCTCACAAAATCGCATTGCTCCCTTTTCCAATGATGCTTTTTATTTCTCGTTTGTGTCCTGTACTTTCTCCTGTGGCATTTTCGATAAAAAAACACCTACGAATGGCATCACATGCTCCTGCATTTGCCTACGCACTACGGATTCTATTTTGCCTAAGCTTGTTAGTTCTTCTACTGGAGCGTTTTTGTAGAGTATTTTCGCGATCGCATTAGCATGTTCCATTAAAAGCTGCTTTTCTTCTTCCGTCATGCTGCCCTCTGTTGATTTACGATTCCCTCTACTCCTTACTTTGTCACGACTTGTTTATCTCTTTCTGGAGAATAAAAACTGGGATGCACCCTTCCAACTTTCCTGCTGATACTGACCAAAAAGCTTGTCGTAATAACATTTCTAAAGCCCATATTTTAGAAATTCCACGTTTAATTTGTCTCCCATCAAGGGCATTTTTATTACTATATTGCTGCGGTTAAAATAAAACCACCGAATCCATTTGATCTTCAGATGCAAATTCACCAGAACTTAAAGAACAAATAGGCTGTTTAACTACCTTTGTTTTAGCAGCAGCATAGGTTGTAAATTCTGCATCAAAAGATGGATCACTGCTCTCCCATCCTTTAACTTCCAAATATTGTGTTAAGTAAGCATAAAATATCTCACGAATCGGGCTAGAGTGGGACGAAAGTAAGTTATTTTCAATTGCCCAATTTGCTTGCTAAATCTTCTGCCCACACTTCCAGACGCTCTGAGACATCTTCTGGCTTTAAAGTGGCATGACTAGCAACATAATATGATGCTACATGATACCAACCATAATTGACTCCTCCTGATTGTAATTGGGTTTGTTCAGTAGATATTTTGTCTTGAACTCCCAATTTATTTAATATCCAATTAATGTATTCTATAGAATTACCAAAAAATTCTTTCTGAGTTAAAAAAATAAATTCAGCAATCCTGTCTGCACGGATATCTGCACCTTTAGAAATTTTTGTTCCGCTTCTGTTAAAGACAATTTCTCTAGTCGTTTAGGAGTAGCAGGGTCTTTAATATTTGCTACTTTTACTTCAATTACTCGTGGTAATTGGGGAATTAATTCGGCTGGATAAAATAATTCTAAAGTTTGGGGTGCTACTTTTAATCCCTTACCATCTCGTTTAAAGCCGATATCTCCACCCAGCATTTTACTTCCTAACACTCCACTGATTTGGCTCCAAATAAATTCTTGAAGTTCCTGAATATCTGGAGTATCGCTATCTACTGGTGCTAGATAAATTACACCTTGAGCAAAAAATAGAATTGGCTCCCAGTTTAGTTGTTTTGCAAACAGAATTGTAGCGTTATGAATACCATTACTCAAAATACCTATGGTATCTCGCAAGCGATGATAAACTAAGTTTTGATTAACATTTAAATACCGGAGTTGTTCTCGCAGCCTCTGGCCTCAGGTTTGAGTATCGATATCTGCCGGGTCGCTAAAATGTAGAGCAATATCCCCAAAAGCCAGTAGACGACGCAGAGGAATTTCTAAGTGGCGGCGGTCTTTAATTTTAGGAACTGGCCAGTTAGCTGGATAAATATTTGTGCCGACTTTGTTTTGAGTATTCTGTGCTAAGTAAGCAATTTCTGGTAAATAATTTTGCCATTCATCCCAAAATAATTTAAAATTGAGTTTCTCTCCTAAATCACGGCAGAGATTGATAATTTCATCCACTTCCCAATTATTTGGTGTTTCTTCTCCTTGTCCGTTACAATACTTGTTGTAATCGTGCAGAGTTAATCCCAAACAAAGTAAATATTTTTCAATCTCTGATAATGGTTGCGGTAAATATTTACTAATATTCCAAGCTGTTAATAAGCCATTTAGAACGTGAACCAATAAGTTTTGGTCAGCACGGCTTGACCATCTTTGTGCTTTTTCTTGAGCGTAAGAATCGCCAAGCTGAGATAATACTTTATAATGTGCTTTGTAAGAACCGCCTCTGAAGCTTAAAAGTTGTTTTTGAGTAGCTTTTTCTACATTAGTTTTCTGCTTTTTATACCAGTAGCCTCGTGCTGACTCGATACTTTGGAAATATACGCGCTGTAGATCTTCACTCATGCGATCGCGCACAGATTGACTCACCTTTGCATTCTCCTGAGTCATCCGCCAAAACATTCCCTGTGCTTGCAATGCACCCCAACGATGACGGTATTTTTCAAACTCTTTAGGTGGGTCAAAGGCATCAGCGATCGCCACAGCTAAATTCTCCCGTGTCACTGTTTGATTAGGACTAACCTTTTTTTGCAGTCGGGACATCACCCACGGAGTATGACCTGGAATCAAAATATATGCTGTATAGGCATTAAAACCGCGATGTCTACCTAAACGTAAACGTCCTAAACGTTGCGTCACAGTTGCAGAGTCACTACTCTCAAAAATTAGTAAATGAATTTTAAAATCAACACCAACATCAACAGCAGACGTACCCACAACCAACACTGGCTGTTTGGCATCTTTCAATTCGCTTTGCATCTGTAATCTTTGCTCGCGGTCGATGCGTCCGCTAATTTCTCTAACTTTAACTTCTGGTAATAAGTCATTGAGTAAACGCGTGACCTGACCAGCCTTCGCCACTGAGTTAACAATAATTAATCCCCTTGCTTTTGACTCCACATTGAGGATTTTTTGAGTGGTAGGAATCATCTCCTTTAACCATGTCTGCGTATCTGAATCTTTTGGCAATTCCACAAATTATAATTCCACAGCTTGCAGAATTTGTCTAAACCCAATCTTTTTTTCACTAGCATAAACTCCCTCAACCGCAGCAACTTTAAAACCTGCTTTGCGTAATTGTTCGATAAAATCCGGTTTTGGCGTTGCTGAAGTAAATAAAAACCGTCTGGGTCGAGATTGATTTTCTTGGCTACGACGAATAAAAACCAAACTATTTAGAGCAGCAGTTTCTTGATAACTACCAAAAATAGGAAATTCATCAAATATCCACAAGTCAGGCCATTCCGCCAAGACCAACGGGAGCAAATCCTCACCAGAAGCTGGGTCATGATATTGATGGTGGGTAATGTAGTGAAAAATATCGGGATTGGTCAGTAACACTGGCTTTTGTTGAATAGCCAGTAACAGTTCTTGAAACTTGTTGCTTTTTGTTCCTTGCTTAACCCGTCTGCTTAATTCCGCACCATATAAACGGTCTACTCGTTGAGAAGCATCTAAACCAAACAGCTGCTTATTTTCTGGCTGATATGGGCTTTTCGGCACAGTTCAGTCAAATTCAACGCATTAGCAACCTGACGGAATCAGATGTCCTGTTAGTTCCATCAGCGACTTTTCCGCAAGTTCTAAGGCTCCCTGAGTCAGATCCACGGTGGAGAGGCTTGAGTTATAAGCTTCCAATTTGTCTTGGGTTGTTTTGATGACGGCTGCAAAGGAGTCAATAGTAACCCCATTACCTAAGTTTAAGGTGGTACTGATCGATTTCAAAGCCGCAATCCGACGCTGTGCTTTATCAAGTACTTTATACCCGCGTTTTGGACGTGACATAAATTACTCTCCGGTTATTAATAATGCGCCAGGAGGAAAACTGACTTATACCCTGGACTGTTCAGTACTAGGATAGATAGAGTTAGGGTTAATTGACACCCGCATTATTCAGTATATTCTTATTTATTTATTACAAAAATACTGATTTATTTTATGTAAATTCTTGGGGGTTGCCCGAATTCAATCAACGACTGTCCGAATTCAATCAACGACTGCCCAAATTCAATCAACGGCTGCCCAAATTCAATATAGGAACTATTTAGATCACTGACCTGACGGGGCTGCTTCCTCTACTGGACGGATAATCGCAGGGGCTGGTGTAACTTCTGGTTTAAAAATTCCCTGCAATGCTTGTTCTAATGTTTGTGCCATGACAATCCGGTTTTCGTAAGCTACGACTACCCGCACCAAAGTTGGCAGACTGTTCTGTCTGGCTTCTAGATAGATTGGCTCGACATACAGCAGCGATTGCTCAATAGGAATTACTAGTAGATTGCCTTGAATGGCTCTCGACCCCTGGCGATTCCAGAGAGAAATTTGCTGGGAAATTACTGGGTCTTGGTTAATCCGCGCCTCGATTTGCTCTGGCCCGTAAACCAGGCGTTCCTTAGGAAAGGCATATAGCACCAGCCTACCGTAGTTATTGCCATCCGATCGCGCCGCTAACCAAGCGATTAAATTAGTCCGTTGTTTTGGAGTATAGGGTAGAAGCAGGATAAATTCCTCTCTATGAGAAGCTACACCAGCAAAGGTTACGTTAGGTAGACTAGTAATCAAATAGTACGGCTCTACTGGACGGGGTTCACTGCCATAGATTTCGTTGGGAATTTGCCACTGGTCTTCCCGATTGTAAAATACCTGGGGATCGGTCATGTGGTAGGTCATCAACCGCTCAGATTGAATTTTGAAAAAGTCCACTGGATACCGGGTATGACTGTGGAGATTGACTGGCATTCTACTCAGCGGTTTGAACATTTTGGGAAATATCGCTGACCAAGTGGCAATAATCGGATCGCTTGGATCGGCAATGTAAAACTTAACACTGCCGTGATAAGCATCAATCACTACTTTGATAGAATTGCGAATGTAATTGATCCCATCGTTACCTGTGTCTGAGTAAGGATAGCGATCGCTCGTCGTGTAGGCATCAACAATCCAGTAAAGATAACTGGGATTACTTGGGAAATCTTGATTAGCAGTAGCAGCTACCAAATAGGGATCGCTGTCAAATTTCAAAAAGGGGGCGATCGCTTCAATTCTTTGCTTGACATTTCGTCGAAGTAGCACCTTTGTATCTGGCAAAAAGTCTTGCGTCAGAACCATCTGCCAATCTTTCAAATACATCGCAAATAGCCAGCGTCGCCATGCTGAACCGATTTCAACGCCACCCAGACCATCGTAATAGTTGTAAACATTGTCGCTACCACTAGGGTAGTCTAGCTCTCTAACTCTTGTGCCTGTCATCACATAAGTATTAGTAATCTCGCCGTAATAAATCCGGGGTTGACCAATGGGAATACTGTCACGAATGGCTTGATTGGAAGTTGTGAGGGCGCTACTATCACCGCTAATATCTTTGACAAAATATTCTGGAAGCCCACCTGGCCCAACTGTATTAACTGGGTTAATAGTAAACCCAAAACCGTGGGTATAAATTAAACGGCGGTTAACCCATGTTTGAGCTTCCTGTGGTACGGCACTGTAGTCTAATTCTCGTGCAGCAATCAGTACCTGCTGCCGTTCTGCTGGTTCAACTGGTTCTGGTAGCTTTTGGGAGGCTGATGGTTGGCTGACATCGGTTTTGAGAATGTAGCGGTCAATATCGGCATCAGGGAACCGATAGTAGGGCCGAATTTGTTGCAACTGACGGTTGGTTTCTAACAGTGGTCGCTCATCCCACAGGCGAATATTGCGAATTGTCAAGTCATTCTTTTGAATATCAGCTTCAGTCAATGTTCCTTGCGGGTTGAAGGTTCTAGCATCGATCGCTTCTAAATCAAATGCTTGGCGAGTCAAGGCGATAGTCCGCTGAATGTAGGGTTGCTCTCGTTGCAACTCATTAGGTTGGACAATTAAATATTGCACCACAGTCGGTAGAACAACCGCAGCTACTACAACTAGAACTAAATATACTCCTAACCCATAAAACACTAAGGGACGATACTGAGGTTTGGGTTTCCAGAAAAACGTTCGCCAAAGGAGGTAAAAGGCGATCGCTACTGTTAGGATGCACAAGATGGTGTAAGCTGGCAACTGGGCTGTCACATCCGTATAGCTAGCACCATAACTGACTCCACGGGTAGAATACACCAGTTCATAGCGACTTTGCCAATAACTCAGAGCTGCTACCAGCATTAATAAGCCACCCATACCGGATAAATGACGCTGCTGCTGGGGTGAAAAACCAGGGAAAATTCCCTGACTCAAACTGTCCCCTGACAGGAGATAAGTGAGAGTAACGGCGACAAAGCCATACAAACATAATCCCATCAGCCAGAGTTCTAACAGTTCCCAAAAGGGTAAGGAAAATATGTAAAAGCTGATATCTTGACCAAATAAAGGCTCAGTGCTGTTGAAAAGGGTAGGGTGGAAATATTGCAGCACCTTTGGCCAGTGTTGGAATAGGATGAAGGCAAAAATGGGACTGAACAAAACTGCGATCGCAGTGAGTAAAAATTGGGGATAAATTAAGATTGCGATCGCTACTCCCACAATTAAACCGAGATCCCAGACTTGAGAGACAATTTGCCTCAAGAGTTGCCAGATTATCTCTGGTCGAAATAGGGCGGGAATGGGTAGAGTAGCGTTATTAACTGGAGAATGCCAGTAGAAAAGAGCAATTTTACTATAGTGAGCTAGGATCAACCCGATCAACAAGCTCAATACCAGAGCTAGGGGTAATAACCAGCGCAATCTCAATGGTTGAAAGGGTTGTGGCGTAAGTGTCCGGGTTTGGTTGCGTCTTGGATAATCAGGACTGAGAAAATTTGTTAATGTACTGCCCAGTTCTGCTTGCTTACGCCTGACTTCCTCAATCTTCAAAGACTGGGGATATTTTAGCCGTTGTGCTAGAGCCAGATTTAGCAGTAGATAGGCAGCAGTTATTCCAGCCACCACTACCCACAAAATACCACGAGTCACCACCCTGAGCAGAAATACTTGGAGATAGCCGACTTCCTGAAACCAAAAAATCTCTGCTCCCAGGCGGGAACCAAGATCCAAGAGTAGCCACAGCCCCAAGAATACAATTAATAGTCTAAAGCTCCATTTCCAATACATTGATATGTAATTTTACCCCCCTAAAAGGCTTTGGGAAGTCCAGCTTTCAAAACTCCATTGGCGGTATAGCGTGATTTGATGGTTCCGTCTATAACAAACCGACGATCTGTGATTGGACTGTACCAAATTTTATGATCTCCTTTGCCTTGTCGTTCAAAGTAGCACCCAACTTCTGAAAGCATCTTTATTCAACTCAGGATTTAACGACGCACCCATCTATGAAGCCACCTTAATCAACTCTAGGACTTACGCACACTCTACAAATTCTCGGCGCTCTTGGCGTCTTGGCGGTTCGATAAATTAAGCTTTTTGGCAATTTTTGCGTAAGTCCTAAACTCTTGTCGATGGCTGGTTAACTCAAAGGTGATAGAACCCACATCAGGAGGGACAATTTTGTTGAGAATGATCAGGTCTGGAATTATTTCTCGCAGCTTTTGCGTTAGAACCTCAATCGTAGAAGCTTCTGTTACTAATCTAGGTACGTCATCACTAGTTGCTACCCAAACTTCTGTGTCTGAATCCCAAAATGCTTCAACCTTAAATGTTATTTGTGCCATCATCGAGTGCTTACAACGTAGTTCCAGTTTAGAATATTCCAGTTTTCAAGGTAAGCGTAGACGTACCATTAGATATTAAGCTATGTCTATGACGGGCTACGCCAACGCGAATTCATATTTATGACGTAGTTCGTGTTCAGAACTCGACCGTACATGCTCGGAACTCGGAAGTTCATGCTCGGAACTCGGAAGTTCATGCTCGGAACTCGGAAGTTCATGCTCGGAACTCGGAAGTTCGTGCTCGGAATTCGGAAGTTCGTGCTCAGAACTCGGAAGTTCGTGCTCAGAACTTAGAAGTTTGTGCTCAGAACTTAGAAGTTTGTGCTCAGAACTCGGAAGTTCATGCTCAGAACTTGGATCGCCTCCCTAATTTACCAAGCGATGTTTACGACGGGCTACGTCTACGCCTCACACTATACATTTAAACTCAGAATTACCACAGGCGATGTCTACCACGGGCGTAGCTGCGACACCCATCATCTACACCCCTGCTCCTCTGCTCCTCTGCCCCCCTGCTTCCCCTCCCCCTACTGCCTTGGACACACCTTAGCCGCATCAGGATGGCTAGCCAAATAACCCTTAAGCCAACTGCAACCCTGTGCTAATAAATCATCAAGATTCAGATTCCACAATTTAATGGTGCTGTCAAAACTTGCGGAAGCTAAAGTTTTGCCATCCGGGCTGAAGACGACGCTCAAGACCTGATTGCTATGCCCACTCAGAGTGGTAATTTCTTTGCCAGTGTCGAGATTCCACAATTTGATTGTCCTGTCAGCACTGGCGGAAGCTAAAGTTTTGCCATCCGGGCTGAAGACGACGCTCAAGACCGAACTGCTATGCCCTCTGAGAGTAGTAATTTCTTTGCCAGTGTCGAGATTCCACAATTTAATGGTGCTGTCAAAACTTGCGGAAGCTAAAGTTTTGCCATCCGGGCTGAAGACGACGCTGAAGACCTGATTGCGATGCCCACTCAGAGTGGTCTTTTCTTTGCCAGTGTCGAGATTCCACAATTTGATCGTGTAGTCACTACTAGCGGAAGCTAAAGTTTTGCCATCCGGGCTGAAGACGACGCTGAAGACCTTACCGCTATGCCCTCTGAGAGTGGTAATTTCTTTGCCAGTGTCGAGATTCCACAATTTAATGGTCCTGTCAAAACTTGCGGAAGCTAAAGTTTTGCCATCCGGGCTGAAGACGACGCTGAAGACCCGATCGCTATGCCCTCTGAGAGTGGTAATTTCTTTGCCAGTGTCGCGATTCCACAATTTAATGGTCCTGTCAAAACTTGCGGAAGCTAAAGTTTTGCCATCCGGGCTGAAGACGACGCTGTTGACCCCATCGCTATGCCCTCTGAGAATGGTCTTTTTTTTGCCAGTGTCGAGATTCCACAATTTGATCGTGTAGTCACTACTAGCGGAAGCTAAAGTTTTGCCATCCGGGCTGAAGACGACGCTGAAGACCTTACCGCTATGCCCTCTGAGAGTGGTAATTTCTTTGCCAGTGTCGAGATTCCACAATTTAATGGTGCTGTCAGCAGTGGCGGAAGCTAAAGTTTTGCCATCCGGGCTGAAGACGACGCTGAAGACCTTACCGCTATGGCCTTCCAGGCGATTTTGTTCACGAATATTAGTACTAGATAGAATTCTCTGTAAACTAAACAAAGGGCTGTATGCTGGATAGTTTGCTAAAGATTGTTTATCCTTGACCAGAGTTTTTAATGTTCCTGCCGCCTGCATTGCTAATAGCAGAGCATCAAATTCGTTGGAATGCTCAAACAGCTGCAACGCATTTGTTCCATCTTGTTCTAATTGCGTAACCGTTAAAGCTTTTTCTAATTGTTGTTTCGCATCATTTAAATCTGCAACAGCTTTTTGACGCTGCTGTTGTGCATCTTGTTTTTGTTGAATTGCTTGGTCTGCCTGTACTTTAGCTTGAATAACATTTGCGTTAGCTGCTGCCACTTTATTTTGGGCTAGTTTCAGGTTTCGCTGTACCTGACTCACTTCGGCATTTGCTGCATTCAGTTTTGAAGTTGCATTACTAAGATTCCGTTTTACCTGTGCTGCCTGCTCCGATATCTTTTGATTGTCGCGTGATATTTTTTTATTGTCTGCCGATATCTGCTGATTCTTTTGCTTGGTTGCTTCAGTTTCTCTCTTCGCCTGATTTAATTCTGTTTGGGCATTATCTGTTTCTACTCTTGCTGTTCCTGCTTGTCCCAATTGATATTCAGCAAATATTAATGATGCAACTGCCCCCAGCACAGTCAGTCCTAACACCAAATAACTAATGCGAATTCGTTGATTAACTTTGTGGTTCGCCTCTGCTAATACCTGCTTTGCCTGTTCCTCTACCTCCAGCCTTTTCTGCACATCGCGCTTTTCTAACTCCTGGCTAGCAGCTAAAAACTGATAATCCAAATCACTCAAACTTTTACCGACTGCCCATTCTTGAGCATCTTGCAAAGTCTGTCCCCGCAACAAGCGTGACTCATCTTGACGTTCCGACTCAACCCAAGCGTTCAATGTATCGGAGTAGGGGCGCAACTTTGCTAAAATCTTGTCGCACCATTCCTGCTTAAACACCTCTGTATAAATCCGGTTATAAATTCGCAGCTTCTCTTCCCGCTTCACCACCAAACCTGTCAGCCGCAGTTCCGTTTGTTCAGGACTATCATCAGCTACTATCTCTCCCTGCTGCAAAATCTGCTGATACAATCCCAACAATCGCCCAGTCCTCTGTTCCCCACTCCGCAAAATTCTGTCTCGAATCGTCTTCAAATGTTCCGGCTCATCCTGCGTCTCCCAATTTTCAATAATCCCCCTTCTTACCAAATTCTCAACCCACTCCTCTGCTCCTCTGGTTACTGAGCGCAGTCGAAGTATGCCCCTCTGCTCCTCTGCCAGCAACTTACAAACTTTTTGCGTCAAAAATGGCTGTCCGCCCGTCCACTTCAGCACCATTTGCATCAACTCTTGAGAATCACCCACTTCTGCTAATCCCCGCGCCAATGCTTCCGCCTCTGGGAGTTTAAACCCAGTTAAATCAATTGCCTGTCCAATATTAAAAGGTGTCCGGCGTTTGTCTTGAATCAAATCTGAAGGTGTAGATACGCCAATCAAAGCAAAGGTGAGGCGATTATATTTAGGATGGTCTGCTCGTCGGTTGTAGCAATCGCGGATAACTGCAAAAAAGTCATCTAAGTTAAATGAAAGACTTAGAATGCTGTCAATTTCATCAATAAAAATAACAATCTTTCCAGTAATTGTTTCCAGTAATATTGTTTCAATAAACTTGCTCAAACGCTGCACAGGTGAAAGCAACCCGTTATCAGTCCACCAAGTATCTAAATTAAAAGTTGGATAAATATTAAAACTTCCCACCAGAGTATCAATCACCCCGGCATACCACTGTTCTGGGGTAATATCTGCCGTCCCAATAGCTGTAAAATCAACAACAGCACAAGCAAATCCCTCAGTTTGCAACTGCTGCATCACCTGCACCCGCAAGCTAGATTTCCCCATCTGCCGGGAATTGAGTACATAACAAAAATCCCCAGCTTTCAAGCTTTCATAGAGGTCATCGTCAGCTTGCCGTCTAACATAAGTTGGTGCATTTTGAGGAAGACTACCACCGACTTGATATTGATACTGAGTCATAAACAATTAATAATTCAGCGCGAGTTAGACAAACCTCTCCCTACCTTGAACTTTAGTTCAAGTCTGTCCCTCTCCGAATCGGAGAGGGACGGTTTTGCGTAGTAAAACCAGGGAGAGGTCATAATTACAAATTAGGAATTACGAATTAAACCAGCTAGATGTTTTAACACTTTTACAACAGTATGTAGGTCATCCCCACGATTGAGCGACAGTGTATAAGATAATTCATATTTTGGTGTGCCCTGTTTCGTCAACTTAATAAATCTCTGAAAAAAATTGTTCGTCGTCTGCACTTTGTAGACCAAATTCATCAATAAGTTGGGCTAGGGTGATATCTTTTCCTTGAATAACTTGAACCATCGTTAATCCTTTTAGTTATAGCGATTCAAAAAATATTTGCGATAGATTACCCCACCCTAACCCTCCCCTTATAAAGGGGAGGGAACAAGATTTCTTATTTCCCCCCTTTATAAGGGGGGATTAAGGGGGGTAATTTGACTTGTGTACACACGGTAGCCAATACATCGGGGGGATTAAGGGGGGTAATTCAACTTGTGTGTACACGGTAGGGGGGGTGATATCTGGATAAGCGGAGGGTTTTGTCTATGTGTCGCATTCTTTTTTCAAATTGGTATTAAATGCTAATTGGATAGGACTTACGCACACTCTACGAATTCTCGGCGCTCTTGGCACGGCAGTTGCTTCAAGTCGGCAGAGCCGCCCAACGCACTGCCTCGTCTTGGCGGTTCGATAAATTAAGCTTTTTGGCAATTTTTGCGTAAGTCCTATTGGAGATAAAAGTTCTATTGCACTCCTAATGTACGAATGGCACTAAGAAAAGCCGAAAGGCTTGTGTAACCTCGTTCCCAGTCTTAAGACTGGGAACGAGTTTCAAGAGGCTCTGCCTCAGGTCAAGAAAGAGGAGGCGGAGCCTCCCAAAATAGTTTCCCAGCCTGGAGGCTGGGAACGAGACAAAACAAGACTTTGGACTTATCTTAGTGCCATTCCCTAATGTACTTTTTCAATTTTTCAACCCCAAACGATCGCAAAAATATTGACGATACAATTTACACAGTGGCGCTACTTCATTGCCTTGAAACTTAACTAACCCCATACTGCGGAGTTTAAACGCTTCAGTTGTGCCGACATCCACGGGGCGATTTGCCATCATCACTTGTTTAACCGCAGCTAGCAATTCTGCATCCTCTTGCAAATTCAGCCAATGGCGGCGTAAATGGTCACTGTAAGGCCCTTCCTCAGTTGCAGCGATTTTTTGCAGATTTTCCAGCGTTATCCTCCCACGGGCAATTTCATAAAGCGCTACCCGCACTAAATAAGGATGACCACCCACCAGTCTCATTAATTTTTCAATTTGTGAGTTAGACCAATTGAGTGTATGACGCTGTAACAAGTCTTGTACTTGTATTTGATTTAAGTCTGGCAACTCAATGGGTAAACCCACATTAAAAGGCGACTGATTTATATTGAGTGGGATATAAACTTCCTTAGAATGCACAATCACCAACCGGAGATTTTTCCAAACTGTCTCATTCTTTGACCGCTCATGCCAAGCTCGTAGCAATCCAAAAAAATCAGCAGCAATTTTGGGATGCTTGAAGACTTCATCGACTTCATCCAAACCCAAAGCTATAGGGCTATTAATCGTGGGTAACAAATACCGTTGAAAGTAATTTGTACATTTATTCTTGCTACCTAAAACGCCCTTCCAATATTCATCTAACTTATCGGGTAGATTCAATTGCTCAGTAATGCTGCCACAAAACCACTGCAAAAACTGATCTAAATTGCCGAAAAATTCTGCATCGGCTGACTGGAAATTCACGGGTGCGGTCTGATAGCTATGTTCACTAGCATCATTGAGAACCCGCGACATGAGGGAAGTTTTGCCCATCTGCCGGGGAGCTTTGATGCGAATTAAGGCCCCTGGTTGAAGAATTGCTTCATAACAGTCTACCTCAATAGGCGATCGCTCGACATAGAAGGCAGAGTTTAGAGCTACCTGTCCTTCTGGATTTTCTAAGGAGACTGCTGGTTTTCTCTGGTTATCTGGAATAGTTTCGCCAGCAGAAATAGCCCCTTGGGAATTGTTCCGACTTTTCAACACTGGGGTGGAAGACTCTGGAATACTTTCTAAATCAATAGCGCTACAGCCAAACTCGTAAGCATCCTCATAAGACCTATCAGCGCCTAGTGCATCATAAAAGCCTACCGCAAAGTTAATTGCGGCGCGATCGCCAATTGCCTGATTCATCCCAACTACACAGTTAATGTGTTGGTAAATAGCCTCAGCTTGCACCTCGCTATAACAGGCATTTAATAATATACACTCAACTTTGTCTTTAAATAACTTAAATAACCTTGCCAGTGACTCCGTACTCACTAGCTGCATTTGTCCTGTATTATTTTCCAAGACTAAACCTTGATTTCCAGGTATCCCCTCAATACTTCGGGGTAGAAAATTATTCTGGCATCCACGACCCACCAAATAGATTAGAAGAAGATTTCTCCTGAATAATGGTTGCT
>NZ_JBALCO010000089.1:0-44500 GCF_036919595.1 Nostoc sp. | reverse complement strand
AAAATTCATCTTTTGCGATCGCGCTTGGCGGGTGCTTGCACCATCGCTCAATTGAGAGCATCCCCAAACATGATCACCAAAAGTGGACAAGACCCTTAAATTGGGCTAGGAGTCCTCTGAATAATTCTTTTTCTCTACCGATTCCTGTGCTGATTGAGTTACGCACTTATATGCGGCGGCGGGAGGATAAAGAATGTGATAATTTTCTCGAATTTTTTCATAAATGTAGTGGTGCGATTTCTCACCTCAACCAACATCAACTGCACGAACAGCTAAAGAGTGGTAAGGCTTTGGTGATGTTCGATGGTTTGGATGAGGTATTTGATCCTGCTCAACGAGAAGATGTAATTACTGATATTCATCGTTTCACTAATGAATATCGTGATGTGCAGGTTATTGTCACTTCTCGCGTGATTGGCTACAAACCGCAACGTTTGCGGGATGCTGAGTTTCACCACTTTATATTGCAAGATTTAGAACCAGAACAAATTCAGGATTTTATTTACCGCTGGCATGAGTTAACTTTTATCGATACTGCGGATAAAGTTAGAAAACGGGAACGGCTGCAAATCGGGATTAAGACTTCACAATCTATTGCAGAACTAGCAGGAAATCCTCTGTTGTTGACGATGATGGCGATTCTGAATCGGAATCAGGAATTGCCAAGAGATAGAGCCGAACTTTATAATCAAGCATCGCGGGTACTGCTGCATCAATGGGATGTGGAACGTGCTTTGCAAGAAGACAAGAGGTTAGATCCTAAAATTATTCATTATAAAGATAAGCAAGCAATGTTGCGTCAGGTTGCCTATCATATGCAAATCGGCGATAAAGGTTTGGCTGGCAATTTGATTAGTGTAGGTGATTTAGAGAAGATTTTGACTGACTATTTCAAAAGTCTAGAAATCACTCAAGCTAGAGAAATTGCGCGGGTGATGATTAATCAACTGCGGACTCGCAATTTTATTTTATGTTTCTTGGGTGCAGATTACTATGCCTTCGTGCATCGGACTTTTTTAGAATATTTCTGTGCTTGGGAGTTTGTCTGGCAGTTTGAGAAGGAACGCAGCATTACAATTGAGGATCTCAAAACTGAAGTTTTTGGCAAACACTGGCAAGATGAAACTTGGCATGAGGTATTGCTGTTAATTGCGGGAATGATTGATGTTAAGTTTGTTGGTGAAATTCTTGAGTACTTGATGAAGCAAGATGGCGAAGAGGAAAAGTTTATCAACTTGTTTTTAGCTGCTAAGTGTCTTGCAGAAGTGAGAAATCGCTCGGTGATTGCGTCAGTGGCTAATAAATTGCTTAATAAGCTACAAGACTTAACTAAATATGACCTCTGGTATTATTATAGACCAATAGGAAATTACAAAGAAACTATACTAGTTATAAAAATTCGCACTCAAGCAATTGCAATAGTCACTGCAATTTGGAAAGACAACCGTGAGACTTTACACTGGCTCAAAGACTGCACCACTGCTGAGAATCATCGGCATGTGCGAGGTGCAGCCATCGAAGCATTAGCCAGTAATTTCAAAGAAGACCCAGACATTTGCTCGTTTCTAAAACACTACGCCACTGCCGATAATGAATGGTATGTGCAAGATACACTCATGGAAGCATTAGCCAGTAATTTCAAAGAAGACCTGGACACCCACTCCTTTCTCAAAGACCACACCACTGCTGATAATCATGAGGATGTGCGAGAAGCAGCCATCAAAGCATTAGCCAGCAATTTCAAAGAAGACCCGGACACCCGCTCGATTTTCAAAGACCGCGCCACTGCTGATAATCATGAGTTTGTGCGAGGTGCAGCCATCCGAGCATTAGCCAGCAATTTTAAAGATGACCCAGACACCCACTCGATTCTCAAAGACCGCGCCACTGCTGATAATCATGAGTTTGTGCGAGAAGCAGCCATCGATGCATTAGCCAGCAATTTCAAAGATGACCCGGACACCCACTCGATTCTCAAAGACCGCGCCACTGCTGATAATCATGAGTATGTGCGAGGTGCAGCCATCCGAGTATTAGCCAGCAATTTCAAAGATGACCCGGACACCCACTCGTTTCTCAAAGACCACGCCACTGCTGATAATCATGAGTTTGTGCGAGGTGCAGCCATCCGAGCATTAGCCAGCAATTTCAAAGAAGACCCGGACACCCGCTCGATTCTCAAAGACCGCGCCACTGCTGATAATCATGAGTTTATGCGACGTGCAGCCATCCATGCATTAGCTAGCAATTTTAAAGATGACCCGGACACCCACTCGTTTCTCAAAGACCGCGCCACTGCTGATAATCATGAGTATGTGCGAAGTGCAGCCATCCGAGCATTAACTAGTAATTTCCCTGATAACCTTGAT
The DNA here is from genome assembly GCF_036919595.1 of Nostoc sp. Lineage (GTDB taxonomy): Bacteria > Cyanobacteriota > Cyanobacteriia > Cyanobacteriales > Nostocaceae > Nostoc. The sequence continues at coordinate 42,131 of NZ_JBALCO010000089.1, read as the reverse complement.
ACCTGCTCGTTTTTCAAAGACCGCGCCACTGCTGATAATCATGGGTATGTGCAAGGTGCAGCTATCGAAGCATTAGCCAGCAATTTCAAAGATGACCCAGACACCTGCTCGATTTTCAAAGACCGGGCCACTGATAATCATGAGTATGTGCGACGTGCAGCCATCGAAGCATTAGCTAAATACTTCAGAAATCAGCCTGAGTTGTTTGAAATTTACTACAACTGCGTTGTCAATGACCCCTTTGAGCGTAAGCAAGACAATGAAACCAATCCTCGGCGGGTTGCGCTGGAGATAATTATCAAGCAATTTCCTCAACACTCCCAGACTTTACCACTGTTGCACGACAAAGCAGAGAATGACCCAGATGAGGAAGTGCGAAACTTTGCTCAAGAGAAGTTGGCAGAATTTGAGAAGTAAAAGAGTTTCAAAAATATGAACAACACAGAAGTTCGTCAATAAATCGACCAATATCTAGATAGATTGTCTTCAGAACGCCTACAACTGGTTGCTGACTTCTTAGCTTATTTAGCAGATAAAGAAAGTGAAGACGCTACCCAAGAGTTAGTTGATATTCCTGGATTTATTGAATCTTTCGAGAGGGGTAAAAAAGATGTTGCTGAGGGTCGGGTAAAAACTTGGAGAACGATTCGGTCTGATGTATAGCCTTATTTTATCTGCTGAAGCAGAGGAGATTTATGCTTTTGCAAACCAAGCTTTAGCCAAAAAGATTGCTAAGTGCTTTGAGCAACTGAAACCTACAAGATTTAAAATTTTACTTGACAAACTCAAGTTACATCATTAAACGAAAGTGTCGGTATTTGATTATAAACTTCTGCATTTTCTTCAAGAGCTTGACGGATATCGTATTGCGTTTGTAAATTTAACCAAAACTGAGCGCTGTTACCAAAATAGCGAGATAAACGCAAAGCTGTATCTGCTGTAATAGTGCGTTTTCCAGAGAAAATTTCACTAATTCTTGTTTGAGCTACACCTATATCTTTGCTTAATCGATAAGGGGTGATATTTAATGGCTCTAAAAATTCTAGTTGTAGGATTTCTCCAGGGTAGATATTTGGCAGACGGTTCTTGTTCATGATTATTTCCAAGCGTCAGTAGTAATCTACTATTTCAACTTCCGAAAAAGTAGCATAACTCCAAAAGAGCGTAGTTTACCGCCGTAGGCATCGCTCAACATCTACCCAAATAATCCTAAGTTATACTTTATTGGTTTAACCAACAGCATAGTCTGTTCAATAATCTCTTCAGAAGATGTGCGTAAGCGTAGCCCGTTGTAGACATCGCATTTACTCTGGGAATCATATACTTTGCCAATATTGCTACTAACTCTTTAGTATCCCCAGGTAATTATACGATGGCTTATCAAAAGATTGCAGGCACTCTTTCGCCAGAAGATATCCAAGAAATTAAAGCAGCGCTACAAATAATCGAACAAAAGATGCCCTTTCTGATTGCTTTAACTGCCCAAGAACGCCGCAAGTTATTCAAAATGGGCGATAAAAGCCTAGCCTTTGTGAACAATAGCGTCAACGCTGCTCAGTCTAACCGTGAGATTTTCCCAGCCAGCTTTGACATTGAGGAATTTATCCGGGATTATCAACTAGCCACCACACTCAGCGAACTTTTAATCTCAATGCGGCAACTCACCGAACGAATAGATGATACGCTATTGGCAGTCGGTAGCGAAGCGATGCTCGGCAGTTTGACAGTTTATGATTACGTCAAGACAGCAGCGAAAAAGACTCCAGGCTTAAAGACTGTAGCAGAACTGTTGAGCGATCGTTTTAAAGCTATTAGTATAGGCAGAGCAGCAAAAACTTCCGGCTCTTGAGAAATTAATACTCATCAATGAGTCTTTTAGCTTTGTTCATCCACCTTTGATACTCATTAACGAGTGTTTGAACTGGATTCATCCACCTTTGATACTTATTAATGAGTCTTTTAGCTTTGTTCATCCACCTTTGATACTCATTAATGAGTCTTTTAGCTTTGTTCATCCACCTTTGATACTCATTAACGAGTGTTTGAACTAGATTCATCCACCTTTGATACTCGTTAATGAGTCTTTGAAAATTACCAACAAAGAAATTATCCAATCTTGTGGGGTGGACATCTTGTCCGCCCTTAATTAAGAGCGGGCTAGACTAGACGCCCACCCTTAATTGTTATTGCAATGCCTCAGCAGTCTTCTCCTTATCCAACTTGAGAATCAGCACACCCAAAGGTGGCAAACACAAATCCAGCGAATAGGGATGACTGTGCAAAGACCAATCATCCGTCCACTTACCACCTAAGTTGCCCATATTGCTGCCACCATATTTACGCGCATCACTATTGAACAACTCGGTATAAAATCCCTTTTGCGGTACACCGATGCGGTAGTGAGAATGGGGTTGCGGTGTAAAATTGCAAACCACGATCGCAAAATCATCAGAATCCTTGTCACGACGCATGAAGGCAACTACACTATGGCGGTTATCGCTACAGTCAATCCACTCAAACCCCGCTTGGGCAAAATCCTGCGTGTACAAAACTGGTTCAGAACGGTAGAGATGGTTCAAATCGTGGAAAAACGTTTTTAACTGTTGGTGCGACTCATGCTGCAATAAATACCATTGCAAATCTGTCCAATCATTCCACTCACTCCACTGCCCAAACTCCATGCTCATAAACATGGTTTTCTTGCCTGGGTGAGCAAACATGTAGGCAAATAAACAACGCACATTAGCTAACTTCTGCCATGTATCCCCCGGCATTTTACCGATGATATTGCTCTTGCCATGCACTACTTCATCGTGAGACAGGGCCAGCATGAAGTTCTCACTGTGGTTGTACCACATACTAAAGGTGATATTGTTTTGGTGGAACTGACGGAACCAAGGATCCATGTTGAAGTAATCCAGCATATCGTGCATCCAGCCCATATCCCACTTCAAGTTAAAGCCCAATCCGCCTGTGTAGGTGGGCCAAGATACCATTGGCCAGGAAGTCGATTCTTCAGCAATTGAGAGAACACCGGGGAAATAGCTAAAGATAATGTGATTTACCTGACGCAGAAAATCTGCTGCTTCTAGGTTTTCTCTGCCGCCATACTGGTTGGGCAGCCATTCTCCTGGTTCGCGGCAATAGTCGTTATAGAGCATCGAGGCAACAGCATCGACACGAACCCCGTCAATGTGGTACTTATCAAACCAGAAGAGAGCATTTGCTGCGAGGAAATTACTAACTTCATGACGACCGTAATTGAACACCAAAGTACCCCATTCTTTATGTTCACCTTTGCGGGGGTCAGCGTGTTCGTATAGGTGGCTACCATCAAAGAAAGCTAAACCATGTCCATCTTTGGGAAAGTGACCAGGAACCCAATCTACAATTACCCCTATATCATTTTCATGACATTTGTCAATAAAATACATGAAATCTTCGGGGCTGCCAAAACGGGAGGTGGGGGCATAGTACCCAGTTACTTGATAACCCCAAGAACCATCAAAGGGATGCTCCGCAATGGGCAGCAATTCTAGATGGGTGTATCCCAAGTCTTTGACATAGGGAATGAGTTTTTCTGCCAGTTCCCGGTAGGTAAGGAAGCGTGCGCCCGGCTTCAGTCCAGAAACGACAACTACAGGTTCGGTTTCGCCATTTGGCAGTTTAGCAGGTTCAGCACTCGAAGCGTGTAACCAAGAGCCTAAATGCACTTCGTAGACTGAAACTGGCTGGGTAAGGGGGTCAGTGCGACGCCGTTTTACCATCCAGTCTTCGTCATTCCAACTATAAGCATTTAAATCAGTGACAATGGATGCAGTTTTCGGGCGGACTTCCTGCTGGAAACCGTAGGGATCGGATTTCTCGTAAATGTGCCCTTCAAAATTTTTGATTTCATATTTGTAATGCTCTCCCACACCGATTTCAGGAATAAATAATTCCCAAATTCCCGTGGGGCCTTTACGCATCTGGTGTTTGCGCCCATCCCAGAGGTTGAAATCTCCCAGCAATGAAACATTACGGGCGTTGGGTGCCCAAACAGCAAAATAAACGCCCTTAACGCCGCCTATTTCCGTGGGGTGCGCTCCCAGTTTCTCGTAAATCCGGTGATGGTTGCCTTCACTAAATAAATGCAAGTCAAAGTCTGTCAAGTTGGGAGAACGGAAAGCATAAGGGTCATAGGTGACACGCTCATTTTCCCCTTCTTTAATGCGTAACTGGTAGTTTGCCAGTTCTGGAATCTCAATTGTGCATTCAAAAAAATGGGGATGATGCACTGTTTGCATTGGGTATTCCTTGCGTTCTTCAGGAAGAACAACCCATGCTGCACTTGCATTTGGTAGGTAGGCCCGCACAGCCCAGACAGTTTTGCCATCTTGTTCTATGGGATGAGAACCTAGTATTTCAAAGGGATCGTTATGCTGATTCCAAACGATACGGTTAACCTGTTCAGAGGCGATCGTGGTCATGGACATGAGGCTACCTAAATGAAATAACGTGATTGACTAAATCTACTTTTTTCACATCTATATATATTTATATATTCTTTACATTTATTTGCAATTTTCTCGCCACCGTTATCGTACCTCAGAATGAGTGATCAATCTTTTTGGGGTATGGCCCAAATAGGGCATGGGGGAAAGCTCTTGACTTTTGACCCTTAAGTAATTTATCAAAAATTTAAAAATGGGAAAAACTGCAATAATGTTTTACGTAGGCGAAGCAAGAAAATCTGTTCCCGAATTTTGGGGTCTAGTTTAGGTCGCGGGGCTTCTTGCAGCTGCGCTTGCAATTGGACGTATTCAGCAGCTGTTAGGAATTTCCCATCAATAGGCGATCGCGCTTCTATGATAATCTTTGTGCGTAATATTTCTTCTGGTGTGTCCTCTGGTGGTGGTAATGCTATTACCGCTGATCCCCAATGGCTACTTAATCCAACCAACATTGCACTAATTACAATTATACTTAGTAATTTTATCGCCTTTCTCGCTTTAACTCTCCCCATTTCCTGGACTGCGTTCACAACGCAGGATGAAAATCTGTTTTTCCCATGCCCCATGACGCCACTTGCTTTTCCCTACAGCTCTTCTCAAGACAGGAGACGCTGTTGCGTTTGGGCATTTTACGGCAGGCCCTCTCCCAAGTAGAGCAAGTGGCGTAAGACGCTTTTGCTAGCGAAGATCCCTGTAGGAGTACAAGCCGGGAAATCTGGACAATGCAGTGGCTCCCCCATGCCCAATTTTAAAACTAGACATGAGAATTTTTCCAAGAAAAATCTGGCAATATCAAGGGACATTACTAGGTCTCTCGTGATCAGGAATAGACTACAGTAAATGCTTTTGAGCAATTGCCAGCGATCGCAATGAATTATTTTGTCCTCTCAAAACTCAGTAGTCCAAGCCATTCCAAACACAAAATGAGGCAAGTACCTTGCCCACAAGCTCGCTTAGATTTACAGAACTCAACTCCCTTGGACTTGGAACAAGGTTCGGTCAGGTGATAATTTCAGGCAGACACTTGGTTAAAGAGTTAACCCTCATCAACAATATCCTTTTCTGGCTGCCCTACTTAGCTGATATTTGAGCAAACTCTAGGCTTTGATACACCAATAGAAAATATGCAGGTTTTTACGTGAACCTAATTAATTCAAGCTATATGGTAATGAGCGTTATTATTAAGCTGTTTTTGGCATGATTTCAACCAAACAGGACTTACGCAAAAATGGGTAAAAAACTTTATTTATCGTAGACACGTAGTGGCATGCCGCAGGCTACCGCCTTCTCTACCAGACGCTAGGGCAAGGTCTAGCCTCTCCAAAAGTTCACGCTAAAAGCGCCTTCTCTACGAGAGGCTCCGCCAACACCAACGCGGAAGGTCTCGTCGGCACAGCCTCTCGTAGAGAAGAGAAGAATTCATAGAGTGTGCGTAAATCCAACTAAAGCTTACGGTGCCTTATTTAGGACTACTAGTGGGCTTAGTAGTGGAAGTAGCTTTGGGAGTAGCTCCGGGAGTAGCTCCGGGAGTAGCTGCGGGAGTAGCTGCGGGAGTAGTTAGGGGAGTAACGGTAGGGCTAGACCCAGTAGCAGGTGCATCAGTTGGTTCACCTGTAGCAGCTGGAGTACTAGTAGTAGTACCAGCACCATCACCACCGCCTTCACAGGCTCCGAGAATTGTCGCCAGACTTAACATTACAGCCAAACCAAAGATTTTTGTTTTCATAACTCCTCTTTCACCAATTGCGGCTAGAACAATTTTTCACCTGTTGAATACGATACCGTATTTATTGCTTTTTTTTAAATGCTGTGAGATTACATACTTAAAAAACAATCTTTTGGGGTATTTTTTTCAGATTAGGTATCATACAGCCATCTGATTAGTTTCTCTTAACTCAGGAGCAAAACGGAAATTCCCAAATTTTCTAGCAAACCGAGCTACGATAGCAAAAAATTTTATTTTTTTTTACGGAGTATTGCATTTTGCTGCCCCGCATTGCCATACTTTAGGTGCGATATTTAAAGGGCAAGCTGTCCAGTTACTAATCGCTGATTGGAAACATTGCAATATCTAGAGGATGCAAACATTGGTATAGCTACCTATCAGAACAGTTAAAAGGGTGTAGTGTGTTATGTGTGCTTGTTGCACAGAAGGCAATTTTAACCTCAGCAAAAACAGACAATCAATCTAAAGTACAATATTTCCCATCTAAAAAAATTTATGGTAGTTGCTCGTAAATCTGCTGTTTCTACAAGAGGTACTTGGTTCCGGCGAGATTCTATCCTTTCTTTAGGGAGGCGACGTTCTTTGCGTCTGGAGTCAGCAGCACGGAGCGCTTCTACACCCGCTGCTCAAGCTGCACCAGTATTTTCTCAAAGACAACAGCGTTCCTCGAAAAGTTTCGCGGTTTCTCCCACAAATGAGGCAGTTTTGCCCAAATCTGTGAAAGAGTTGGGTAGACAACAACTGCCAAATCTCAATCAGCAGTCGAGTGCGAATCAGAAGAGTCCGAGGGTAGGTTTTCTTCGCCTTCCCATAATGCCTAATTCTGGAGCGGCACCGTTATGGTTGCTGCGCTTGTACATCTTTGATCGTTATTCGTCAGCTTTGGCGTTGTTGTTAGTAACATCGACACTTGCTGTTTATGGCTGGACGGTATATTCTCAAGAGCTTTGGAGTCAGTCATATCGCAGACTGCAAAACCTCCAACGTCATGAGCGGCTGCTAACGACTACTAACGCGACGCTGACAAATAAAATCGCTGATGAAGCAGAACAACCAGCAGCAGGACTGGTATCGCCGACTCCTCAAGGGATGATTTTCTTGCCTCCAGCATCTCATAGTCCGAAGCCAGCATCGTCTAATACAACGCCAAATTCTGAAACACAACAGCAAACACTCTCGCCACTGGGGTATTAAGGTTAGGAGTCATTCAATTTTAGATTTTAGATTTTAGATTTTAAATTTTTCTTTCAATTCCTTCGGGTGACGCTCGTTCCTCGCTAACAGCAGTCACTCATAGGCAGCCACTGCGGTGGACGGGTTAAGAGGCATAAAGGAGGCAGTGCGCCCAAGCGGTTTCCCAACTTGTCCCTTGCGCGTCTCCCCGAATCACATTGGGAGAGGCTAGCGCCGAGGGAGAAGACCGCGCTGCTTCACCAAAATTTCAAAATCTAAAATTGCCACTTGTTAGGAGTCAAAGCTCAAAGTTGAGGGTAACTAACTTTAACCCTTGACTCTTAATTCCGAAAAGCAATTTGCTACTGAGTAGGGCAATGCAAAAATCACCAAACAAAATAAAATTCAGAAAGTTCCGGAATCCGGCATTCACAAGGCGACAGAAGGGTTCTAAACGAGGGTTGTTAGGGACACTTGCCTCTAATATCCAAGACCAAACATCCAATACCAAGTCTCGACTGTTTATAGTCTGGGGCGCACTAATGGCAGCAGGGTTAGGGTTAGGTGTCAACTTGTATAACCTGCAAATTGTCCGAGGGCCAAAGTTAACGGAACAGGCGCGAAATCAGCAAATGGTGAATTTGCGACCTTTTATGCCCCGTCGCCCGGTAGTCGATCGCAATAGTAATTTGTTGGCGATTGACCGTCCTGTATATACTTTATACGCTCATCCCAAGCTATTTGATAAGTCTAATGAAGATATGGCAGAGCGACTTGCCCCAATATTGGCAAAGGATACTGCTGAATTAGTGAAAACTTTCCAAAGCAAAAGAAGCGGAATTATACTTGCCCCAGACTTACCGGAAGAAATGATTGATCGCGTCATCTCTTTGCGCTTAAATGGCTTGGAGTGGATTCAAAAATACTCCCGATATTACCCGGCAGATGATTTGGTTGCTGATGTAGTGGGCTATGTGAATCTTGACCGTCGTGGTCAAGCAGGTGTGGAATACTCTCAAGAGAAGTTGCTAGAACGTCCTGTGCAAACGGTGCAGCTCAGTCGGTCGGGTAATGGGGACTTGATGCCGGATCATGCGCCCGAAGGTTTTCTACATTTTGATGATTTGCAACTGCAACTCACTATCGATACCCGTCTACAACGAATTGCTCGCGTTGCGCTCAAACAACAGATGGAGAAGTTTAACGCCAAACGGGGAGCGGTAATTGTGATGGATGCGTTGGATGGTTCCTTACTGGCCCTCGTTTCTCAGCCTAACTATAACCCTAATGAATACTCTAAAGCTAATATCTCGCTATTTAAAAACTGGACGGTGGCGGATCTTTATGAACCGGGATCGACTTTCAAGCCTTTGAATGTGGCGATCGCTTTGGAAAATGGCGTCATCAAACCAGATGATATGTTTAATGACTCCGGTTCTATTCGAGTAGCTAATTACACTATCAAAAATGCGATGAATAATGCTAATGGGCGAATCAGCATCGCTCAGATTCTGCAATATTCCAGCAACATTGGCATGGTGCAAATTATCCAACGTTTAAAGCCTTCAATCTACTACAACTGGCTAGAACGCTTGGGGCTAGGACAAAAAGTTGATACAGATTTACCTTTTGAAGTTGGCGGTCGGCTCAAAAGTCAAGAAGAATTTATCGCTTCGCCAATTGAACCAGCTACTACTTCCTTTGGACAAGGCTTTTCCATGACACCGTTACAGTTAGTGCAAATGCACGGTGCTTTAGCTAATGGCGGTAAATTGGTCACACCCCATGTAGTTCGGGGGCTGATTGATAGCAAAGGGCAGATGCATGATTCACCCCCTCGCACCATCCCCCGCCAAATTTTCTCAGCTGCAACAACCCAAAAGGTTGTACAAATGATGGAAACTGTTGTTACTGAGGGCAGCGGGAAGGCGGCACAAATTCCGGGATATCGCATTGCTGGTAAAACTGGTACAGCCCAAAAAGCTAGTCCTAATGGCGGCTACATCAAGGGTGCTAGAATGACCAGCTTCGTGGCTATTTTGCCAGTGGAATCTCCTCGCTATGTAGTGTTTGCAGTGGTGGATGAGCCAAAAGGAGAAAGTGCCTATGGTTCTACTGTCGCCGCCCCAATTGTGAAGTCGGTAATCGAAGCCCTGATTCCTCTTGAGGAGATTCCGCCAAGTAAGGAGATTGAGCAACAGACGAAAGCGCCGTAGGCAGGGGGGCATACTTCGACACTTCGGCAAGCTCAGTACATCGCTGCGCTCAGTAACCAGGGGGGCAGAGGAGTGGAGTTTAAAAACTCATTAACGGAGTTCAAAGACTCGTCGGCGAGTATCAAAGACTCATTAACGGAGTTCAAAGACTCGTCAGCGAGTATTAAAGACTCATTCCCAATGTTCTTCTAAACTTAATCTTTCTTTATAACCAGGGAAAGAGGTACAGAAAGCTAGTTATGTGAAAACCTAAGTATTAGAGGTGAAATTAATTTCTCACTTTTGCAAAGCTACTGAAGATTCCATGCAAAGTAATTTAGTTATATTTCCTAACACTGGGGCTGCGAAAAAGAGCACGCAAACAGAAGAAAGGACAATTACCAAGTACGACCGTGCTGAGGAGCAATTTATAGAACTGCTAGCAATGGAGGATCTGGACAATCAACTGGATCTAAAACCTGCAAGAGCTAATGAGTTTGAACAGACGCTCTCTATAGCAATTCACGCCGCCTATAAAAACGATCGCTCTGATGAACAGGCTCACCGTTTTCTCCAGCGGATACTTTATCGAATTAATCGACTAAAGCTGTTTTGGTACGACGATTTGCGGCACTATACCAATGAGCGATCGCCTTACTTGTACTCATGTCGTGACCAAATTGAAGCTGCTTGGCAAAAGTGGGAACTGGCACAAATCGATGTGGCTGCACTGCAAAAATTAGATGTAAAACAAGCTTTGATTGAGCGTGCATCTGCCGATTTAAATCCGCCTTTATCGGAGAGTAGTCGCTACATTCGTGAGGAAATGACTGAAGCTGGCTATCGTCACTTACTGGCGATCGGCTCCTTTGATGGCTTGGTAGAAGGTAGTCGTCTTTGCTACGTATTAGGTGGTGCTGCTAATGAAATGCAATGTACGCTGGTACGAGTATTATTAGAAGAATACGGTAATGGTCGTTTATCTCGCAAGCACTCGACATTTTTTGCTCAAATGCTGGCTGAGTTTGGGATGAACACCGAACCAGAAGGATATTTTGATTTAGTACCTTGGGAAGTTTTAGCTTGCGCTAATCATAGCTTTCTGACCACTGATCGCAAACGCTATTTCCTCCGTTATAGTGGCGGATTGACTTATTTTGAGGTGGCTGGGCCTGCGGCTTACAGAAACTATCTGGTAGCGGCGCAACGACTGGGACTCTCAGAGGCGGCGATGGGTTATTGGGAACTGCACATCAAAGAAGATGAACGCCACGGCCGTTGGATGTTGGATGATGTGGCTTTGCCTTTGGCAGAACGATATCCCAATGATGCATGGGAATTAGTGCTTGGGTATGACCAGGAAAAACTAATGGGCGATCGCGCGGCTGGTGCTGTTTTGCGATCAATACGTGAAGCAGAACAAGCCGCCTGACTCATCTAAGAAATATCAAAAATTAGAAATGAAAAATGCCAGAAAGAATCTGCCATTTTTAATTTCACTTTTCTAAACCATTCTATTGCAAATCCACTTACAACCCAATTTATTTAGTGAGAATTCTTTACTAAAGAAACGGTTATTTATTGCCTTGAAATTAAGGTATTAAATAACCCCTTGTTAGATTGATTATACCTTACACATTGAATTGCAGTCAAATGAAAGATATCTTTTTTTGTCCTGAAGAATCTAATTTCTACTCAAACTGCTTAGAAAGCTTTGTGATCAGAAATTGTAAAAATTCCGAATCTATTGTGGAGTTTGGTTCAGGAGATGGTAGTCCTGTAATTAATTCCTTATTAAGAAACAAGTTTAATGGTCTAATTCAGGGATTTGAATTAAATACTTCTGCATGGAAAGTCGCCAATTCAACCATCGATGAATATAATCTCACTAATAAATACGTAATCCATAATTCATCTTTGTTTAATTCTTCTCAACTTGATGCAGAGTATCTTGTAGCAAATCCACCATATCTCCCCGCACCAAATAATGATATTTATATGCCACTCTTATTTGGGGGTGTAGATGGAGCCACAGTTACCAATGAGCTTTTGTCGTTAGATTATGAAAATGTGTTGGTTTTAATATCTAGCTTTTCTAATCCCATAAGTACGCTGAACCTAGCAAAAGAAAATGGATATTGTGTTCAAAAGTTCATGGTGTTACCTCTGGAGTTTGGCTACTATAGCTCTGATCCTAAGGTAAAGAAACATATAGAAGAACTCCGAAAAAATAAAATGGCCTTTTATTCTGGCGATTATTATTTTTTAGCTGGCGTCTTATTTAAAAAATGCCAGGAGCCTGTAGTAGATTTATCTAATCAATTAGCTCAGGTGATAACTAGTTTGTGAAAATTGAGAACAACTTCCCAGTTTTGTCTCTAGTAAATAGTGAATTTTTCTAAATGTCAACCGCCTATGTATATACTTAGCAATACCTTTTAAACATGATTCAGTTACTAAATCTGCATAGGTGCGACGCTAAATAGCCCGTCGTAGACATCGCTTTTCACTTTTAGTTTTAGAGCCAGTGCGTAAACGTATTTTGCAGCAAGCATCGCGTATTTCTCCTTAGCGTTTTGCAGGAAGGGGAATTACGCGATATTAAATAAATTCATATTCTCAAGTAATCACTTTGTTTACCTGAAGTTATTGCATTAACTTGTTTGTTGTATGGCTGCACTGCTAGAGTGACCTTTTCGCTTGAGTGCTGCAAATAAAGTTACAATAGCACCGAACGACAAAATAGGAACGCCTGAAGTTGGTTCAGCTACAGAGACAGATGAGGTTGGTGTCAAGAGAAACGCGTGTAATTCACCATTAACTGCACCACGACCAACAATTTGTCCATTATTATTAATAGCAGATGCTGCTGTCAAAGTAAAGCCAGGGTCTGAACCAGGAGCAATTAGGTCATTCAGGTCGTACAGAGTGTTATCACTATAAAGAAAAGCCCGCAAACCATTGCCATTTGCTGCATAAAAGTCATGGTTAGTGCCAGAAAACCCGACTACTTGACCTAAATTATTGATCCCCAAACCAGCACTGAACAAATCTGTAGGACGTAACCTACCGAGGTTTTCGAGTCCCGTGCTGGAACTGTACAGAAAAGCACGACCATCATCTATTCCAGTGAGTCCAGAACTACCTACTACTTGTCCTGAGTCATTAATATCATTTGCCACGCTGTACGCGTCACCTGGCAAAGTTCCCAAATTAGTAGTTTGGCCGTTTTCGTACAGAAAACCTGTGTTTGAACTGAGAAGACCTACTACTTGTCCCAAGTTATTTAAACCGTAGGCAACAGTGCCAGGAGTTCCTATACTGGTTGCTGTACCATTACTGTATAAAAAAGGACCAAGTCCGCTTGCTCCCCCTACTATTTGGGTGCGATCGTTAATCGCATAAGGAATAGCGTATTGGATAGAGAGGGGTTGGGTGATGCCATTGCTGTATAGGAAAGGGTTATTTAGATTAAACTTATTCCTACCAACCGAATTACCAACTACTTGCCCCAAGTTATTGATACCAGTTACTGCAAGTTGATTATCGCCAGGCAGGGGACTAATTTTTTTAAGTAAACCGTTGCTGTAAAAAAAAGAACTCGTCAAAGAATTAATGACTACCTCACCTGAGTCATTGATGCCTGTAGCATAAGTGAAGGCTTGTCCCGTAAGAGCGCCTAAGTCAGTAACTGAGTATAGAGATGCCGCCAATACCGACTTGGATGCAGTAAGACTGATTGCGGTCAAGGTTATTGTTGTTATACAGGATTTCCACTTAAGTAAAAGCATGTGACTTTTCCATGATTTTTTATTACTCTACTAAATTACCACTGGACAGTAGAGTAAAAACCTGCCGTATCTGGGTAGTCGCTAAATACGCCATCAACACCTAAGCTGAAAAATAGTTCATATTCCCCTTGGGGATTTCCTTGAAAGTCCAATGGCAAAAAGCAGTCTTCATTGCGGAAAGTCCAGACATGAACCAGCAAACCAGCCGCATGAGCATCGGTGACTAAAGATGTAGGCGATATCTGGCGACAAACCGCTCCGCGTCTACGCAATTTACCACTACTATCTCTAGGAACCAGCAAATTTTTATGAACCCCAATCGCCTGTGCATATTTAGCAATCTCCCTTAAACCTGATGCAGTTGCTAAATCTGCATAGGTGCGTTCATTGCCACTAACTATAAAATCATCAGGTTTACCACTGTTATTCAGCAATTGCACCAGAGGTAAATCAGTCTTTGTAGATAAATCTTGTAAATTACTCACTTCAAAAGACTGAATAAAAACAGGTGCATTGGCTCCCTGATAACCGTTGGCTGTCAAAGTTGTAAGTAGGGGTGCTTCTAAGGCTAACCCAATAGATTTAAAGTAAGTTGGGTGTTTAGTTTCTGGGTAAATACCGATCGCCCGATTAATTTCGGCACTTTTAGTTTTAGCTAAATCGATGATTTCTTGCAGCGTCGGAATTTCTAAGAGTCCATCATAGGCGGTATTTTGCGATCGCACTTGAGGAATTCGCTCTTTGGCTCGTAGTCTTTTCAGTTCTGCTAAGGTAAAATCTTCAGTAAACCAGCCTGTTTTTGATTCGCCATCAATTATTTTAGTGGTTTGACGGTGAGCATATTCTGCATAGCTAGCAACGTCGGTGGTTTCAGAAATCTCATTTTCGTGACGAGCAATTAAAACACCGTCTTTAGTGGAAACTAAATCAGGTTCAATATAGTCAGCCCCAAGTGCGATCGCTAATTCATAAGCAGCTAAAGTGTGTTCTGGACGATAGCCGCTAGCACCTCGGTGAGCAATGATAATTGGCGGTTTACCTGTAAAATTTTTAACCATGATTGCGTGCCATTTGTAATTTTGTAAGTTAAAAATTAAATATTAATTTAGGTGATTTAGGTGAGTAAATGACTAGTAATAATATTGAGATTGTTTTCACTTTTGATACAACTGGGAGTATGTATCCTTGTCTTACCCAGGTACGGCGAAAGATCAAAAATACCGTTACTAGACTGATAAACGAAATTCCCTTGATTCGGATTGGGATTATTGCTCATGGTGACTACTGCGATGAAGGCTCAACTTATGTCACCAAAACATTTAATATATCCGGTGATGTTGATGCTATCTGTGATTTTGTACAAAATGTCGCACCTACTGGCGGTGGAGATGCACCAGAATGTTACGAGTTAGTATTACATGAATCCCAATCTTTATCTTGGTCAAAATCAGCAACAAAATCATTAGTTTTGATTGGCGATGATATTCCCCACCCTCCAGCACACAATCCGAAAAAACTAAATTGGCGCAAAGAGTTAGATAAATTAGCTGAGGCAGAAATTACAGTTTACGGAGTTCAAGCACTCAATCGCCCTCATGCTAGTCCTTTTTATCAAGAACTTGCAGAAAAGTCTGGCGGTTTTCATATCAACTTAGACCAGTTTTCGTATATTAGTGATTTGTTTTTAGCAGTTTGCTACCAACAATCTTCTAACGATCAGCTACAAGCTTATGAACAAGAAGTAATTGATCAAGGACGCATGAGCCGGGGGTTAAATAAAATATTTAACACCATGATGAAGCGGGAAGCAACATCCTATTACGAATCGGCTGATTTACGGGCAGTTTCTCCAGGGCGTTTCCAGATTTTAGAGATTGAACAAGAGATTTCTATTAAAGCGTTTGTATTAGAAAATGGTTTAAGTTTTAAAGTTGGGCGGGGTTTCTACGAATTCACAAAAACAGAAACTATCCAGGCTCAAAAAGAAATTATCTTAATGGATCGGGGAACGGGTGATTTATTTGAAGGAGGTGCGGCACGAGAAATGTTAGGTCTACCGATGGATGCAACGATTCGGATTAAACCGAGTAACCTAGAAAAGTATGTTGTGTTTGTCCAAAGTACCTCTGCTAATCGTAAACTGATTGGCAAAACTCGATTTTTATATGAAGTCGAAGACTGGGATCGTTAAGTCCCAACGACTACAAGTCGTGGCTACCCAAACAAAGCCTGCATCAGCAGGCTATTCTATTCGCTAGGTATTGTGTAATAAGTCTAATGACCCAGATTAAGCCGGAAGTAAAACGTACAGAAGAACTGCGCCAGTTATTGCAACAAGCCAGCTATGCTTATTACGTTTTAGATGCTCCAATTATGGAGGATGCAATTTATGACCAGCTATATCGAGAATTGCAACAACTGGAAATTCAATATCCAGAATTGGCGACTCCCGATAGTCCGACTGTGCGCGTGGGTGAGCTTAAGCATACCCCGTTTACCTCGGTGCGACATAATATCCCTCTGTACAGTCTGGAGAATGCATTTAATATTGATGAGTTGCAAGCCTGGGATCATCGTTGGCGGCGACAAGTACCGAAAATAGACTCGGTGGAATATGTCAGTGAACTTAAAATTGATGGTTCTGCTTTGGCTCTTACCTATCAAAATGGCATTCTAGTTAGGGGTGCAACTAGGGGTGATGGGGCGATGGGTGAAGATATCACCCAAAATGTGCGGACAATTCGCTCAATTCCCTTGCGTTTGAATTTTGAAGGGTTAGAAATTCTAGAAAGGGTGGAAGTACGGGGCGAGGCGTTTTTACCGTTGGAAGTATTTAAACAAATTAACGAGGAAAGACAAAAAGCAGGTGAGCAATTATTTGCCAATCCCCGTAATGCCGCAGCTGGTACACTCAGGCAACTAGACTCGCGCATTGTCGCTAAACGGCGATTAGATTTCTTTGGCTACACCTTGCACATTCCTGGTAGAGATGACGCCAGTATTGCCAATACCCAATGGGAAGCATTGGAGTTATTAGAAAAGATGGGTTTTCGAGTCAACC
This sequence comes from Nostoc sp., assembly GCF_036919595.1. GTDB lineage: Bacteria > Cyanobacteriota > Cyanobacteriia > Cyanobacteriales > Nostocaceae > Nostoc. The sequence continues at coordinate 25,692 of NZ_JBALCO010000089.1, read as the reverse complement.
CTAACCATAAACTGTGTGCCCCGATCGCAGAAGTGGCAAAATATTATGAATATTGGGATACAGAACGGCTAAATTTACCCTACATGACTGATGGGGTAGTAGTGAAGCTGAATTCTTTTAAACTTCAAGAACAGCTAGGGTTTACGCAGAAATTCCCTCGCTGGGCGATCGCTTTGAAGTACGCAGCCGAAGAAGCACCCACTCGTGTAGAAAATATTGCTGTGAATGTGGGACGAACGGGGGCGTTAACGCCGTTAGCCGAGATGCGCCCTGTGCAACTGGCGGGAACAACAGTTTCTCGCGCGACTTTACATAACAGCGATCGCATTGCTCAATTAGATATCCGCATTGGCGATACTGTGATTGTCCGCAAAGCTGGGGAAATCATTCCAGAAGTGGTGAGGGTAATCAAAGAACTCCGTCCTGCTGACACTGAACCCTTCATTATGCCCACTGATTGCCCAGTCTGTGGTCAACCAGTGGTGCGAGAATCAGGTGAGGCGGTAACTCGGTGCGTCAATGCTTCCTGTGCAGCGATTCTCAAAGGTTCCATTGAACATTGGGTAAGTCGTGATGCTTTGGATATTAAAGGCTTGGGCGAAAAGTTGGTATATCAACTCGTTGATAAAGGTTTGGTGCATTCCGTCGCCGATTTATATGAGTTGACAGCAGAGAAATTATCTGCATTGGAAAGGATGGGGCAAAAGTCAGCAGAAAAGTTGGTATATGCGATCGCTCAATCGAAAAACCAACCTTGGTCAAGGGTATTGTATGGTTTAGGCATCCGTCACGTTGGCAGTGTAAATGCCCAATTGTTGACTCAGAAATATTTCACTGTAGACCAGTTAGCCACAGCAAAGCAATCAGATATTGAAGGAATTTACGGTATCGGTGCTGAAATTGCCCAATCTGTGTACCAGTGGTTTCGGATTGACGCCAACCAAAGGTTGATAGAACGCTTGCAAGCAGAAGGATTGCAATTAACTGCCACAGAGTCAACAAAAACAGTTGTTGATGGTAATCAAAACTTTACAGGTAAAACTTTTGTAATTACGGGTACATTACCAACCTTAAAGCGAGATGATGCAAGGGCTTTGATTCAAAAAGCTGGTGGAAAAGTGACTGATTCAGTAAGTAAAAAAACAGATTATTTGGTGGTAGGAGAAGATGCAGGTTCTAAATTAGAAAAAGCGCTATCTTTGGGAATTACGCAGTTAAGTGAGGTGCAGTTTTTGGAGATACTTGAGAATTGATGTATATCTGGCAAACCCGTCACCCTCAGATCACAATACGCTTGGGATAAGGACAGGATTTACACCTCTTCCCTCAACCCTTGTAGCGTTAGGGGGTAAGATTCAAAGCCTCACTCCTAAAAGGAGTGAGATAAAAGTGTATTGCATACAAACGATAAGCGCTATAGTAATACCATTGAATTTATCTGCATTTATCCTAAAAATTGTAAAAGGAAAATTTGGAGTTTTATTAAATAAAACCAATGTCTGAACAAAAGCCCGTAAGTCCCTGGAATTACAAACCTTGGTGGTGTCAACCCTGGTCTATAGTTCTCACAGGTGTAACACTGATTGGTGGTAGCTGGTTACTATTTAAAACTATCTGGCTAACAGTTCTCGTCTCTATTCCTATAGTGACGTGGATGGGATTTTTTGTATTGTTTTGGCCACAACTAATGATTCGCAGTGGTATTTTGGAGTCGTATAAAGACTAACTTGAGCTTAATGTCTTACTGGAAATTGCTCCAAAGAGAGAAAATTATTTTACAGACATTAAAAGTGAAGTTTTGGGGCGATCGCATTAAGGAAGTTTGCCTGCTTTGGATTTCCTTTTTATCGCCCAAACTTCAAGATCCTGTTGTTTTTGCTAATTTACCACCTGGCTGCCATGACTGCGGGGATCATCTTGACTAGCCGTTGGTGCTACTGGGGCTGAAAATTTGGAAACTTTCCCGCTAGCTTCAGCATAGGGGAGAGACGAACTAGTAACCAAAGCTTCTAAGTTGCTAGCCATAATCGTCCGGGGTTGATCACCGATCGCTTGGGCTATGGTTTCCCCTTGCTGACTCAAAAATACAAAATGGGGAATCCCATCCACCCGATATTTCAACATCTCTGGTAGCCACTTCGTGTTATCCACATTCAGCATGACAAAATTCATCTTGTCAGCATACTCTGTTTCTAGTTGAGCGATATCTGGTGCCATTTTTTGACAGACAGTACACCAATCTGCATAAAACTCTACTAAAGATGGTTTGCCGTTGCTGATTGCTACTTCTAGCGGTGTGGACGAATCACTTAACTTGGCAAGGGAAACCGAGGTTGTTTCAGTTCGCAATCCTAATATCAGGGCAACGCCCAGAGCGATCGCTACCATTACAATCAAGAAGTTTCTCAAACGCTTCCCGAATGTGGATTCAGATTTATCGGGGGAATTAACAGATGAATCAGTACTCATAACAGAATTATTAAAACTTATTAAGCAATTTCTTCTTCAGTTTAACTGACTCCAAGCGCTCTTTAATACGTAATTTGATACTCAAAATGGGTATTACAAATAAGTACTTTAGATGATATAGGTTTTAAAAGATGATTTTAAGCTTTAGAAATACCAGTGCTGTGTGTGCCGTATTTTTATTGGTCAGTGTTAGCAGCTTTCACAAATCTGCCATAGCAACTATAAACAACCAGTCCCAACTGATAGCACAGCAGAGCAAAACCCAGCTACACCCAGTTTTTAAATCTATTCTGCCCAAATTAAAGCAAAAGACTCAAATTAAGATTTTATTGCCGAAGTTTATTCCTGAGTCAGATAGGGAAAATCCAATTTATGCAATTATAGAAGCTGCTACGCAAAAAAAGTATGATATTTTACTGGGTTTCACTCCAGACTGTAATGGTGCCTCTGCATGTCGTTTGGGCGTTGTTTCTGCTGAAGCCATAACCCGCAAAACACCCCGCTTTAGTGGTAAACCTGTATCCTTAGTTAAGGGCATCACTGGCTATTTTGTAGATTTTACTTGTGGTGCTGGTTGCTCAGATGCTACCTTGACTTGGCGGCAACAAGGTGTGCAATATATTGTTGGGTTGAAAGCAGGCGATCGCACTTCTTTGGTAAAAATGGCTAATTCTGCGATTAATCCCTAGCTAACGTCAGAGTTTGATTTTACTTAAGAGCGAAACAGTTGTGGTGATTGATAAACATTTATGGCGTAGTTAACAATCCACAGCACCAATTCAAAAACTAATAAATATCGTACCCACTGCAACTCACTTTAGAACCCAAAGGTTTTTATTTCTAAGTCATCAAACTCACGATTAAAGTCAATATTGCTAATCCTCCTAAAATAGTTAAAACTTGAGTAGTTCTATTACTTTTAGCGAGAATTTCTGAGTAAGATAGTTCATGATTCTGAATTAGTAAAAAGGAATGAGGATTAAATAAAAAAGGTAATAAACGATTCAAAAGTAAGCGTAGAAAGAAGTTAAGATTGCATAATCGCTTCTGTATAAGGTCTTGATTATATTGCCAAGGATAACTAATTTGTGCTAAACGGATTAAGGCTTTAATATCTGGTTGACGTAAGCTTTGATAGCGAGGAAGTGCTTGAGAGAGATTATCTTCAGTTGCTGCCAAAATTCCATGAATTTGATAGATATCTTCTAAGGCTGAATTAACGCCTTGTCCAATGTCGGGAGGAAAACAATGAGTTGCATCTCCCAATAAAATTACCGCTGTTCCTTGATTATCTTCAGGTTTTCCCCAAATTTGATACAACCCTGAACAATATTGAGGAATAGGAAATTTACCCCCATCACTAGATGTAAATCTAGCTATTTCTTCAGGAAAAATAATCTTTTCTAGGGGAAGCTGAGGAAATGCTTCTTTCAGGAATTGTTTAACTTCTTCTTTGGTTTCTAATTGCCAGATTTGATGTTCTGGGTAGGTAATAATATTTGCAGTTCTAGGTTGATGAGGATTTTTAAAGGGTAATAACCCTAGAGAAATTGCTTTTTTACGCCCTTTAAAAGTAGACCTAATGGCGTAAGCCATTGTAGTTTGTGCTAAATCTCCTTCTAATTCTGATAAGGGAAATTGAGGAGGTAAAGTGATAATTTTGTATTTTAAACCGGAACTAGGAGAAGGAAATTTTTGCATTTCAAAGGAATGTGATTCACCTTCCATTTGATAAAGAGTTTCACGCACAATAGAGTTTAAGCCATCACAACCTACTATCAGAGTAGGAATAAAGCTCAATTTTTCCTGATCTTGAGATTGGGTAATAATTTCTAAATGCTCTACATGTTGTTTAATTTCTACACCTTCAGTATTAAATAATACTTGAATCGAATCTTGCCAATACTGATGAATTTCTTGGTAAAGTAACTCCACAAAAGATGCTCTTGGCAGCCAATAGGCAGTCTTGCGTTTAGAATCAGTAATGGGTAGTTTCGTTGTTTTGCGTGTGCCATCTTTTTGAATGAGAGTCAAATAAAATTCAGTATTAGCGACACTCAAATCAGCTAGTTTGGCAGTTAGTTCTAACAAATCAGTTAATTTTTGCCCTCTACCATCAATTTGATAACTGAAGGATTTATCTGGTTCGTAATAATCTGCTGATGGTCTTTTTTCAAGAACTGTAATATCTTTCCAACCTCTTTTCGCTAACATTAAAGCTGTACCTAATCCCGCCGGGCCTCCTCCCATAATGACAACGTTTTTCTTGTAAGAATGATTCATTAGACCTCTTGCAAAAAAGTTTTGTGGTATATTACTAGGCTAAACAATTTTTTAAAATTTAACTAGCCTTTCAACGGATCGCGGGAGTCCCCAGCCTCAACGTCAAAGTAGTGTGATGAGGAGTATCCCTACGACTAATCTTGAATGCACTGAAAACTTATTAGTGGGTAAGAATTCAAAATTCAAAATTCCCATAAGTAAATTTAGTTGCTCTGTATTTTTTCTTTATCGGTCATCAGGGTATTTTATCAAGCTCTGATATTTGTGGCTTCAGTAAATAAATATACTTAGTCTCTACAAGAAAACATTTACTAAGAAGCTACGAAAAATATTTCAACTTTTGTTTGCTTTATTTTCTTGTATTACATGAATAATCGATGGCACTAGAGAAATAACTATAATTAATCCAATAATCGGTAACAAATACTTATCTACCTGTTCAGCTGGCAGAGATTTTCCTAAGAAAAACCCTAAAATGGTGATGCCGAATGTCCAAAGAAAGCCACCGACTAAGTTGTAAGACATAAATGTGCGATAATGCATCGCACCAATCCCAGCCACAATCGGCGCGAAAGTCCGTACAATGGGTAAAAAACGTGCTAAAACAATCGTTTTTTTTCCATGCTGTTCATAAAAGTTTTGGGTTTTAACAAGATGTTTTTTATGAAACAACCATGAATCTTCTTTTGAAAATAGTTTTCTGCCGAATTTATGCCCAGTAAAATAGCCAACATTGTCACCAAAGACTGCACAAATAAAAGCACCAAAAATCAGAACCCAAATGTTCAGTAAATTCTGAGATGCGACAAATCCAGCAGTGAACAATAAACTATCTCCAGGCAGAAAAAAACCAATTAACAAGCCAGATTCAGCAAAAACAATCGCCCATACCCCAAAATAGCCAATTGATTTAACCAGTTGTGGTAAATCTAGATGCATAGAATTTCTTACCTTTCAACAATAGATCCACCACATCTTAACGTTTAGCAATTTTCCTGAATAAAAAGTAATATTAAATTTACGTAAAGTTATTGTGTAATCTTGGGAAATGTAATTACAGATAGCATATTTTATGTTAGAAGTGCAAAATGCAAAGATATTTGAAAGTATTAAGACTATTTTGGACTGCTGCGATCGCATCAGAATTAGAGTATCGGATTAACTTTTTCATAGCTACCATCAGCAGCTTGGGAAATCTTGTCGGCAGTCTCTTTGGACTATTCTTGTTTTACCGCACTGGCTACACTTTTAGTGGTTGGTCATGGGAAGCAGCTTTAGTAGTTCTGGGAATTTTTACCTTACTACAAGGATTTTCTGCTACTTTTCTGGCATCGAATTTGAATCGCATTGTCCTTCATGTACAGCAAGGCACTTTAGACTTTATATTATTAAAACCTATCCGCAGTCAATTTTGGCTTTCCACCCATACCCTTTCACCTTGGGGACTCCCGGATCTAGTTTTTGGTAGTATTATTATTGGCTACGCAGGTAAACGTCTCGGTGTAAGAATAGACGACTATCTACTTGGCGTGCTGCCGTTCTTGTTCAGCTTGGTGATTCTGTACAGCCTGTGGTTTATGCTGGGAGCGACGAGTATTTGGTTCGTCAAAGTATACAACGTTACCGAAGTATTGCGTGGTTTGTTGGATGCTGGACGATATCCCATCGCCGCATATCCCACTGCTTACCGTTTTTTCTTCACCTTCGTGATGCCAGTGGCTTTTTTAACTACTGTACCAGCCCAAGCGCTGTTGGGTAGGAGTGAAATTAGCTGGTTGATAGGTGCGGTAATATTAGCAGTAGTGCTGTTTTTGTTTTCCACTTGGTTTTGGCGGTTTGCGTTGCGGTTTTATACTAGTGCTTCGAGTTAGAGCGTAGACAAAGCAGCGCCTTGTCCATTGTTGGAGCAACATAAAGTTAACATATAAAAAGTAATCAAATTCTTCCTGGAAGCTGTTTAAAGGTTATCACGTTCCTGCTGGTTGGCAGTTGCTTTATTCAATTGTAATAACTCATAGCCTAAAGGAAATCTACCTTGAACCAGAGCGTTTTGATCCAGATCGTTTCAGTCCCCAACGCCAAGAACACAAAAAGTATCCTTTTAGTTTAGTTGGTTTCGGTGGTGGGTTACGCATCTGTATTGGTATAGCCTTTGCCAAAATGGAAATGAAGATTGTTGCTGCTCATCTTCTACGTAGTTATCATTGGGAGATATTAGCCAATCAAAATTTAGAGGCAGTTAGGATTTCCACTAATCGCCCTAAAGATGGGTTACGGGTTAGATTTCAACCTCGGTAAAATGTTTTATGGCATCTCAAATAGACATACATTTGCCTAATGGAGTTTTACAAGGCTTACAAAATGTAAGAGATTTTGTAGGTGAAAATGTTAACTCTCTAAATAACTCAGCACAACAATTTGGGGAGTCTTTGAAGGCAACAGCCACTACAACAACTGATAGAGCAATTAATACAGTTACGACAAGCTTAGAACAAAGTTGGCAAACTGCTGATAAATTTAAGAGTACAACATCGGGAGCAGTTAAAGATGCGATCGCATCTTCTGCAAGTGATTGGCTGACACAACACCCGATATTTTTTAGGTTAGTTCAAATACTAAATTGGGCGACTAATCACCCAATTATTAGTGTAGTAATTCTGCTGTTTGCACTTGCTCTAGTTTGGAGCATCATCAAAGCAATTGTCCGCTTAATTGAAACAGCTAGTTGGTCAATACTCAAAGTACCGATAAAATTAATTCAGGCTTTTATTAAAGTTAGTTTTTTCTCCTTAGTTAAAGTTGGCAGCTTTGGTGTTCAACGAATCACAGCTACTAAAACAATTGAGAATCTGCCAGCTTTACTACCTGAAAGTTTTCAACAAAATAAACAACAACGATTGGCAGAAATTTCTAGTCGCTTAGAAACAATTCAAAAAGAACAAAATGAACTTTTAGAAGAAGCAGCAGACTTGATTGCTGCTGACACAATTGATATAGAAATATCAAAAACTAAACCGCTAAAAAGCGTTGAATCACATCTTGGCTGAGTTCGGTGGTGGAACCGGAGGCGACAATACCACCTTTTTGCATAGCGTAATAGTAATCAGCCTGACGGACAAAGTGCAAATGTTGGTTAAGGTTAGAAATTTTTAGCATAGGAAAGGGGAGAGGAGACAGGATGAACTTAGGCTTCCTTAGATTTTAACTACCGTTGGGTTAGGTGCTTTGATTGTGTTTTTCGTGACAAATCAGATCAAAATATGGCATATACATGAGCAAACAAGAGGAATGCGGGTATATTTGCTGAAATTTGTTCAAAAAAACAGGTTTAGAAGTTTTGAAGCTAATTTCCGAATTCAAAACTAAGTTTTCAAGTTCAAAACTAAGTTTTCGAGTTCAAAACTAAGTTTTCAAGTTCAAAACTAAGTTTTCAAGTTCAAAACTAAGTTTTCGAGTTCAAAACTAAGTTTTCGAGTTCAAAACTAAGTTTTCGAGTTCAAAAACTTAATTTACAAGTTTAAAACCAAAGTTTGCCAGGTCAATTACCTCAAGTTTGGGATGCGTAATAGGCTTACAGGTAAGAGCAGCAGAGCAATGTTAGCCTACTGACCGCAACAAACGAGTAAAACCTTCTTGCTCAAAGTGTTTATCAGTTGTTAATGCCTCCATAATTCCTTGCCTACGCATCAACACAAAACTTATAGCATCACATAACGAATAGGTTTTTACCTTTGAATAAAACTCGCCCAACGGTTGGTTGCACTTTCCCCGTAATCACATCCAGAAATGTTGTCTTTCCTGCACCATTAGGGCCAATTACTACCCGTAATTAACTCACATCCATGCTAAAGTTTAGCTGATTTAAAGCCTTAAAACCGTCAAAACTAACAGTTACGTTTTCAGTTTCCAATATTTTCGCGTTCATGTTGCACTTCGGCATCTTCTTCCAAGGTGGGATATGTAGCAATTTGTTGATGACGGTTGAAAAAAAGGATATTCTGACTACGTAACCATCCCACTATGCCGTCAGGAAGTACTGTGACAACTATCAAAAATAGTGCGCCTTGGAAAAATAGCCAGATTTCAGCAAATTGTTCACTTAAAAAAGTGCGGGCATAATTGACTAACAAAGTTCCAACAATCGCCCCAATTAAAGTAGCGCGTCCCCCTACAGCCACCCAAATCACCATTTCAATCGAAAAGGCAAGGTACATTGCGATCGCATATCCACCCAAACCGAAGAAAATACCATGTCCCAAACTTAGTAAACCAGTATAACCCCAAATCAAATCGATACCCAAAGCCACAATCGCCAGCGATAAAAATCGCCCCAACAAATTCAGACGAAACTCCGAAAGTACCACTGGCATGATAATTATAAGCAAGAGTGCGATCGCAACCACCACCCCCACCTCAATTAATAATCCTCCTCCCTTCCTTCTCATTCTCTGCGTCCTTTGCGCCTCTGCGGTTTAAACATCAACAGTACGTCCCTTCTGCGGAAAAATTCCCGCAGGCTTCCACTGTAAAAACACAATCTTTATGAATTTTCCTTTTGATGAATCAACTAACTTAATAGAAAAATGACAATATCAAACCTTTAAAGTGTGATAATAGTGCGATATTTTACTAGAAAAAAGTTATTTGTTATACAAAAAATTTATTTTTTATTACAAAAATGAATTTGTCATATTAATCTTTGTTAAGCTTAATATTATGAAATTATTGTTAGCTGTGAAGAGATAGCTGGGTAATAATTTCATCTTCCTTGCCAGAAGCAAAGTTAGCAAAGCGTTTCGCCAAAGGTGGTACAATCACCAAAGGATTGCTAAATCCAGAGAATAGATGAACGCTCTCGAATCCTGGGATAGTACCAATCAAGGGCAAGCGATCGCTACTAAATGCCACCAAGCAATGATGCCAAGTTCCTGGTAAATTCTCCAAAACTGGCAAAACTTCACCGACACTTTTTCGCAGCCACTTTTCACTCGCGTCTGAGTCTACCAAGGCAAGAGGATCTGTGAGAACGCGGCTAATTTGACCAATGCGGAAGCTACCATCTTGCATCTGAATCGCACTTGCATCTAAAATTGGCGGTACTGGCTCATTACCGGGTTGATTCCACAATTCATCAACTTGAGTAGATTCAGCTTCTAGTTGAAATCGTTGCAGATTAGCTGGCATAACTAAGGTGCGTAACTGTACATCAATGGGTAGGGTTTCAATTATTTCTGCGTGAGTAAAATACAGCTTGATGGGAATACCGGCAGATTTTAGCATCTGGCGGCTGAGTCCACCCGCACAAATGACAACCTTAGTACTGTGGAAAGTTGCAATAGTTGTTTTTACACCATCTTGCAGTACTCGCAATACTTGCGTAATCTGCATTTCACCCCCAGCCCGCAGAAAGGCTTGGATGTAAGCTTGCACTGTTTTTTCTGGGTGAATATGACCGTGTTTGACAGTTAAAGCACCAGATATCACCTCTCGATTTAGCAGTGGTTCCAAGTCACAAGCTTCTTGGACACTTAGTAAACAAGGTGGAATAGCAAAATGATTATATGATGCAGCAGTAGCTTCTGGGTCATTAGCAGCTAAAATAGTTAGTAATAAATCTAATTCCCGAAATTCGATATCAGCGTCTAACTCTTGAGATAGGATATGGTAACGTGCGATCGCATCTTCGCACAATTGCCGAGTTAGTGGCGTATTCCCCGACCAATAAGCAAGCCCACCATAACTATAGCGAGTTGCATTCTGTGGTGTTTGGTATTGCTCCAATAAAAGTACAGCAAAACCTCTTTTGACTAATTCGTAAGCGAGTGCAGCACCCGCAATTCCACCACCAACCACAATCCAATCGTAAGTTTTCATCTAATATGTAGCTTGTAAACGTTGTAAAAGATATTCTTTTGCAAGGATAGGGGGATAAATAGGCGATTGTTCTTTTTGGCAACTCTCCAAACAAGCAATTTCTGTATCATTATTAGGATGACAGAAAAAAGCGATGGAATACCGGGACTGATTCACCCTGTTATCACTGGGAATCATTACTCGATGCTTGGTTGAGCAAAACAGATGATTTGTCCACCGTTGGATTAAATCGCCAGTATTGATTATTACAGTATCAGGAATTGTCAGTGCAGCAATCCACTCTCCAGATGCTGTCTGTACCTCCAACCCCCCAACGTCATCTTGGAAAAGTAAGGTAATACTGCCATAATCGGAATGCTCACCAGCACGCACCTGTCCGGTTTTGGGTGGTGTTTGCAATGGGGGATAGTGCAGCGATCGCAACGTATGATTTTGTTGATTGTGTCTTATGATTAAAAAATCTTCTGGCAATTCCAACGCTAAAGCAAATGCTTGCAATACTGTGTTTGCAAGTTCTGTGCAAATATCATAAAAGGCGACAATAGAAACATCTATGTCTACAGCCGCTTGTTTGTTTACATTAAACGCCTCTTTCAAGTCGCCTGGTTTGTTGGGGTCAAGACGTTCTCTTTCAAGACCAACATAACCCGTGTTACTAAACTCATCACTCCAAGCTTGCTTTTGCTTAACTTCTAAAGGTAAATTGAAGAAATATTTGTTGTGAGTGAAGACTTGCCTGATTAGGTCTTTTGATATTCCTGAATTCTGTAAATACATGAAGCCAATTTCATGGCAAGCTTGATAGATTTGTTTGATAACAGTTTGCCGAGTTATTGTATCGCCATTGGTAAAGGCAGTTAAATCTATTACCGGAATTGTAACCATTTATATATAATTAGAGATTTTGTGTTTTGTTAACAGTAGTATACTCAATACTTAGGTACGGAATTTGATAATGACTCTTGCTCCTTGGCGAAGCGCGATCGCTGATGCACTTGATCGCAACCGCAGCCTTGTTTATGCCCGTTACCTGCAACTAGCAACGGTGCAGCCGAACGGTCGCCCCGCTAATCGTACCCTAGTCTTTCGCAACTTTCTGGAAGATACAAACCAGCTAAAATTTATCATCGATAGCCGTAGCGCTAAAGCCGACCAGATACAGCAAGAACCTTGGGCAGAAGTTTGTTGGTACTTCCCCAGTACACGAGAACAATTCCGTATTACTGGCTGTTTAACTCTGGTAGGAAATGATGATTCTCACCAGAATTTACAACCAGCCCGCATTTCCATTTGGCAAGAACTGAGTGATGCTGCACGTTTACAGTTTGCTTGGCCACATCCTGGTAAACCCAGAGTTGAAACCCCAGAAGCTTTTGCACCACCAGCACCCGACCCCGTGCAACCATTGCCTAATTTTTGCCTACTGCTACTCGACCCAGTGCAGGTAGACCACTTAGAATTGCAGGGCGAACCACAAAATAGAAAGTTTTATCATTGCGATGAAAATCAAGAATGGTTTTGTGAAGAAATTAATCCTTAATTTTTTGAAAGGGGAATGGGGAAAATACAGTTCGGTTTTCTTTCACAACATCATCCCTTGGGCAACCTTATTCTGACTATTTTTCCGCAAGCATTTGTTTCATGAGAACGAGCTATGTTTGCTACCGGGTGATGAAGTTGTAATCATCAAAGTAGGTAAACATTCCTGTGCGGCCGGATAGGTTGTTTTCAAGTCTATTTGGAATCTGCAAAGTTAGCATCTATAATTTTTATTCCTCACTCCTGACTCTTAACTCCTAACTTTCTTTAAATACCCGCACCATCTAGAAACTGCTGTATTGCCTTATCTCTAAGGTTACACACAAGAGCATCTTGTGAGAAATCAGCTTGGTTAGAAGCTACACAACCTGTCAAAACAAGAGTTTTTCCAGAAGAGTTGGTGCGCTGAAGAGTTTGTATTTGTTCTTCCAGCGCCTCAATCCGGTCTACTAAAGCACGAATTACTTCAGCTTCCGAATCTGGTAAGTTACTGTGTTCAAGAGGTGCAACCCGGACTCCAGAACGATATATAATCCGTCCAGGCACGCCGACTACAGTACAGTCAGAAGGGACATCCCTGAGAACAACAGACCCAGCGCCAATACGCACATTGTTGCCAATTTGGATATTGCCCAGTACCTTCGCTCCAGCTCCAACTACGACATTTTCACCCACAGTGGGATGGCGCTTGCCACATTCTTTACCAGTACCTCCAAGAGTGACACCCTGATAAATTAGGGCATAGTTTCCCACGCTCGCAGTTTCACCAATTACTACACCCATGCCGTGGTCAATAAACACATTTTCCCCAATTGCTGCACCAGGATGGATTTCAATTCCAGTCAAAAACCGAGCCAAGTGAGAAATCAGGCGAGGAATAAAGGGAAGACCAACAGTATAAAGCCAGTGAGCCAGCCTATGGAATAGCAAGGCTTGCAAACCAGGGTAACAAAATAAAACTTCCAACCAGTTACGAGCAGCTGGGTCACGTTCAAAGATGATACGAAAGTCAGCACGTAGTATAGATAGCACGAGATAGCACCCTCGGAAAGCACAACAAGTGACTCTCCCATATTATCCTCTCAGGTGTTATACCTAAAAATTGGGAATGGGGCACTTGTACTGAGCATCTCGGCTTGCTTCTCTTCGAGAGGCTGCGCCAACGACTGCACTCAGCACAAGTCGCTCAATGGAGCCGACGTCGTAAAGCCTACGGCATAGCTACGCTTAGGGCGCAGCCTCTCCAAGAGTTGTATTAGGGTATTAGTAACCTGTACAGACGCGATTAATCGCGTCTGCACACTCTCCATCACTGCTGCTCCACTGTCAGAGTATAATCACGCTTGACCCCAGGATTAAATGTACCCACCCAAATCCGATATGTACCACTTTTCCAGTTGCGATCGCTAACGCTAGCATCTTTACTTTTGCCAGTGTCATCACCGCAACGAATTGTTGTTTGATCTGGACCTTTGATCAGTAAAGTGGTGTCGTTGTTGTTGCTATCGACTTGTATTGTCAGCTGGGAAAAGTCCTTTTCCAAAACCATAATGTGATCTGGAGTGGGATCAGCAAAGCCAATACAGGCTTTTTGATCGCGATCGCGGTTACTTATGGCAGACAATGAGTAAGAACCACCTGTAAACCCCTGCACTCTTCCTTGTGCTGGATCAAAGTTTGTTGATAATTTGAAAGTACCAAAATTTGCTGTCTCTGCTATTACAGGGGTAGCTGTGATGGTGGTAAGTATAGCCAACAGCCAGCCACCGTTAAACTGAAGTCGGGGGCGACAGTATTTCATAGTAGCCCTCCAACAGGCTTTTAAATTAGTAATGATATATACATATTTTACTGAAGAAATTTTAGTGGAATTTCAGTTGCTTGTGCCACATTAAAATGTGCCACAATAGAGGGTTGTGAAAGCAAGCCGTTAATTGCTAGGCTTTTTCTTGATATAAACAGCAGCTACAATTCTTCAACTTCTAATTTGGATGTGATTACCTCTGTTGGACGCAGGATCTTGTCTTTTAAAGAAAACCCTCGACGGACAATTTTAGTAATTGTTTGGTCTGCCACATCATTTCTGACTTCACGATCAACAACACGACATAAATTAAAATCTGGCTGTGTAGTTTGCAGTTCTATTTTTATAAATAAGACTTGGCGTTTTCCTAGTACACCGAGAAACTTACGATTAACCGCCCCTACAGACTTGGGTAAACGCTGGATAAATTCTGGGCTGGGGTTAGGGTTGTTTTCCAAATAATCCAGTAAGGCTTCTAATGCGTCAGCAATTTCTAGCAATTCTAAAAATAAATCTTCAGTATTTGCTGTGGTTTGAGTTTGCTGTTCTCGCAAGGACTGTTGTAGTACAACTTTGTCCTTTTTGAGGTTATTAATTTCTTGTATGGTTAAGTCGAGCTTTTCTTGACTGATAATAGAATTAGACATGAGAAACCTCTTTTGATAACATCGGTAAAGTTTTAGTTGCCCAAGTTTGCACTTGCGGATGGGTATGATTACTCAAAAGCTGACAAAGCGCGATCGCTCTTTCTAACTGTCCAACTATTTTATACACTTTAATCAACCACATTTGGGCTTGAATGTAATCTTTACTATTCCGGTCTGTACAGCCTTGGCAGTAGTCTTCGAGGTATTTTATCGCTTTGGGGTAACGTTCCTCTTTACAAGCTATAATGCCCTCAGTAAATAACTCTGATAGGGTCATTGGTAAAGGCTCTCGCTCTAGGCGTTCTTCTTGGGCAGATTGAGCGATCACTTGCTCTAATCTATCAAATTCTGGCAATAATACCAGTCTAGGTGCTGGCTGAAGCAAAGCCGATAAATCACTATATTTGAAGTGCTTGATCGTGGGCAGTATCGGACGCAAATAATCGGCTATGATCCGTTCTTCTGGTTTTAGTAAGCTTTTTTGGGCTTTAGCAATGATATCCACAGGATGTTTTTTGTGCTTCATTGCCACTGCTACAGCTTTTGCAATTTCAGCTTTGGATACTGCTGGGGATACACCCAGAATATCATAAGGATTATATTCCATAAAATACCTTTAATTAACGAAGGTTGAGGCTACGGTACCTTTCTTGAAAAGCAGGTTCGTCTGGACAAAGTTCATAAGCCCAACGACCTAATTGCTGAATTAAATCAAAAGATAAATTGCGGTTTTGGATACCTTTAAGTAATGTCTTAATAAAAAAGTCAGCGATATAGTAACGAATAGAGTCATGTTGTGAATATTTTGCCCGATGGACGGCTTCATCAAAGCGATCGCATTTCATTAGATTTTCAATATCCTTCAGTTCTTGGCTAAACCTGTAAACTTCTTGGACATTTGGATCATCTGGACAGAGTTCATAAGCCCAATAGCCTAATTTATAAATCTCTTCAAATCCTAAATCACGATTTTTGAAACCCTTAATTAATATTTCTACGCAAATGTCTGACACAATATTACGTAGACGTTGATGCTGGGATTCTTTAGCACGTTGGACAGCTTCTTCAAATTTATTATTTTTTAGTAAATTGTCAACTAGTTCTAATTCCTGGTTAAATTCAATTCTTTCAATTAAGTCAATTACAATAGGATTTTGATTGTCAATTTCTTTAATTTTTTGTAGTTCTCTTAGGGCTGTTGCTGATGAAATTTGTTCACTAGCAATTTGTTCGCGTATTTGTTCTGCCTTATACTCAGCTAGATAACTTCTAGCGTCTCTACTTCCTAAAAGATCATACCAAAACTGGGCAAACTCTAAATGTTCTTGAAATTCTGATATAACTTGACGTTGCAATCCACAAAGTCTGTCTATTTCTTGTTGCCAATCTTGACTAGCTTGAATTTCTGGCTTTGCTTGCTTGAGAGGAATAATTGCCTCTCGCCATTTTTGTTGTAGCTGATAGCAACCTTCATGATAAGCGACAAATTTCTCAGCAAATGCTGTAATATCAGATTTATCTGTAGTTGAGGGTTTAGGTTTAAGTTGAATTGCTCTTTGATAATCTCCTTCTAAACAAGCAGCCACGGCTAATCCCCAATTTGTATAAAGGGTATTTAAGATTTTTTGGTTAGCATGTATTCTATTCTCGAAAATCCCTTGCCATTGAGGAAGGTAATACTGATAACAAATAGGTGTGATAAATACATCTTTTATTTTCATTCCCCACTTTGGCGGCTTACCCATGAGATTTAGAGATAGTGCTTCTAATCGGTAGCGATCGCGCAGGTACAAATACTCAATAAAATTTGTATCTTTCATGTCTATTGCGGTTTCTATTCGACGTTTTAATTCTAAAGAGACGGCGGCAAATTCTACAGGTTTATTTTCTAGCCAAGGCACATCTTGAAGGCTAGGATCTTCAGTTAGATTTGCTAAGGCTGTTGATAAAGAAAATATTAAATTTAACAGATTTATCGGAGAAGTTTGAGCAAGATAATAATTTACTACTGCCAAATTATGTAATGTAGTAATATTAGGCTGTAAAATCCAAGCTTTTTCAGTTTGATCGGCAATAATTTTCCATTCTTTATCTTTCCATAGTTCTGCTTCTAAACGTGGCTGAATATGCTCATTGAGATTTTCCTCTACTAAAGGATCGGAACCAAATTTTTGGAGAAATTGTGTACTCTCTGCTTTAGCCTTCTCCCAATTTTCAGCCGCTACAAACTGCTCAATATTCTGTAGTTTTAGCAGGCGTTGACGTTGCGAGATATTTTTGAGAATCTCTCGTTGCTTGGCAATGTTAGCAGTAGATAACCCAAGCCATTCTTTATAAGCTACCTGTAAATCTTCTTGTTGGGCGTATATAAATCCCCGCAAATAAGCAGCTTGTTCTCCAGGTATAGCTTCTAGGTGAGTTAGTGCAGTTGCCCATTCTTGAGTTTTGATTGCCACAAGTGCTAACCGGATTTGGCAGGATGTAGAGTTAGGCAAGAGCAATTTAGCATTTTTATAAAGAGATGCAGCCGCTTTAAAATCACCCGCTTTTTCTGTTGCTAGCCCTTGGCGAAACTGTTCTCTTCCTTTAAGTGCTTGTTGTAACTTTTGTAGTAAATCAAGTCCGTCAGAGCGAGAAAAGTTAATCAGGGCATTTTTTAAAAGTGCGATCGCTCCCTGTAATCTTCCTTCACTTTCAGCTTGTTGCACCTTTTCAAAAGCAGTTTCATAAATTTCTTCTTGTTGGACTTGAGCAAGACTTGCAGCGATCGCCTTTTCTAAAGACTCAGTAGAATAAAGCTTTTCAGCCTCTCGGTAAACTGCGATCGCATTTTTATAAAACAGATTTTCTGCCTGAGATTGTGCCTGTGTCACTAAACTTAAGAACTGCTGTCGCTGTTGCAATTCTTTTTGGCACTGCTTGATTACCCGCGATATGCGATCGTCGTGGAGAATTTTGGTACAGCGCTGATAAATTGCGATCGCATTTGCAAGTGCTTGCGTTTCTAAAGGGTCGCCCGTATCTTGCTTGAGAAGGGTTTTGGCATTAGCAGCTAGTTTATCCACTTCTGCTACTTGATAGCGCCATTGCTTTAGTTGCTGAGTAAAATTGTCTAACAGCTTACCCAATAGCAATTGACAAATCAAACGCTCCCAAAAACCTGGTTTTCTAGACCAGACAGCGAGAGCTTTTTCTGCAATAATTACTGCTTCTCGCAGGTGTTTGTTTTGGGCTAATTGTGCTGCTTTCTCGCTGGCTTCTTTAGTCTGTGATGCTTGCTTCCAGACATCAACAATACCCACTCTTAGCAAAGTTTTAGTTAAAGCGTTCAAGCCATCAAAGATGCTCATCTAGCGCTCTCCTTGCAGTTGGGAATTTTTAACACATCTCCTACGTCTATATCATCTTCCCGCCCTTTGAGTTGGGGGTTAGCTTTAACCATTACTTGCCAAGAGGTTCCTTTACCACAAAATTTTTCAGCGATCGCACTGAGGTGATCTCCCAATTTGACAGTATAGGTAATTGGTTTTGGGGGTTTATTAGCGGTAACAGGGGCAGTATTAACTGGTAGTTTTGGGCGATCGCTAATAACTGGATTGGGAGAAGAGACAGTTAATGTGTGTAACTGTGGTTGTAGGAATATAAAACTGCCCATTGCTCCCAATCCAATGCCGATAATGAGCAGAAGTAAAGCAACTGCTAATTGCCATTTAGTAATTTTTACTTGCCGCAGTGGGTTTTCCACCTGCGGTAATTCTTTGAGCATCCGAATTACAGAAAGGTCGGTATCACAGTTAGGACAAGTGTCACCTTCAAGTTCTTGGTAATCACACACAGGACAGTTCAGCTTCATCGTGTTAATCCTGTGACAATACTGTTACTGGGTAACTCCTGATTTAGCCAACGCTGGATATCTGGTTGCAATTCACTCCACAAGCCATTGGCTTCCTGTCCATCATCACTTTTTATAGCGGCAAGCATCCGATAAAGTTTGTCAGACATGGCATTTGCTTGAGTTGGTGCAACCGCGTGGGCTTGACGAATTGCTAAAAAACAAGCTTGAATTAGCTGGACTTCATCAGGTAGATTGTCAAGTTCTCGTCTTGCATCTTTACTCTTAGACTTCATCTTAGAGAGGTTATTGGTGTTGATGGCATCTTGCAATTCTTGACTCAGCTTTTGTAATCGTTCCTGCTGTGGTTGGGGAATTATCGATCCGCAGAGTTGAACTATGCGATCGCATTGATTTGCAAGGGACTCAGCTTCTAGGCTTTCCTTAGACATGGATACCTGGAATTTTTTCAAGTTTGCACTAGCGTCATCGCGTAAATAGCCGCGTTCCTCTCCCGTATCCGGATCGATGATTTTGTTGGCTGACTCCACCACTGGTAAGGCTAACTTCAGGGCTTCTTCCACACCGAGAGGAGTTAGGTTTTGGTTATTGAGTTCTGCGATCGTTTCCTCTAATTCCTTATATATTTTCTCGTCTGGGCCTCCCCGCGAAAAGGTGCGACTCACTCTCTCTGAAGGGGCATTTTTCAATGTAGCGGTCATCTTTAGCCCACTATTTTTTTCATCTAACTCCAAGTTGACTAAAACTTCTGTCCCGCGTGGATAGGATTGCTTTAAACCCAACCAAATATCCCCAATACTCTCATCTTCATATATTCCATCCAAATCTTGCCTTACTTGATCGGGGCTGAAAAGTTGAAAGTGAATCAACCGTTGTCCATCAGCAACAGTTTTAAAAGTGTGGGGTTCGGTCAGTGGTAAAATCTCACCTCGCTTAATTACTTTCTCTTTGCCATCCACCAGCTTGATAAAATAATCACGAGAAACTGTTGTTACTTTCTCTGTTAGTCCAGCCGCGACAATTGCTGCACCCTCCGCCACCGCATACATCGGACGGGGATGCACTACTACTTTATCTGCTCCAAAAGCTTCTCTGACTTTGCGTTGGACTACAGGAATCTGGCAAGAACCGCCAACCAATAACACTACATCTACCATCTCTAAGTGATATTCAGCATCTTGTAGTGCTTGGCGGCAAATTTGAATCGATCGCTCTACCAAATCAGAAATTATTTCCTCAAATTGCTCGCGGGTGATTTCTACTTCAATGGGAATGGCAATTCCTAATTCATCTAATATTTGAGTCGCAGGAGCAATGCAAGATACTGTAGCAGTGCTTAATTCAACTTTGGCGCGTTCTACTGCTAACTTCAAATCGGCATTAAATCGCACCCGTTGATAGTGGGGCATTTTGGTAATCAAGCCATCAATATCAACAATTCTTTCTTGCTGGGCAAATTGCTGTTTAACAAATTTGATAATGCGAGAATCAATGTCATCTCCTCCCAACCATAAATCTCCAGCTTTTCCCAATTCAATAAATGAAGTTCCTGCTGCTTGAATCACCGAAGCATCAAAAGTACCACCACCAAAATCAAAAACTAAAATTGTTTTAAAATCTTCCCCATTTGGAGAAAAACCGTAAGATATGGCGGCTGCTGTGGGTTCCGGTAGCAATTCTATGGGAGTGATTCCAGCTTTAAATGCAGCTGTACGGGTAGCATGGCGTTGTTTATCGTTGAAGTAAGCAGGAATGGTAATCACTGCTTGATCTATGACTTCGCCTGTTTTACCAATTCCTTGGCGATAAGCTTGGGCATTTTGCACAGCTTTTTTGAGAATTTCAGCAGAAATATCCTCTGGTTGATATTCCTTACCTCCTAGCCACACTGCAATACCGTTGTCTGTTCCCTGACTCGGTTCAGTAATTTTGTAACCAAATTCCGACTTTTTTTTTTGTATGGCTGGATCGCCAAAACCTCTTCCTATTAGGCGCTTGATGGAAACAACCACGTTTTCAGGATTAGCCCTGAGTTGGTTGTAAGCTTGATCTCCTACCAAAAATTTATTTTGCTCACAAGCAACAACCGATCGCGTCAGTTTCCTGTCTGGAGGCGTATTATCGTTAGCTGTCACCACTTCAACTTCTGCTAACTTAAAAGCGGCGACAGAATTCGTCGTCCCTAAATCAATGCCAATTGCCTTGCCCATTACTGATCGCTACCTGGGTAGTGTGTAAATTATTTCTGATGTATTTGAGACTCACTGCCACATCGAACCTAAATTTCTAGGCCAGCAGTCAGTACCTATCCAAAGATTACAAATACAAGTAGCAAATACTACAGAAAATCTACATAAATATCATGGGGCAATAAAATGCAGAAGGCAAAATAATTTTTAACCTTCTGCACTTGAGCTTTTATGAAAATCTCACGAATTATTGAGTTTGAAGAAGACGCCACCTTTGAGCGATCGCGTGTCAGTGCCATAACTACTAACTGTGAGCGATCGCAAATTATTAAAAAATGGTTTACCTAAGACTTCCACTAACTTGAGAATCGGTACTTGACGCTCTAACAAATTCTGGCTCTTTGTCCAGTCAAGATATATATAGCCTTGGTTTGGTAAGGGAATCGCAGCGATACTATCTTTGAAATTGGGATTGTCAATTATGGAATTATCCTTGGTTGTGAGAATTTCATCCATCGTCTCTAAGTCAGAGGTGAAAATTTCATAATTTCCTAAAGTTGTATGCAATCCCCGCACTTTTGTTTCAATGCTGAAAGATGCTCTCTCTTTAACATCACTTTTTTTTGTAGCCGTAGTTAACTCTGTCCAAGCGGAGATTTTTTGCTTGTTTATATTCAGGGTATTGATGCTGAGTTCGTTGGATAAGGCGATCGCATTTAATCGAGTAACACCTTTTTCTACAGCCTCGGATTTTTCCACTACAAAAATCCAATGAGGGGTTGTTTGCTCTTCTGGTAACAATGCTATAGCATATTCCCCCTGTACCCAACTGAAAATATCCTCTGGGAAGTTTATGCCCCAGCGTTTTTGAACATCCGCTAAAGGTTTTGCTAACCGAGATACCACATCTTCCTTAGAACCATATATAGTTGCTGTTGCTTGTCTCCAAAGTTTGGCTACATCACTGTCACCCAAATTACTTAAATTTGAGCCAGAAATTGCCAAACCTGCGGACGCTGGAATATATTGCAATGCTCCCACAGGTTTAGATAGCGGTAGGGATGGAGGGACAATTTCCGATGAAGTCAGAAAGGTAGTTTCTGCTAGCAATCCTTTGGGGTTCAACGCCAGGGAAATAATTTGGCTGTTATAAAGTTGTTCTGGTAGTTCTAACCCTTGCCATTTTGCCACAATGGGAAGATTCAAGAAAGCTACAGCTAAACTCCCTTTGGGAAGTTGTTTTGTAGCTTTTTGGTATTCGGGGGAGCTAGTCAAATTCAGATCGGGCGCTTGGACGTTATTAATCGCGTCTCGCAACACTTTAGGATCGTTGGCAAACAACACAAAGTCTTTACCAACAACAGCACCAGCAAGCAAGTCCTGCTCTGGTTGAGAATTGTCAGAAATCAGCTTTACGCCTTTGTATTGTTCAACAGTTAAGTTTGCTCCAGCTAACGCCCGTTTGGAAAACAATAACTCGACAAACTCGCGGCTTTTCTCTGATTGCTGGGTTGAGAGTGCTAACAGATACCCTGGTTGCTGTCCGTTTTCTAGATCGCGATCAATATCTAAGGTGGTGATAGCTAATGTAATTTCGTTCCCTAACCAGGGTTGAATGTCTTGTTTGTAATCTATGCCACTCTTGGCGAATAAACTGGTTTTGAGTTTAGATAGTTCTTCTTCGCGCTCCAACGCCTGCAAACGGTCAGGATTCTCCAGTAATGAAACCATTACAGGGGAAAGTTTTGACACGAATATGGCTGCATTAGTCCCAGAGGTAGAAGCAATCAGGTTAGTTGGACTTTTGGCGAAAAACCAGTAAAAGCCAGCGATCGCAATCACTAGCAGTGCGATCGCACCTGCGACGAGAAAACCAATAAATGAGCGTTGCCTATTCACATTAAACCTTTGATAAAGACAATTTACAGCCATTTAAGCAGAAAGCTTACCAGGATATATCAGCCTTCTTGAGAATGGATACTCATGCAAAGGCAGAGATTTTCTGTAACCATAAATAGTATTAGGACTCTTTATAGGGAATTCTTTTAGTCAACCCATGAACCAGATTAGTGTAGAAGAACTGGCACAACGTCTTTCTTCTGGTGATGCAAATATTCAGCTAGTAGATGTACGAGAACCACAAGAATTGGTGATCGCCAGCATTGAGGGCTTTGTTAACCTACCCCTGAGTCAATTTGCCGAATGGGGAGATCAAGTCCCTAACCTCTTCAATCCCCAAGCTGAAACCCTTGTGTTATGCCACCACGGCATCCGCTCTGCCCAGATGTGCCAGTGGTTGATTGCTCAAGGTTTTACAAATGTGCAAAATATTTCGGGTGGTATTGATGCTTACTCCCTCTCAGTAGACCATTCAATTCCCCAGTATTAGCTTGTGTTTAGGTGCATTACTCAGATGGAAGAATAACTTCCATCTGGCTTTTACTATTGTGAAAACAGCAGTACATAAATTTAGGAGCTTGCCACTTTCGGAAATTTGTACAGGTTTACGGAACTTTTCGACCCTAATCTCAGCTGCGATCGCCGCAAAATTACGTATCTAATAATACTTTTGTCACTGTATAATTATGCAAATATAAGTTGAGAAAGGATGTTGTAAATTCAAACTTTCAGCTTTTGCTGCAAAAGCCTAAATTCTCTTTAAAGCGCACTTTTAAAGAGTGCTGTATGTAAACCTTAAAATTAATTATCACAAGATAATTGTATAATTTATTATCTTAATTAATTATTAATATTCTTTTTTTTCGATCAAATCAACGAATTTTTCCAGAGTTTGATTAAAATTTGCCTCTAGCAAAACATACCCTATGGAAGTCCAGTTAACAAATCGACAACAGCATATACTTTGGGCAACAGTACGTCACTACATTGCTACAGCAGAGCCTGTTGGTTCAAAGGCTTTGGTCGAAGAGTACGATCTGGGTGTAAGTTCAGCCACAATTCGCAATGTGATGGGCGTTTTAGAAAAGTCTGGATTACTCTACCAACCACATGCCTCTGCCGGACGAATACCTTCAGACTCAGGCTATCGCATTTATGTTGACCAGCTAATTACACCTTCTCTGCGTTCGCGCAGCGTGTCGCAGACAGACCCGACGCGAACGGAAACTTTAGGACGAGAAGTAGAAGTTGCACTACAAAAGCGCCTCCAGTGGGAAGATTGGAGTTTAGAAACCCTACTGCAAGGAGCCGCACAAATTTTAGCAACCTTAAGTGGTTGCATTAGCTTGATTACGATGCCGCAAACAACTACAGCGCTATTGCGACATCTGCAATTAGTGCAAATTGAAGCGGGGCGGATCATGTTAATTGTAGTGACTGAAGGTTATGAGACACATTCTAAGTTGATGGATTTGTCGCCAACACCAGAGGAAACAGAACGGGATTCAGAGGTAATTGATCGCGAGTTGCAGATTGTTTCTAATTTTTTGAATAGCCACTTGCGGGGGCGAAGTCTGTTGGAATTAGCCAACCTCAACTGGAGCGAACTAGATCAGGAGTTCCAACGCTACGGAGAATTCTTGAAAAATTCAGTTGCAGAATTGACTCGTCGCACTCTTGCACCAACTACAACACAAATTATGGTTCGGGGTGTGTCAGAAGTTTTGCGCCAGCCGGAATTTTCCCAGTTACAGCAGGTACAAACGATTATCCACCTGCTGGAAGAAGAACAAGACCAACTATGGCGATTAATATTTGAGGAACCAGAGCCTGAGGATGTGGGTAAGTCAAGGGTAACGGTTCGCATTGGCGCCGAAAATCCACTAGAACCGATACGTACCTGTACCTTAATTTCTTCCACCTATCGCCGAGGTTCAATACCAGTAGGAAGTGTGGGAGTTTTGGGACCAACGCGTCTAGATTATGAAAGTGCGATCGCAGTTGTGGCATCTGCTGCTGATTACCTCTCAGAAGCTTTCAGTTATTTCAATCCTTAAGATGATGTTTAGTGACAAGCTGCTACGGGTATAGGCAAGTGAACAATACCATTGCAGGCAGATAGCTCAATTTGTAGCGGCACAATCAATAATTAATACTACTTAAATCTTTTATGGTTAGAAAAATTGCCTTTGGCGTGCTGTGGCTGGGATTCATTGTCTATGCTTTTTTCCTCGCTCCTCCTGAGCAACCCGGTACATTCGAGTTAATTAAAAACCTTTCTAGTGGTCAGTGGCAAGGTGTTAACCCGTTAGTCATAGCACTATTCAACCTCATGGGCATCTGGCCTATTATTTACAGCGCAGTAGTGTTTATTGATGGCAGAGGGCAAAAAATACCTGCTTGGCTATTTGCGATCGCCTCTTTCGCAGTCGGGATATTTGCCTTGTTACCCTACTTAGCCCTTAGGGAACCTAATAACAAGTTTGTCGGTAAAAAGAATGCCTTGCTCAAGCTGCTAGATTCTCGTGTGACTGGGGTTGTCTTGACTGTAGCTACGGTTATTCTAGTTACCTATGGTTTAAGAGGAGGAGATTGGGGTGATTTTGTGCAACAGTGGCAAACAAACCGCTTCATCAATGTGATGAGTTTAGATTTCTGCCTACTTTGCCTATTATTTCCCGCATTACTAGGGGATGATATGGCGCGTCGCAGTTGGAATCCCCAGTTTTTCTGGTTAATAACGTTGATACCGCTATTCGGCCCATTGATTTATTTGTGTGTGCGTCCACCTTTACAAGAAGTGGGTGTAGAGTCAATATCCAAGCAGCCAGTAGCGAATTGAAGAATAAAGTGCGTTTTTCGCAATCCAAAATGGTATTACCCAAAATCCCCTTTTTCAGTAGATCGGGGATTTTCTGTTGCGGGTGCGTAAATCCTAAGAGAAAATTTTTTTCTGAAAGTACTTTACAAAACGCAATAAATCCTTTAAGATGTGTAACAGGTAGTAAAACCTACCTAATTCATTCGCAAATAATCGCATTTATAAAACAATGACAACAACCATTCAACGTCGCGAAAGCGCCAACGTATGGGATAGATTCTGTGAGTGGATCACCAGCACCAACAACCGGATCT
>NZ_JBALCO010000088.1:0-9930 GCF_036919595.1 Nostoc sp. | reverse complement strand
CATGGTCTTAATCTCCTCGAAGTTATTACTGATGCTTTAGAAGGTAATGTCTCTGTTTTCCTTTCCTCTATTACTACTAGCTAGGCAGTTACCAATTTTCAGGTAATTGAACCACAAAGTACGGTAATGTGAAGAGATAGTGCTTGTTTCATTTTATGTCAGTATCTTATTCAGGGGATTTGCGTCGTCGCGTGATCGCAGCGTATGTTGCTAACGAAGGCTCCCAAAACCAGTTGGCTCAAAGATTCAAAATGAGCTTATCATTTGTCCGAAACTTGTTGCGCCGTTATCAGGACTGTGGAGAAATTGAAACTAAACAACGTGGGGGATACCAAACGTTTTATGGAACAAAGCCCTGCGGTTATATACCTCCGGTAACATCAAGAAATGAACCTGTTGTGCATGAAGCCTCATCTGACAATAACCACAAAATTGCTTGGGCTACCTCAATCACTTGTCCCCCTCGCTTCATCGGGATAAACGCTTTGACTCGATCAATACGATTCGGCTCACCCCCACTGGCATGGATATCAGTGTAAATAACACCTGGACAGACAGCGTTCACCCGAATACCTTCGTTGGCAACTTCCTTCGCTAGTCCAATCGTCATCGTGTTGATCGCTCCTTTAGAAGCAGCATAGTCTATATATTCGCCGGGAGAGCCAAGACGAGAAGCCCCCGATGAGACGTTAACGATCGCTCCTCCAGCACCGCCATGTAAGGTAGACATTCGTTTAACCGCTTCTCTGGCACACAAAAAGCTTCCTGTGATATTTGCCGCAAAGACTCGGTTTAAACGAGCAGCATCCATGCTCTCAAGCCTCATTTGCGGCTCTAGAAATCCAGCGTTGTTAACTAGAGCTATGATGCTGCCTAATTGCTCATCTACCTTGTTAAAGAGATGGATAACGTCAGTCTCTGAAGCTACGTCACCAGCGACTGCGATCGCTCTACCTCCACGCTGTTCGATAGAACTGACAACGCTATTTGCAGCCCCTTGATTGCGAAGATAATTGACGCAAACATCATAACCTCGCTCAGCAGCGAGAATAGCAGTCGCCGCACCAATGCCGCGGCTACCGCCTGTAACTATCATAACTTTCTTCACTGCTGGACTCTTGATTTTTGTTGAGTAATTTATTCCCTGGAAGTCCCTAATATAATACGATTACTCTTCTTATTCATCTTTTGATTCATCAGCCAACCTAAACCCAGAAAAAGGAGTAAGCCTGGAATCTGGGTTGGCTCTGGGACAGCCGTACTCTGGGCTGAGGTTACGTACTCCACGTTGTTAGCATATAATGAGCCATAATTAAAAAATGAATCACCAAAAGAACCATCTGTATTGATAAAAGTGCCATTAGAAGGGGTACCTGAAAAAATCAATCCCCCCAAACCGAATCCTGGAAGTTCTTGCTGAAACAAAATATCAAACGTGTTGGGCACATCTTGGACAGGTGCTACGTAAAAACTATCATCACCAGGACGTGCTGTAAGATTAGATACAGTTATGGGAGTTACTCCATTGCCGCCAGTAAACGTCAGTTCATAGGTGGTGATTAATTGAAATTCAGACGTTAAAGAAGGAATGGAGTAAGTTCCAATGAAGTCTGTATAAGGTACAGCATCTGTTGGGCTTAAAGTCCCTTTTAAAGCAAAATCAAAAGCTAGTGCTGGTTGAGGTTGAGCGGCTACGAAGCTTAGGGTAAGACCTGCACTGATAAATGCTAGTTTTCGGTAAATATTCATGTTTATTTCTAATTTTCGCTAGTAGTGATGTACAGAATTCCACGATATCTGCTTAAAAACTTGGGCAAATGGCACTAATAAGCAACGGTTTTAGGTCACTTGAGGGTGTTAGATTCCTGATTTACCTTAACCTCAGTGTGCAACGACATTGTCAGTAATACGAATGACTTGCCCTTTCCCGGCAGATGTACCGTAGTTTGTGACATAAATAGCATTATCAGGCCCAATTGCAAGGCTGTTGGGAGAGACTAGGGCACCACCACCACGGACAATATCTTGGCGAGTACCATCAGGAGCTACGCGGATAAGAACACCAGAACTTTGAAGAACAGTATTCGCGTTGCTCGGTAATGTTTCATCACCATATTGTAGGACATCCAGATTGCCAGCAGCATCAAAGGCTATGTCAATTATCTGTGTAAAGCCAGTAGCATAGACTACTGGCTGTTGTCCCGGAACAATTCGATAGATACGCGATTCATTGCTTGGATAAGGATACCCTGTGAATTCGGCTACATATAAGGCTCCATCTGGACCGACTGTAACAGCTATAGGTACTGATTGTATTGAACTATTTTGACCATTCGATGGATTAGTCACAGTGCGAATAGGAAATACAGTCTGCAAACTCACAGCGCCAGTATCAAGCGCTACATTTGAAAAGTCGTTAGCACCTGAATCAACAACATAAGCAGTATTATCTTTAATTGTGAAGGAATACGGGTTGCTAATAAGTCCGTGACGATCGGGATCATTTGTGATTTCAAACCGCAGTAGATCGGTAATCTTTGTCCAAGAAGAGCTTCCGTCAAAACTATTAATTGCGAGGAGAGAGCCGATATTCTTATTGCCTATTATATTATCGCGGTTTCTTGCGTCAGAAGCAAAACCAACAAGAACATAAGCTTTTCCAGTAGCCGGATCGAATTTTATGTCATGAGGGCCGTAGCTACCATTACCACTGGATAATCCTATCGATGGAAGACCTGTAACTACACGTTTGCTTATACCGTTATGAATGCGTGTCACAGCACCTGTCGCGCCATAACATAGTGTCGCGCCGATCTGACTAGGTGAGGGAACACATCTATTTGAGAGACCCCCTGTACCCGCCTCTGCAACGTAAAGATCGCCGTCTGGTCCAAAGGTTAAACCCCGTGGATTATTAAGACCACTAGCTAGTATCTCAATTTGTGCTGCCTGTACTGCTTCCGTGATTCCTGAAGTAATACATACTGCTGCTGTAACGACGAACAAAATTTTTTTCAACATCAATTTATCCTCCAAAGGAATTTTAAGCTGATAAAGCGCATTCTGCGTATAGTGAGAGAGCTTTTTACAACCTGGCCGACTTTTCAAACACCCTCTTACGTGTTTATCCAGCTAGGTGCAATATCTGAGTTGTCCTTCAAGCAAAAGCTTTACGTATTTGTTGCATTGCTCTTAAACTAATTCTCTCAGCGACATCTGGTGTAATGATTGATTTTAAATAACGCAATGTTATGCACATTATTCCATTAATTGTTACTGCCCCAATAAAAAATGGTTCAAACGTTAGTCCAGGTCCCGTTATATAGAGATTTTGTAACTGGAATGAACCAAATTGTGATGAAATTTTTAGATCGCCTAAATTGCTCACAAATATTTGTGTAGGTACTTTTTCTATTAAATATTGGCGCATTGCTATAGGGTCTGGTTTGTTAGCTAAAAATTGTTCAATCCCTGGTATACCACCAAATATTTTTCCTTGTGAGATTGCTTGGTTAATTTCAAATTTAATCTTTCTAGCTGCTTCCCAAAAATTGTCTAAATCTTTAACTTGCTCAGTAGTTAATATTAAAGCAAGATAAAGTCCAAAATCTTTTTCTATTGATGCTTTAAGGTACTGTCGAAGATTACAAGGTGAGAAACACTTAATAAAAGTTTCTTTTTCTAAAGCTATCTCTTCTGATATCGATATAAAAAATGCAGCACAAATAACTCCATGTAGACTAGTTTGTTCTTCTCGACAACGTAAGATTAGTTGAGAAGTTTCGTGTGATGAGAGTTTCCAACTTAACAACCCAACTTGCCAATCTAAGGAGGGATTTTTTTCATTTAATTCAATGAGCAAATTAGAGTTGGGAATTTTGTAATTTTCTGATTCTTGCATTAAAGAATCTTTATTACTTCCTTGAGGAAGATGAGGAACTAATTCCTCATAAGGAGGGTAGAAAGGCAAGGGCTGTAGCCTTGTATTAGGACTATTTATCTGTTGTAATACTTCTTCAATAAGATAAACTACTGATAACCCGTCACCGATGCTGTGATGGAAAGTGAACATTAAGTCGGAGACATGGAATGAGTGAAGTAACACCGCACGTATCAGCGGGCTTTTATTCCATTTGAAAGGTTTAGCGAGTTCTTCAGCAGCTACTTGACACCAGTCATTCTCGCTTTGCCGCATAACTACTTGCAAAGGTATTTTAGAAGAGTTATCGGAAATAAAGCACGGTTGTTCTTCTTGATTAATGTCAATACTAACCCTTAACAATGGGTGTCGCTGTTGAATTTGAGCTAGAGCTTCAATTAACTGCGGAATAGAAAGTGTTCCTGTGATAGTTGCACCAACCACTCCATTAAATGGAAAGATTTGGTCAACCAGCCATATTACATGCTCTGTTTTTCCAAGCTGACGATTTATAATTATTTCTTCGCTCATGATGTGTAATCTTTCTGAATAATGCAAGATAACCGCACACAGTTTTTTACCATTTATTGGACAAGGATATTTGTGAAACAACTGTATTAATCAATAGCTTAAATCCTTGCTATTTATGGTAAGTATATTTAAAACGCGCTTGATCTGATAAGAAATTGCGTCATTAAATGTGAACTTGGTTTTGTTGGAATATAGGTTTTTTAGTTATTTTTGAAAACATGAGCATAGTCATATAAAAATTGGTCAAATGATCTTGGTTGATTGTTTGTTATCTCATAAAATGTATGTGTTACAAAACTGTATTTACCATCACCAATTAGTCCCCAAGCTTCAACCAACCTTTTGGCAAACACATCTGGAATACCCCAACTCAATAAAGTATTGTTGAAGTCTTCTAAAGTCACATCGACATAAGTAATCTTTTTGTCAAGTATAGCAGAAAGCTTTTCGGCAACCTCTTGGTAGGAAAGTAACTCTGATCCTGTAATGGTGTATGTTTTACCCTCATGACCATTCTCCGTTAACACTTTAGCTGCTACGAGCGCAATATCACGAGTATCTATAAAACCCACCTTTGTATCCTTCAAAGGAGCAGAAAAGGTATTTTCAGATTTTATACTCTGTGCAAAGACTAGCAAATTCTGGTTGAAAGCATTGGGACGCAGCAGTGTAAATGGAATGCCAGATTCTTGGAAACGCTGCTCTCCCAACCAGTGGTCTCTGAATAAGGAAGCAGGTGAATTTTCAGTTGCTTGTATGGCAGATAATTTAACAATATGTTGAACACTAGTGAGTTTTATAGCATTCAAAAGGTTGGTTTCCAATTCTACTAAATTCGGCGTTGAAGGAACAAGAGAGAAGACCCGTTCAACACCCTCTACAGCGGCTTCAAGTATTTCTGGTTTAGCAAGATCACCAATCACTATATCAACATTCGATCCC
The DNA here is from genome assembly GCF_036919595.1 of Nostoc sp. Taxonomy (GTDB): domain Bacteria; phylum Cyanobacteriota; class Cyanobacteriia; order Cyanobacteriales; family Nostocaceae; genus Nostoc. The sequence goes on along the minus strand of NZ_JBALCO010000088.1, from coordinate 4,538 downwards.
TTGATTGTTTCAGCTTTGTCAGGACTATGGACAAGCGCTCGCACCTGCGTACCTGCATGGGCGAGTTGTTTGACTAATTCACTACCTATTTTCCCAGTTGCACCTGTTACTAAAACTACCATTTTTTTCCTTATGTTAGAATGTAGAATCAATATGTTTTCGACTTTATGTAAAGATACTATCTATCTTTCTTTTTTGAGATAATGAAATAACCTGGAGTAGAGTTTATTTATACCTATAAGTTTACAAAAACTTAATAAAAAATAGTTATCGGAGTTAACATTAATTAAATACAATAATTACATGTACTTAGCCACTTTTCCCTGATTATTTGCAAAATGTAAGGTATTAAAAATTTTAAAAATAGCTATATTTTCACTCATCCTTTTAGGTAACAAACCCTCAAGTATCAATATATTACTATATTTTTAAATTTTTATTGTAAAGACTTATTAACTCCAGTTGTAAGTTCAGTAGGACGAAAACTTCTGCGAACACCAAAAAATAGTATTGTAAAATACCTTTCACCATTTCAACCGAATCGAAAATTACGCCCTGAAAAACTCTGGTTGTACCATTCATTTTCGACTCTTTTTTGTGGGAACTTGTACTTAGCTACTGAAAATTTTTTTCAAGGCATCAAAACCAACTTGGAATACCTTTTCTAGATTCTCACCCAATTTGGGTTCTTCTTCAGGTAAGCATTTAAAGTCCGCTAGCCATTCGATATAAGTGCGATTACCGTCTGTTATTTGCAACAGCCTTATAGTACAAACGTAGTCTTCCATTGGTTTATCAGGCTCTAGGAGAGAATAGGTACATATATGTTCTTGGTCGTCGATTCGCTGTAATTGCTCTCGTATGGTTAGCCCATCTTCACGATTAAAACTACGAATACATCCTATTTTATTGCTAGGCTCACCATTTTCTATATGGCTGTCAATTACAGACGGATACCAATCAGGCAAGCTATTAAAGTCCCGTATTTTTTCCCATACTCGTTCAATCGGTGCATTGATTACGGAACTTTTCTTAACATTTACTAACATTTTTCTCCTAGATATTACTGAAAAGTGGCGTGTCACAAGACTCGATAGGGCGCATTCTCAAGCCTGTTTCAATTAGCGCAAACGCAGTTTTCGGTGAATGTATTTCCGTAGATTTAGGATCATCCTTAAAACGACTGATTGCATCAGGTAGGCTCAGTCGTTCGCTAAACAACTCATCCAATTGACTTGCTCTATCAAATGCAGATAATGCATATGCCGCAATCATGTAACTGGAACCATAAGTGCTTTCCAGATAACGTTGAGAACCGGGTGTTTGTGTTGCACTATCCAACAAGATTGACCAAACGCGCGGATCAAGGATATCAGTCCGTCCTAACTGATAAGCTAGATGAATCAGGTAAGTACAGCGTAAATAATCATCAACTCCAGAGCCATCTGTTGATTTTAGATATACTGTCATACATTCATAAAAGAACGTGACTACATCAGGTACATACACATCAAGCACTCCAAGATTATCTAATGCATAAATAAAGAAGGTGATTTGGGAAGCCTGGGAAGCAGGTGAGAGCAAATGAAAAAACGATACTGTTTGCTGTACCCAGTCTCTTTTATAAGTTAGATAATCTGGACGCTCCAACAGAGCAATTGCATTCAAGAGCAGTGACAGAGGAAATATATAGTAATCCACTCCTTCATGAACGCCGTCCCCAGATCGTGTTGATGAGTGGCTTAACTCTGAATCTAAAATATCTAAAAGCGTCTGAAGATGATTTTGTTGTTCGCTACATACTTGCTCTCCGTAACCAATAATTGCCAAGACGGAAAAAATAACTGCTGAACCTCTACCACGATAAAATACATCAGAGATTGTTGTAGCCAATTGCAATGCTGTATCTACATAGGTATCACCGTTTTGCTGCCGCGCTCCTAGCAAGTTGGAAAAGCCTGCTTGCCCTGCTGCCAACAGGAGATTGGCAAAAAGTTGTAGCTTTTCATAGCGCAGCTTGTCACTGGCCACATCCAGCACCGCCACTTCCTGGAATGCCATCTCTAAATGTTTATGAACGTCATCTCGATAAGTTTCAATCTGACCGAGCTTGACGAGGCTCTCTGTCAACAGAGCGATAGCGCGGGCATGATGCCAGATTTCGGTTGGTAGATGCTTGATGGCAGTTGCGAATTGCTCATGGGCGCGCTGTTGAGCATTGCAATCACTTGTTGATAAAGTATTGCATTTGGCAACAATACCATGTAACAAATGATGTATAAATGCGTGATAATCACTCTTAGTTTTTTGAAACAGTGCCAGACTTATTTCGAGCAACCGATCTGATTTCTTTGGGTCAAAACCGATAACTTCCTGCCCAAGACCCAAGCCATGAACGCACCAGTGCCAAGGAGTAGGAAAAATCCTTCGTTCTTTGAGCAGCATTTTAAGACCCTGATGTCGATTAATTATCTGGCTGCTTTCTGGGGCAAGTGCCGAGGAATGGGCCAGCCAATTTTCTTTTTGCGGTTTCTGCTTAATCATTGAAAATGTCCTTCTGTTGCGTAATTTATCCCGCAAAATACGCCTTATGTGAATTAAAACTTCCCCAGCGATATGAAAGGTTTTAGCCTCCGCTTTCATCGTCAAATCTAGCCTTATGAACGAAACTGTGCTTTTTCAGCCTCTAACTCACATAAGTCGTAAAATACACTTTAGCCAGCCATTGCACTAGTATAACTTCGGTAATTTGGAACAGAGATGCCGTAGAATTCATCAATCTTGCCTTCGAGCATATCCAGAGTTAGATTTAGCCACTTGATTCCCTCCACGTAAATTGCCAACGGCCGTCTTTGGTGCTGTGCATCGTCGCTCAACACACCATCATTACCCCTATTGAAGTGGAAAGGCGGCATCGCCGTAAAATGAGTACCCATAAGGAAAGCAAAACGTACAAGCCAGTTAGGATCGTTCTGATTAATATCAGAATCTGGATTGTCCAACTTCCAAGCAGCAGTCATGACTTCGCAGAAGTGTTTTTCAATACCGTGGTATGAATTTTCATACGGGTTGTCTTCATGGAAGGCAAGGAAAATATGGGGTATATTTCTATGTTGTTGGTAGGCAATATCAAAATGCTCACCGTGAATCTTGTCATAGTTGCCTAGACTATTATGCCAGGGCTTGTTGTCATACATTGCATCGTCTGCACCAGTATCGACCCTGTTCTCATAAAATCCAATAGCACGCGGATCGAGAAAACGAATTTCTAGCTCTTCAGCAGTAAATGGAGGATTGGTGACAGAGAAGTTGTCATAATGTTTCAACAATGGCTCGATATTGCCAATTTTGATATTCTCCGTATTAGTATCGCCCATAACCAGAGAGTGGAATTTCGGCTCAAGAATCTCATGATAATATGAATTCTCACGAAATTCTCTAAGCAGACGAGGTAGGTTACGCATTCTCTTGCCGTTAATCATAATTTCTTCGGCTTTGAGCAGGCTATCGCTAAAAGTTTCCGGTGCCGTTTCTTTGGCAAGAGCAAGACGCTTTTCAATTTTGCTGAAATATGATTGCTCCAAAGTAGTCCGTGACATTTTGCGCCGACGCTGACTGTGGATTTTTTCATTCAGCAGCCGGAAAATTACACAATAAAGTGCGGCTACAATTTCCTTGGAGGGATTATATTTTCTGACGAACTGGCTAACTTCTATGCCAGGAATAAAAGTCATGTCGTAGATATATTCATAGACTGTAAATCCATCATCTGTTACTGTTTGTTCACGCTGAATTACATTCAATACTTGTGGAAAAAGATGTTTAACTGAGTCCGGCAGATTCATCAGATATTGAGTCTGACTCTTGGCTTTCGCACAAGGAGGCAACATTACATCACTACCTTCCCGCCCCCATTTGGGGGTAATTAGACGTTCACTTAACACTTTACGGACAAATTTTTCACTACCGGGTTTTTCTATAAACAGTGTCATCGATTCACTACCTCCGTACCCAAATCCGACGATAGTTTCGTCAGGATTTACATAATTAGCAATTAAGTCACTGTGTTGTTGAGCGAGACGCAAAGCATCAGACTGTACTTCTGACTGATTGGCATCATGATTATATTCTAGGTTACTCTCTTCAATAGACTGTTCTTGATGCCGCACACATGGCAATAAAAAAGAATTATTCATGCTCATAGCAGATATAGCAGTATGCATTTTAGTCCGTCAAGTAAAGCTTAGATGTCTATCTATCAGAGGTTGATTGAAAATTTATGCAATTGTCAAAAAGAAATTTCCAAGTATTGCTAAATGTGACCAAGCCCCGTTGGGGCGGGAGTAGGGAGTCGGGAGTCGGGAGTAGGGAAAAAATAGCCCCAACAACCTCCTGGGTACAAGCCCCGTCTTTTAAGGGACTTCCAGAAAATAAAATATACAAATAACAAAAATGATAATCATTGTTAAGGGGTGGGAGAAGCTGCCGTTGGCAGCCTCTCCCACCCCAAGTTGTAGTAAATTGAATGATGATTCGAT
>NZ_JBALCO010000087.1:0-4070 GCF_036919595.1 Nostoc sp. | reverse complement strand
TTTTTGATCTTTTTCTTCTGGATTCATGCTTGAACACTACCATCTTTCTTCCCTCATGGGAATATTCCTGACATTCCTACCTGGGCAGTTACTAAAATTCTGAAAAAAGCATTTTGGCAAGGATTTTGAATTCGATTATTCAAGTTGCGCTGGAAGCGCACCAAAGGTGCGACCCAAAATCAAAAATTGATATGAGGTGCTGAAAATGGCTTATAGCGACTTTACATTAAGTAAATTTAAAAAGTCATTTAGCATCCGTATTGATAAATAAACTGATTTATGTGCTGATATATAACCTTTGCAGCCAAGCAAGAAACTCATAAATTCCTTATAAGAAACTACAGAACTGGCTTTAGCAATTAATACTGAAAAAGCGCGTTCATAAATGATTATCACTTCGATATTGTTGGAGGTAAGACGCAGGGCTAATTATCCAATTAGTTTCTTTTCAAGAACAGATTTTAATGTAGATGTATAAAAAGGTCTGAATGGCTATTATAAGTTTATCATCAGTCGTTCTGAAGGGCAACTAACAATTAATGTGCCTGTGGTAGATATTATTGAAGCAAAAAATGAAAATATTAAAGGTGGATTAAACAATTGTGCGGCCGCAATGTTGGCAGCACAATTGTTTAATCAACAAGAAGGAAATGAAATCAGAAAAATTTACGGTGCGGTAACAACAAAGGATATTTGGAAGTTTTTGAAGTTAAAAGAAAACGATATATTTATTGATTTGAGTAATTATTACATCAAAGAGATAGATAAGATTTTAGAGATTTTATCCCAAAGTGTTCAGGGAGATATTCCAGGATAGAGTTCGATTAACTAAACTATATTGGGTTATGCTCATTTGTCTGAGCTATCTACATTTGACTGTTGACTATGATCTGGAACAATCTTTTACAGCCTGACTTGATTTTAGAGGCTTCAGTGTTGAGCCTAACACCAGATATTATCCAAAAATACGGTCTGAAGGGGCTGGTATTGGATGTAGATGAAACCTTAGTACCCTTTAATGTAGGGGTGGCTTCACCAGAACTACAACGCTGGGTAGAGCAAATTCGTGCCTGTACTGCATTGTGCTTGGTGAGTAACAACCTCAGTGAAGCGCGAATTGGTGGAATTGCGCGATCGCTCAATCTACCTTATTACTTAGGTGCAGCCAAGCCTTCCCGACGTAAAATTAGGGCAGCACTTAGGGCAATGGATCTACCAGTGCATCAAGTGGGGATGGTAGGCGATCGCTTATTTACCGATGTTTTAGCAGGTAATCGCTTGGGGATGTTTACCATTTTAGTCGAACCGATTGTCCATGCAGATGCGGCGTTCCGTTCTCATCCCGTCCGCAACTTTGAAGTTTGGATATCTGAAATTCTCGGAGCCTCTATTACCCCCAAGAAAACCAAGATTCACAAAAGTTGAGAAATTGTCAGGAAAGTAAATCTAAAGAAATGATTAAGGAATCTTACTGGAACCAAAAAATCGGGGATCATAAGTATTAATAACATGGGGTCAGCAAAAAAAGACCCTAAATCATACTAAGTAAATATACACCCGTAAAGCGTCAGCCTTCACTATAGAGGGATTGGCGCTTTACAATTTTGGATTTTAGATTTTGGATTGAATCTAAAATAGACTTCTCTGTGGGTAGATTTAAAGCCTAAAAAGCTGTTTCCTTAGGCTTCAGTTTGTTCGCGTAGCGTGTGACTTAGGGCAAGTCTAAAAAAACTTATGCAAGATGTTTAATCTAAAATCTAAAATCTAAAATCTGAAATCTGAAATTGTAAAGATGTCACTAACAATTGTTGTCAAAATCGGCACTTCTAGCCTAACTCAACCAGAAACAGGACAATTAGCACTTTCTACCATTGCCACTTTGGCGGAAACACTCTGTCATTTAAGACGCCAGGGACATCGAGTAATTTTGGTTTCTTCTGGTGCTGTGGGAGTGGGATGTGCGCGGTTGGGCTTAACCGAACGTCCCAAGGCGATCGCTCTAAAACAGGCTGTAGCAGCAGTTGGCCAAGGCAGGTTAATCCGGGTATACGATGATTTATTTACTACTTTACAACAGCCAATTGCTCAAGTATTACTGACTCGGAATGACTTGGTACAGCGCAGCCGCTATCTCAATGTATACAATACTTTTAAGGAATTACTGGGACTTGGAGTGATTCCTATAGTCAATGAAAATGATACCGTAGCAATAGATGAACTAAAATTTGGCGACAATGACACCCTTTCGGCATTAGTTGCCAGCCTAATAAAAGCAGATTGGCTATTTTTGCTCACCGATGTCGATAGGCTGTACTCAGCCGATCCGCGTTCTGTGCCAGATGCTCGACCGATCGCTTTAGTTAGTAGCATTAAAGAATTGGCTCAATTACAGATACAAACAAGTTCCCAAGGTTCTCAGTGGGGTACTGGCGGTATGGTGACAAAAATTTCGGCTGCGAGGATTGCCATTGCGGCTGGAGTGCGGACTGTAATTACCCAAGGGCGATTTCCCCGAAATATAGAAAAAATTATCCAAGGTGAACTTATTGGGACGCATTTTGAACCGCAACCTGAACCAACTTCTGCGCGTAAACGTTGGATAGCTTACGGTCTTCTACCTGCGGGTAAATTGTATTTAGATGAAGGTGCGATCGCTGCGATTTCTCTAGCAGGAAAATCGTTATTAGCAGCTGGAATTAAAGCCGTAGAAAGAGAGTTTGATGCACAAGACGCGGTGCAATTGTGTGACACCAACGGTAACGAAATTGGTAGAGGACTTGTGAACTACAACAGCAATGAACTGCAAAAGATTTGTGGACATCATTCACGGGAAATTTCCACAATTCTAGGTTATGCCGGTGTAGAAACTGTGATTCACCGAGATAATTTGGTTTTGACTTAAGATGGAAATGAGATAAATTTCGTGACTACTAACCGGGAGAGTAAACAATATTATGACTCAAACGTTAGAAAATGCAGTTAACTTACCAGAAGAACAACGCTTCTTCCGGCGTGGATTAACTTGGGAACAGTTCAAAGCGATTCAAGCCAGCTTTGAAAATGTACCAGGGGTGCGTCTGTTTTATTGTGAGGGAATTTTAGAAATTGTGAGTATTGGTAAGCCTCATGAGGCGATTAAGTGTTTAATTGGTTTGCTCTTGGGGCAGTATTTCGTGGAACAGGGTATTGAATTTTTCCCCAGTGGGAGTTTTAGCCAGGTTATTCCCAAGATAGTGGAATATCAAGCTGACTTATCTTATTGCTTTGGAAACGACAAACCGATACCAGACCTCTGTATTGAAGTAGTCATTACTAGTGGTAGCCCCATAAAGTTACAGAAGTACAAATTAATGGGAGTCCCGGAAGTTTGGTTTTGGGAAGATGGCACATTTGAAGTTTACTGCTTACGAGAACAAGAATATAAGAAAGTTGTTAAAAGCGAGTTATTCCCAGAATTAGATTTATCCCTGCTCAATCGTTGTCTTTTGTTATCGTCTCCCTTGGAAGCAATTAGGGAGTTTCGCCAAAATATTCAACAGTAATAGTCAGATGAAACGATTAGTGATTTTTCAATTTAACCACATTCTTAACCAGTTTTTCACAGACGAGCTTGTTTCATGAAGACTCCATAAACTATCCTTACCATGCGGTAGTATAAGTATGTTTATAATTTAACTTTGCTAATCAATACACATCTGCATCTGCCAACTATATGGATCTGAGTAATATACCGAAACCTATTTGGTACGCCCTGACTGGATTTCTCTTGTTGACTATCGGCTATGGGGCTGCAACTCACGTTCCAGGGCTGAATACCTCAGATAAAGAAAGCGCTGAAAATAAATCTTCTACAGTACTAAATTCAAGTAGTGTAAAAGTTAGTGTTTTTGATGAAGCGACTCAAGTTCCTATAGTTGGCGCAAAAGTAATAATGGAATCTGAAGGTGGATCTGATACAGATACAACTGATAATTTAGGTAACCGTTCATGGGGTTCGCAAAGGTTACCGGAGAAAATACACATTGATGGTAGAGTCAGAGGCATGGATGTCTTGTGCCTCATTTACGGGA
>NZ_JBALCO010000086.1:0-8700 GCF_036919595.1 Nostoc sp. | reverse complement strand
CTAGTAATATTGTATAAAATATTTAACTCATACGTAATGGGTGATTAGCGATCGCACCTTTTTTAGCCGACCTCACAAAATCGCATTGCTCCCGATACCAAGAGCCGCTTAGAAGCAACATTTGACCAAAAAGAACGTGTTGATGTAGTCTTAGCTACCAATATGATTTCTGTCGGTCTGGACATTACGCGCTTAGGCTTAATGGTAGTTCTCGGTCAACCTAAAACAGCCGCAGAATACATTCAAGCAGTCGTGTGGGACGGGATGAAGAACGACCCGGATTAGTTGTTACATTACTTAACGTTCACCGACCGCGTGATCGCTCACATTATGAACGTTTCTTTGCTTGGCACGCTACTTTCTATAGGGCAGTAGAAGCTACCAGTGTTACACCGTTTTCTCCTCGTGCTATTGACCGAGGGATTGCTGCGATTACCGTTGCTTTAGCACGTTTGGGACATTCTGGGATGACAGCACCACTTCGTGCGATCAACATTCTTCAGCATCGCAAGACTTTGGATTTTGTTGTAGATACAATCTCACTCCGAGCAGAAATGCACGACAAAGATAAAAATAGTGCTGATGTTGAGGAACTGCGTCAAAAAGTCAGAAAACGAGTCCAAGATTTACTGGATACTTGGGAACATATTGCTGGTCAAAAAATAACCCTACAGTACCAGCGTGAAGTTGGGGAAGCACCTCCCTTATTATTTGATCCACTTGACCCGGAATTAGAAAAGCAACCACTCTCAGCACGAAAATTCAAAGCTCAACGTAGTTTACGGGATGTTGAGCCAACGGTTAATTTGTGGGTTCGCAATCCTGATGGATATGAAATAGAAGAGTCAGAAAAATGAGTAAATCAAACAAAAAGCGCCCTCCATCTGGGGAAATTCGACAGAGCCAAATCTTATCTACTTTTGGGCCAGGAGCGATGGTGGACTTACCAGATCATTCCATACTAATTGGTGGACTAAACCACTGGCACGGCAACAAAAAACGTATTTACGAAGACCGTTTAGCTGATCGAGTTGCTGACATTTTAGAGGTTAAAGATATTGCTCTATATGCGCCACCTGTAGATGAGCAAGATCCAAAAGCATCTCGTACAGGGATTACAGCTTTTGCTTTCCCAATTTGGTTTGTAGCCCAAGTGGAAGAAACTTGGCCAAAAACCAATGAAAAAGCCTTAAATGCTAAAGTATACCGAACACGTCCCTTGTTACCCTGGGATAGTTTAGTACAGGGCAAATATCTCAATGCTGACAGAAAGAAAGTGTCAGTTGTACCTGTACGTTTCGTCCAAGCCTGTGTTAATGGACATATTAGCGATATAAATTGGTACCGTTTCGTCCACGAAAAGTCTCAAACTAGCTGCCGAGGTCTACTGTGGCTTGATGAGGGCGGATCTGGCAATGATTTTGCTGATATTTTTGTGCGCTGTGAAGCTTGCAAAGCTCGTCGTCAATTATCAGATGCAACAGTACCTAATGGCAAAGTCTTAAGAGAATGTGATGGACATCGCCCTTGGCTAGGCCCCAAAGCTCAAGAACTCTGTATTTCTGAGGTAACAGGTAAGCCAGAATACAATCGTCTTCTTGTTCGCTCTGCCAGTAATGCTTATTTCTCCCAGGTTATCAGTGTCATTTCTCTGCCAGACTCAGATGCTGCTGTGCGAAATGTAGTTAATTTAGTCTACGAAGACTTTCTTCAGTATGCTGAAACCGCTAACGATGTAAAAAAAGAGCGGAAGAAGCAAAAGGTATCGACTGCCTTAGAAGGATTTAGCGACGATGCAGTATGGGCAGAAATAAAACGTAGACAGAGTGGGCAGAGTAATCAACCTAAGAGCATCAAGCAGGTGGAAATCGAAACTTTGCTCTCTAGCCCCTTCGATGTGGGAGAGGATGTGCCAGAGGGTGACTTTTACGCCCGTGCGCGGAAGTTGGATAATTTAAAACCAAAATTATTATCTCGTGTTGAGCGCATTGTTTTAGTACATCGGCTGCCAGAGGTAATTGCCCAGGTCGGATTTACCCGCTTTGAGGCAGCAATGCCTGATATTGATGGTGAACTTGATATTCAAGTTAGGCGAGCTGCTCTTGATATTGAACCTACCTGGGTTCCTGCGATTGAAAACAGAGGCGAAGGAGTGTTTATCGCCTTTCGCCAAGAAGCTATTGAAGATTGGCTCAAGCGTGATGCTGTCAAACAACGGGGGAAGAAATTAGCAAAAGGCTTCGATATCTGGTGCAAGCAAAAAGGAATTGCCCAGGAGAAAGCCAAGTTCCCTGGATTACCTTACATTATGCTGCATTCCCTTTCACACATGTTGATTGCAGCAGTGTCTCTGGAGTGTGGTTATGCTGCTAGTTCAATTCGTGAGCGTATTTATGCTGGCGAATCCGGCTATGGCATTCTTTTATACACTGGTTCTCCTGGCTCGGAAGGTACTTTAGGGGGACTGGTACAAGTAGGAAACCGAATTGAATACCATCTGGATGTTGCACTGGAGATGGGAAGGCTTTGCTCTAACGATCCAGTTTGCGCCCAGCATCAACCAGATGCCGAACAAGAAGATAGGTTTTTACATGGGGCTGCTTGTCATGGGTGCTTACTCATTGCTGAAACATCTTGCGAACGGCGCAATGAATTTCTTGATAGGGCATTAGTCGTTGCTACTGTTGAAGGGCCAGGGGCAGAATTCTTTGAGGATGTGAGAGTATGATGGCTTTTCTCCACTTGAGCCGTCCAGCCCTCGTTAATTTGGCAGTCGCTTTGGAAACTGGCAGACTTTCCCCACCCTTTTCCACATCCAATGTAGCGAACTACATCCCTGCGGCTTTAAATCGAGACATTGTTGATGAACTCAACCGCCTTAATGTCATCGGCGTACATTCTCAGCATATTGCTTATACGCTGCGACTGCTGGCAGAAGAAAGGAGTACGTCCCAAGCTGTGAGCGATGCCTACGGCGGGCTACGCCTACGCGTTGACTTGGTTTGGACTGGCCCAGAAATTGCTGGTTCTCAAAGCCGCGATACTGGTGTTGTTGTGCGCGAGTTGTTTAGCACTGCCAAAATAAGCGTTCTCATTTCTAGCTTTGCTATTGATAAAAGACAAAAAGCACGAGAATTATTTATGGTGCTGGCAGAACGTATGGATTTTTACCCAGAACTAAATGTGCGAATGTTTCTTAACGTCAATCGACCGCAGAACAGTGAAGTGCCAACATCTACTCTACTGCGGGAGTTTGCCAATACTTTTCGCCAAGATATTTGGCCAGGAAAAAGACTACCTGAAGTATTTCACGATCCGCGATCGCTGACGCTGGGTGTGGAATCAAAAGCTTGTTTACACGCCAAGTGTGTTGTTGTAGATCAGGAGCGTGTACTTGTGACCTCCGCTAATTTTACAGAAGCGGCTCACGAGCGCAATATCGAAGCTGGTGTATTACTTAATAACCCAGTAACGGCTATTGCTTTGCAAATGCAATTTGAAAGCTTGGTTACAAGAAATATTCTATGTCGAATTCCTGGAGTTTAACTATTTTATGTCCACATTTGATTCTACAAAAATAAGTTTAAAAGATTTATTAGATAAAATTGTATCTGGTGAAATTCAATTGCCCGATTTTCAACGAGGGTGGGTTTGGAATGATGAACATATTTGTTCACTTCTAGCCAGTATTGCTCGTGCTTTTCCTATCGGAGCAATTATGTTACTTGAGGCTGGTGGCGATGCTAAGTTTAAAGCGCGTCCTATTGAAGGAGTAGATCCAGCAAAAGCAACACTTGATAAAGTAAAAAAGCTGATTCTTGATGGGCAACAACGGCTCACCTCATTAACCCAAGTATTAATATTTAAACAACCTGTAAAAACTTATAACTCCAAGAAAAAATTAGTACAACGTTATTACTATATTGATATAGAAACAGCTTTACTAGGCCCAGAACATTATGAAGATGCAATTATTAGCATTGATGCAGATCGGATTCCAAAAGAAAACTTCGGACGTGATATCAAGCTTGACCTCAGTACCCCAGAAAAAGAATATGAACATCTTTACTTCCCTTGTAACCAACTCCTTGATTATGACAAGTGGGAGGAAGGATTACTAGCTTATGATCCTGGTCTTGAAAAGTTTAGACGATATGTTCAATTTCGTAGGCAGGTTGTGAATGAATTTCATAGCTATAATATTCCAATCATTGAACTTAGTAAGGAAAATAAGAAAGAAGCAGTTTGCCTTGTGTTTGAGAAAGTAAATACTGGTGGTGTTGACCTTTCAGTATTTGAACTTTTAACTGCCACTTATGCTGCTGATAATGTCAGTTTACGCGATGAGTGGTTTGGTAATATTCAAGGAGGAATTGTAGGTATTCAAGCTCACTTACAAAAACTAAGATTGTTACGTGAGACTCAACCTACTGAATTTTTACAAGGGCTAACACTGCTGTACACTTTGGAGAAACGCCAGCAAGACTTAAAAGCAGGTAAAACCGGCAAACAAGTAACAGGTGTGACTGCCAAACGCGAAGCTGTTCTATCTTTGCCCCTTGATACTTTCCAAAAGTGGAAACAACCCCTTACCCAAAGTTACTGGAAAGCAGCTAAATTCTTACGTCAGCAATCATTTTTCTCAACTAGCGATTTACCTTACCGCACCCAGCTTGTGCCACTTGCCGCAGTCATGGCGTTGCTTGGCGATCGCTGGCTGGAACCGAAAATTCATGAAAAAATTGCCCGTTGGTTCTGGTGCGGTATCCTTGGCGAATTGTACGGCGGGGCAGTTGAAACTCGCATGGCTTTGGATATTCAAGAGCTTATCAACTGGATTGAGGACGGTAAGGAAGAACCTGCAACTGTTCGGGATGCTAACTTTCAACCTGTACGTTTAGGGACTTTGCGTTCTCGAACTAGTGCTGCATATAAGGGTATCAATACCTTGATTCAACGCGAAGGTTCTCAAGATTTCTTTTGGAAGTCCGCTATTCGAGATTTGGATGAAAGCGATTGGGAAGAACGCAGACTAGATATTCATCACATTTTTCCCAAGAGTTGGTGCGACAAGCAGGGTATTCCCGCATCTCGCTATAACTCTATCTTGAACAAAACTCCGATATCCTTTAAAGCAAATCGAATGATTGGCGGTAAAGCTCCAAGCGAATATCTGGTTCAGCTTCAAAAGCATGACAGTGTTCAGCTAGACGATGCAGGTATGAATGCAATTCTCGCAACTCACCAAATTGACGCAATAACACTTCGACAAGACGACTTTGAGGGTTTCATGGCATCGCGTCAACGGATGATACTTGCCAAAATTGAAGCTGCTATGGGCAAGCCTGTATTGGCTGTGGATGATTCAGCATTTAGCGATGTGACAGATGAAGAAGAGTGATTTGAGATAAATTAACTTAGGAAATTACTTACGAGCTATTTCAAAGCAACCCCGAATACTACTGCATTATTTATGGCATCCGTTACTTTGAGCAGATTAAATCTTGTGAAATACTATGAAGAAAAATTTGATAAATCCATATATTATAGCCTTGATTTTTTTCAGCTTAGTTATAAGCGTTTCTAACCAGACTAGAGATTTATATCAAACAAAAAATACACAAATCAACCTTAGTCAACTTTTCGCTACAGCCAGATGGAGATTAAATTCACAACAGCAATACAAAGAAGTTCGAGTGCCTTTCACTCAAAAAAAAGGCTTAATATATGTACAAGCACTTTGGGCAGGTAAACAAGTTAACTGTGTTATTGATACTGGTGCGATATACATTTCATGGCCTCAAACATTGAACTTGAAAGCAAAGCCGACAGGAAAACAAGTTCAAATGCTTGGGATTGGGGGTAAACATCGCATACTAGGGGAATGGGTCTTAGCACCAAACATTAAATTAGGTGGTTTTGAGCTAGAGAATATACCTACAATTTCCGAAAAAATAGTAGAGAAAGCCGATGGTCAGGAAATTTCCATAGCAGAAACAGAAGGCATTAATGAAATTATATTAGGTAATACTGTTTTTCAAAACCTTGTCTTGACCATTGATTATCAAAAACAAGAAATAGTTTTACGAGATAGAGACTATGATCTAACCAAAACTCAAGGTGTTAAAGGTTATTTAGTTGAGCTGGTTTGGAATGACGGGAATTTGATAGTAATAGGTCAATTAGCCAACCATCCAGTTCGTTTTCAATTCGATACTGGTAATACTATGAGGTTAGCAGTCAATATTAAATTTGCACAAAAATATTTTGCAAATTATCCACGTACCCAATCAAAAACTGAATTAGCATCTGGAACAATCTTTAATGAAAATATACCAAGTACTAATGGCAATATAAATGGCTTCAAATTTGGTACTGGTAGATTAGCAATAGTGCCACTTGATTCAGATGTAGATGCTCTGATAGGTGAGCCTTTTTTGAAAAACTTTCGCACTACAATAGATTATGGACGCAGTAAAATACTTCTAGAACCTTACTCTCACTCATCAGCTAATCATACGTAAATAACTGAACATTGTTACAATCTCTACATTTACGCGCCCGTAGTTTTTCGCCTTCTCCCCACCCAGCCCCATCAGCACGGAAATATACCCACTGACTTACTGATTCTCCAACGGTACGACCCCAAACAAAATTTTGTGAGCCGCAGATATGACATGGCGTTTCTTGTAGACTAAGGTTTTTGTGATTCGGTTGGTTGTTCATGAGCTTCCCCCGATAAATTCTGAGTGCAATCTTCAGCAGCTATTGGGCCAAAGTGCGGTCGCGATCGCTTGAGATTGAATTACCGATTTTTGCCAACTGACTAATAATTTTATTTCCAGCAATCATCACCGTAAAAGACTTTCTGTTGTCTGTTGGGTAAAAATATCGCGCACCATCCGTTTCTAACACGCCATCTGTCAACAGCAAATACAAAACAGTGTCTCGATTTCACCTACTGCTTCTGGAAATTGATTTTTGACTTCTTGAAGATTCATAGATTGGGGTAAAAATAGCGTTGCCCACACTAGGGGCTTATTGGCTGAAAGTATTACTATTCATCTTAATTTGTCAATGGCTGTAACCAATAAATTCAAGTATGCTGAATTTATCAGTGAAGAGTGCAGATTCCACAGGAGATAGCTTTGTTGAATATCAACTTTTCTTTTTGTATCTGGTTAAAACAACGTTATGCAGTCATTGGAGTTTTATTGCTTGCTATGTCTATTACAGCTTGCAATAACTCTGCTACATCACAATTAGCATCTGCCAATCGCCCAACGCTGGCAAATCTTTCGGATAGGTCTAATCCATCTTCTCCACCCGCCTCTGGCACACAAAATCCTGACAATAACCAGTCCCAAGAACAACAAGCAGTCCAACTGATTCATGATTATTACGATGCCATTGCTCGCCAAGACTATAGACAAGCTTACTTGGCTTGGGATGGAGATGGTACTGCCAGTAAGCAATCATTTGAGGAATTTCAGCAGAGTTTTGCTAATATCGTATCCATTGTTGAAGAAGTCGGAAAACCGAGTTCTTTAGAAGGGGCAGCAGGCTCGCTATATATTGAAATTCCCGTTACTGTTACGGATGTTACTAGCAATGGAACTCCACAGCGTTTTCGTGGTAGCTATAAGCTGCGAAGAGCCAATAACGTTCCTGGCTCAACTCCAAAGCAACGTAGATGGCATATCTACTCGGCCAATATTTCTCTTGAGCAGTAATTGGTTCTAGAAAAATCCGGAATCATAAACAGGGATATATTAGCTGCTGATACCAATTCTGTAAACTCCTCAGCATCATGTAACCAATATATTTGTGCTTGTAATTTCCCTAATGTGGCTGCTAAAGTTTCATTCATGTTAAATCTAAGCTTTTCTCTAAGGTATTGACCACAAAAGTATTTTAAATGTTAAGCCATGCCTACGGCGGCAAGCTATGTTCATCATCCAAGCGTTTGCGTTCAGCGTTTTGTAGAGAGGAAAAATCAAGAGCGATCGCCCTCACCCAATTCTTAGAGGAAAACGGGAGAGCGATCACACATTTACTATATGATTTATAGTACATTACTAGCCAGTTGTGGCGTACCCCTGTGGGGAAGCAAGCTACGCGCAGCGTCTCGTAGAGAAGTTATATCATGTCCGCCTAATTAGTTATAATTCGGTACATCTGTGCAAAAACCAGGAAAACCTCTTTCTCCCTGCTCCCTGCTGTCTCAATGATAAGTCTTTAACCGGACACGATATTATCGCCCATTCCACCGAATCTTGATGACGAGAACTAATTGAAAAATGCTGTAGAACGACAGATTATTTGACCGTAGCGACAAATTATAAGTCAAGTTATTGATACTTGTAAGCTTTCCTGTAGAGGAATCTAATTGTTAGGGTTTGTGATATGGATCTGTAAAAATTACTTGAACAGGCGATGCACAAGGATTTAGATGGGTGACAAACAATCTGCCCTTTTGGTCAAATAATTCGTCACTTTACAAAAAGGTATCAAGTTTGACGCAGTATACGTATCTCACATGAGACGGGCGCGGCAAACTTGTGAAATTACCCTTGCTGAAGCACCACAATTAAAGCTGAAAACTCCAGAATTTACGCATTGACAAATAAGACAATAAATGTAGTAAGGAAAATCCGAAAAAAGTAGGCGATCGCTAATTAGCAAGGGACTGGAAAGACG
>NZ_JBALCO010000085.1:0-78227 GCF_036919595.1 Nostoc sp. | reverse complement strand
GTAATGCACGAGCGCAATGCTCACAACTTCCCCTTAGATTTGGCAGCAGGTGATTTTGCTCCTGTAGCTCTAACCGCTCCTGCTATCAATGGTTAAATGGTAATTTGATATCCGCTCTTCACACTTATCTATAAGTAAAAGACGCTCTCCCGAAAGGGGGGGCGTTTTTGCATTGGGTTAATTGGGACATTAAGCATGGCATTGCATTGGACACTTTTTTGAAGTGCAAAAATATTGATCGGTGTTGCACCAAAACTAGACTGCTATAGTTCAGAACTTAGGCAATAATGAGCAAAAAGTAAATTTTACGGGTAATAATTGTTAGCAGCGCAGATAATTGCCTCAAAGCTCAAGATATAAGAAGAAGCCAAGAATGATTTTAAACCGTGGGCGGAAAGTGGTAGCTGCTTTGTTGCTGTCAGTGTTACTACTGACAACAGCCTGTACTGCAAAAGCACCGGAACGTTTTGCTCAGGTGCAAAAAGAAAGCACTCAACAAAGAAAGGGTCAAGCGGTGACTAAGACCGCAACTCAGGGTAGCGAATTTAATAAACTTTTTCCTAATGCAGGTGATGGCTACCAGCGCATCTATACCCAAGAGAAAAAAGGCTTTGCGGAAGCGAAGTTGAAAAAGGGCGGTAAAGAAGTAGCGTTGCTGTCTATTTCTGATACCACCAGTACACCAAGTACAGCAGCAAAATTCTCGAAAAGCACCAAAAAAATTGGCGGTTATCCCGCAGTCGAAGTTGGTAAGATGCGTGGCTGAAATTTAGGTTGATTGGGGGACTGGGGAGTGGCAAAGAAGCAGGGGAAGCAGGGTAAATCCTGACCAATGCCCAATGTCCATGCCCCAAACCTATTAGGGTAAACGTAAATCTGCTGCGATCGCATATAAGTAAGGTTGAAAAATAGCCAAGTTTTCCAGTTTCTCAAACTTACCTGTTTGCGTACCTGGGTCAAAGGCAGTGGTAATTACGTAAAGTTTAGTGCCATCAAAGGCAACATGACCAATATGTTGCTCTTGTACTCCACCTTTTTGCTTAAGTCCAGCAAACCCATAGCGGATTCCCTGAAGCTTACCAACGGGTACTGGTTGCGGTGGATAGGCTGAGAAAGTAATCTGTTTTCCATATTTACCCTGACGGTCTTTCGTAAAAGCCGCGTATTGGTCTGCAACCCAAGCCTTGAGCGCTAGTAATACCTGGGTTTGGTATTTGGAACTTTGGTAATCCACTTGGGAACCAGGTGGAATACCGGCTGCTACGAGTTTCTTTTGAAAATCCTCATTGTTTGCTAATGGGTAAACGTTAATCTCAACTGTACCCAAACGTTCCCCTTTGGAGGAGACACACAATAAAGGCGCATTTCCCTTACAAGCAGCAACTTGCCAGTTAGCTGGAGCAGCAGCATTTCCCAGGATTTTCTGCCAGATATTTCCCTCATTAGGGTTGGGAAGTTTTGCAACGACAGGGGGTTTTACCACTTTGGGTGGAGAAAATTGAGGGAGAATAAATTTTGCTCCCAGTGGTATTAACACCAGCAAAATAGAACCTATTAATAAATGATAAAGTCGTAACATTTTCTTGAAAATCCAGAGCCAAAGATTGCAGATTAACGATATCTACAATCCTTTATGGGTATAGAGGAAGAATAAATTTATATTGCTGCGAGTTTCGCAAATGGAACTCAACAAACTATAGCGCTTCTTTGTGGAATGAGGTAGAAGATAGGGACGCACAACGGTGCATTAAACACACGGCTATTGAATTTGCTCTCAATAAACTTTTATAAATGAGAATATATATTGTCGGCTGTAAAAATGGAAAGGACAGAAGTTAGGTTTACCCTGCTTCTGTCCCATTTAGGATTAGTTACCGTTCACAAAGTCAAGCAAGTGGCTATGCAGGCACCATTTCCTTTTGAAATCTCATCCAATGGCGATGTTGAGCGATCGCACTGATAAAATCATCAGCTACAGATTTCAAGTCAGATTCACTAGAAGTCACCACACCCTTGTCAGAGCGCGCGCCATTTTGCGACAACTTCACGCCTGCAATATCAGCCACCGATAGGAGTTCAACCCCTTCGCTGGTCGCGGCGATTGTTTTATAGTGCTTGAATGCCTCGTTAATGAAGTTAATTGCTTCTCCCTCCTGCTTGAGCGTCTTAATGCTCTGCGCTCCACCAGGTACATACACCGCATCAAACATCACAGAAGCAGCTGTGACAAAGGTCATCTCAACCGGGATTTCCTGGCCATCATCGCCTTTGATTTTACCGCCATGAGTCGCAACGATTTTCGCCTGAGCGCCTTCTTGCATTAGGGCTTGCTGGAATGTGCTAAGTTCCTGAGCATTTACACCATCCGCCGCTAGAATTGCAATCTTGCGACTCTTAATCGTTTTTTCTGGCATCTTCTCTAGCATAGTTTGGATACTGAGCGCCGGAGATTTCTGCCCATGATTTGGTTTGACTTCTGTAGGAGCAGGTAAGCCTAGTCCCTCAGCAATGCGGGTTACCAGTTGATGATCGACAGAGTTAAATAACTCCAGCATCCGTTCTTTTACGGCGGGGTTCATCACTTTGCCCAGCTCAAAAAGTGCGGCTTTGACTAAGTGTTCTTTCTCCGGTTCAGACAAACTGTTCCAGAATAAAGTTGCCTGACTGAAGTGGTCTTGGAAACTGGGGCTACGTTCTCGAATTTTATTACCTTCCACCCGCTCCTTATAGCTGACAAAGCCGCCAAGATTTTCTGGAGCCGTCATCGGGCAACCATTACCCAGGGAATTCGGGAAGTAGTTTACCTTTGAAGTGGGAATGTTGTACTGCATAACGCCGTCCCGTTGGTTATTATGGAACGGACAAACGGGGCGATTAATTGGTAAATCGGTATAATTTGCGCTTCCCAAACGGTGTACTTGCGTATCAGCGTAGGAGAAGATCCGACCTTGCAGCAGTGGGTCATCTGAGAAGTCGATGCCCGGTACAATATTGGCAGGTTGAAAAGCAACTTGTTCGGTTTCGGCAAAGTAGTTATCTGGGTTGCGGTTGAGTACCATTTTGCCGATTGGCTTCACCGGAACCAGTTCTTCGGGAATGAGCTTGGTGGAATCAAGGATATCAAAATCAAACTTAAATTCGTCCTCTTCCTCAATAATCTGTACACCAAGTTCAAATTCTGGATAGTCGCCCATTTCGATCGCATCCCCTAAATCGCGGCGATGAAAATCTGGGTCTTTTCCCCCTGCTTTTTGCGCCTCATCCCATACTATTGAATGCACGCCCAAAATCGGCTTCCAGTGAAATTTCACAAACCTTGCTTTGCCTTGTTCGTTAACAAAGCGGAAAGTGTGAATCCCAAACCCTTGCATCATCCGGTAACTTCTCGGAAGGGTGCGATCGGACAGTATCCACATAATCATGTGCATCGATTCCGGCACCAGCGAGATAAAGTCCCAAAAGTTATCATGAGCAGTTCCCGCTTGAGGTATCTCATTGTGCGGTTCGGGTTTTACCGCATGAATCAAGTCAGGAAACTTAATCGCATCTTGGATAAAAAATACCGGAATATTGTTGCCAACTATATCGTAGTTGCCATCTTCTGTGTAGAACCTAACAGCAAATCCACGTACATCGCGGGCGGTATCAGCTGAACCCCGGAACCCGGCAACCGTAGAAAATCGAACGAAGACCGGAGTTTTAACCGAGGGATCTTGGAGAAACTTTGCCTTTGTATACTCTGCTAGGGATTCATAAGGCTGGAAATACCCATGAACACCTGCTCCTCGCGCATGAACCACCCGCTCTGGAATGCGCTCTCGGTCAAAGTGTGCCAGTTTCTCACGGAAGTGAAAGTCTTCTACTAATGTGGGGCCACGCTCACCAGCTTTGAGCGAATCATTTGTGCTGTTAACCCGAAGCCCCTGATTGGTAGTCAGATATTCCCCAGCTTCTTGACGAGAGGAGTCTAGAGCCTTCTGCTTGCTTTGCTCGTTGATCGGATTGTGTTCAGTCATGTTCGGTTGTGTGGAGTGTTATTTAACAGTTGAATTAATTTGTGTGGCGTATCGATTTGGTTTAACCCTTGCCACAGTGATCGCAATGGCTAGTTGCGTTGTCTGATTTACTAGCTTTTATCTAGTATTACCCATAAATCCAGAGCGCAGTCCGGCTGCTGCCTCCTTAACCGCCTGCTTCCCCTTATCTACCACTGCTCCGGTGCCAAAGAATTCATGAGTCACACCGTCATAGTTGGTTGCCTTTACAGAGGAACCCGCTTCACGCAAACGCTTGGCGTAGGCTTCTCCTTCACTACGCAGGGGGTCAATTTCTGCCGTAATCACGGTCGCAGGCGGCAAACCACGCAGGTTTTCTGCTCGCAGTGGTGAAGCATAGGGATTACTCCCGTCAGACTGATTGTTTAGATATTGGCTCCAGAACCACATCATCATTGCTTTGTTAAGCGGCTTGGCGTTGGCATTCTCCTGGTAGGAGGATGTGTCAAAGGCGTAATTGGTAACAGGGTAGATTAGCATCTGATGCACAGGTATCTTGCCACCTCGATCGCGTGCCATCAGGCAGGTGACAGCTGCCAGGTTGCCACCTGCGCTCTCGCCGCCGACTGCAACCCGCTTGGGGTCGCCGTTGATTCGGGCAGCATTCGCCATAACCCATTGAGTTGCAGCATAAGCATCTTCCGCCGCTGCGGGAAACTTATGTTCTGGGGCTTGGCGATAGGCGACAGATACAACTACACAGTTAGCTGCATTAGTCAAAGCGCGGCACGATGAATCATAGGTATCTAAATTGGCGATTACCCAGCCGCCACCGTGGAAGTAGACCAGCACAGGGAAGGGCCCCTCTCCCTTTGGTAAATAAATACGCGCCAGAAGATCGCCCCCTGGTCCTGGTATAAGTTGATGGTTAACATCCTCGACCATTTCCACCGCAGGTTTGCGACGTTTGGCAAGCACGCCCATAACTGCATCTGCCACAGTCGGGGTGTTGCGAGCATTCATGGGCGACAATTTTTCAATTGGCGGTACGTTGAAAGAGGCAAGTTCATCTAACACAGCTTTCATCTGGGCTTCAGGTGTGGATACAGCCCCTGCTGACTTTGCCAGAAATGGGCTACCTAAGGCGATCGCCACCACACCCGACCCTGCCAGCGTGGCAAACTCTCTTCTGGATATTTTTTGATTCATAAACTCCTCTAAAAAGTACCAGAGCAGAAGTACTATTTAAGTCTGACTGGTTTTTTATCCAATTCCACGCGACGCCGAATAGACCGTCGTAGACATCGCTACTGACATCATGTGAAGTATTGCATCATTGCCCGTCTGATATAAATGGCTCAGATCGCAGTAAGCTGACTTCTGGATGGCATTGAAGAGACTTACTCAACCTCTAAAAGTACTTCATCAGTATCAATCTTAAAAAGCTAGAAGCAATCCTGCCTCTAGCATTAGTCAGTAATGCCTAAGTTATTGAACCGGAATAAACTACTGCTAAATGCAGATGTGATTATGAATACAAATGAGTTAAGCAAAGCGTTGGCATTGAAGCAACATGGTATTTGCTCTGTTTTCGCTGCTTGGCTATTAATTTCACTCAAATGTTAGAAAATAATTACATACGTACTTATGAGGTTTTAAAAGCAAATTAAAAAATATTCATCCTCGCCCCATTAGCTATGCTCCAACTGCGCTAAAATCCTTTCTGCTTCCTTACACAACGCCTGGTGATATTCACCGTTACTAGCCAGCAAACCTCCCCATTGATTGATATCACCGGTGTTATACTGCAATGCAGTGCCGTCGAAGTGGGTAAATTTACCACCGGCTTCTGTTAAAATCAGTTCTGGTGCTGCCATATCCCAGTCTTTGGGCGCAGACTTACCGGAAAGTGAAATGTAGATATCTGCCTGTTGCTCGACAATGCTGGCGATTTTGCAGCCTACACTACCCACAGCTTTCTGGTTTTGACAGGGTAAGTTTTGTAGTAAGTAATCTAAACGTTGGTTGCGGTGAGAGCGACTAACGACTAAGGTAAAATCCTCAACTCGTTTGCCTGACGATACTTGTAAAGGAACAGATCGATCACGGGTTTCTACAAATGTACCCCCGCCTTTGATCGCGTAATATAACTTTTCTGCTTCTGGTACTGCTACCACTGCCAACACTGGGCGTGTTTCCTTGACTAAAGCAATGTGAACTGCATAATCCCCAGTTTTTTTGATAAAGTCTCGTGTGCCATCCAAAGGGTCAATTATCCATACCCAAGGGGGAGAAGGGTGTGCGCCCGTACTTGGCGATTGATAGGTTTCTTCGCTGATGTAAGCAAAATCTTCATTACCCAAAGTTGCTTGTAGCCTCTGCAAAATGTATTGACTCACAGCTACATCGGCAACGGTAACAGGCTCATTCTGTTTATATTGTACTTCTAAATTAGGGTCTTTTGCAGTCCCGTGGTAATATGATCGCAGGATATCTGCTGCTCCCCAACCTACCTCACGAGCGATCGCTAATATTTCTTGTAAGTCTTTCATTAAATTTGACCTCATATAACTTTACTAAGCACAGTTTTGCGTAGAAGCGCAGTGTTTTTAATGCAGAGGAACGCATTAACATTGCATCGGGATGCATTCACAATGTAGAGGAACGCATTGACAATGCAAAGGAACGCATTAACATTGTATCGGGACGCATTCACAATGCGGCCGACGCATTGGTATTGTATCGGGACGCATTCACAATGCATCGGCAGACATTGGCATTGCAACGGATTACCAAATTTAATTTGCTACGAATTAATGAAATGCTGTACTAAGCCAACTACTCAGACTTTTAAATCCATCCAGCGTCGGCTACCAAAAAATTTGCACGAATTAGCAGCAATATTAGCTGCCAGTGCCAGGGCATCAGTAAAACTTCCCCTTAAAATATAATCACAAAAGGCTCCGTGAAAAATATCTCCAGCCCCTAATGTATCAACCGCTTGCACCTGTGGCACATCTACGATACCAGTTTTAGTGCAACTTAAGTATTCAATTGGTTTTTGTCCGTGGGTAATGGCGATGTAAGGAATGTAAAATCCGTCCAGATAAGCGAAAACCTCCTCTCCAGTATGGCAATTGGGGGGATAAAAATTAGCCGAACAGATGGCATAATCTACAAATGGCAGAACTTGCTCAAATCCTGCTTTCCAACTACCACCATCAATTACTACTGGGATATTCTTGGCTTTAGCCATTTGGGCTATGGAATAACTAACCGCCATCTGATGTCCATCAATTAGTACTATATCGACGTTTTGCAAAATATCTGGCGGGATAGATGCGCTGCTAGCTTGAGTTTTGACAGCATTGATGGAAACTACAGCTCGTTCACCCGTGGTTTGGGTGACAATGATCGAAGAGACAGGCGGTGCTAAATCAATGCTAGGCTCAAGGTCTGCGATCGCAACTTTGTAATTTGCCAAATCAGCTCGAATTAGCTGCGTCATGGGGTGAGAACCCACTGCACCCAAAACTGTAGCCTGATTTCCTAAATAATTGAAAGTCACAGCCGCGTTTGTAGCTGGGCCACCTGCTGCTACAGTATAGTCAGTAGCAACAATCTTCTGATTATTCTTCGGGGCAGAGTCAGCAAGGTAAATCAAATCCAAGGTTACTAAACCTACAAATAAACCATGAGCCAATTTTGGATTTTGGACTTCAGCTTCTCTAACTCGAACGATTTTGGATTTTGGATTAATCATTTGTCATATATGTTCGTATAGCTGTATAAATTGTTGTTCATAACTCTTAACTCCACTAATTTTAGATTTTGAATTTTTGATTTTAAATTGAAATAAAAATCTAAAATCTAAAATCTAAAATTGAATGACTCATAACTCTTGCTCATGCAAACCGATCCAAAACCAGGAACACTTTACGTCGTCGGCACACCAATTGGCAATCTGGAAGATATTACCTTTCGGGCGGTGCGAATTTTACAGACTGTGGATATGATTGCGGCAGAAGACACGCGTCACACAGGGAAACTGCTACAGCATTTTCAAGTTAAAACACCGCAGGTGAGTTACCACGAACATAATCGTACCAGTCGCATCTCAGAATTATTAGAGCATTTAGTTAACAATAAAGCGATCGCCCTTGTGAGTGATGCTGGGATGCCAGGTATTTCCGATCCTGGATATGAACTGGTGAAAGCCTGTATTGAGGCAGGAATTCCAGTAGTTCCTATTCCTGGTGCTAGTGCAGCAATTACCGCTTTGAGTGCAGCTGGATTACCAACGGATCGGTTTGTCTTTGAAGGCTTTCTCCCAGCTAAAAGTCAACACAGACAAGAACATTTAGAATCTCTGCAAACAGAATCTCGCACATTGATTTTCTACGAATCGCCCCATCGCTTACGAGAAACTTTGCAAGACTTAGCAGACGTTTGGGGAAGCGATCGCCAAATCGTGCTAGGACGGGAGTTAACAAAATTGTATGAGGAATTTTGGCGGGGGACAATTGCTGAAGCGATCGCTTACTACAGCGAACGAGAACCCCAAGGTGAGTATACATTAGTAGTGGCAGGAATTCCACTCAGTCAGCCCCAATTGACACAAGAGCAATTGAAAGCCGAATTGAAACAGTTAATTAGTCAGGGAATATCGCGATCGCAAGCTAGTCGTCAGTTAGCAAAAGCTACTTTCCTTCCCCGTCGCCAACTCTATCAACTAGCCCTTTCTATAGTCCTTACTCCTGAGTCTTGAACAGCTAATAAGTGGATGGGTGTAAATCAATATCATATGTCATTATGCCTGCCTACTTACCGTTTTGAGAAAATCACAATATTTGCAAAGGTTAAGATGCTCAAGCTAGAAGTTATGGTTGTGCGTAACTTCTAGTCAAATTTTTATATGCGTAGGCTAGCAAAAACCGTAGGCATCACTTGAATCAACGATTACAAAGCAGCCAATACTTGGATTATATAGTTAAAGTAAAGAAAATATGAGTTAGAGTAAAGAAAGTATAACTGCTATACCAAAGACGTTATTGTTACTAAGTTACTAAGTCATATATTCATCCTCAAAGACTACCTGGTGAATATACAAATGATATCTAAAGATTTTTAATATTAGTTCTTTAGATAGATCAGAAAATTTGTCAAAAAACTTTAAGATTGAATAGTCAAGAGCAAACGAACCACATTCTTCCGAAGGAAAAATTATATGATTACTAACATTATTGCTTGGCTGGTTTTGGGTTTAATTGCAGGTGCATTAGCTAAGTTATTTTATCCTGGAACCCAAGGTGGCGGTATTCTTTCCACCATTGTCTTAGGAATCCTTGGAGCTGTAGTCGGGGGTTATTTGGGTCAAACTTTGCTAGGAAGTAGTTCGGCAGCCGCCGCATCTGTAGGAGCTTTTTCCCTTGGAAGCATTTTATTTGCTGTTCTTGGCGCGATGCTACTGATTTTCCTTTGGGGTTTATTTACTCGTCGAGCTGTGTAATTACCTGATGTCTATTACCTTGAATTAGCTAACAATTTTGGGAATCACTTCTAGTTGCAATCAACCGATAAAATGACATTAGAAAATGAGCGAAGAACCATAGGAGTTTTCGCTAAATGTTGCGATGCACAATTGGCACTTCAGGAACTAAAAGCTTCTAATTTTCCAATGCATAATGTTTCTGTAATTGCACGGAATGCAGAAGAACAAAGTGATATTGCTGGTGTTGAAGTTAAAGAGCGCACCGGCAATATATCCTCAAAAGATGCTGCTAGAGCCGTTACTGGTAGTGCTTTAAGCGGTTTTACTGGCTTATCAGTCGGTTTAGCCCTCTGGGTAATTCCTGGTATAGGCCGAGTCATCTTAGCCGGAGCAGAAGCAACAGCGATCGCTACCACTTTAGCTAGTGGTTTGCCTGGTATCTTGCTAAGTTTAGGAATTCCTAAAGAGCAAGCACAGGGTTACAGCGATCTTGTCTGTAAAGGTTACTATTTGGTGATAGTAACCGGTATAGACATAGAGATTCGTCTTGCTAAAAGGATTTTTAATCGCTGTGATATTCAACAGTGGGGTGTTTATCAGCCATACTCGACCCCAAATAGTCGCTATAAACAAGCAGTTGGTGTTTTTTATACGCGCCAAGACGTACAAAAAGCGCTTACCGAACTGAGATCAGCTGGCTTTCCGATGAGTCAAGTATCTATAGTTGCTAAAAATACAAGCAACCTAAATGATATTTTGGAAGTAAATATTAGCAGTTCCCAAGAGAAGTACACCACTTTAGGAATTCCTGATGAGCTAGCCAAATATTATGAGCATCAGGTGTCCCTTTGCCATTACGTAGTAGTTCTAAAAGGCACTGACATTTACATAGCAGGTGCAAGAGCTATTTTAGAGGGTAACAACATCCAAAATTTTAGTATATATAGCCAATCTGAACTTGATGGAGCTAGAAGTGATCGCCAGATTACTACTAAATTATAGTTAAATGTCAAGTTAATCTCAAAAGGTTAGATGGCACATTGTGATTATGCATATATCAAAAAGTTTCTAGTATAGGTATAGATTACTTTTTTTAACCTTAATTTACCACTATAATGATGCTTGCGATAAC
This sequence comes from Nostoc sp., assembly GCF_036919595.1. Classification (GTDB taxonomy): domain Bacteria; phylum Cyanobacteriota; class Cyanobacteriia; order Cyanobacteriales; family Nostocaceae; genus Nostoc. The sequence goes on along the minus strand of NZ_JBALCO010000085.1, from coordinate 67,609 downwards.
TTCCCATTTGCAGAATCTGGTTTTTGCTATAGCAGTCCAAAATCATTTGTAAAAATAAATTAACCGCAGAGGTGCAGAGAGCGCAGAGAGAGAAATATAATATTTTCACGATTCATTTAGCATTTGCTATATATAAATTATTTTAATCATAAGAACTACCATTTTTTAGTTAAAGTTTGTTCTTCCACTTCTAATATAATAATTAATTATCAATTGACAGATTAAATTTAAAAAATAAGTATCTGCTTTTTTTAAATGAACAAATTTATAAAATTTCAAGGTTTTATCTTAAACTATAGCAATATTAAATAAGTTGTAAGAAAATTCACCCCCATGAGCGACTGGCGTCCGGCGAGTCATTCTTGTTGTATCTGGCGTGCGACTAGAGGGGTAAGGTTGAATTTGTAAAGGTATTTATATATTAAGATGCAATTAATATTGTTTATCATCTAAAAAATTAGATATATAGCACGTTAACGAAATATTATAAATTTCTATAACTAAAACATAATCCGAAGAGTACCAAAAATATAAATAATTGGAATAACTGCCTGGAATAATGTTTAACCGTTTGAAGATTGGAACCAAGATTGGAGTAAGTTTTGCCCTGAGTTTGGCAACTCTGACCACCATTGGTCTAATCTCCTATCAAAGTACCTATGACCTAATTGAAACTTCGGTTAATCAAAACCATACCTACCAGGTGCTAAGTCAGCTTGAAGACCTGAACTTGCAACTAACCAATGCTGAGACTGGGCAACGTGGTTACGTAATTACTGGAAAACAGAGCTACCTAGAACCTTATAATATTGCCATTAATGTATTGGATCAAAAAGTCAACGAACTTCAGAGATTAACGGTAGATAACCCCAACCAACAGCGGCGACTGGATATTTTGCAGCCACTAATCGCTAAAAAGCTAGCTGAACTTAAAGAAACCATTGACTTGCGCCAAAATGAAAGCTTTGAAGCTTCCCAGAAGGTTGTGCTGACAGACCAGGGTAAGCAACTGATGGGTGAAATCCGTAAAGTCATCTTGGCAATGGAAAATGAGGAGAATGCACTCCTGAAGCAGCGCTCTCAAAGGGCACAAGTAGCTGCTCAAAAAACGCTCTCTAGCATTGTCTATAGTATTCCCCTATTTTCTTTGATCTTGGCTTTGATTGGATTCATCCTGACCAGACATATCTCAGAACCACTGAAGCGAGTTTCGGAATCGGCAGAAAAGTTAGCGGATGGGGATTTATCGGTAAGTTTACCGCATAGCGATCGCCAGGATGAAATTGGCGTGTTGACGCGCACTTTCAACCAGATGATCGTTAATCTGCGAAACACAATTCGGAAAAATGACGAGCAAAAATGGCTAAAGTCTAATTTGGCTGAATTTACCCAGATGCTCCAAGGGCATCGAAATCTAGAAAGTGTGTCTCGCCTGATCTTGTCGAATTTAGTACCAATGGTTGGGGCATCGCAGGGCGTTTTTTATTTTATGGACTCAATAGACGATGAGCCTGTATTGAAGTTGTTGAGTAGTTATGCTTATAAAGAGCGGAAAAATCTGGCAAATCAGTTTCGTTTGGGTGAAGGACTGGTAGGACAATCTGCCCTAGAAAAACAAAGAATCCTCCTGACGGAAGTTCCTAGTGACTATATCCGCATCAGTTCCGGCTTGGGAGAAGCTTCACCGCTAAATATTATTGTGTTGCCTATACTGTTTGAGACGCAGGTGAGTGCCGTAATTGAACTTGCCTCTTTTGGGCCTTTTAACGAGTTGCACCTGAGATTTCTAGAGCAATCGAGTGAAATCCTTGGTGTGTTTTTTAATAACATCGCCTCACAATTGCAAACTCAGCAACTACTTGAAGAGTCTGTTGCTTTAACAGAGGAACTGCAAAGCCAGCAAGATGAACTACAGCAGAGCAATCAACGCCTGGAAAAGCAGGCGCAGGAGTTGGAAGAATCACAATTTATTGTCAAGCAGTCTAACGAGGAATTACAACAACTAAATGAGGAGTTGGAAGAAAAGGCAGAATTGTTAGAAGTTCAAAATCGGGAAGTTGCCCGCAAGAACCAGGAAGTTGAGCGGGCGAGGCAGTCTTTGGAAGAAAAAGCTGAACAACTAGCGTTGTCTTCCAAATATAAGTCGGAATTTCTCGCAAATATGTCCCACGAGCTACGGACACCGCTAAATAGCCTGTTAATTTTAGCAAGGCTGTTAGCAGATAACTCTCTGAGCAACTTGACCGACAAACAGGTAGAGTATAGCCGGACTATTTACTCGGCTGGAACTGACTTGCTGGAGTTGATCAATGACATTCTAGATTTGGCAAAAATTGAGTCGGGTACTATGGTACTCGATATTGAGCAAATTGCTTTTGCAGATTTAGAGACATCTATAGAGCATACTTTTCGGCAAGTTGCTTACAATAAACAACTCAGTTTTACTATTGAACTGGATAAGAACTTACCCCCGACAATTTCTAACGACTCCAAACGTCTGCAACAAGTGCTGAAAAATCTCCTGGCTAACGCCTTTAAATTTACTGAAAAGGGAGGTGTGAAGTTACAAATTAGTATGTCTTCTGAGGCAGCTCAATTTGATAATCCGATGATTGCTTTTGCAGTTAGTGATACGGGCATAGGCATTCCAGTCGAGAAGCAGAAGATTATTTTCGAGGCATTTCAGCAGGCAGATGGCACAACCAGCCGCAAGTACGGGGGAACTGGCTTGGGCTTGTCCATCAGCCGCGAACTGGCTCAACTTTTGGGGGGGAGAATTGAACTAGTCAGCCAACCAGGACAGGGAAGCAACTTCACTCTTTACTTGCCCAAGCGACAGGAAAATAATGGTAAAAATCCTCTCACCACAGCACCCCCTGAGCAAACCACCCCTATCCGCACAGCATCGACCATAAAAGAAGTATCAATGGTCGAAAACAGATCCACTGAAGACACTTATCCATCCGCGAAACTATTTACCACCTTTGCCAACGAAATCCCAGATGACCGGGAAATAATTCAACCGGGCGATCGCATTTTGTTAATTATTGAGGATGACGATAAATTTGCCCGCATCTTACTAGATATGGCCCGTGAGCAGGGCTTTAAAACCATTGTTGCTTTACAGAGCAAACAAGGGCTAGCACTAGCGCAACAGTTTAAGCCCGATGCGATTATGCTAGATATCCATATGCCAGAGATGGATGGTTGGACGGTGCTGGATCGTCTGAAACATAACCCAGACACCAGACACATCCCAGTACATATACTTTCTGTTGATGAAAGACAGCAACGGGGATTACAGCTAGGAGCGATTACCTATTTACAAAAACCCGTCTCTCCAGAAGCGTTAACTCAGGTATTGACCGAGATTAAAGGCTTTATTGAGCGTCAGGTAAAAAATCTCCTAATTGTAGAAGATGACCCCGTACAAGCCCAAAGTATTATCGAACTGATCGGTAATGGTGATGTCCAAAGTACAGCAGTGGGTACGGGGGCAGAAGCACTTTTGATTTTGCGATCGCATCACTTTGATTGTATGGTATTGGATCTCGGTCTGCCCGATATGAGCGGGTTTGCACTAATTGAGCAGATAAAGCTTGAACCCAGGCTTTTGAAACTGCCGATCATTATCTACACCGGCAAAGAACTCAGCCGACGAGAAGAAACCCAACTACGGGGACTAGCAGAGACAATTATCATCAAAAATGTGCGCTCGCCAGAGCGGTTGTTAGACGAAACGGCTCTGTTTTTGCATCGGGTGCAAGCAAATTTGCCCCCACCAAAGCGTCAAATGCTAGAGCAACTACATCAAACTGATCCGGTGCTAGCTAATCGGAAAATTTTGATTGTGGATGATGACCTGCGAAATATTTTTGCCATCATCAGCTTTTTAGAAAGCTATCAAATGCAAGTGCTGTTTGCCGAAAATGGCAGAGATGGCATAGAGAAGCTGCAAGCTAATCCTGACATTAATATAGTTTTGATGGATATCATGATGCCGGAAATGGATGGTTACGAAACCACCCGCGTCATCCACCAGCAACAACAGTTTCGCTCACTACCAATAATTGCTTTAACTGCTAAAGCCATGCCAGGCGATCGCGAAAAGTGCATCGAAGCTGGAGCCTCTGACTACATCACCAAACCTGTAGATACTGAGCAACTGCTTTCATTACTCCGGGTTTGGCTGTATCGCTAAGTACAGCATTTCATTAATTAGTAGCGAATTAAATTTGGCAATACCTGGCAATGCCGATGCATCTCGATGTAATGTTAATGTGTCCCCCTACAATGCCAATGCATCTCGATGTAATGTTAATGTGTCCCCCTGCAATGCCAATGCATCCCGATGCAATGTTAATGTGTCCCCCTGCAATGCCAATGCATCCCGATGCATTAAAAACGCTACGCTTTTACGCAAAACTGTACTAAGGGAGTAGGGAATGAGGGTAGGGGGCAGGGAGAGAAAGAGTTTTCTGTAACCCAGTTTGGAAGCTCGAACTATTTATATTTAAAAATTACGCAAAAAACCTCTCAAACTCTCATTCCTCCGTGTCGCGCCAGTTGCTTCTCCTAAGGGAGACGCTGCGCGAACAAGTCGGGGAACCGCAAGGGCGCACTGGCTTCTCTGTGTCTCTGTGGTTCATTCTTTCATGACCCGTGCGTAAGTCCTGATATTGTAATCTCAGTACAGAAATTTTAGAGATACTAAAAACCCACACTTTACCCGATGAAGGGGTAAGTGTGGGTAATTTATGCCTATAAGACGAATGACAGTCTTTTATCGGTTAGCGGAACATACTACTGACTGAAGTATCTTCATGAATCCGCCAGATAGTTTCTCCTAACAGATTAGCTACTGACAGCACCACTAGTTGTGGAAAACGATTGTTTTCTGCTATGGGAATCGTATTGGTGACAATGACTTCCTCAAATAAGCCACTGGACAACCGCTCCATCGCTGGTGGAGAGAACACTGCATGAGTTGCACAGGCGTATACCTGACGCGCTCCTTCTTCACGCAGTAATCGCGCCCCTTCTGCGATCGTCCCTCCAGTGTCGATCATGTCATCCACCAACACTGCCGTTTTGCCTTTAACATCGCCGATGACATTTAACACTTCTGCAACATTATGTGCCTGACGACGTTTGTCAATAATAGCCAGTGGAGCATCATTCAGTTTTTTCGCAAATGCTCTGGCTCGTGCTACACCGCCAACATCGGGGGAAACAACCACAAGATCGGGCAGTTCTTTGCTTGTTAGATAATCCAGCAATACTGGCGAACCGTAAACATGGTCAAAGGGAATATCGAAATAGCCTTGAATTTGAGCCGAGTGTAAATCCATTGCTAAAACGCGGTTGGCACCTGCTTCGGTAATCAAGTTAGCAACCAACTTGGCGGTGATTGACTCTCGTCCTGCCGTTTTGCGATCGGCACGGGCATAACCATAGTAGGGAATTACTGCGGTCACCTGTCGCGCAGAAGCTCGACGACAGGCGTCAACCATAATCATTAATTCCATCAAATTATCGTTTACGGGTTGACAAGATGGCTGGATTAAATAGACATCACAACCCCGAATTGATTCTTGGATTTGAACGTAAAGTTCTCCATCCGCAAATCTTTTGCGAATCATTGGCCCCAAGTCCATGCCCAGATAACGAGCGACTTCTTGAGACAGTTGTACATTGGCAGAGCCAGAAAACAGCCGCAGGCGATGATTATCAGTCAGTCCTGTTGCAGATGGTTGCACTTTGAAAGTTGCAGAACTGAGCACAGCAGATCCTCTATGTGCATTCATAGCAATATTATCATTAGAGATTTAGTAGATTTAATCAGGAAATCATCTAAAAAAACATCTGTGAGTTTTTTTAAAGCTTTCATCCAAAATTTAAACATTTTTCCATACAATTATCATTTGCTAACTGTCTAATTTTCTTGGCAAGCAAACTATTGATAGCTTAACGGACATCAAGTCCGTCCACTAGGTCCATACTTCAAGTTTTTTAGGTTGAGGTAAATGACCCTAATCTCTCTAAAGATTGGTGTGATAGATTGCTTCTTCTAATTACCTCATTTATAACTGACAGTAAAGCATTTACAACTTAAGTAATATTGAACTTTGTTTTTAGACAGGAGAACACTTGCGACTAAGTGTTAAACAGGTATCTGATTATATTCTATGATACTAGCGGTAAATAAATAAACTAGCAGACTTAATTTTTAGTTTTAATTAACCCAATAAATTCCCAGATTACATTAGTACTTATATTAATTTTTTATGAAATCCTTGCTAGATAAAGGGAAAAGTCTTATGCAGGCTCACATAGAATTGGTATCAACAAACTCTCACTTGCGTGGGTTCTGGCGCAGGGCTGACAGCAGTTCCAAGCGGTCAGAGAAGAAGAAAAGGGGCAGGGGGCAGGGGAGAAGACCCCATACATAAATTACTGTAGACAGTTAAGAGAGTTGCATAAGGCACTTGAAGTATGACTTTGCGTATACTCCTAACTATTATGTAAGGTAAAATATCGCTGCATGTGACTGTGTCGCCTCTTGGACTTAATCTTTGTGGGTGACTTCCTCCTCAGTTGCTAATACACTCAATCAATCGATCATGCAACCACCGATTAAAGTTGGCACTGTCTTGCAAAACCGTTACCGCATAATTCAAATTCTTGGACAAGGAGGATTTGGTAGAACCTATCTGGCAGAAGACCAGAGGCGCTTTAACGAACTTTGCGCGATCAAGGAATTGATTTCAACAGCAACGAAGGCTTTGGCTTGGAAGAAGGCACAAGAGCTTTTTCACCGGGAAGCTGCCATTTTATATCAAATCGAACACCCACAGGTGCCTAAATTCCGGGAAAGATTTGAGCAAGACCAACGCTTATTTTTGGTGGAGGACTACGTTGCAGGTCAGACGTACCGAACTCTACTGGCTGAACGTCAAGCTGTGGGTAAAACCTTTACAGAGGCTGAAGTATTGCAGCTAATACAGTTGTTGTTACCTGTTTTAGAGCATATTCACAGTCGAGGGATTATTCACCGAGATATCTCCCCAGAAAATATTATTTTGCGAGATAGTGACGCTAAACCTGTGTTAATTGACTTTGGGGTGGTAAAGGAACTGGCAGAGCGTTTACGATCGCCAAATAGCCCAATGCCAGAAACTACTGTGGGAAAATTAGGCTACTCTCCTAGTGAACAAATGCAAACAGGGGGAGCTTATCCTAGTAGTGACTTGTATGCATTAGCGGTGAGTGCGATTGTTTTGCTGACTGGTAAAGAACCAAGGGATCTATTTGATGAAAACCAACTAACTTGGAATTGGCAGCGGTGGGTAAGAGTGAATCCGCGATTTGCTATAGTGTTGAATCGCATGTTGAATCATATACCGAGCGATCGCTACCAAAGTGCTGCTAATGTATCCCAAGCACTGCAATTGGCTCAACCCAGTGTCCCTACCCCTAATAATGTATCAAACTTGCAAACAATGGCTGTTGGTCGCCGGCCTAACTTAGTACCACCAGCAGCTTCGCCTAAGAAGAAACAACCCGATCCTGTGATTCCACCAAGTAATACTAGCTCAATCTTGGATAATCCGTTGGCGATCGCAGCAATTGCCATTGCTGTAGTGATCATCGCTGGATTTGGTTCTTGGGCATTAGTGAGTTCCATCCGCAGTCAGTCAAAACCATCACCAAGTGAGACACTTCCACAAAATTTCCCTTCACCAGTGATTTCTGGTGGTAGTACATTTACATCCACACCCACCAACGAACAACCTGTTGTATCTAGTAGGCGGCTCAATCTGAAAGCAAATAACACAGCCACGGTTAAAGATACTCTCAAAACAAATCAAATAATCCGCTACACTTTTTTTGGGCAGGAAGGTGACAAGTTAACTGCGTTTCTTGACCCAGGAAGCAGCGTTTTGCTAACAGTCTTCAGTCCCAATCAACAACCAATTGATCAGAATATCCAGCAAGTAACATCTTATGAAGGTACATTACTGGTTACTGGTAGATATGCTATTGAGTTAACACTGCTTTCAGGAGTTGCCGTAAACAATTACAACCTCAATGTTGCATTAGAAAAACCAGTCAAACCAACACCGACAGAAACACCCCTGCCATTTCCGACAGAAACACCCTTGCCAATTCCGACAGAGACACCCTTGCCAACTCCGACAGAAACACCCCTGCCAATTCCGACAGAGACACCCTTGCCATTTCCGACAGAGACACCCTTGCCAATTCCGACAGAGACACCCTTGCCAATTCCGACACAAACACCTAACCCAATTCCTACAACTGGTGAAACGCCAACTTTACCGCCGGCTGATGGAACACAACCATTTTCTGGCCAAAGAAATTAATGTTAAACACACTACTGATTACTGGAACTGATACAGAAGCTGGTAAAACTGTTTTAACAACAGCATTAGCAGCCTATTGGCAAAAATATTACCCGCAGCGTAGCTGGGGAATCATGAAACCGATTCAATCAGGAATTGGCGATCGCGAGTGGTATCAAAAGCTATTTGCACTAGAACAATCTGCTGAAGAAATTACACCGTTATACTTTGAAGCATCTTTAGCCCCTCCCATAGCAGCAGCACGGGAAAATCGCCGAGTAGATTTAGCACTTGTGTGGCAAGCTTTATCTAAGTTGCGATCGCATCGTGATTTTGTGCTTGTAGAAGCCTTAGGAGGATTAGGTTCGCCAGTAACTGAGGAATTAACGGTAGCTGATTTAGCGGGGGAATGGCGTTTACCAACGGTATTGGTAGTGCCAGTTAGATTGGGTGCGATCGCTCAAGCAGTGGCGAACATAGCATTAGCTAGACAATCGCGCATCAATCTCAAAGGCATTGTTCTAAACTGCCTACAACCTCGAACGGATGCAGAAATAGCCGACTGGACACCACACCAATTGATTCAATCACTCACTAACACGCCAGTTTTAGGCTGCTTACCCTATTTAGATAACCTGACTGATTTAGATAAACTTGCTCAAGTAGCATCAGATTTAGATTGGGAAACACTGACACTTTAAATTGGGCATTGGGGATTGGGCATTGGAGAAAAAAATTTAAGTAACTGATCGTAGTGAACGTTCAATCCCTGTTTACAACTGATGCAGTCACAGTTCTGACATAACTTGATAATAGCTTTGTCAATAAGACGTGCAATGGTAAGAAAAGATGAAATTAACCTAAATTTAGTGACGCACAAGGCAGGATTTACCTGCCTTATTTAATTTTTGGGACTAAAACACTACTTCATTAGCAGCTTTCGTCTGTGCGAAACATGAGTAGTTAAAGAGGTTTTTAGAATTGCTAAATGGTCTTCCTTACCTGACGGCACGCCGCGCGAACACACAATATTTTGTATTTGTATTTAGATGTCATCCAAGTGCCATGTCTTAGTCACAGAAGTGTCACTGACATAAGTTACTTTGTCAGTATTTGATTAGAAGTAAACTATTTACGCCTGATATTATGATGCTTTCTTTTGTGGTGGCGAGTGCAGTCTGTAGCAACGGTAGTGAAGTGAATCTAGACTTTGCTAACCTTAGCTGGATTGACGTAATTATTTTAGGCATCGTTCAGGGAATTACAGAACTACTACCAATTAGCAGTACTGCTCATTTGCGGATAGTGCCAACTCTACTGGGACTGAAAGATCCGGGATCTGCTTTTTCAGCAGCAATGCAGTTAGCTAGCTTGACTGCTGTTTTAGTCTATTTTTGGCAAGACTTAAAAAAATTAACAGGAGAGACACTTAGGGCAATTAGCGGACAAGACTATCAATCTAGTTCTTTGCAACTGATGTTGGGCTTATTGCTAGGAACCTTGCCCATTGCTGTGGCTGGTGTGCTACTCAAACCAATTCTTAATGCCTGCAACTCACCAATGCGAGGGTTAGTAGTTATCGGTGCGGCTTCAATTATTATGTCAGGATTGCTGGCGATCGCAGAAAAACGCGGAGGACGTGATCGCACTTTTGACAACCTCACCCTCTGGGATGGTATTTGGGTAGGAGTTGCTCAAGCTTTTGCCCTGATCCCTGGCGTTTCTCGTTCTGGTTCCACCCTCACTGCTGGGTTATTTTTGGGTATGGAACGGGAGACATCTGCCCGATTTTCTTTTTTGTTGGGCTTACCAGCCGTGATTTTGGCAGGTGCTGTAGAACTCCACACTCTTACGAAAGCAGGACTGAGTACGGCTGGTTGGTTGACTTTGTTGGTGGGCTTAATCTCCGCCAGCATTTCCGCTTTTATAGCAATTTGGGGACTCCTACGCTACTTGGAAAAACGCAGTACCTGGATTTTTGTTTTCTACCGTTTTGCAATGGGTATATTTTTGATAGTTAGTGTGATGGCTGGTTGGTTGCAGAATTGATTTTAACTGATAATGGAGTATTAGTAGCATCGGAACAGAAGAACAGAAAACTGTGAGCAGCAGTATTAGATGAATAATACAAAAGTTTTTTGACACTGAAACCCTTGTTTTATCTTTAAGTAAAATTGGTATGACGATATGGACATAAACCCGATTGACCTGCTTGAGGAGGAAAACGATGAAACCGAAACGTCAGCTAAACGTGAAAAACGCAAAAGTCGTCTAAATAGTGCTGTTGCAATTGCAGTTGCATTGATAGCAACCTTTATAGGGATCTGCAAAGTCAAAGATGATAATCTGGTTCAGGCAATGCAGCAAGCTCAAGCAAATAAAATTGACGATTGGGCATTATACCAGGCTCGTAATATTCGTGAAGAAATAGCTAAATCAAATGTGACAGAACTCAAATTGCAATCTATTTCTCAACCTGCTGCTGTAAGGGCTGACTATGAAAAAGAGATTGCCGTTGAGCAAGTAATTGCTGATAAAGAAGACCAGAAAAAGCAGGAACAGAAGGTAGTTGCCCAAAAAGATCAAACAACCTATGACCAGCTTAATTACCATGACGACCAGTTTGACCTAGCTGATGCCTCTTTATCGCTCTCTGTCTCGCTATTTGCCATCACATCTTTATCTCAGAAAAAATGGTTGTTCTATCTCGCCTTGTTTCCAACTATATTTGGCTTGGTCATGGGGTTATCCGGATTATTAAACTGGCAACTACACCCTGATGCATTGACCAAATTACTATCGGAAAATTCCTTAGAAAAGCCAGCCGAAAAAAAAATAGTGCTTTTCACTGGTACTCCCCCAAATCCCAAAGTGTTGTGAAGTCTTATTCGCAAGCTAGCGGAATGATGAACTACTTGTGGTCTACATAACTGATTATTAGTGACGCCGAATAGCCTGCACTTCTCTACGAGACGCTGCGCGAACGACAAGCTCAGTGACCACCGCAGGCATCGCTCTTTAAAGAAAAACTTTTTGGTTTATTGATTAAAAAGATTCTGACTCTTCCCCAGTCCCTAGTCCGCATTCCCTACGATAAACTGGGAAAATAAACTAAGTTAGCTGTACTCAAAATAGCTTGTCTTCATAATGGTTTCTACTTTTCCCAATCCTTCTTCTGTTGACCCATCTCGCATCCGACTTTCAATCCGCTCATTGCAACCACAATTGATAGAGTGGCGGCGGCGATTGCATCAACAACCAGAGTTGGGTTTTAAAGAAAAACTGACTGCTGAGTTTGTATCAAAAAAGTTACAAGAATGGGGAATTGAACATCAAACTGGCATTGCTCACACTGGCATTGTTGCCACCATCAAGGGTAACAAATTAGGCACAAAGAAAGTTTTAGCGATTCGGGCAGATATGGATGCTTTGCCAATCCAAGAACTCAACGAAGTGCCGTATAAATCGCAGCATGATGGAGTGATGCACGCTTGTGGACATGATGGACATACAGCGATCGCTTTAGGTACAGCTTATTATCTCCAGCAGCATCGCCAAGATTTCTCCGGTACCGTGAAAATTATCTTTCAGCCCGCGGAAGAATCACCAGGAGGCGCAAAGCCGATGATTGAAGCTGGAGTCCTGAAAGATCCTGATGTTGACGCAATTATTGGTTTGCACTTATGGAATAATTTGCCCTTGGGAACAGTGGGTGTGCGGGCTGGGGCGTTGATGGCAGCTGTGGAGTGCTTTAACTGCACAATTTTGGGCAAAGGTGGACACGGCGCACTACCCCATCAAACTGTTGACTCTGTTGTAGTTGCTGCTCAAATTGTGAGTGCTTTGCAAACCATTGTCGCTCGGAATGTTAATCCCATTGATTCGGCTGTGGTGACAGTAGGCGAACTTCATGCTGGAACCAAGCGGAATGTGATTGCTGATACAGCGAGAATGAGTGCCACTGTCAGGTATTTTAATCCTAGTTTGAAAGGCTTTTTCAACCAGCGTGTCGAGCAGATTATTGCTGGAATTTGTCAAAGTCATGGTGCGAGTTATGACTTAGAATATTGGTCACTTTATCCACCAGTAATTAATGATATTAAGATGGCAGAATTGGTGCGAACTGTAGCAGAAGAAGTGGTAGAAACCCCGATGGGTATTGTGCCAGAATGTCAAACTATGGCTGCTGAAGATATGTCATTCTTCTTGCAAGAGGTTCCTGGTTGCTATTTCTTCTTAGGTTCTGCTAACCCTGAGAAAGACTTGGCCTATCCTCATCATCATCCCCGGTTTGATTTTGATGAAACGGCGTTGGGAATGGGTGTGGAAATATTTGTCAGATGCGTGGAAAACTTTTTAAATTAATTGAATGGGTGTAAATTAGCTGTTTTTAATAACTACAATTTTTTACTCTGGCTTAGGCTCAAAGATTTAGCTGATCAAACTGGTCAAACAATCTATCAAATTAAGCATAGATTATTATCAAATTATTTAGTTCAGCAACTAAAACGTCCGGCTATTCCCATGTTTCTCGCCTAGTTGTTTGGCGCACGGCGCATCTGCACCGCGCCATCGCTTGTGACAGTTGCGTAAGTCCTGACTACGCTTACTTTGTTACTCCTGAGTTGATATTTCTTGCTGCGATAAATTTGCTAACTCTGATGCTAAGGTTTCTTCCAATAAGTCTACAATTGCGTGTGCATCAGTAGGGGACTTCATTATTTCAGCCTCCGGGTCAGAGCGATTTTTGACATTGGGAATATCTTGGCGTAATTCCTCAATCAAAGCGATGAGTTTAGCAATTTTCTGCTCAGAGAGCAGGTTGAGTTGAAGGCTAAGTTGCGCCCGTTGCTCTGCTAACTTTTCTTGTCGCTCCTGTTTAATCAATACCCCTGTTGTCACCAACAATGAACCCGCAGTCAGTGAAAATTGTAACCAAGGAAATGGAACTTCCTCAAATCTAGGTACACCTAAACGTCGTGGTAAGGCATTGGGTGCTACCCAAAGAATAATCCCAAGCACAATGCTATACAGGAATACAGGACGACCAAAAAAGATGGTTATCGTTTCTACAAGGCGCTGGTGTTGTGGGACATTTTTTTCAGAACGTCTGTGCAATGCGATAATAGTCTCGATATTTTGACTAATAGATTCTGGTAATGGGGCAGTGGGCAGAATTTTTTGCGATGCTTGCGGTGAGGCTGTCGGAGTCTTCTCCCCTTGGGAGACGCCAAGGGCGATGGCGGCTCCCGTCGAGTCCGAACTGCTGAACCCGGAGGGCGAATCACTTGGATTTGGTTGATCGTTGGTTTGCATTAGTAGTCTGGCGTTATAAATGATTCCTTCAACTGACTAACTTCAATTTTGACTGGAAAGCGATACTTGAAGAAAGGAAAAATGCATGAAAGTACCTACAGATAGATTTTGGTAGATTACTATTGCTACTGAATCAAACAAGGTTTTTGGAGTTTATTCATGGTCTTCTGGCTACTGCTGAAATAACTATTGGAGTCGCAAAAGCAACAAATGTGACTTTAAAACTAACTTTTGGAGTCGCAAAAGCAACAAATGCGACTTCAAAACTAACTTTCGGAGTCGCAAAAGCAACAAATGTGACTTTAAAACTAACTATTGAAGTCGCAAAAGCAACAAATGTGACTCCAAAACTAACTTTTGCGTAGACGTGGCCTACTACCTGTTTTGTGGTTGAGTCGAAGACGATGGGGTTTGTTGTGTCGGGGGTGCTGGTTTGTCTTCGACAATATTGGGGTATTTACATATTACTAGTTTAAGGGATTCATCTGCAAAACCCGATTTTAAGCGATTGCGGTCTTGGTCAGTCAGTTGGTTAAGCAAATTGGGATTCAATGTTTTAATTACAACATTCTTTCCATCCCGATCCTCAGCAAGATAAGTAATTGCGAAGTGTCCCTGTCCTAACTCTTGTTTAATTTCATACTGCTCGCAGTGTAACTTTTGTCCAGATGCCCAAGTTATTGGTTGATTATCTCAGAGACTTATATTAATTTTTGCATAAAGCAATTCTCCTGTGGATGTAATACACCTTTTTCTCAAAAATGTGCTGTAGCTTGTACCCTGACATCTAATAGAGAAGCTATTATGCTTCAAAAAATACAAGATGACGCGATCGCAGAAGTTGTGTTATGAAAACGGGCAACCTCTGAGGATTTCTGTAATTTTCCATAATCGCTGACGTATACTCTAATTTTTAGTTAAATGCGTAATTCCTACACTAATGGAATCAAATGCTACTGTAAGCAATCAACCTTTAGCGTTTAATTATTCAGTAATCTTTAAAAAATCGAAAAAATAATGTTAAGTATTCCTATTCAACTAAATTTACCTCGTACACCCCGTTTAATAACTTCCTTACCTGGGCCTCGTGCTCAAGCAATTGTACAACGCGATCGCGCTGTAACTTCCCCTTCTTATACCCGCGATTATCCCTTAGTTGTATCTCGCGGTCAGGGCTGTATGCTGGAAGATGTGGATGGCAATGTATTTCTGGATATGACCGCAGGTATTGCCGTTACCGCCACCGGACACGCCCACCCGGAAGTCATCAAAGCAATTCAAGAACAGTCGGAGCGTCTACTGCACATGTCAGGGACGGATTTTTATTATGAGCCGATGGTGGAACTAGCAGAACAACTAGCGATTCGTGCCCCTTTTCCCAATCCACAGAATAACGCTGAGTTCCCTGCAAAAGTATTTTTCACCAATTCCGGGGCAGAATCCAACGAAGGAGCCATCAAACTAGCTCGATATTACACCAAGCGATCGCTAATCGTAGCCTTCTTAGGTGCATTTCACGGACGCACCTATGGGGCAATGTCTCTCACCGGTTCCAAAGCAGTGCAGCGAGCTAATTTTGGGCCTTTAGTTCCTGGGGTGACTCATATCCCCTACGGCACTCACACGAGCTTAGATTACCTGGAAAAACAGCTATTTGGCACAATTTTACCACCGCAAGAAGTAGCGGCGATCGTAGTCGAAGCGATTCAAGGGGAGGGTGGGTATATCGTACCAGAGGACGGTTTTTTGCCGCGGATTCGGGATATTTGCGATCGCCACGGTATTCTGATGGTAGTGGATGAAGTGCAAGCAGGGATGGGGCGGACTGGACGCCTATTTGCGATCGAGCATTGGAAAGTGATGCCTGATATCATTACTACTGCCAAAGGCATTGCCAGTGGTCTGCCATTAGGAGCGATACTTGCCAGACCTGAGTTAATGACTTGGCCTCCCGGTTCTCACGCTACCACATTTGGCGGTAATCCCGTATCTTGTGCTGCTGGTATTGCCACACTGCGACTGCTGGAAAGTGGTTTGATGACTAACGCCACCCAAATGGGACAATTATTACAAGCTAGTCTGACCAAGTTGCATCAAAGATTTCCCAAAGTATCGCCGCCACGAGGTAAGGGTTTGATGGTAGCGGTGGACTTATTGGATGAACAGGGTAATCTTGATTATAAATTGCGCGATCACATTATCCAAGAAGCTTTTTTACGCGGTTTATTGTTACTAGGTTGTGGGAAAGCAGCAATTCGTTTCTGTCCACCTTTGGTTATCGACAGCGACCAAATTCAGATAGCCCTTCAGATTATCAGCGAGGTGTTACAGGATTTTTCATTTATTTGAACCACATTTGTTATAGAGGCGCAAGGTCTTGCGCCCCTACAGCGTGGTCTATTTATCTGAAAATAGCTGTAAGTTCTTAGGGGAGAGGAGCAGAGTACAGGGTACAGCGAGGAAGGAAATAACCAATGCCCCATACCTAATGCCCAATCCCCAATGCCCAATATCCAATACTTTATGAAACCCGAAATTGCCCTTCATTTATGGAAATTACTTTGGCAAGAATATAACGCCAGGGTAAATCATGCCCGTACCTACCAGCAAATGATTACTGCTGCGGGTGGAACTGTCGCCAACGACCACATCGCCTTTCGGTCTTTGCGTTTATTAGTAGATAGTCCACAGGGTCAACTTAACTTGGGAATTGACAACCTTGGGCAACTTGCAGAAGCTTTAGGTTATGTGGCGGCTGGAGAGTATAATTTTGCTCAAACTCATCTGTATGCCCGTTATTATCGTCATCCACAGCAAGAGGAATTTAATTTACCCAAGCTGTTTATCAGCGAGTTGATTGTCGATGAATTGCCTGCTAATATTGCCCAACTCATCTCTAAAACAGTATCTTCAATCCTAGACGAACTGACCTCATCCCTTACTCTTCTACAAAAAGACGGGAACATTGAAACTATTGCCAAACTCCAGCAAGTCTTCACCCGCCCTTGGCTACCTCCCCAGCGTTCTGTTGTCGAAGAGGTGAATCAGGTTACTCAGTATGGGGCTTGGGTATTGCTGCACGGATATGGTGTCAATCACTTTACAGGCTACGTCAACGGCCAGAATACTCCAGAATATCCAGACATTGATACTACCGCCAGTGCTTTGGCTAACCTGGGTGTACCAATGAAAGCAGAGATAGAGGGAAATATTGCTTGTGGTTTGCGGCAAACTGCAACTCAAGCAGTAACAGAAATGGTCACAGTGTTAGATGATAACAGTGGCGCAGAAATTCAGATCCCTTGGACTTACGCCTATTATGAAATTGCCCAGCGCTATCTAGTAGAAGTGGAATCTGGAGAGCAGGTACTTTTCGATGCTTTTTTAGGAAGTAATGCCCAGCAATTATTTGAAATGACTCGTTTATCTAAATAGCCTAAAGTTGTTAGTGAAGAAATAAGCTTCAAAGTTCTGAACTCGAAGTTTCATGTTCTGAACTCGAAGTTTCATGTTCTGAACTCGAAGTTTCATGTTCCAAGCTTGGAGTTTTGTGTTCCAAGCTGGAAGTTTCATGTTCAAAGCTGGAAGTTTCGTGTTCAAAGCTGGAAGTTTTGTGTTCAAAGCTCGGAGTTTTGTGTTCCAAGCTGGAAGTTTCATGTTCAAAGCTCGAAGTTTCATGTTCCAAGCTTGGAGTTTCGTGTTCCAAGCTCGGAGTTTCGTGTTTTGGGCGAACTACGCTTGCAACACAAAATCAGATGCCGTGAGAGTTGGCGCACCAGTTAGAGTCACAAATTGACCACCGCTGCCAAAACCAGTGTTTCAAGCTTGAACTTTCATGTTCCAAGCTTGAAACTCTGTGTTTTGAACGAATTATGCTTGCAAGACAAAATCAGATGCCACCAGAGTTGGCGCACCAGTTAGAGTCGCAAATAGACCACCACTGCCAAAACCAGTCGCGCTGCCATTAGGGTTGTAGAACAACTGCCCACTCACAGGATCGTACACAATTTTCGCCGTGCTAGTCCCGGCTAAAGAAGTGATTTGAAAATCACTCTTGTTACTAAAACCAGTTCCGGCAGCTGAAGTAATTGCATTAAAGGTAGTTTTATCTAAGATAATCTTGTCACCTTCAGAACTGTTGAAGTCACTAATGGCATCTACACCAACAGCAGTTAGGGCAAAGGCTGCATCGGTGTTGTAAAGGAATCTGTCAGCACCCGCACCGCCAACGAGAACATCATTGCCTACACCACCCACAAGAGTATCATTATCTTCTCCACCGATGAGAATATCATCGCCTGACCCGCCCCGCAACAGGTCATTGCCACTGTTGCCATTAATAATGTCGTTACCCCCTTGACCATTAATCACATCATTGGAGTTGTCAAAACCCGCGATGTTATTGTTTAAGTCATTCAGGAAGGTGACAGTGTTTTTATTGAAAATGTTAGCTTGAGTAGAGTTAGCAGTAATCACATCGAAGCTGTCGGTGATGCTGCTTTGCCCGTCAAACTCTATATTGCCGAGTGCAGGTCTTGAAGAACTTGCTGGCAGGTTATCCAGGTTTGGTAATTTGAAGTTTTGCAGAGTTACTTTGGTGGATGCCACATTTTCAAAAGTGACTTCCAAGTTGTTGCCATTTTCAGTTAGTTGTAAATTTCGAGCAGTTAGTCCCGAACCGATAAATTGCAGTGTATCAGCATTGGCAATTACTGCTGCTGATGGGTTTGAGCCTTTACCTCCTACGCCACTAAAATCGGTGATGATATCATTACCATCGCCAGAGCGAATCACAAACTTATCTTGACCACCGTTGCCCGTGAGGATATCATTACCAGCTTTACCGTCGATGATGTTATTGCCAATTGTGCCGAAAAGAGTATCTGTACCAGCAGTTCCCGTTAGGATAGGGCTGGTGCCACTGCCGATATTTTTTCCACCAAACAGCACGTAGCTTTGCCCTGAGCCGTCGCCGTTGGGGGAGGCAAAAGGTGCCCCAATAATCAGGTCGTCGATGCCGTCGCCGTTAATATCTCCTGCACTGCTGACAGACGTGCCTGATTGGTCAAATTCATTAATCCCGTTGATGGCAAAGCCATTACTGCCGTTGAGTGTGGAAAGGTTGAATTGAGCACCAAAACCCCCCTTGCTGCCAAACAGCACGTAGCTCTGCCCTGAACTAAAGCCGTTGGGGGAGGCATAAGGTGCCCCAATAATCAGGTCGTCGATGCCATCGCCGTTGACATCTCCCGCACTGCTGACAGAGTTGCCTAAACCGACAGATCCATCAATGATACTGTTGATGGCAAAGCCGTTAGTGCCGTCAAGGGTGGAGACGTTGAATTGGGAATAAAAAACCTTATTGGTGCCAAACACCACGTAGCTCTGCCCTGAAACATCAGGGTTGGGCTCGGCATAAGGTGCTCCGGCGATAATCAGGTCGTCAATGCCGTCGCCGTTGATATCTCCTGCACTGCTGACAGAACTTCCTAACTGACGTGTATTGATGCTGTTGATGGCAAAGCCATAAATTTCGTAGAGGTTGAAGAGGTTCAATTGGGCACCAAAATCTGCATATCTGCTTCTGCCATATACCACGTAGCCGCGCCTGCCACCGAATGCCCCGATAATCAGGTCGTCGATGCCGTCGCCGTTGAAATCTCCTGCACTACTGACAGGATAGCCGTCGCCGTTGATGACAAAGCCATTACTGCCATTGAGGGTGGAGAGGTTGAATTGGGCACCAAAACCCCCCTTGCTGCCAAACACCACATAGCTCTGCCCTGATAAGGTGCCGATAATCAGGTCGTCGATGCCGTCGTTGTTGATATCTCCCGTTCTACTGACAGAGATGCCTGATCTGTCATATGCATTGATGCCGTTGATGGCAAAGCCATTACTGCCGTTGAGGGTGGAGAGGTTGAATTGGGCACCAAAACCCCCCTTGCTGCCAAACACCACATAGCTCTGCCCTGATAAGGTGCCGTTGGGGGAGGCATCGCTTGCCCCGATAATCAGGTCGTTGATGCCATCGTCGTTGATGTCTCCTGCACTGCTCACAGATACGCCTGAATTGATGCCATTAATAGCAAAGCCATTACTGCCGTTGAGAGTGGAGAGGTTTAGTTGGGCACCAAAACCCCCTTTGCTGCCAAACACCACGTAACTCGGCCCTGATAAGGTGCCGATAATCAGGTCGTCGATGCCGTCTGAGTTGATATCTCCGACACTGCTGACAGAGTTGCCTGATCTGTCAGATGCATTGATGCCGTTGATGGCAAAGCCGTTAGCGCCATTGAGATCGGAAAGGTTAAAAGTTGATTTTGCCATCATTTCTCCGGTGTTAGTTTTCATGAGTTACTTGTCGTTAATCATTAGCAAAGACACTAATGCCGCAAGGCGTAATTCATAATTTGTAATTGCGATCGCCTAAGGGTTTTAGAGATTTCAAATGGGTGGCATATTTACGCGTCCACTGTACTAAAAGGATGAATATCAAGCTACTCAGTCAGAATTTTTCACAAAAATCCTAATCCAATTTGCTCCCTCAGCCTCCCCCGCACGCGTTCTACACAATTAAAACCACAGCCTTAGTACAATTTTGCGTAAAAACGTAGCGTTTTTAGTGAAAAAAACACATTAATATTGCAGCCGACGCATTGCCATTGTAAAGCGATGCATTAACATTGCAGCCGATGCATTGCCATTGTAAAGCGATGCATTAACATTGCAGCCGATGCATTGCCATTGTAAAGCGATGCATTAACATTGCAGCCGATGCATTGCCATTGCAAGGTATTAGCAAATTTAATTCGCTACGAATTAATGAAATGCTGTACTTAGTGAGGTAAATTGCAATATTTGTGACAAACATCGCGATGTTTGTAACCAAAACCAGGGTAGATGTTCAGAAAGTGTCGCGCTTTGCCAAATATTGATACATCTGCCAACGTGCATCAACCTCAGCTTGCGCTTGTTCTAACAAATGCTTGGCAACGTCGGGTTTGCTTTTGGTGAGCATTTTGAAGCGATTTTCTTGATACATCGAATCTTCTACAGATTGCTTAGGCGATCGCATATCCAATTGCAAAGGATTTTTACCCTGTTTGAGCAACTCTGGATTATGCCGATACAGCAACCAACGACCTGATTCTACCAGAGTTTTTTGGTGATTCATCCCTGTGGTCATATT
Organism: Nostoc sp.; assembly: GCF_036919595.1. Classification (GTDB taxonomy): domain Bacteria; phylum Cyanobacteriota; class Cyanobacteriia; order Cyanobacteriales; family Nostocaceae; genus Nostoc. The sequence continues at coordinate 46,735 of NZ_JBALCO010000085.1, read as the reverse complement.
AATGCCGTGGGCGATGCAATGGCTGTAAGCAATAATTATTGATGGCCCATCATAAGCCTCTGCTTCCAGAAATGCTTTCAGGGTATGTTCATCTCTAGCACCAAGCGCTACACTCGCTACGTAAACATTTCCGTAGGTCATGGCAATCATGCCTAAGTCTTTCTTCGGTGCAGGCTTGCCACTGGCGGCATATTTAGCAACTGCTGCTCGTGGCGTAGCTTTAGAAGATTGACCGCCTGTATTAGAATACACTTCTGTATCCATGATCAAGATGTTCACATTTCGACCACTAGCAATTACATGATCGATGCCGCCAAAATCAATATCATAAGCCCAACCGTCACCGCCAACAATCCAAACGCTTTTTCTCACCAAGTAGTCTGCAAGGGATTTGAGATTTTGGATTTTAGACTTTAGATTAGGATCGAGAGTTACGATTTCATCTAACTTCTGCTGCAACAGTTCTATCCTTTCCCGCTGTTCCCAAATGTCAGCCTCAGATTTTTGTTCAGCTTTGAGGATGGAATAGACAAAATTTTCATCTATTTCACTCCCCAACTGCTGCAACAATTCCGCTGCAAACTCAGCTTGTTTGTCGAGGGAAAGGCGGAAGCCAAAACCGAATTCGGCGTTATCTTCAAATAGATTGTTAGACCATGCGGGGCCGCGTCCTTCGGCGTTGGTTGTCCAAGGAGTTGTAGGGAGGTTCCCACCATAAATTGAGGAACAACCTGTAGCATTGGCGATGACGGCGCGATCGCCAAACAATTGTGTTAATAATTTCAAATAAGGTGTTTCACCACAACCTGCACAAGCACCAGAGAATTCAAATAAAGGTTCTTGCAGTTGTTGTTGGCGAATCTGGTTTAATTTTAGCGATCGCCTGTCAGGATTAGGTAAACTCAAGAAGAAATCCCAGTTTTTTCGCTCTTGTTCCTGCAATGGCAACTGCTGTGCCATATTAATCGCTTTCAGCAATGGCTCAGATTTATCTTTAGCAGGGCAAATATTTACACAAATAGTGCATCCCGTGCAGTCTTCTGGGGCAACTTGAATGGTAAATTTTTGATTGGCAAAGTCTTTATCTTTAGCACCTGTTGACTTGAAAGTTTCTGGTGCATTAACTAACTCATCCGCTTGATAAGCCTTTGCACGAATGGCACTGTGGGGACAAACCATGACGCACTTACCACATTGTATGCAGACATCAGGCTCCCATACAGGTATCTCTTCGGCAACGTTACGTTTTTCCCACTTGGCAGTACCTACAGGGAAAGTGCCGTCAACAGGTAGTGTGCTAACAGGTAAGTCATCACCTTCCCACACCATGATTTTGCCCAGAACTTCCCGCACAAATTCGGGAGCGGAGTTAAGAGTAGAGACGCGATTAATCGCGTCTGTGAGAATTGTTTGTGGGATATCTACTTTATGCAAGTTGTCTAGAGTATTGTCTACAGCTTGCAAGTTCATGCGGACAACTTCTGCACCTTTTTTACCATAAGTCTTGTCAATCGCTTGTTTGATTTTAGCGATCGCTTCTTCTTGCGGTAAGACACCCGCTAAGGCAAAGAAGCATACCTGCATAATAGTGTTAATTCTCCCACCCATGCCACTTTCGCGGGCAACCTCGCTAGCATTGATGGTATATAACTTCAAATGCTTATCGATAATTTGCTGCTGCACTTTGAACGGCAGATTTTCCCAAACGCTATCTGCATCATAGGGACTATTAAGCAGCAAAGTCGCCCCAGGAATAGCAGTCTTCAAAATATCTATGCGTTCTAAAAATCCCCAGTGATGACAACCAATAAAGTTGGCTTGGTCAATTAAGTAGGTGGAGCGAATTGGCTCTTTACCAAAGCGTAAGTGAGAGACGGTCATTGAGCCAGATTTCTTTGAGTCAAAGACAAAGTAGCCTTGGGCGTAATTGTCGGTTTCTTCACCAATAATCTTGATGGAGTTTTTGTTAGCCCCAACAGTGCCATCAGCACCCAACCCATAGAACATTGCCCGAACAACATTATCCGATTCTGTAGAGAAGTTAGGGTCAAAATTTAAGGAAGTATAACTAACGTCGTCATTAATCCCAATAGTAAAGTGATTTTTTGGTTTAGCTTGGGCAAGATTGTCAAAAATGCCCTTCACCATCGCCGGAGTAAATTCTTTAGAAGAAAGACCGTAACGACCACCAATGATTTTAGGGGATGAGAGAGTATTTTCTCCCTCTGCTTCCCCAGCGCTTCTCTCTGCCCACGCCTCATGGATAGCAGCTACAACATCCAAATACAATGGTTCCCCGGCGCTACCTGCTTCTTTGGTGCGGTCAAGAACTGCGATCGCTTTTACACTAGTTGGCAATACTGCAACAAACCTTTGGACATCAAAGGGGCGGTAAAGTCGCACTTTGACTACACCAAGTTTTTCACCACGGGCGTTAAGATAATCTACTGTTTCATGGACGGTTTCACAACCTGAACCCATAAGAACGATAACGCGCGAGGCATTGTTGTCCCCGTAATATTCATAGATTTGATAATGCCTTCCCGTGCGTTCTCCAAATTGATCCATGATCCGCTGGACAATTTCTGGACAAGCGTTGTAGTAAGGGTTAGCGCCTTCACGTCCTTGGAAGTAGACATCGGGGTTTTGGGCAGTACCCCGCAAAACTGGACGATCTGGGGTGAGCGCACGACTGCGGTGGGCAAGTATGAGGTGATCGTGGATGAGCGATCGCAAATCGCCATCTGAGAGCAGTTTGACCTTCTGCACTTCATGTGATGTGCGAAACCCGTCAAAGAAGTGCATAAACGAGACTCTTGCTTCTAGGGTAGCAGCATGGGCGATGAGAGCAAAATCTTGACTTTCTTGCACTGAAGCGGAACACAGCAAAGCAAAACCAGTAGCACGAGCTGCCATCACATCGCTATGATCACCAAAAATTGATAAAGCGTGGGTAGCCAGGGAGCGGGCTGCAACGTGAACCACGGCGCTAGTCAGTTCACCAGCAATTTTGTAGAAGTTGGGTATCATCAACAATAATCCCTGAGATGCCGTGAAAGTGGTACTCAGGGAACCTGTTTGCAATGCTCCATGCACAGCACCTGCGGCTCCTCCCTCGCTCTGCATTTGCACAACACTGGGAACAGTACCCCAGAGGTTTGGACGACTTTCTGCTGACCAAGCATCTGCCCATTCACCCATTGCTGAAGAGGGGGTGATGGGATAAATAGCAATCACTTCATTTAATTTGTAAGCAACACGGGCGACAGCCTCATTCCCATCAATGGTTGCAAAAGTTTTGTTCATAATATGATTTTTGTCCCCGCCTCTAAGATGCATTATCAGAACACGTGAATATAAGAATCAGAAATAGCCAGAACTAGAAAGTGAATGTATGATATACATTAAAGAATTATCGGTAGGATTTACTCCGTGTTCAAGGATAATTTATTGATGGCTTTTGGCTCTTAAGTTTACTTTCAACAAATACTGCATCTATTAATATCTCATCCGCAATACTGCATCTATTAATATGTATTAATAATGTACTCAATAACTTAAGTCTCTGTTTGATAAGACTTTCAGGCTGTTTCTTCTTTTTTGTGGGGTATAGGGTCGGGAATCTCTGATACAAAATATTCCCGAAATGAGGAAATCTTATTGACTTTTGACTTCTCAATTCGACCACAACATAAATCTCCATTTGCTTTTGATACAAAGCAGCCTCCGAAGTTTGGAGGCTTGCCACAAGAGATTTGTTGACAAATAATGCTTATCGAGTTTGAGCTATAAACTCACTTTTCTGCATTGCCATCATAAAGTTTGACCAAAGGTAAACCTTTATTGGGAATACTACTAAGAAAAAGTTGTTTAATATCGTTCGATTTATACGATAATAAACAACTCAAGACTGCAATGATAGTTGATATCAATACAAAACTTAGATGAAGACCTGTCAAGATAAAAACCAATGTGAAGAGTGCAAATATCAAAGTGCAAATATTAGAAAATCTTTGTACCTTTTCTATAAAAACCAAAGAATTACGACAACTTGGACAGTGCTTTGTATGTCTATGCCATCGGTCATATAGTTGTTCATCATTCAATTGTTTAAAACTGCCTTCTACACACCCTTGCCATGAAGGACTACCTCCAGCAAATTCGTCCAGCCATTTTCTAAAAGTTATGATGCCCACGTCAGCCGGAGAAGGCATAAAGTATGCCCTTTGCCATTTTTTATCTAATGATGACTGATTTACTTCTTGGGAATGCATAGCTGATAAATCTTGGTCACTTAACTTGTACGTAGATAAGTGCTGTAACCCAGTTTGTAAATCCTTTGGGAGAATCTCTAACCTAAAATTTCTTTTAACTAAACTTCCATCAGAAATAAACTTGCCTATGTACCTACAGTAACCTGGTTGTGTAGGAACAAAATACAACTGAAAAATATTAGTTTTGCCGTTGGGGTAACGATATATCGTAGTATTAGAAGAGGGTGGAATAAACTTCCGCATCGCTTCCATATCTTTGTTGAAGAGATTGTAGCCTTGATGTTTGAGAGTAAAACCTTCTTGAGCAGATATTTCTCCAACAGATTCAAAATGTTCCATAGGCACAGCTGTTTTAGGTGAAAAAATACCTATTCCTTCATGAAGAAATTCTGCATGAGAAGGATCAAAAGTACTTTCAACAGACACACTATAACCAACTGGAACTTCTGTCATGTGCCAGGAGGTAGAAGATATATCTAGTTCGGACTCAGGTATGATTGCTGGCTGCTTGGAGTTACAATCCTCAAAGGCTGTTGAACTATCATCTGGCCATACCCAAAGCAATTCTTGAATCACTTGTGTAGGATATGTAGTAATTCTTGACCTTAAACTATCACAAGCAGTTACTTCTGCTTGGTTACCAGCCAACATGGGAATATGAGTGCATTTCCCTTCACTGTTAAAACACCAACCGTGATGTCTACACATTAAGTTTCCATCTTCAGTGATGCTTCCCATAGATAGTCGCACCAATTTATGAGGACAAACATCATCCATTACTATCCACTTTTGATTTTTGTCTCTCCAAATCACCAATTTTTTCCCCAGAAGAGTGATAGGAGTGGGATTAAAAATATCTAAGTAGCTTAAAGGGATAATAGGATACCACTGTTTAGCCCATGAGAACTGAGTTGTCATAACAAGAGCTAGAAACCTAATTTATAAAACTATATTAGTACACTAAGCTGTTGAACGATTTTTGCTGAATGAATCAAAGGCGACGCCGAATAGCGAAGCGTTAGCGAGTCTTCGAGCGTCATAGCCCGTCGTAGACATCGCTTTGTAAAGTTTTCTGTTAGCATTAGCACAGTATTTATCAAAAAATTACTGAAGGGGGAGACAAAAAGTAGCTGAAGCTCTTTGGAGTGCAATGACTTTGTGAGAATCATTACTAAACCACCAAAAAGTATCAAAAATTATTCTGCAATATAATAAACTATGTGTTTTTTATGAAATACAATTTATGCCTTATCGGAGAAAATTTTTAACAAGAGCAGGATACACTACCCTTTCTGCCTTATTGACTATGGGGTTTTTACAAAAGGATAAGCAAAGAGAAGACCAGAGTACGAATTCTATCGCAGCAAATAATCCAATTAAAAATGTAAATTCTCCACTTCGGCAATTAGCTGCCGCCAAAGGAAAGCGTTATGGCACAGCAATTGATGGTGACTTTTTGCGAAAAGAAAGGGATTACGCTGACTTGATTGCTCGTGAATGTTCGATTGCGACACCAAATGGTGAATTAAAATGGGCCGGCACTGAACCACAGCCAGGAAAATTTACCTTTGAATCAGCAGATGCGATCGCCAATTTCTGCCAAAAGCATAATATGACAATGCATGGTCATACCCTTTTTTGGCACTTGTCAAAACCAGACTGGGTTCCTTACCCCCCTACTCTTAAAATGCTCGAACGCCATGTTACTGGTGTCATGGGGCATTATCGCAAGAGTCCGGTTTTAAAATCTTGGGATATTGCCAACGAAATTATCGCTGATACTCCAGATGGAACTGATAACCGCTATGGTTTGCGTAGAGGGGTAAAACCAGAATTGATTCGAGACTTATTTTTAATAGCAGCTGAAGTTGATAGAAATAAGAAATTTTGCCTAAATGATTTTGGGATTGAAGGCGCTACATGGAAATCAGACCATTATTTAAAAATGGTGGAATATCTGAAAAATAATGGGGTCAAACTTGACTGGGCAGGTCTGCAATCGCATCTATGGTTTTCTAAGAACTATCCTTTTGATGAGAAAGGATTTAGTAACGTTTTAAAACGGTTAAAAGACCTGGAAGTTAAACCAGTAATTACTGAATTAGATATTATTATTGATACTCCATTTCCTGATAGTATTGAAAAGCTCGATCAAATGATAGCAGATAGTTACAAACGATTTCTTGAGCTGTGCTTTGTAGGTGGAGTTGATACTGTGATTACATGGGGAATTACTGATCGTCACACCTGGATACGTTATCCTCAATGGATGCCACAAAAATACAAGGAGAATCCAGAGTTCCAGAAATTTCTGCGTCCGCTTCCCTTCGATGAGAACCTCAAACCTAAACTTGCCCGCAAGGCTATTGCCCAGGCTTTTCAGTAAGCAACTTATACTCGCACCCAGATGTAAATAGCGCTTTTAAGTGTCATTATGAACGAAGTATGTGGCGAGATTCTTCCTTATTTAAGAGGATGAAAGTTGAATAAAACATCTTGACTGTAGCGCTTTTCGTTCGTACGCAATACACTTTGACCTCTCTCCTAAAAGGAGGAGCCACTGCGTTGGGGAGCCAGCGCGGTCTTCTCCCATTCGTGAGAGGCTAACGCCAAGGGGGTTTCCCCCATGAGCGACTGGCGTCCGGCTCTGCCGACTTTAAGCATGTGGTGTCAGAGGCTTTGAATCTTACTCCTCAACGCTACAAGGGTTGCGGCTGTTCTTGTTAGGTTTATATTGCGCTCAATTGAGAAGCATTATTAATGATTAAGCCTTAGCAGTATTTTATAAATTCATGACGAATTGACCGACCTACTGGTAAGGCTTGCGAGACTCAATCACGCTACAAACTTGTGAAATCTTGTACTAAGAAATAGCAGCATTCTATTTCTTTTTTGTTTACTTGAGATACTCCAAATTTCTCGTAAAAATAATGTGCTAACAAACCAAGGCTCAAGTAAGTAACGTCTCCAAAGTCTTTTAGGTTCACATAACAAGCGATACAACCATTCCAAGCCGACCTTTCCCATCCAGCGAGGAGGAGTGGGTATTGCTCCTGCTACATAGTCCATGCAGGCTCCACTAGTCAAAATAGTGTTGGTGTGAATATGTTCAAGATTTTCGGAAATCCAATACTCTTGGCGTGGCATACCCATCCCCACCATTAATACATGGGGTTTGTAAGCATTAATTGCAGCCAGAGTGGCAAGATTTTCTTGACTATCTTTATCCATATCAATGTAGCCATGAGCGCAAGAAATCTGTAAACCAGGAAATCTCTGGCGCAAAATACTTGCTCCTTGTTCAGCAACTCCTGGCTTTGAACCTAAATAAAATACACGCCAGCCTTTATCAGCTGCTTCTGCCATCAGAGGCCATACCCAGTCAGCATAGGTTACTCTTTGTTCTCGTTTCATTGGAAAACCCAACAGCTTTCCAATAAACAATAGAGGCATACCATCAATGTGTATATATTCTGCTTTGGCATAAAAAGCTTGCATTGTTGGATCATTATGGAAGAGATAAAGACTATGCAAGTTGTGATTAGCAATAATCAATTTCTGATTTTGCTCAATAGATTCTTTAATTAAAAAATTCAACTCAGGGATGGAAAGGGCATCCACTTGAACACCAAGAAGTTTATAAGATGAAGTCCGGATCATAAATTTTTTTAGTATTATATTGTATGAGTAAAGGTTTAATACTACTGAGTATGCGATCGCTGTTTTTTCAATATTTGTTCAGCACCTTCAACTAAGTTCTGTACCCTAGCAGCCCAACTGTGATGATTTACTATCTCAGTGCAAGCAAATTGTCCCATTTCTGGCAGTGTTTCTCTTTGATGATAAGCTTCCAATAAGGTACGTTTTAAATCATTTTTATCACCTGGTTTAAATAGGAAACCTGTTTTGCGATCGCAAATCAAACGTTTAGCATCTTCAAAAGCTGATGCTATGACTGGTTTAGCCATTGCCATGTATTCATAAAGTTTCATAGGTGAGAGATACATTTTTCCCATTTTTAATTGAACTTGCCCAGAGTAACCAACATCAAATCCAGCGATATACTGGGGTACTTCTAGCCAAGAAACTCGACCTATAAAAGCTACATAAGGCGAAATACCTAATTCTTGACTCTGCTTTTCCCAAGCAGATTTCATTGCACCATCGCCTACTACTACCAGCGAAATGTCTAAGCCTTCGGCTCGTAATTCAGATATTGTTTCTACTAATAAGTCTAAACCAGCCCAAGCATATAAACTACCTATAAAACCTATAGTAAAACCGGAAAATATTCGTTTTGGGACATGTATTTTAGGATTAAGAAAATCAATATCAACTCCGTTTGGTATCAAAACAATTTTTTCACTTGAAATCCCAAAATCATGTACTAAAATTTCTTTTAAAGTTTCACTTACACAAGCTACAACATCGCATTTTTGATATGCTCTAATTTCTATCCATTGAGCTAATCTATACAGGATCAATGCTTTTCGTTCTGCCTTTGCTTCATAAAAAAGTAATGCTTCAGCTTGCAAAATCCAAGGTATTCCCTGACGTTGGAATATCCAGCCCAGACATTGCAAAGTCGCCGCGTACTCATACACCCAATCAACTTGATTTTTAAGTTCTTGGTAGCTTCTCCATGAGTTAATGACACCAAGGCCGAGACGGATAAAATCTACTGCTAAGGTGTAAAAAAATCCTTTGCTGATTAATTCACCGGAACCATTTGCCGACCATTTTTTTGAAACTTTATCTCCAACAATAAATGTTTCGATTTTCCACTCAAGTGTTTGAAAGCCCTTCAGAATTCCTAAAATTCGGGAACGGGGGCCAGACATTTCTGCATCAGGATGTGTTGAAATCCGAGGTGCTGCTGCTAAAAAACCAAGCCGTCGCTGCATTTTGGAACTCCTTAAGATTGCGAACTACTTTGTGGAATTTCTTCTGCAAATGTGGGAGATGCAGCCAAATTTTTGTAACCAATAATGGCTCGGAGATAAGGTAAACACCAATAAATTACCCAGAAAAACCCAGAGTGCCGACGACAGAATTCAGTCCAAGGTTTGAGCGGAAATGCTTTGACTTGAATTACCTTTCTTAAGCGTTCTAAAACAGATAATTTTGTATCTACCCAACTGTTGCGGATTGAGTTTTTACCACAGGTTCCGACATATCCAGGTACAACCCATATCGAGCAACCATTTTTTCTTGCTCTTAAACCATAATCTAGGTCTCCTAAACTGTGAATAAATGCTGCATCAAGATTCCCTACTTTTTTTACAACCGCACGAGGAAGTAGCACACAGTTGCCAAACATTGTGTCACATTCTTGAAACACCTGAGTTGAGCCTAAAAATTCATATTTATTAGAGTACCATTTGCGGGATTTCACTGCACCGCCGTATGAAGCTTCTCTTGTTATTAAATCTTGAGTCGTACCAACTAATATTGAATTTTCTCGGACAGATTCTAATAATTGTTGATGAAGCGTCAATAGACGTTCTAAGGTGTTTGATTCTAGTATTGTGTCGTCATTTAACCAGAGATAATAGTCATAATCTTTTTGCATTGCTTCAGCAAACGCTAGTCTCATTCCTCCTACCCAGAATAGATTCCCATTGCCACGAAGAATCTGGACTTGTGGATAAGAAACTTTCACTGCCTTTGAAGTACCGTCAGAACTTCCATCATCGGTTAAGTAAACATCAAAAGACTTTGTTTGTTGAGCTAAGGCACGCAGACAATTCAAAGTTGTCTCACGCCTATTAAAACAAGTCATTATTACTGCTAACTGTGATTGCTTCATATAATATTTTTTTATACTAATCTATTTTTTTGCATTAAAAATTAAAGTGCTATTTCGTTTTTTATATAGAAAAAAAATCTCGAAAATCTTTCCAATTATATTTATGCAATTCTTCTAATTTGATATATCGAGATTGAATGCCATTCGGCGCAGCAAAGTATTTTTCCCTCATGACATCTGGTTGTATTTTTCTTCCACCTTCTTCTTCAATAAGATTAGCGATATAAGTGCAATAAGCTAACCTCCAATCATTCATTTTTTTCAGAGTTTGTTCTCGAATCTTTTTTGGTTCAGGTGCTAACTGTTTTAAAGTTTGCACAGCTTCAGCAACTTTCTCAGACTCTGGAGCGACAATAACGGAGTTTTCAGAAGTAAAGAATTCATCTCGTCCACCTTTACTTGGAGTACTGACAACAGGAATTCCACATAGTAAGTATTCACTTGATGCTAGATTTGCTCCTTCGACTGCTGAAAGAATCAAACCGACAGAGGACTGATTATACTTTTTTGCTAACTCTGTACGTGCAATAAAGTCTTTGTTGAAATCTGCATGTTTCAATTCCGGACAAAATTTATGTAAGTCACCACCATAGGACACAACCATCAATTTATCTACGTTTTTTGCTAGTCCAAGACGCTTTGATTGATTGAGTTGTGCCGTGTAAATTGCATCATAAAGCTTTGGTTGCTCGAGAACTTGATATAAATATTCATTAATATAAAAGTTCTGGTTGAAGTGCGCTCCACGAATTAAAAAACGTTTTCGCAATTCTTCTTCATCTGACGCATTTACCATTAAGTGATGCGTTCTTCCCTCAATGCCATGTATGGTTGCCTTTATCTTTCTTAGTAACATTTGTTTAGGTGTTCCACACCACCCAGGGATATGTTCTAGAACGTGTTTGGGACGAAACCATTTAGGTAGAGCTTGATATGTAATTTTGCTTTTTTCGTAAACCACTCCCCCCAATAAAGGATAGCTTCCAAGAAAGGAAACAATAAGCGGCCGAGTACTAAAAATATAAAAACCGTGAAATAACATTTAAATACCTTTCCTTAATTAACTATGTAACTTAAAAGTGATGATAATCATTTAAAACTTTGCAATTTTTTCTATCCAATTACTTACTTGACTATTCAATTTAAACACTCGTAGCTTTTGTTCTATTTTCTTCACAGTCAACATATATCGGTGCATTACTGATGTGCGCGGCATCTTATGTCTAACAACTCCTTCACATAACCATTGATATTTATGTGAACTTCGATTAAACTTTTTTAAGCTTTGAATTTGTGCATTCCAATCATTATAAAAAAACAAATTAAAATAATGTATCGACACTATGTCATCCCAAGCTTTAAGCCTTGATTCTTTAGATAAGCGATTGTGTAAAGGTAATGGATAACTATAAGCAGAAGAAAAATGAGAAATATTTTCTTCCAGCGAGCATAAAGTCACAGATAAGACTGACTGTTCCACAAAATAAATCCCTTGAGGAGGGGTAATATTCATACGCATTACCTTCTCAAAGTTTTCTTTCCAGGCAGTAAATATACCTGCACTCCTTCTGACAGCAACTAAACCAGAATTCCAGTATGCTCTGATTTTTTTATTACCAATTGGTGTGTCAACAAATACCTCACGCTTCACATTTAGCACTTCATATAGTTTTTGCCAGTACCATTCTTGAGGGTCTCGCAGACCTGTAGAACCAATTCCTTGACCATACTCAGGACGTATGCGAATGTTACAATTTACTGGCAATAAAAATTCCTTTGGCTCATAAAAAAAGCATTTATCACTGTCTAAAAAAACTAATATTTCTGCATCGATATGTTGCTCGGCATAGGCACAAACCAGGGGTTTATTGGCTAAATAATATTCCTGAAATTCTTGATTTATAGGAACTTGTTGATGAGTTACCTGCAACGCTTCAAACGCTTGTTGGGTTTGCTTTAATATCGATTCACCTACTCTAGGATGAAAACTATATATAGGTGTATTTTTCAATTCACCGCAGAAATTACGAATACTTTCTGCAAGCATCAAAGATTGACCTTCTAAACGACCAGGTTCTGTACAAATTATAAACGCTATAGGTATTGACATATTATGAAGTGTTTATTTACTAAGTTAATGAATGAATGAATATTTATTTTTTGTAATCAATATTTCTTGAAACAAAGCTAAATAACGACGTGCTTGAAGTTCCAAAGTGAATTCTTGTTCAGCTTTCTCACGTGCATAGAATGACAGCTTGTGCAGCCTCTGCTCATTTTCAAGTACCCAGGTAATTCCTTTGGCAAAATCTTCAACTTCATAAGGTTTAGCCAAATACCCGTTCTGCTGATGATCAACAATATCTTTTAAGCCAGTAGAATTAAACGCAACAACTGGAGTACCACAAGCGAGTGATTCAGAAGCTGTTTGTCCAAAAGATTCTTGAAGAGACGGTACAAGCATCACATCAGCTGCTGAGTAAACAGTTGCTAAAGATATATCATCGTGTAAGTGTCCCAAATAGTGTATTTTTAAGCCCAAATCAGGTGAATTATCTGGTTGAGATGCCCCAAAAATCGCGACTTCCAAGTCATCCTTCCAGCCAGATTTACTCAATTCTTGTAGAGCTGGTTCCAACAAATGAAATCCTTTATTTCTATCGCTTGTTGCTTCTATCGCTCCAAACAGCATCAGCTTCTTATCTTGGGGTAGATTGAGTGCTTCTCGTGCAAAATGTTGATTAATAGGTCGATATTTTTGAGTATCCAGTCCATGTGGAATTACCTCAACTCGCAAATTCTGAAACAAAGAACTGGAATGAGCGCACTGCGCTAACCAATGACTTGGTGAAACTAAAGTTAAATTCAAATTTTTCCAAGCTTTTACTTTGCGTTGCCATACCCAACGGGATAAATCCCATTCTTTACCACTGTTAAGTTGAGGACAAGCTCCACAGGATACTTTATAGCGATCGCATTCTCCAGTAACGTGACACCCGCCAGTAAACCCCCACATGTCATGGAGAGTCCAAACTAGAGGACGCTTCAGTTTAGGGAATGTTTCTATCTGCATAAAACCTGCACTAATCCAATGCAAATTGATTATGTCTGGATTAATATGAGCAACTTTAGGAATAACTCTATCTGGCAACCATTGAATAAAAAATGGAGTCTTTTTCTTTTTCGGATAAAGCTTTAATGGTAAACTTTCAATTGTCAACTTTGCCTTAGTAATACCTTGAAAGAGTCTAATATTAGGTGCAGTTACTGTTTTATCATTACTATATTTTTCTTGAACTAGCATTTGTGACTCTAGTCCTATATCCTCTAAACCTGTGTGCAAACGATATGCAGCCCTCGCTGCACCTCCACTAATATCATTGGTACTAATATGTAAAACTTTCATTTTATTAACCTTATAATTACTCAAATTATTTTTGACTGCCCTAATAGCTAATCGACTAAAATATTTTTATGATTTCGTTGATATTCAAGAGTCAAAGATAACGACGTTGTGACATACATTAACCAATTCCAACTAGGAGTTAATAATCTGGCTTCTGAGAAATTCACTATGACAATGATAAGTAGCATTTGCATTGGCCAATAATCTTCCGGTTTTTTGGCAATATAAGTAATTCGAGTCAATGCCATTACAAAGAACCGGATAAACCCTGCTGCAAAAGTCAAAAAACCTAATAACCCTAATTCTAACAATAGTTCTAAAAAACCATTGTGAGCATTACTTGCCCAATCATAAGTAGCTCTGAGATTAGATGCAGTATTACTAGTCCAAAATCCTGAAAATCCATAACCTAGCCAAGGTCTTTCTAAAATCTTGGAAATTACTAGCCCCCAGAGGTCAGAGCGTCCATTGAATGTAAGGTCTTTACCAGAAGTACCAACTACAGTTTCAGCATTATTGAGAAGTAATATTGAAAAAATAATGAGTAACATTAAAGCTGAAGTTATCATAATAACTTGTAATTTATAATTAGTTTTCTTCAGGGATTTGTAGAAAGGTAAAAATAATATCATTGCTAATAGTATCGTTAAAGATGTTGTTGAACGTGAGAGAATAATTAGACATATAGATATCCCACATAGTGCCCACATCAACCAGCGATATTGATGGCTACTAAGAGCAAGGTGTAAAAAGACTCCTGCGCTCCAAGCCATCATGTAACCTAATTCATTTTTATGACCAAAAATTCCGCTCCACATATTTACTAATTCAGGCGATTGGTGAATATAACCTGGTATGAATGCAGAAAATATCATAGATAATAATGCTGCTACACCAAGTGGCCAAGCTATTAGCCTCATTTGTTCCCTAAGGGGATAACGCATTGCCAAATAGATTGCAATAAAATATATTCTGATTAGACCTTTTATATCTTTTAGAGTAGAATTTAGGTCTTCTGACCATAATATAGAAAAGATAACTATTGTTAGTAGAAAAAACTCTAATGGACTTTTGGCAATTACATAAATAAAACCTTTCCAGTATAAACTTATGAAATAAAATAAAATTAAATATGAAACTATATTCAATAAAGTATCTACCTTATCGCCTCCAAGGGTAGACATAGAAACTTCTTGTGCAGGGTGGATTGTTAATGCCCCTACAGCAATGAGTAATAGCAAAATAGTTAATATTTTTTCTGTTAATTTTACCTTCATTGCTGACATTTAATTTATTTACTAAATGTTTTACTATTGTTTATCATTGAGTAATTCAATCTTTTCTTCACTTCCTCTTTAAAAATATCCAATGCGGTTGCTTTATAGACTGTTTTTTGGGTAAATTTATCTGCCTCTATATTCCTCACAATAAACGGTGGATGTTTTAAAGGAAATTCCATCGCTTGCATCGCCATATTGATGAAGGAAAATTTTTGATTGGAAGTGAAATGAGTTGCGTCTGCACCAACACCAACATTAGAGATTAAATTGATATCGGGAATAATACTTAAGCTACCCTGTATCCAGCAAGCAAATGTCCATTGGTAATCCCAGGTTATACCTGTCGGATTATTATAAACAGACTGAAATATTCGTCGCCAAAAACTTACTGCTTTTGGGTCTATAAGAATGTCATGTAAAAGATTTTCTGCTTGTACCTCTTTCCAGAGTTTGATGGTCAAATCATAATGTTGCCAAGCACGTCTCCAACTTGCCCAACCCCAACAGTGGTTATAGCGAGAAAAATAGTAACTGTAATTTGTATGTTTTCGTCCAAATTGAAGATTTTGAGCAGAGATTGTCGCGATTCTAGTATCGTTTCTATATTTTTCCAGCAGTTCTTCACTAAATCTAAAAAATGTTGGGTGAGGGATACAATCATCTTCTAAAATAATTGCCTCTTCAACATTATTAAATACCCAATCTAAACCACTAGATACTCGTTTTGCACAACCTAAGTTGATATTAGAGTAATTCTTGATCACTTCGCAGTCCCAATCAACTCTTTCGATGATTGCCCGAGTTGCTTCACACTTTTCTGCCTCACCTTCACAGTCAGTGCGGGGACCATCTGCAATTACAAAAAGTTTTGTTGGCTTTGCTTGGCGAATAGCATTAAAAACTTTTTCTGTTGTTTCTGGACGCTTAAAAATAATAAAAGTTACTGCTGTTTGCATAATAGAAAACTTAAATATAAATCCTCAATATTTGTAAAAAGTAAGAAGCGAGCGCACCTGAATCTGAAATATTTTTTGTGTTCTTGAATCAAATGCATTGCATAGAAAAGTAGCAGCAGTTTGAGAGATTATGGTTGCGATCGCAGCCCCAAATCCTGCATATTTAGGAATCAATAATAAATTGAGAATAATGTTTAGTATGGCCCCAAATAAAGTCTTACCTAACGAAACGTGGTTCAAACCTTCAGCAATAAACCATGGTGATGTTGCAAGACCCATAAATACAAACAAAGAAGTCCAAATATGAACTGCTAATATTCGCCCCGCTTCCGCATATCCACTTCCAAACATCACCATAATTATCTTGTCAGACAGGAATGTCATTGGAAGAGCAATTGCCAAAGATATACATGTCATTAAACTGAGTAATTGTCCTATTCTGTGATAGTAAAGACTTTCTGATTTTTCCTTGGCTGCATAAATTGCAGGAGCAACAGAAGAAACAATAGCTGCCGGAATAAAATACCAAATTTCAGAAATACGTACAGCAGCAGAATAAACTCCAACCTCGCTATCTCCGATCATTTGACCTAACATCACCTGATCGATTCTCATAAAAATCATGATAGCGAACCCTGAAAAAATTAGAGGTAAACTCTCTTTCAAAAGAATTTTGGCAGCCGTAAAACTCCAACGCCATAACCACAATGAAGACCCTTTGAGTTGGTAAACAATCAGCAAGCTAATTGCACTCATCGCAAATTCTGCTAATGTTACCCAAGCAAAAGCTAGCAATGGTGCTTTTGTTAAAATTAGTGCGATTTTGATGACACTATTTAGCAAAAATGCTGTATTTTTAGCAATCACAGTGTATTTTGACTGCACCTGTGATTGAAACCACAGTTCAATAGTATCAGTTGCCCTAAAAATTCCTGCCATTCCTAAAATTGTAACTAGCCATATCTTCAGTATTTCATGCTCACCTAAGAAAAACATAGTGCTAATTGCCAATAAGACAGAAGCAATTCCACCCAGCAATTTTAGCCAAAAAGTGGTTCCTAAAATTTCCTCTTTGTTTGATGATTGACGGACAATATGGCGAATTACTACGTCATCCAGTCCTAGAGTAAAAATTGGGCTAAATAAGCTAACAAAAGCTAAAGCATAGTTAAAGAGACCATACTGCTGTACTCCTAAATACCGTGCTAACCATACTCCTACGACCAAGCTTGCACCCATACGTAGAATGCGGTCAGCAAACAACCAACCTGTATTGGCAATAATTGCACGCAGCCCAGAACGAGATTTAAATTTTGAGAAGTTTTTAATTTTTAATTTACTTAACATTATTTTTATGAATTAATCATCTAAAATTCTCTACTTCTTTCAATACCGTGAATCTTTTAATGGATAAAACAACGTACATCATGCATGAATTTAGATTATTTATCGCTTATAATATTTTTAATTTACCAGTCATCAAAATTTTAACAAAATAGCTAAATAATAACGTTATGCCCTTTATTTTCCAAAAAAAACTCTGCTCAAACAAGAATATTATTTTTAAATATAAAATAAAATCTTTATATTTTGGATATGGGATTGTTTGTAACTCATTGAGAGATGTGAAAGCCAAGAAAAATGGTAAACTAAAATTATTTTTTTGTATAATATAATTAAATAGTGAATTGCGTTTCCAGAACCTCTTATATTCATAGTTATTGTCTATATCTAAATTTTTTTTATTATGATACTGGTTATTTTGATGGATTCTATACATTACTAAAGGTTTAGACAGATAAAACTTTTTAGCTCCTACCAAAGAAGCTCCCCATATCAGACAGTCATCAGCCCTTACACGCCAATCTTCTATATATGGAATAGGTAAAAATTTTCTGATTATTTCTCTACGTATTGATAATGTTGAAGTTATGGAACCAATCCATTCACCATTATATAAAGTTCTGATTACTGAATAACCTAAATCTAAATCAACTGTATCATTTTGAAACGTTCCTTCTACTATTCCAAATTTTTTATACGCACAAAATAGAAAATCACATTCACTACGTCCCTTATAAAACTTTAAGGTTGTTTCTAAATATTGAGGTTCATAAATATCATCGGCATCTAAAAAAAATATAATGTCACCAGTTGCAGCTGAAAACCCTTCATTAAAGGATGATAATTGTCCTTGATTTTTTTGTTTCAAGATAGATTTAACATTAGCTAACTGAGTAAATTTAGTAATGACTTCCGCAGAATTATCTGTGGATGCGTCATCAATAATAATAATTTCATCAAACTTCACTGTTTGATTTAAAGCGCTATCAATTGCCTCTGATAAAAATTCAGCGTAATTGTAGTTATTAATTAAACAAGATGTTTTGATTTTATTTGTATCCATGTAAAATTTTCTTGCTAATAAAAAATTAAATTGGTTGAGATGGTTGTAGTAAGGGTCACTTTCAGGATTTCTAGGAGAACTTAACGCTCTCTGGAAAATTTTGTTAAGCTACTAGATACTAAATCTTGTTCAATTTGTCGTTTTTTGGTGTCATAAAAATAATTATTAGGTTCATTTTTAATATTCACACCATTGATGACTATCCCTAATACCTTCTGACCTGACTGAGTTAAAAACTCTTTAGCTGAATTCGCACTGTTGAGGTCAACCACTCCAGGACGAACAACTAATAACATACCGTCAGTCAGGGTACTTAAAACAGCAGCATCTGCTATTCCTGACAGAGGAGGAGTATCAAAAATAATAAAGTCGTAATCTCTCCCGAAGTTACTAACTAATGTTGCCATCCGTTGAGAATCTAGCATTGCTACTGGATTGGGAGGCAAAGCTCCGGAAGTAAGAACCTCAAGATTAGGCATCACTTCTTGCACAACTACATCTAAAGATACTTGCCCAACAATGACATTACTTAGTCCTATTGTATTTGTTAGTCCCCAGATATGATGCTGTATGGGATGACGCATATCTGCATCCACCAATAACACCCGACGCCCCGCCTGAGCCATAGTTACAGCTAAATTTGCAGATACGTCAGACTTTCCTTCTTTGGCAACGGAACTTGTAACTACAATGCTTTTGAGCGGTTTATCAGAACGGAGGAACTTCAAGTTAACTTGTAGTATTTGGTATGCGTTACCAAGAGGGAAGTAAGGAATATCTCTGCCAATGATTTTGGGAATAGCTCTATCAAGTCCTGCTATAAAAGAATGATCTTTACCATTTCTACCTTGTGTGGGAATTACTCCCAAAACACTGTATTTCAAGACTTCTTTGGCTTCTTTGACAGTTTTCACCGAGCGGTCTATCAAGTCTAAACTAAAGGCGACAATGATACCTAAGAAAAGACCAATTCCTCCTCCACCAACAATAAACAGGATTTTGCGAGGTCCTTCTCCTTTTTCCGGGATTAGGGCATAGGAAATGACACGAGCATTAGGAATCTTTTGGTTCTGTGCAATATCAATTTCTTGGCGTTTGTTTAAGAGCGTTTCGTAAGTTGTTTGAGCTGCTTTCAGCTTCCGTTCTAATTCTCGTTGATTCTGTTCTAGCCTTGGCAAATTATTTGCTCGTTTTATGTAAGTATCTTGCTGTCGCTGGAGTGTGCCAATTTGTCTCTCTAGACCAACGCGGTCTGCCTGAGCACGAGTAATATCTGCAATTAGGCTTTGCCGCAGTTGTCCAACCTGCAAACTTCTCTCTGTTATCTGCGCTGTACCAGCAACTTGTGTTGTCCGCTGTTTTAGCAAGCTCTTAAGAGCTACGACTTTTTCTTCTAAACTAGTAATTGTAGGATGTTCAGGTTCAAAACGGGTACGCTCTAGCGCCAGTTGGCTTTCTGTTTCTTGGAGTTGGGCAAGCACTTTTTGAACTCCAGGTGCTTGACTCAATTCAGATGAGATTACACCTTGCTGTGAATCTACCTGAGCTTCATTGCCTAACTGTTCTAAACGACCTTTGACATCATCTAGTTGAGCTTGAGATTGAGAAATTTGGTTTCCTAACTTGGAAATTGTATCGACTGCTGCGGTTGCTTCTTGTTCTAGGACAACAACTTTATTTGTTTCTTTAAATAGCCGCAGTTTTGATTCGGCTCTTCTAACAATTTCTTCAGCTTTGGGTACTTCGGTTACAAGAACCTCTTTGGCTGTCCGCGCTTCATTCTGATTAGCCTTGATATTTAGGTCGATATAACTGTCGATAACTTCATTGACGATTTTGGCAGCCTGTTCCGGATCACCGCCTTGATAAGAAAGTTGTACAACATCAGTGCCTTTGATTCCTTCTATTTTTAGTTGTTTTGCCAAACTGGGAATCGAGAGCAGTTTCCCTTGACTATCTTTGAGGTTGAGGGAATTAATTGTTTTCTCAATCACTGGATTTGATCCAATAACTTTCACCTGAGTTTCCAGGGGATTGTCGTTCATATTCAAAGCTTCTAGGCGTCCGATGTCTTCTGGTAAGCCTGTGAGTGAGGAAGAGCGATTTGTTTTAATCATCAAACTTCCTTCTGCCTTGTATGAGGGTTTTAGTGAAAATGCATACAAGCATCCAAAGGTAACAGATATGGCAACAATTCCGACTAGAGGTAGCCAACGGCGTTGAAAAACTTCTAAATATTTCTGAATATTTACTTCTTCAAAGTTGGGCAAAGATTCTATCGTCATAATATATATGCAAAATTTTATAAAAAAAGACTATTTTATTACAGCAAGTTTTTCTCAGCATTTTCCTGACAGTAGCACTGTAGGCGACTTTGCGATGGTAATATTTGCGTTAATTGTCGGCTAATGTCTTTTTCCTGAGGTTGTTCAAGAGGTGAAGTAAACTAATAGTTTGAGCAGTCGCTATTTCAACTTAGATTGTTTGATATTATCCTGAAAGCAAAAACAGGATAACTAACAACTTTCTCCATGATTTAGTAGCTTTCAATTTTTGGGATTAACTTATTTTTGTGGTCTTAATGATCCAAGGATTGATTAATAATCTAATATTTAACATCATATTATGTAAGAACACTGAATGGGATAACTTTACAAAAAATTTATAGAACATGCTGTATATTAGCTGTCGATTTACTGATTTTTAAAGGGCAAGAGGAATTAATTACTTAAGGGTAATGAATAGAACCACTGTGCCAGCCTAGAAGCAATGGAACTACTTCAGAGATAGGCTTTGTCCAGTTAAAATAGACATTTGGAAAGACTGGATGGATATTTACGTAAGCTGCTTAAAAGCTTTCAGGAACAACTAATTATTGCTCTGAATAATGGTCAATATTGGGAACGATAAGGGACTGGCAATATTAAGATTGTGTGATTTTAGTATTTAACTTGTAAAGACTTGCTATCAGCTTAATTTGCCCAGACTGATGAAAGACTTTTCTTAATTTGGCTTGAGGTGTGGAAATTACAACCCAGTGAACCTTCGAAAATTTATATAATATTGTACCATGAATGTAACCTAGTAGTAATATAGGAAAGATAAACGGCTAGTAAGTAAGTTGGAACAATAGAACCAAACTATGTTAATAAAGATAAATTAGGCTATAACCCTCTTTTCGGCTGCCTACTGTCTTGTGTCAACAACAAATTTTTACGCCTACTTAGCTATTAATACGTTTAACAGAATATCAGTTAGTACAGTTGTAGCAGGAAGCAGATAATAGGCAAGTGTCAAATCACGATGTGGTTAGAGCATGGATTGCTCAACTGTCTCCTCCCAGACAAAAGTCTACATCTGACTAGACTTCACTATATTTTTAATGAAGTTTAGCTATACTTCTTATTACCTGTGTTAATCTAAAGGACTCAAACCAGACTGCTATTTTTTTCTGTATTTATCCAATTGTAAATATTAAACTGATATTAAATGTTAAGAAATTGAATTATGAAATCCTCTTCCATTATCTTAGCCCTTGTGATTAGCGCACTTCCTCTCTCCCAAAGTGCCTATGCTAACCAAGAGAATGTTCCCATGACAACAGGCGATGCTCTGAAGGAGCCGTTTCACGATCGCAATCAGGCTGGAGTTTTATTGACGGAACCAGCCACAATTAACACTACATGGAGTAATTTTATCGGACAGACTAATAATCGAAAACAAACTGCTGAATCAATTTTGCTAGTGCGAGAGCGAGGATGCGAAAAAATCAACCCGCTTGAGTTGATCAATAACCCAGAGGCTTTTTTTAAGCAATGTCAGAAACCAACAAATACCCAAAGTTATCAAAGTAGTGAGCCAATTGAGTATCTCAAGGTTCCTAAACTCGATTCTGGTATTAGTGTGACAGTCACTAAATTTTGATATAATAACTTTTTTAAGAAGAGATAACTAATTCTTCGTACTGTAATTTATCTAGATAATTTCCGCTAATACATGGATGAAATATTTATGCTGGCTGCTTTAGCTCAAAGCAGAAAAGCTTTGCCGGAATGTTTGCCCAACCCACCAGTAGGCTGTGTGATCGTAGATGCCCAAGAGATAGTAGCTCAAGGATACACGCAAGCACCGGGAAAACACCATGCAGAGGCTGACGCACTTAACCAGATTCAAGACAAAGCTTTCGACTTCTTGAAAATGTATGTAACTCTTGAACCTTGTTCTTTTCATGGACGCACACCCGCATGTGCTTTAGCGATCGCTCAAGATCGGCGGATACATGAAATATATGTATCTATAGTTGATCCAGACCCCCGTAATAATGGTCAAGGATTAGACATTCTCAGAAACGCAGGAAAGACAGTTAATGTCGGGTTATGCGCCAATGATGTGAATGCTTTTCTTAACCAATATCTAATAAAGTGATAGTTGAAGAGTTAGATTAAAATTGCATCGTAGTACCATTTTCCCAAAAATCTTTGTAAAAAGTCAATCATTTATATGGACGCATAACTGTGTAATTGTGTCAAATTAAGCTGAAAACTAGTAAAAGAGAAAGCTTTAAGATGTTGTCTCCTTAAGATTCTCAGATGATTTCCGACTCATTGGATAAGTGGGGAATCTTGTCCGTTCAAGTATCCTGTATAACAATCAACCACCCACCTTTAAACGTAAATCTTTTCGCTTCAATTAAGATATTAATGGCGATCCGTGGGTGTTGCTGTCTTGCCAAGTATTATCCTTGATGTTAATGTGACCACTGTTACTACTTTTAGTCCAGAAAATGTCTCCAGGAGTAATTACATTGATAATACCGCACTCGATGCAGATGTCTGCGTGCAGTATCACATAAGTGCAATTGTCACAGATACCCACGTCTTTGTCATCCTAAATCCCTAATTACAAGTGTTTAACCAGACTCTTAAAGAAAGCTGTTCTTGAGCAGGGGCAGCAGGAGAAGGACTTTCTTTGATGTTTAATGAATGCCCGCTACGTACCCGGCTTCAAATGATTGGATTATCTAGAAAAAGATTAGAGGTCAACAAATGGATATTTTATATTTAATTAATTTAAATTGAATGGAAACTCTCTTGAAGTATAACCAGACTATTAATATTTAAAAAATAAATTACTGATGGCTTAACTATTGGTAATTATTTTAAGAGTTACTGTTATTAATTTATTTTTTAGCTCATTAAATCATTGTCCGGCAAACTTTTCATTTTTTTCATGAACTGCATTGGAGAATTAAAATAAATATAATTATGGTTTAAAAATATGCAAAAATAAACAATAAAGGAGTGTAATTACTTCAAAGGATATGCTGATGATTGTTTAGGTAATTGATTTGTGAGTGGTGATGATGTTATTATTAAGGGGTGGGTTGATTTTGGGTTTATTATCTCCAACAATTGACTTGTAATGTATCATAGACCAGAATTCATCAGTATTGCCAATTGATTGATTAGCAGTGTGAAATGGCTAAGGGTCTGAATATCTAGACTTGATACCAATAAATTGATGAGGTTACAGAGGAGCAAATAACCATGAGCAACTTAACATCTCCACATACCGAAGTTCAAAAAACGAAGAAAAAAAGTCTAGCCGTAGATAAAAAACCTCGAGCTACAGATGATATTGTGCGTAGTTATCTGCAAGAGATCGGGCGTGTAGATTTGTTGACTCGCGAACAAGAGGTTATTTTTGCCCAACAAGTGCAGCAGATGATGATTTTACTAGCTGCTAAGGAAGAATTGGCTGTGAAATTAAAGCAGGAACCTACGCTGCAAGAATGGGCAGATCAGGTGGAGTTAAGTGTTGAGGTGTTAGAGCAACAGCTAAATTTAGGACACCAAGCCAAGCAGAAAATGATTCAGGCTAATCTCCGGTTAGTGGTAGCAGTGGCGAAGAAATACCAGCACCGTAACCTGGAATTTATGGATTTAATTCAAGAAGGTACTTTGGGTTTAGAGCGAGGGGTAGATAAATTTGATCCAGCTCTAGGTTATAAGTTTTCTACCTATGCTTACTGGTGGATTCGTCAAGGAATCACACGAGCGATAGCTCAACAAGGACGGACAATTCGCTTACCTATCCACGTCTTTGAGAAACTGAACAAAATTAAACGGGTACAGCGAGAATTATCTCAACAGCTAGGTCGTGTTCCCACTACTATTGAAATTGCCAATGCGTTATCTTTGACACCCAGTCAAGTTCGAGAGTGTTTGTACTTGGCCCGTCAACCCTTCTCCTTAGAGGCGCGAGTTGGTGAACAACAGGATACAGAATTACAGGACATACTGGAGGATGATGGCCCTTCTCCGGAAGACTATGCCGTTGAAGAATCTCTCCACCAAGACTTACAAGACTTATTGGCAAAGCTGTCTCCCCAGCAGCGAGAAATATTAACCTTGCGCTTTGGTCTGAGTGATGGATATGAACTTTCTTTAGCACAGATTGGCGATCGCATGGGTATTAGTCGAGAACGGGTGCGTCAGATTGAACAAAAAGCTCTCAGTCTCCTCCGACGCCAAAAGGAACAAGTACGTAGTTATCTAGCTAGCTGAGGTTATTTTTTCACAATAATGTAGGGTGTTTAAACTCAGGAAGTCACCAGAATGGCTATATAAAATTCAGTCATTTTGGGGGAAAATAAACCTAAGTAATCTCTCAAAGATTTGATATGGGCACATTAAAGACAGTGCAACAATTGCAAGCACAGTGGGTGAGTTCTGAAAATTTTTGTCGTTATGGACAGGTAATTTTTGCGAGTCTTGATGGCAAAGTTTACAATGGGGAAGATGCCCAGTTAAACCTGCAAAACGGGATTCCACGATTTTATATTATGCGATTGGAGAAGAGAGGGCGAAAGTTTCATAAAATTACTCGCCATGTCCAATGCACTCAATGTCTGGGTTCTTTGTCAGGGAAGGATTGGTTAATTGCAGTTTGTCCTCCTGATAATAATCTGAATGAACCAGCATTAGAAGAGATTGCTGCTTTTCGCATTCCAGGGAATTGTTTTATCAAGCTACATGAGGGTACTTGGCACGCTGGCCCCCATTTTGACCATGAAGCTGTGGATTTTTATAATTTGGAATTAGTTGATACAAATGTGGTGGATCATTTCACTCATGATTTTTTTAAGAGTCATCAATTGCAGTTTGAGATGGTATAGATGAGATTGGATTTAATTAGAGATTTTCAAGAAATAAATTATCCAAAGAAACAAACTACTCCAGACGCAGAGAACACAGAGAGGATAAATAGAGAGGATTTTTAGTCCCTTATAGGCATAAACTAGTTATAGATAGCAGTCGTTATCCTACACTTGTGATCGCTGTATTCATTTCATGTCTAATAGGGCTTCTGGGTTGATTTCAATACAGACCTAACAAGAACAGCCCCTTCCCTTGCAGGGAAGGGGAGTAATTCTTAAAGTGAGGAAGATGGTTAATCCAACGCGGACTTTAACTCACTTTCTGCTTGTTCCAACGCTTCTGGTAATTTACTCGGATCACGTCCGCCTGCTTGGGCTAAGTTCGGTCTTCCACCGCCACCGCCACCGCAGATTTTAGCGATCGCACCTACAAATTTACCAGCTTGCAAACCTTTTTTGTTCACTTCTTGACTAAAAGCTGCAACTATGCTAACTTTTCCTGGTTCGGGAACAGAACCCAGCACCACTGCACCATTACCGATTTTTTGCAGCAAGCGTTCGGCTGCGGTTTTCAATGATTCTGGATCAACGTCTTCTAATTGGGCAACGATGATTTTATAATCGCCTATAGTTTGGGCTGTTTGCAGCAAGCTGTCAGATTTTGCGATCGCTAACTGTACCTTCAAGGTTTCCAGTTCTTTCTGGCTGGTTCTGAGTTCGCTTTGCAGACTTGTGATTCTATCTGGTAGTTCTTCCGGTTTAACTTTAAAGCGATCGCTCAAATCTTTAACTACTTTATCCCGAAGGTTGAGATAATCTAGGATTGCCGGTCCCGAAACAGCTTCAATACGCCGCACCCCAGAAGCTACGCCAGCTTCTGAAATAATCTTGAACACGCCAATTTCAGCCGTGTTACTCACATGGGTTCCACCGCACAGTTCCATTGATACGCTAGGGAAGTCAATCACCCGCACTTCCTCGCCATATTTTTCGCCGAACATAGCAACAGCACCCCTAGCTTTCGCCTCTGCTAAAGGTAATACTTCCACTTTTGCAGCATGTGCTTCAGCAATCCAAGTGTTCACCTGTTCTTCAACTTGTTGCACTTCCTCTGCTGTCAAAGCGCGGGGACAATTGAAGTCAAAGCGCAACCTATCAAAGGAAACTAGAGAACCAGCTTGAGATATGCCATCATCAACAATTTTCTTCAACGCCGCTTGCAACAGGTGCGTTGCGGTATGGTTAGCTTGGGCGCGACGCCGACAAGCTGGATCAATTTGGGCTGTAACATAATCACCGACGCGCAGTGTACCGCGTTCGATGCGTCCAAAGTGAACAAAGAAATCAGATTCTTTCTTCATATCTTCCACCCGGACTAGAATACCATCACCAGAGATATAACCGCGATCGCCGATTTGTCCCCCAGATTCCGCATAAAATGGCGTTTTGTCAAGAACAATTTGCACCTGTGTCCCCGCTTCTGCTTCCTCTTGGGAAACACCTTCTACTAATATCGCTTCGACTTTCGCCGTCGTTGCAGGTTGGGTATAGCCTAAGAACTCCGTGGCTTGGATGTTTTCTGCTAATTTGTCGAGGGAACCTTGTACAGTTAAGTCGATGGTTTCATGTGCTGCTTTGGCACGTTCCACCTGCTTTTGCATTTCGGCATCAAATCCGGCTTCATCGACTGTCAGATGATTTTCCTCGGCAATTTCTTGAGTAAGTTCGAGGGGAAATCCGTAGGTGTCATAGAGGGTAAATGCGCTTTCACCGTTAATTTGAGTGTTCCTTTGCTGTTTCACCTCTTGGATGATTTCTTCTAGGAGTTTTTCGCCTCTATCCAGAGTTCTGAGGAAATTGGATTCTTCCCGTTGCAACTCAGCTTTAATTGCTGCTTCCCGTTGGCGCACATTGGGGTAAGCTGATTCCGAAAGAGCGATCGCAGTTTCGGCAACTTGGGTAGTAAATTCGCCAGAAATCCCAATTAATCGCCCATGACGCACCACGCGCCGAATTAATCGCCGCAGCACATAACCCCGTCCCACGTTAGAGGCGCGAATTTCATCGGCGATCATGTGGACAACTGAACGAACGTGATCACCAATGACTTTCAAAGAGACTTTGGTTTTTTCGTCGCTGCTGTGGTAATCAACACCAGCAATTTGCGCGGCTGTTTGGATAATTGGAAAAATTAGGTCAGTTTCATAGTTATTGGGCACTTTTTGGAGGATTTGCGCCATCCTCTCCAAACCCATGCCAGTGTCGATGTTTTTGTTTTGCAGCGGCGTTAAATTGCCGGAAGCATCCCGGTTATATTGCATGAAGACGAGGTTGTAAAACTCGATGAACCGGGAATCGTCTTCTAAATCTATATTTTCGTCACCGCGTTCTGGGTGAAAGTCGTAATATATTTCTGAACAAGGCCCGCAAGGCCCAGTCGGCCCAGATACCCAAAAGTTATCATCTTCGCCCAGGCGTTTAATTCTTGCTATCGACACACCGATTTGATCACGCCAAATCCCAAAAGCTTCATCATCATCTTCAAAAACGCTGACGACGAGATTTTGGGGGGAAAAGCCAAAAACTTGTGTAGAGATTTCCCAACCCCAAGCGATCGCTTGTTCTTTAAAATAATCACCAAAGCTGAAATTGCCCAGCATCTCAAAAAACGTGTGATGCCGTTTGGTGCGTCCGACGTTTTCGATGTCGTTGGTACGGATACACTTTTGCGAAGTCGTAGCCCGCTTAAACTCTGGTGTGCGTTGCCCCAAGAATATTGGCTTAAATGGTAGCATCCCCGCGATCGTCAGCAGCACGGTTGGGTCTTCTGGCACGAGGGAGGCACTTGGGAGAATTTGGTGTTTCCGTTGGGCAAAGAAGTCGAGGAATATGTTGCGAATTTCGTTACCGCTTAGGTACTGAGGATTTGAAGACATGGGTGTTTTTAGCTTTAGACTTTAGACTTGGGCGTAGCGGCACTAGGTAGGTGTATTTTCATAAATAGCTTTATATATTCTTGCATTTTGTTTCATATTAGTGCTAGCGAATTGTACCAGTCGATAAGCTATATACAGTTATTGTGATGCTTTTACCCCACTACCTAACTTTAGTAGGATGCAGGAGCGCATTTTGGTCGTTAAGATTAATCCTTAAGAAATGATTTAAAATCTTCCTAGTGAGGTAACAAATGGCACTAAAACTGAAGGTATCAAATATTGCTTGTGAGGGATGTGCAGAAACAATTACTGAATCCATTCACGTTATGCAACCTGAAGCCAAGGTGGATGTCGATGTTAATGCTAAAACTGTCACGGTAGAATCCGCAGCTTCTGAGGAGTCAATCAAACAGGTAATTGTTGCTGCTGGTTACGCAGTTGAAGGTTATTGATCTAATTCTAGCTTTTCACAAAAGTTTAGATTTTAATATCTTAGGTTACACTCAGAAGATTTTTTTATATTTTTCTACCCTTTCTCCAGACGGAATTAAACGAATATTTCTACATTAGGGGCAGGTTTTGACATGGGGTTTTTTATTTAGCTTTTTTTCTAGATTTATGATATTTGGGCAAATTAAAAAAGATGTGAGTTATGTAGACAAACAAACACAGATAAAGGTTAAGCAGAGACATTTTTTATCCTTCTAACACATTGTGATACTTAAGTTTAGACCTTATTTAGATTGGAGACTTTTTATGCTATAAATTCGACCTATAATCATAATGATGTTAGTTGCAAAAAGCTACTTACCTTAGTGTGAGTGGGTTTTGCTGCATATTTTATTAACGTTTTTATACAATTCAATCCCTACCTTAATCCTTGATTAAAGCCGATTCATTAAAGAAAAGGCTAAAATCTTCTATGGGTAATAATATTTTTAATTCAATGAGAAAATATTAGTTTTTATAATTTATTTTTTTTTCTAGGAATAAAAATTATGGGCTAGTGTGACAGTTATTACAAACTATTTATTGTGGTAATTACCTCCGGAAAATAACACTTAAGAAACTACTGTAAGGGTTTTTAGACAAGCAAATAATATTCAGTAGTTTTACTGATTTAAAAATATTCTGTAAAGAAGACATTAGTTGTCAGAAGTGAAGCTTTTAGAAAGTCTAGTAATAAATGTCAAGTTTTAAGAGGATATTGAACTTGGAAAGTTATTGTGAATTTAGTGTCAAAAAATCGAGATATCAAGAAACATAACTTAGTCAAAATATCATATTTAGTATTAAGCAACAATCCCAGCAAGTTTTACTAAGTTAATCTCTTGAAAATTTAAATATGATAAAAAATAAAGCCATGAAGATTTCTATTCTGGTCTTTGGAAAGAATAACTTTAGCGCCACACTTCCAGATCAGATTCGTTATGCGACTACTTTTATTGTAGAAGTTATAGACAATCTTAATCAGGCAGTGTCACGAATTCAAATGACGCCCCCCGATATAATATTTGTGCAGGCTAGCCTGGATGGCAGTATGAAACTGTGCAGTTGGTTGAAAAAGCAGACAAAACTATCCTGGATATACTGTATTCTGTTTGAGGATCGTCCCCAGCAGCTTACTGATAGAAATAAGTATGGTTGGCAAAGGGAATTAGAGATGAGTGCTGCGGCATTAAAGCAGGGAGCCGATGCTTATATTTGGTATCTTATTGAAGAAAAAACAGACTATACCTTAGCAGAGTTGACCGCTAACCACGGCTTAATACTTGCTCAATTAACTGTTGGCTTGCGGAAAGCGCAAAAATACCAAGATTTGATTCGGACAAATGATATGTTATCAGCGATCGCCTTAGCCGATTCCTTGACAGAATTAAAAAATCGTCGCGCTTTAGCACGGCACTTACCCAGTCAAATTAAAACAGCTAGGACTCAAAAAACTTCCCTGAGTTTGATTATTCTGGATATAGATCATTTCAAGAAAGTTAACGATACTCATGGGCATTTAGTAGGCGATCGCGTTTTGCAGTTGCTATGTCAGCGTCTACAACATAATCTGCGCTCTCAAGACACAGCATTCCGCTATGGTGGCGAAGAATTTGTGATTCTTCTGGCTAACACTACCGACGACGAAGCACTATCAGTAGCCCGTCGTCTCAATCGCTTAGTCAGCGACGAACCATTTGCACTCAGCGATAAACTGACAATTAATATCACTATTAGTCTGGGCACAGCCTGTCTGCAAGCTGAGGATGATGATCAAGGAGAAAGTCTGCTGTATCGTGCGGATCAATGTCTGTTACAGGCTAAAACTGCTGGGCGTAATCGGGTTATTAACTCGAACTACATACCTCATGTCTCACGTTTGAAAGCTGTTTCTTCGTGAACTACCTACTCCCCACTCCCTACTCTTAACTCAACATGACAATCTTCTACCGAAGTGCGTTGTCGCATGGCATTAACTAAAGCCTCGTAGCTAGACCAATTTTCTTGCAGTAGGGTTTTTGCCTGAAGAGTATGAAACCTCAGTTTCTGCTGATAAACTGATTCAGAAAAGCCCAAAATTGTCAATACTCCTATCAGCTTGTTTTTATCATCAGATCCCCCCTCAGCATTATTAAAAACTAGGGTTTCAGCAGCAATACCCGCCATCCAAACAGTACAGTAGCGGTCTAGCATTTGGGCACTGATTTTACCCACTTTTAGTTGAGATGCTAATTCGCCATCATCAAAGCTAACGCCGCCTTGCCCAGATTGCCCCTGTTTCCAGGCTTCCCAAGCGTTGAGTGTGTAGCCAGTAACGGGAATACCCAACAGGTAAGCAACCAAAAAATGACCTGCTTCGTGGTGGACGATGCGATCGCGGTGTTCAATTGAAAAACCAGCAATCCAATCTAAAAAGATAGTACCACCCTTGCCTTGCAAGCTGAAACTATCTAACGTAGCTATGCCTAAGATAGTGAAGGTAGCAAGTGCAGGTACTGCTGGCGATAAGTTGAAGAATGGCCCCAGCAGTACCGATAGGGTCATGAGAAAAATAGATATTGCAACTAAATTTAGACTAGTCTGGCTCATTGAGAGTTTTCTGAGAATCTGCTTAGTCTTTCTTCATTATGAGGCAATCGCACACCTTCTGTATCAAGTGTCTTTACAAATCCCTTGACTAACATTAGAGATAAATCGAAAGATGAGACAGAGGTAGTTTCAGCTAAGTAAAACAGCTACGGCGATTCTTAAAATAACTGTTTTTCTAAAGTCCGCCTAAGCGGACTTTGTTTGTATAGCCACGACTTCCATTTGCCTGAGCATAATTTACTCGAATACTACTGTCCTATTTCCATATACTAATATACGATTTTGCAAGTGCGATCGCACCGCTCTTGCTAATACAACTCTCTCCAAATCTTTCCCTTTTCTCACCAAATCATCAACTTCATCACGGTGACTAACTCGCACCACATCCTGTTCAATAATCGGACCTGCATCTAAATCAGCAGTGGCATAATGCGCCGTCGCTCCAATAATTTTTACCCCACGTTCAAAAGCTCGGTGATAGGGATTGGCTCCAATAAAAGCTGGTAAAAATGAATGATGAATATTAATAATTTGCGGAAATTTATTAATAAAATCTGCACTAACAATCTGCATATATTTCGCCAATACAACTAAATCTATTTTGTACTGACGGAGTAATTCTAATTGTTGGGCTTCTTGTTCTGATTTATTGTCTTTAGTGATGGAAACGTGCTGAAAGTCAATATTAAACTGTTCTGCGACTACCTTTAAATTAGAATGGTTACTAATAATTAAAGGAATTTCAGCCACAAATTCTTTAGCGCGTTGTCGCCAAATTAAGTCAAATAGACAATGGTCTTGCCGACTTACCCAAATAGCAATGCGTGGTATAGTATCAGAAAAACGTATTTCCCACTTAGCGTCTAAAGGTTGTGCAATCGCATTAAAAGCAGGTGCAATAAATTCTCGCGGTAAATTAAACCCATCTAACTGCCATTCAATGCGAGTAAGGAATAACCCAGCAACAAAGTCTGTATGCTGATCTGCATGAATAATATTACCACCATTAGAATAAATGAAATTGGCAATTTTTGCCACTAGTCCCCGTTGATCTGGGCAGGAAATCAGCAATGTTGCTGTCGGATTTATCATAATAAATTATAAAAAATAGTAAGATTTGAAGTGTTAACTTAACGTTAAATCGGCGGTAAAAACCGCCTCGACACCAAGCTTTACCCACCTCCCCTGCGGGAAGCCAAGGGCAAACGTGGGTTTCAAACCCTCAAATTTTTCCTTAGTCTGCGGAGGCGCTGAGACCAGCGCTGTAGGCGGGTTTCCCGCCGTAGGCGACTGGTGAACTCGGAGGGACTTTGCCTGTGTAGCCGCTATGCTCATTTACCATTTGTCGGAGTTGGTAAAGGAGTGCTGAGTCCAGGTAGTTTCTGACTATTATCTACAGGTTGCTGCCACTCTGATAGTTCCCGATTCACAGCATTTGCAAAATCTGTAGATACTAACAACACATTTATATTACCATCGGGTTTAGCAACAGAGTCAGCTTGAGCATACAAGAAACGTCTGTTAAAGTTAGATTTACCCAAAATCAATTGATGGTTTTGTCGGTTTTTCAGGGTGATATTGATAGTAGCTTGGGGTTGATCTAAGGCAAATTCTCTAAGCTCTTTTACTGGAGTTGATAGAGTGCGATCGCTCTTACCTTTGACCAACAAATCCATTAAATAAGAAACAATAGCATCATTTGCTGGGGCCAATATCGGAGATTTGATTAACCACTTTGGATTACTAGATTCAGAGCTACGTTCCAGATTCAAGGTGAGTTTTTTTGTCTTGACTGTTAAAGATTGCACATCATCTTCTGCAAAAGAGAAAATTTGCTGCTTTTGCTCGTTGATTTCTTCTCGCACAGTCGCCCCGCGAATTTCATAGAGGTAAACAAAACCACCTAATCCCAGCGCTAGCAGTATCAAAATTAAAGTCGTTCGCGGCAATTTCATTTTTTAATCATTAGGCATTGAGCATTGGTGAAGAGTTAATATTTCTAACTCCTAACTCCTGTAGAGACGCAATTAATCGCGTCTCTACTTCTAACTCCTTTCTTACCTTCGTTTCCACCAAATAATAACTGCGATCGCAAACCCAATTAAGGGTAAAACTAACAGAGATGACAATATTAAAAGATTGGCTTGTGTGGTTGTCAGGGTTATCCGACGGTTTTTCGGTTCTTTGGGGCGAATAGAAAGGGGTTGCTTTTCCTGCTGACTCAGCCAAGTAACTGAGTTGAGGAATACATCTCCATTTAATTGCTGTTGAAACAAGCCATCAGTGGCGAAATTGGAATTTCCTAAAACCACTAACCGTGATTCAGTAGCTGTTTGAGATGAGGGAGCGGGGGAAGGAGTGGGAGCAGGGGGGGGAGGGAGAGCAGGGGAAGCCTTGCTTTGAGTGGTTGGTGATGGTAGGGGTGAAGGTGTCGGTGCAGCTTGGGGAGTGGAAGCAGATTTAGCTGCTTTCCTTGTTAAGGCTACGCCTAAAGTTAGAGGCCCTTTCAGGTCTTTATCTGCATTAAACTCCAATTTTTCGCTTTGAAGGTCGCTTTCTGCCCAGCTTTTGGGATAGGGTTTCGTTCGCAGCAGTGGAGTAGCTTCAACTCCAGGCACAGAGATAATTTCCAGGGGTCGGGCAATCGGATAAAAAGAATTGCCGTTACGGAAATCTTTGGTAATCGGATGTTGTCCGTATTCTGTGACTAAGGGCGTAGCAGGGCCAAGTCCCACTACACTTTCGCCAGAGACATCGACTGCTAAACGATTATCCAGACGAACACCCCACTCTTGTAGCAAGCTGTCAACTTTGGGATCGGTATTAGGATCAATCATCAGCAGTAAGTTACCGCCGCGATTAAGATACTCTTGTAAAGCTTTGACTTCGCCTTCAAACAGTCCTCGCTTGGGGCCAGCCACGATCACCACAGCTGCATCTTGAGGAACTTTGGAAGTTTCTCCTAAATTAAGGGGTGATGTTGTGAAATTTTTGTCGCCTAATCCCTGAATTGCTTGTGATATTGCACCTTTACCAGGCGAAAGTTGGCGTTCGCCATGACCTTGGAGTAAGTAAACTTTGGCTGTAGTTGAATTTGTTAGTTGTTGCAGGCGACTAGTTAATCTGACTTCCGACAGGCGTTCATTTTCATTTACTGTTTGTACTAATTGCCGTTTATCCCCAGATTCTAGGTAAACTTCCCCATAATCTTTAACACCAAACTTTTCTGCAAGTCCTGGTCTAGCTTGGGGGTCGATGTACTCATATTTAAATTTTGAGCTTTGCCGTTGATAATTTTCTAGCAATTCCCGGTCTTGGGGATTTTGGTTAGTATCAAACACCCACACCTTAACTGGCTGTGGTAATACCCTCACCAATTCCCGTGACTGGGGCGCAAGGGTAAATAATTGAGTTTCTGTTAAATCTGCCCGCAAGTGGTAGCGAGTTCCCAAAAAGTTAATCAATCCCAAAATTGCCAACACTGCTAGAGTTGCCACTAGGGCATTAGTCCCAGCTTGGGTAGAACGACGCCCCCACCAGTTACTCTGGTAGCTTTGCCATATTATCCCCAACCCACTGATCACAATTCCTGCAATCAGAAATGCTAATGAAATTAGTCCCCACTGTTGAGAGACTAACCCAACTGTTAAGCCGACAGTAATTAAGAACGGGCCCAACCAAAACAGATATTTCCACAGTTTCTTTTTTGCAACTATCTTCATATTCTTAAACTGAAGTGAGGAGTTAGGAGTTATAAGTTAAAATTCATAACTTCTAACTTTTAAAGCCTCGACTTTGCTCGGCTTTAACCTTGAGCGAAGCCGAAGGGTTAACTCATAACTTATATGACTACTGCCTTTGAAAGCGCAATGCATCAATTGATTGAGCTGTGAGAAAGATGCCCAAAAAAATGTAACTGACGAATAAAATCAAAGCGCTGGTATCAAAAATGCCTTGAATTAAAGTGTTGTAATGTTTCAGCAACGAGAGATAACCTAAAGCTTCACCCACCGGACCAGGGATAATTTTAGCGATTAAATCAATCAATAACAACAATAAAACTGCTGCAAATGTGAGAACAGCAGACAGAATTGTGCTGTCTGTTAAGGAGGAAATAAACATTCCTAAAGATAAAATTGCCCCTGCTAGCAAGATTAATCCAAAATGACCCAGCAAGGGAATTGAGAGCGCCATTGGTGGATTTGATCCGCTGATGGCGATCGCTTCAAACAGTAGCATAGGTGCAATTATCGTGGTAAAAAATGTTAGCACGCCTAATAACTTACCTACAGCTACTGCCCAATTGGTGATTGGTGACGTGGCTAACAGTTCTAAAGTGCCCCGCTTACGTTCTTCGGCATAGAGTCCCATTGAGAAAATTGGCAGGATAAACAGCAATAGCCACTCCATACGCTCCAAAAATACCTTGACAAATTCGTAGGGGACATCTATCGGCGGTACTGGCACTCCTAGTTGTTGCCCTTGTGAATCTATTGCCGCGACTCCTACCAATATGCCATCTGGCCCTAGCAAAATCATCACGAAGAATAACCCCGCGAGCAACCAAAATATGCCTGCGATCGCATAAGCTAAAGGCGATACAAAATAACTCTGTAACTCTCGGCGATAAATGGCAATAATATTACTCAGTACTATACCCATTTACGCTGCCTCTCCTTCGTTGTCTGCTAAGTCTACCTCAGTATCGAAATTCTTTTCTTGTGTGGTCAGTTGCAAGAACACATCTTCTAAGGTGGCGTTAACACGCCGCAGTTCATGTAAACCAAATCCTGCACGCACTAATGTTGTGGCAATATCCTTTCCTGGTTCTTTTCCCGGTTGCGATATCACCCGCAGGTAAGCGCGATTTGTCTGGGGTTGATGACCATGCATTCCCGCCGGAATTGATTCTATTAGACTCACACCCGCGACATTTTGCAATACTTGTTTGGCTAACGCAGCTTCTCCTTCTATTTCCAATTCATATCCTGAGCCACCTGTCAACTGAGTCATCAGGTTTTCTGGTGTATTAGTTGCCACAACTTTGCCCTGATTGATGATGGCTACACGGTTACAAGTCATGCTTACTTCTGGCAGAATGTGCGTGGAAAGAATAATTGTGTGAGTTCCAGCGAGGCTTTTAATTAAATTCCGCACCTCAATTATTTGTCGGGGATCGAGTCCGACGGTGGGTTCATCCAGAATGATCGCTGGTGGATCGTGGACGATCGCTTGAGCAATTCCTACCCTTTGGCGATATCCTTTAGAAAGTTTGCGAATAATTACCCGCCGCTTATCTTCTAAGTTGCAGCGTTCGATAGCGGCTATTACCTTATTGGTGCGATCGCCTGCTGGAACTCCCTTAATTCGGGCTACAAAATGCAAAAATCCCTCCACCGTCATTTCTGGATATAACGGTGGTGTTTCCGGTAAATAACCTATTCGTTGGCGCACAGCCAGAGAATTTTCATGGACATCATAACCAGCAATCCGGGCATTACCATTCGTTGCCGGTAAATAACCAGCCAGAATCCGCATGGTTGTAGTTTTACCAGCGCCATTGGGGCCCAGAAGCCCTAAAATCTCCCCTGGCTCGACGCTAAAAGTGACATCAGTAATCGCTGGGGTGGAACCGTATATTTTACTTAGATGCTCAACTTCAATCATCGGTATCAAGCGATCGTAATTTATAGGATACCCAACAATATTAGATCACGATATTCAGCATGGGGGATTGGCACTAAGATTCGCCGACAATGGGTATTCCTGAAAAACTTAACTACTAAGCAAGCTTCCGTACTAGGGAAAGGTGAAAAATAAAACCCTCTCTCCTCTTAAGAGGAGAGAGGAATGAAAGTGAGGTTTTCCAGATCCGGTGAAAAGTCTAGCACTGTCAGCCGAAACAATCATATTGTCAGTCAAAACAATCGTATTGTCAGCCGAAACAATCGCATTGTCAGCCGAAACAATCGCATTGTCAGTCAAAACAATCGCATTGTCAGCCGAAACAATCGCATTGTCAGCCGAAACAATCGCATTGTCAGCCGAAACAATCGCATTGTCAGCCAAAACAATCGCATTGTCAGCCAAAACAATCGCATTGCAACTCTAAAAGACTTGTGTGCAGATGACTTTTTACGTTATGTAGGAAAGCCCACGAAAAACCTAACCCCCTAACCCCCTTCCCGACGCGGGAAGGGGGAAAATCAAAGTCTCTCTCCTTTTAGGAGAGAGATTTAGAGAGAGGTTTTCTATATACCGTGAAAAGGCAGGTTAATAATAGCTGCCAGATTTCCGATGCTCTAAAGCAGTGACACCATCATTTTCCAATACTTCACCGTGATTGATGACGGCATAAATTAACCATCTATCGCCACATTCAAGCTGATTTTGTACCGTACATTCTAAATAGGCTAATGCCTCATTTAGAATCAAGCAACCATTAAGAGCAGTTTGTGTGGCAAGATTTGCAAAGGGATTATCTCCTAAAGTGCTATGACGAGAAAAATATCGTCGCACATTTCTTCCTTCTTTGAGGATATTCAGCACAAATTTATCACCAGGATGATGCATTAAATCAGCATTTTGCTTCTGAGCGATCGCAATCATAATTCCTGGCGGGTTAAAAGTTGCCTGAGATATCCAAGAAGTTAAAACCCCTTTGTGGGTTTCTTCATCACGAGTTGTCACAACACACAGAGAACCAACGATCCGCCCCACCGCTTGTTCGGTACGATCTACATGAGTTTCTGTCACAACCTGACGGGAAGTCCGCAGTTTTTTAGTTTTCTTCAAGTTTTGGGCAAAGGAAGCACCTGCTTCTTGACACTGTTGAAGAATTTCAGGAGTAGGGTTAAAACGCACCCGAATTGTTTCAAACCCTAGTTGATAATTTGCATCACTGAGCTTGCTTTCAATTAAATCAATTGCTTCTCCACTCCAACCGTAGGAACCAAACACCCCTGCTAACTTAGTTTTAGCCGCCACCGAGAGGACGATTCCTAAAGCAGTTTGAATTTGAGTCGGTGCATGGCCGCCTAATGTAGGTGAGCCGATAATCAAGCCATCGCAAATTTCAACAATGCGGTTAATCTCCGCAGAATCGGCTAATTCACAGTTGATTGATTCTACATTAACTCCATTTTGGATCAAACCTTGAGCGATCGCATTCGCCAGAGTTGCTGTATTACCATAAGCAGAAGCATAGAGCAAAGCGACGCTCAACTCCTGAGATTTTTGTCCTTGACACCATTGACGATAATCATAGGTAAAACGACTCAGGCTGTAACGGACAACCGGACCGTGTGCTGGGGCATAACATCTGGCTCCCAAAACTGACAATTTATCTAAGGCTACTTCAACTTGTTTGGCTTGGGGTGCATGAAGACATTCAAAATAATAACGACGTTCCGCATCTAATCCCTTCCAATCTTCATCAAACAAAGTATCTTCGCAAATATGAGCGCCGAAAAGTTTGTCTGTGTAGAGAATTTTTGTGGCGGAATCATAGGTACAAAGTCCATCTGCCCACCGGGGAGTTGGTACAGTGATAAATGATAGAAGATGTCCTTGTCCTAAATCTAGAGTATCTTGCGATCGCATCGCTTGAATAGTTGATTCAAATTCGGGAAAGGCAGTTTTTAGAGCATTGGCGGCGGGACGAGAACAAATGAGAGTGGCTTGAGGAACCAGAGAGAGTAATACTTGCAAGGTTGCTCTGCGGTTCGGGTTGACATGACTGAGAACAATGTAATCGAGGGAGATAAAATCTAGATGTTGTGCTAGTTGCTCAAGGTAAATTTCGGTAAAAGATTCGCCGGGAGGGTCAATTAAAGCTTTTTTATCAGCTTGAATCAGATAAGAATTTGCTGTAGTTCCCCGTTGGCGGGAATACTCCACCTCAAATTTTAGTCGGTCCCAAGTCCGCGATCGCAGAATCAGAGTATTTTTACCAATTTCAGCAACTTGTACATCTCTGCTATGGTTGGGCGTTAATGTGACAGCAGACATAATAACCTCTCTTAATTGGGCAAGTGGCGTCATTGGGCATTGGGGATTGGAGATTGGACATTAGGGATGGATGAATAATTAATAGTTCTTTCTCTGTCTGCCTTTCCTACTCCCCCTGCTTGTTCCTAATGACTATTGGTTTGTGTTAATTCAGATTTTGCTAGATTTCTATAGCGTTTAGATGCTTCTTGTTCCGGATCGATACCTTCAAAGGTCGGGGGTAGCCAAACTCGTAGGAACAGTAGTATTCCCAGCACTAATAAAAAGGCACAAGTTGCTAAAACTTGACTCCAATTTGTTTCTAAAACCCCTTTAACAATGACTTCTCGCAAAGCAGAAACAATGGAAACTTCAACAGCTACCCCAATAGATACTCGATGTTCCTGTAGGTAAATAATTAGCAGTCGGAATAACTCAACTAAGATAAGTAAAAAGAGAATATCGGCAGTAACAGCATGAAAATCTAGAGGCGGAAGTAAGGAGAGAAACATATCTTTCACCTGAAGCACCATGAAGCAAAATAAACCGATACACAAAGAAATTACAATTACATCTTGGATAAATTCCAAGGTTCGCACAACGCGCCCCCGATTGATTTCGTACATGGTAATCGGGGCATTTTCAACAGATTTATACATAGTTTTTGGGGAGACGCGATTCATCGCGTTTGTACAAGAGTGGGTAGAGACGCGATGAATCGCATCTCTAAGAAGCAGTAGAAGTCGGGGAAATAAGGGAGGCAAAGGGACAAGGAGAATGACCAATGCCCTATTTAGTAATGATTGCCAATTTTGCGGTGATGGGCGGCGGTAAGTGCATTTAGCTTGGCAACTCTTCCAGTTTGGATTGTGCTATAAATTACCCAATGATCTCCACAGTCCATACGGCTAGTGATTTCACATTCCATATAAGCTAGGGCTTCAGCTAAAACGGGCGATTCATTGTTTGCTGGATATGTTTTCACTCCAGCAAAGCGGTCTGCACCAGGAGCAAAACGCTTCAGGAAATGTTTCATTAATCCTTGATATTTACCTTCTTCTAAAACGTTTAAAACAAAGCGATCGTTAACATGCATCAAAGATTCAATTGCCCGATCTTTGGATACTGCGATCGCTACTCCTAAAGGCTCAAGACTCGCTTGTGTCACCCAAGAGGCCAACATAGCACTCTGAATTTCTCCTTTTTTGGCGGTGATAATGTATAATCCTGTGCTAATACGCCCTAAAGCTTTTTCTAGCTCGCTATTGATAGATTTGATCTGTTTAATGGTGCGATCGCGATTTAACCATTGACCCATATCTGTCCCCGCTTCATCACAAAGCTGTTCCATTGTTTGGCTAGGAATTTCCTTAACTAATATAGGTGGAAAAGCTTCAGTTAATCCTAGTTCTTGAAACTTATTACGTAAAGGGTAAACGGGTTCATCTTCTCCTCCTCCCGACTCTAATAAACCAATTGTCTGTTTCTTGTGAACAGCAGCTAAAATTGTACTTAAAGAAGCTTGAGCCATCACCGAAGATTGGGGTGGCATTGCAATTATTAAACCAGAAGATTGGGCAACTAATTCTCGAACTTCTTGAGGCTCAGAACTATTGAGAGGAAATAATTCTACTGCCACGCCTGTTTTTGCACATCCATGTGCTATATTACGGACTAAATGCTCGCTATGCCCATAATCTTCTACATAAAAGAGAGTCACTAAAGTCTCTGTTTTTGCTTGTTCTAAACTCCAGTTTTGATAGTGTGCAAGCCATTCCGAGATATAATTTTGTAATAAAGGGCCATGTCCTGTGGCAACTGTTCCTATTTCTAACTTTTCAATCCGCTTTAAAGCTGCCAAAACAGATCGGGCATTGGGGCCCATGAGACAATCATAGTAATATTTAAAATCTTCCTCTATTAAGGTAAGATTTTCATCATAGGTGTGGTCATCACAGTAGTGCATCCCAAACACATCACAGGTATAGAGAGTGTGAGTTTTGTGGTCATAAGTGAAGATTGTGTCAGGCCAGTGTAAGTTAGGTGCAGAAACAAATTCTAATTGGTGTCCCTTGCCTAAATCTAATAGCTGTCCACTTTTCACCTGGATTGATTTAAAAGGCTGGTGAACCATATTTTCTAAAAATTGAATAGCTACCCTAGCACCGACAATAGTAATGGAGGGAGCTAATTGCAAAATATTTTTCACTAAGCCACTGTGATCGGGTTCTGTATGACTAATAATCAAGTAATCTATTTTAGTCGGATCAATTAATCCCACCAGTATCTCAAGATATAGCTGCTCAAACTTGCGGTGAGATGTGTCAATTAAAGCAACTTTTTCTCCTTGAATTAAGAAAGAATTATAGGTTGTCCCATTCCGTAAACCAAACTCGATATCAAAACGTTCTCTATCCCAGTCGAGACAACGGATAGCAGTCGTTTGAGGAGCAATTTCAACAGTTTGAATCGTCAAACGTCCTGGGTTGGGAGTAACTTGAGTGGGCTGGATGAGTGCAACCATTTGTTTTCTCCAAAAAGATTATTATTTGAAGCGAAAGTTATGTTTATTATATTTACCTGAAATACTCAATTAGTAAAATGTTAATTTCTAAAGCTAATCATCAGAAAGATTTATTGGTCATTGAAATTGATTTACCATTGGAATTACTCAATGTTTATCATTACTTTTATCTTTAATAATGAATGTGAGAAAATGTGAATAATAAGTTATAATATTTAGGCATGTCGTTAACTTTTCTTTCTCCTCCTCTA
The DNA here is from genome assembly GCF_036919595.1 of Nostoc sp. GTDB lineage: Bacteria > Cyanobacteriota > Cyanobacteriia > Cyanobacteriales > Nostocaceae > Nostoc. The sequence continues at coordinate 4,666 of NZ_JBALCO010000085.1, read as the reverse complement.
CAACAAATCAACAGCGAAATTGTCCGCCACGCTGGTGTTGATCTGTATGTACTGCGCCTCGATCTGATCCACCGATGGGTTAACGGCAACAAGTGGTTCAAGCTAAAGTACAACCTTTTAGAAGCCAAGCAGAAAAATTTCACGAGGTTACTCACCTTTGGCGGCGCTTATTCCAATCACATCTATGCAACTGCGGCTGCTGGTAATCTTTTCGGTTTTCGCACTATTGGTGTAATTCGTGGAGAGGAGAGGCTACCATTGAATCCGACACTGAGTTTTGCTGTACAGCAGGGTATGCAGCTTGTGTATCTCAACCGTGAGATGTATCGACAGCGCAACACAGCAGCGTTACAGGAATATCTGCAACAACGTTTCGGTGAGGTGTTTATCATTCCCGAAGGTGGAAGTAATTTAAATGGTGTGCGCGGTTGTACAGAGATAATTGGTGATGCGATGCCTACGGCTGGCTACGCCTACGCATTTGATCATATATGCGTAGCCTGCGGTACAGCTACCACACTGGCTGGTATTGCGCTTTCGTTGCATCAAGGACAAAAAGCGATCGCTTTTCCAGTATTGAAAAATGGAGCTTTTCTTGCACAAGAAATCGAAAGTCTGCTGGCAAATTACCTCGCCTCTGGTTTACCCGCAACATATAGTCCGGCATCTTGGGAATTGGTATGTGATTACCACTTTGGCGGCTATGCAAAGGTAAACGATGAGCTGCTACTGTTCAGCCAACAGTTCAGGGAGGAACATGGCGTACCCCTTGATTACGTATATACCGCTAAAACGTTTTACGGAGTGATGGATTTACTAAAGCAAGGATTTTTTTATCAAGGCGATCGCTTGCTGCTGGTACACACAGGTGGCTTACAGGGCAACATTGGGATGGAGGAAAGGTTACAGAGCTACTAAGTACATCAGTCTCAACAATCTCTCCTAGCTCATCCTCAAAATTAGTATAGACAATGCGCTGTTCTTGAGGGTCATAGAACTTACACATGGACAAATTAGACAAAAAATGCGATTAGGAGAATCAGGGAAAAACAGGGGATGCCTACGGCAGCCTACGCCTACGCTAACCACTCTTGGACTGGAAAGACGGATAATTGAGGTCATCTTGTATTATAGGGTTCAGACTGTTCCGTGCGAATACCAAGCCATCCACCGCCAAGTGTGGCCTGAACCAGGATACTTTGTTTCTACTGGCAGCAATCTTTGTATCCTGGCTGTACACGTTTGGCAGAAATAATGGAAGATTTGTCTTTTCGATAGTGTCAACAGATTTTTGTTACGTGAGCGGAATGAACCCGAGGATTTATTTAATGAAGTTAGCCCAAAGAGGGCTAAGAACTCACGCAGTAGCGTGATGATTTTGGCTTTTGTAGAACAAAGACTGTGCGATCGCTCTTTGCAAGACTTACCAACCCTGAACGATCACGCCGCCAAAGATGCTACGGTTCACCTCGCTCGTGAAGATGCCGTAGGGAAAGGCGGGGTCGAGCGCACTGCTCTCGTCTAGCATCTGAAACTGTTCGGGGGTGAGGCGAATCTCTAACGAGGACAGGTTGTCGTGCAGTTGCTCTAGCTTGCTGGCACCCAGAATGGGCGAGGTAACGCCGGACTGCGCCAAGATCCAGGCAAGGGCAACCTGCACCAGTGGACGATCGACCTGTGCCGCTACTATCCGCAGGGTGTCGAGTACGCGCCAGTTGCGCTCAGTAAACTTTGTGTTGCCAAACGGATTACTGCCGCCAAGCCGCCCCTCTCCAGTGGCTCCGGCATCTGCACGCTGGTACTTACCCGCCAGAAAGCCGCCTGCTAGAGGACTCCAAGGACACACGCCAAGTCCACCATCGCGCGCGGCAGGCAAATGTTCGCGCTCGATGCTGCGCTCGACGAGCGAGTACTCAAGCTGTAGGGCGATCGGTGCGGGAAGGTTGTGTGCTGACGCTAGTGTGACGGCTTTGGTAGCGTACCAGGCAGGTAAGTCTGAAAATCCAAAGTAGCGTATCTTACCCGCACGGACGAGATCACCGAGCGACTGTAAGACTTCTTCAACGGGTGTCACCAGATCCCAAACATGCATCCAGTAGAGGTCGATGTAGTCGGTTTGCAGTCGGCGCAGTGACCCTTCGATCGCCCGGTACATATTCTTGCGTCCGTTACCACCTGCATTGGGATTGCTAGGTTCGCCGCCGTGAAAGCTGAACTTAGTTGCTAGTACCAGTTGATCGCGCAGACTGCGATCACGTACATAGCCGCCGATCAATTCTTCGCTGCGTCCCTTGGCATACACGTCAGCCGTATCAATGAAGTTGCCGCCCGCATCGACGTAGGCGTGAAAGATAGACTCAGCAACTTCGTCGGGCGCACCCCATTGCGGTGTGCCGAAGGTCATAGTGCCAAGGGCGATCGGGCTGACAATCAAGCCAGAGCGACCGAGGGTGCGAAAAGCAGTAAGGTTCATGGAGTTTCTCTTTTAACTGGAACAACGGGGCGTGAATTTTTTAACTGCTGGACTCTCGCTTGACTCCAAAAGTCCAGCATCCAACCAGGGTACTCGGCAGGAAGTTGGCTCACTTGATCTAGCGATCGCAACTCCTCTTCGGAGAGAAGAATATTGATCGCGCCCAAATTGTCCGTTAGCTGCTCAATCCGTTTTGTTCCGAGGATGACGCTCGTGACGTGGGGCTGATGCAACCACGCAATAGCAAGTTGTGCCACAGAAACCTGTTTGTGTTGAGCCATCTCCTTCAAAACATCAATAATGTTGTAAGCGCGCTCCATCTCCACAGGCGGAAACTTGAATGTAGTGCGGCGGCTTCCTTCATGCTCCTGCTGCTCTCGATTATATTTACCGCTCAACAGTCCTCCAGCTAGAGGACTCCAGACCAGCAGACCGAGGTCTTCGCTACTCAGCATTGGCACGATCTCACGTTCCAAGTCTCGACCTGCGATCGAGTAGTAAGCCTGAAGCGAAGCAAATTTTGCCAGGTTGTGGAGGTTGGAGATGCCGAATGCCTTTGCAATCTGCCAAGCCGCCCAGTTTGAAACCCCGATGTAGCGAACCAGTCCCTGTCTGACCAGATCGTTCAAGGCTGCGAGGGTTTCCTCAATCGGAGTGGCGGGATCAAACCCGTGGAGCTGATACAAATCGATGTACTCCAATTGCAGCCGTTCAAGGCTTGCCTTTGCGCCATCGAGAATATGACCATGTGAAGATCCTTGCTGATTCGGCTTTGAACCCATGTTGCCAAATACTTTGGTCCCTACGATCACCTCATCGCGTTTTGTCCCCAAATTCTTCAAAACCTGTCCGGTGATCCGCTCGGAATTACCCTCTGAGTAAATATCGGCGGTGTCGATCAGGTTGATGCCCGCCTCAAAGGACCGCGCGAGCAAGGTATCTGCTTCTGTCTGCTGCACCTTGCCGATGACACTAGTAGGTCCTCTGCCTCCAAAGGTCATGGTGCCGAAGCACAGTTCTGAAACAAAGAGTCCTGTAGAACCCAATTTGTTGTAGCGCATTGATAGCTCCGAATAAATGGGTATTGCAACTTTGAATACTAACTGAACTTTAACAATAGATCGAATACAATTTCTTAACTAGATGGCATAATCAGCATGGACTAATGAAAGATATGCAGTAATGAAGCGGGATGAACTGAACGACTTAGCCGCCTTCGTCGTAGTTGCCGACGAGATGAGCTTTACACGCGCCGCCGCGAAGTTGGGCATGTCTGCCTCTGCCTTGAGCCATGCCATGCGATCGCCTTATCTAAAAGAATATGACAAGCCTGGTTTAGAGACAGTACGACGCTCTCATCTTATACCGACGTTTTATTCAGCAACTGCAAAAGGTTCTTTCACTTTGTTGCTACACCAATAATATGAAAACTAATAATCGGCACTTGTGTATCAAATCGCTCATAATTCACACTAGCAAAGCCAGCAGTGCCGCTACTTTGAGCCATCATCCAGGCGAAAAAACGTTTACCAAAGTTGGCACAAATCTGATTTGGTGAATCTCCAATAATTTGGTTTATAGTTATCATCCACTTTCTAATTCCTGAGGCTATAAATTGGTGTATTTAGCAACCATTTATAGCCTTAAGCTACTATATTTTATATTTCTTGTACCTCACCCTTTTGATTCACCGGATTGCGTGATTTTGATTAACGCACACATGTAGCGAATTACCGCAAGCTACCACAGAAAGGACAAAAGTGCAGAGGATGAAGTAAAATTTGCTATCTATATAGCAGTCCTAAATGATTTCTGAAATCCTTTTCTTTTCTTTCCTTCGGAACGCAAAGCGTTCCGAAGGAAAGGCGCTCTTATCTACGAGACGCTACGCGTTGGCAAAGCCTTTTGTAGAGAAGGCGGCTTGGCGGTTCGATATTGGAATTTGACGTTTGTTTAATGCTAGATGACTCAAGTAAGCAGCAATTCCTAGTAAAAGGAAATGCAAAATTGTATCGTAATAAAGAAATTGTGATATTTATGTTGAAATAATTCTCAGGTAGGCTGACATAGAGATGGATATCAAAATTCCGAAGTAAACCTAAGCTCGACTTTATCCATTTTTCCCTATGGGTCATCACAAATGTAGGCGATCGCTAAAAGATGTGAGTTTTGCTGCATACATAGCATTTAAAT
>NZ_JBALCO010000084.1:0-56414 GCF_036919595.1 Nostoc sp. | reverse complement strand
ACCTTCTATACCAAAAACATTTTGCTGAATGAGGGTATCCGCGCTTGGATGGCTCCTCAAGATCAACCCCACGAACAATTTGTATTCCCTGAGGAGGTATTACCACGTGGTAACGCTCTCTAATAGACCAAATATCTTAGGCGGCACTGGACGCGACCTAGAATCCACTGGGTTTGCCTGGTGGTCTGGTAACGCACGTTTAATCAACCTATCTGGCAAACTACTGGGTGCTCACGTTGCCCACGCTGGTTTGATTGTATTCTGGGCTGGAGCGATGACCTTGTTTGAAGTCGCTCACTTCGTTCCTGAAAAGCCCATGTACGAGCAGGGCTTGATCCTGTTACCTCACCTCGCCAGTCAGGGTTGGGGTGTTGGTGCTGGTGGTGAAGTCATCGACACCTTCCCCTACTTTGTTGTCGGTGTACTCCACTTAATTTCCTCAGCCGTCCTTGGCTTTGGCGGTATCTATCATGCCGTCCGTGGTCCAGAAACCTTAGAAGAATACTCTTCTTTCTTTGGTTACGACTGGAAAGACAAGAACAAGATGACCAACATCATCGGGTTCCACCTGATTATTTTGGGATTCGGTGCGCTGCTGTTGGTAGCAAAAGCAATGTTCTTTGGTGGTTTGTATGACACTTGGGCACCAGGCGGTGGTGATGTTCGGATCATTACTAATCCAACACTGAATCCAGCGGTCATCTTCGGTTATGTAATCAAGTCTCCCTTCGGTGGTGAAGGCTGGATTGTCAGCGTTGATAACTTGGAAGATGTAGTCGGCGGTCATATCTGGATTGCCTTTATCTTAATTGCTGGCGGCATTTTTCACATTCTTACCAAGCCTTTTGCTTGGTCACGTAGGGCATCCATCTGGTCTGGTGAAGCTTACCTCTCCTACAGTTTGGGCGCTCTCTCCCTGATGGGCTTCATTGCCTGCCTGTATGTTTGGTTTAACAACACCGTTTACCCCAGCGAATTTTACGGTCCTACCGGTCCAGAAGCTTCTCAAGCTCAGGCTCTGACCTTCTTGATTCGTGACCAACGCTTGGGTGCTAACGTCGGTTCTGCCCAAGGCCCCACTGGTCTAGGTAAATACCTAATGCGCTCTCCAACTGGTGAAATCATCTTTGGTGGTGAAACCATGCGCTTCTGGGATTTCCGCGGCCCTTGGTTGGAGCCTCTACGTGGCCCCAATGGTCTTGACCTGGAAAAAATCAAGAATGATATTCAGCCTTGGCAAGCTCGTCGTGCTGCTGAATACATGACCCACGCTCCTCTGGGTTCTCTGAACTCCGTGGGTGGTGTGGCTACTGAGATTAACTCCTTCAACTACGTATCTCCTCGCGCTTGGTTGGCGACTTCTCACTTCGTACTAGGATTCTTCTTCCTAGTTGGTCACTTGTGGCACGCTGGTCGCGCCCGGGCTGCTTCTGGTGGTTTTGAGAAAGGAATTAACCGTGATACTGAGCCAGTGATGTTCATGGACGACCTTGACTAGGTTGTAAGGTTTATCTAATCACTGACAGCTAAATAATTTAGAGGCTCTTGCATAAAAGCAAGGGCTTTTTTTATAGGAAAATTAATAATCTATTGATAAAACTCAGCGGTCTACCAAGGTAATTAATATTATGAGCGACTCTAATTTTATTGATGCTTTGCGATGGACAGATGAAACTAAAGAAAAGTTACAAAATATTCCCTTTTTGTCCGTGCTCAAGCTAGAGCCAGAATTCAACAGCTGGCTCGTGAAGCAGAGCAAGAGATTGTGACTGTTGATTTGGTAGAACAGGCTAGGCTTGAGTTTGGACAATAAAACATTCTGGAGGTCGTAACAATGACAGTCGCTAAGAATCGAGCAGACCGAGTAATGCTTTATGACATTAGCTGGCAACAGTTTGAAAATCTTCTAAAAGACTTGGGACATTGGGCAGCAAAGTTAGCTTGCGATCGCACTACTTTAGAAATTATCACACCTTTACCTGATACACAAAGATTACCATTACAAAGAGATAATAGGTTAATAGGTGAGTTGAAGAAAAGTAGTCGTCGCCGTCAAAAGTCAGAGCCAAGCGACAATTCAAATGAGCAAGCTGACCATACTAATCTAAATTTAGAGGATTTTGATTATGCCTAGACTTACAGTTCCACCCAATTTCACAGGCACTGCTGGTGACGACACTTTAATTGGGGAAGATTTAAATAAATTTTCCGCAATTGGGATTGATGTTTTAACTGGAGGTTTCATTTATACAGGCTTCGGAAAGGACACCATTAAAGGCAACGGCACTGGTGGTAAAGGGGCTGATGGTGTTATCGGTAAAAACGTCGATGGCAGCAAAGGCAGTGCTGGAATCGGCATCAGCAATAATGGCAATCTGAATGCTGGGCCCTGCGACGACGCTATCATCAGCAAGGGTATTGGGGGTCGTGGAGGCAACGGCGCAAGTGATTTTGGTGTTGATGAACCCAATTTTGGCAGTGTTGGCGGCGGTGGCGGTACAGGGACTGGCATCAGTAACAGTGGCATCCTTAATACTGGGTTGGGCAACGATACTATCATCAGCAATGGCACTGGCGGCAACGGCGCTTACGGCAGCGGCGAATTCCGCGGTGGCGGCGAAGGTGGATTTGGGACTGGCATCAGCAACAGTGGCAAACTGAATACTGGGTTGGGCAATGACATTATCACTGGCACTGGTCAGGGCGGCACTGCTGGTGACAGTCGCATTGGCATCGATGGTAGTACTGGAACAGGCATCAGTAATAGTGGCAAACTGAATACTGGGTTGGGCAATGACATGATCGCTGGCACTGGTCACGGCGGCACTGGTGGTTCGGGTCACTTTGGCGGCTACGGCGGATTTGGGATAGGTATCAGCAACACTGGGCAACTGGATACCGGAGACGGAAATGACATAATCGCTGGCATCGGTATCGGCGGCGACGGCGGATTTGAGCCTGCGTTTGGCTATGACGCTCCAGGGACTGGCATCAGCAATAATGGCAATCTGAATACAGGGGCCGGAAATGACACAATCACTGGCACTGGAACTGGTGATGAGGCTTTCGTTTACGGCGACAGCGGATTTGGGATAGGTATCTCTAACAACGGAGTAATTGATACTGGGAATGGTGGTGACATTCTTACCGGACAGGCTACAACAAAAAATGGTGGTACTGCCTATGGCATCTATGGAAAAGGAACTATTAAGACTGGCGATGGCAATGATAAAATTACATCCACCAGTACCATCGATGGAGTTCAACAAAAAGTTACTATTGGTGGCGGTATCAACATTGATCTAGGTACTGGAAATGACTACTTCAAAGGGTTTGGCACTGGGACTGTGGATGGTGGAAAAGGTTTTGACACCTTAGACCTCAGTGCTTTCAATCGCTCTGAACTCACTTTTTCTGGTGTAATTTCAGGCAATGCCCTAAACCCAGCTAATATCAGCTTCAATAACAATAAAAATGTTATTACAATGTCCACAACAGGTTTTGAGAATTTTATCTTTGCAGATGGCTCTTTGGACTACAGCACTTTGGTCTGAAACTAAAATTACAACAATCTTACGAATTAGTATCAACTTCCTCCCACATTCATTGCTGCTAAAAAAGCCTTCTGACTCACATCTCTGTAAACTGTATTTAAATACTTCATTACCACATCACTCGAAGTTGAATTTACTGTATTTTCCTCTTCCTTCGCTAGCGGGATTGCTCCTAATACATCTAATATCATCTCACTAGTGGACGGTGCAATCACTACCAAGGATGATTCTAGTGGCTCATTGTATTGCCAGAAAGAGTCAATTTTTACCAAGTATTTGTTATTAGGAATTGACTGTTGAACATCAAGCGTTTCTGTGGCATTTGGTTGAATTTTGGCTCTACGTAATTGACGTAAGTCGCTGATAATTTGCTCTTTGGTGCGTCCGCGCAATTGAAATAGTACAAAGGGGTCTTCACTGAAGCGATCGCCTAACTGATAGTACAGCGCACCAATATGTTTACAGGGATTTGCTTTATCAGGACAAGAGCATTTACTCTGAACATCAGCAAGGGTAAAAGGAAATATCGAAAGACCATTTGCCGTAAACACTTCTTCTATATTTTGTGGCATTTCTCCTGCTAGTAGCTTGGCAGCAAAAATTGCCCTTTGGGACATGGTTTCAATTACATAACCCCACTGTTCATCGCTAAAAGGTTCAAGGTAAAGAGAAACTTTATAAGGTTCTACTTCACTACCTTGCACTCTAGCTAATACTTTTGCACCTTTAAATTCGATGCTGAGAACATTTCCTTGACGAGCATAATTTCTCGCACGTTCTAAACGCTTTTTAAAGCGATAGGAATCTAGCAAATCTAGCCATTGTTGTGACCACCATTCTCGACTTGCTTGTAATGTGTAATTAGTCATAAGTCAATTCAAAATTCAAAATTATGGGATAGATGAGTTAATATCATTTTGTGACAGTTACCTCAGACTATAGCGTTATCGTTGAGAGCATATCAGTTTTGCAAATATACGCTTACAGAATGGAACTTTGGGACTACACAGGGGGGTAAAACCTTGAATTAATTACGAATTACGAATTATTCCATCCCTGCCTTGCGGCGCAACCGCTCAACTAATTTGCGCGCCCAATTCAAGTTCCGAGCGCGCAGGCGCTCTTGGATTTCCAGGGCAGCCAGTGCCAAGGGTAGCGCCTCTGTATAGCGCCCCTCCTCCTCCAGAATTTGCGCTAGCCCCGATTGAGCAAAAGCTACCAAGTCTTGCCGTCCCACTTCCTGCGCCAGGGCTAACTCACACTCGAACCAGAGGCGGGCTTCTGTAAGGCGATCGCGGTCAAGAGCTAGATTTCCCAAGCTGCCGCAATACATTGCTTGTCTTTCTTTATTTTTTAGTTTTTCTTCTATCGCTAATGCTTGCTTGTAGTAAGACTCGGCGCGATCATAGTCTGCCTGCGATCGCGCAATTACTCCCAGATCATAGAAGGCGAGTGCCTCATCTTCTTCCTTCCCTAACTCTTGGGAAATTACTAATGCCTCCTGATACAAGCACTCAGCCTTTGCCCAGTCCTGGCGTTGATATGCAATCTGTCCTTGCAAACGGGTTGCAAAAGCCTTATCCCTACGGTTGCCACCACGCTCTATGACCTCCGCCATGTAAGCCGCCCAACTGGCTGCTCTATCAGTATTGGTACGATTGCAGTGAATCCGGGCAATGTGATATGCTCCCCAACTAGCATCACTCCACTGACTCAGCGCCTTTCCTGCCTGATATCGCCACTCACCCAAGTGTAGCTCCTCATCCCAGTAGCCTCGAAAGAAGAGGAAGTTATTCAAAGCGTTTTCCAAATCGATGAGCATTTGGGCAGCCTGTCGGTCTTTCAATTCACCGGGTATACCTGCCATCTCCCGCAGGGTTGTAGCCACGCCCTCTAGATTCTGCCACTCGGCTTCCAGTATGTCATGTGTCTTATAGGCATCTTTACCGTCACCCCCGTACTTCTGGGCAAAGTCCACCCAGTAGCGCAGAACTTTCCCTTGGGCAGCAGGGTCAAACTGAATTCTACTTAGGGGTGCAGTCCCAACGGTATCCATTCCGCCCACAGCTGCCCGGACATAGGTGCGGGTGAGGGGGTGCAGACCAAACCGTTCTCCATCCAACTCATTCACCAAAGATAGTGTTACCAACCGCTCTAAAGAAATTTGGATCTCGGTGATGGCTAAATCCGTAGCATCTGCCAGGGCTGCGGTTTTTGCTGGTGTCAGGAACACAGCCAGGGCAGATAACACTGTGCGATCATTTCCAGAGAGAGTTTCAGCGGCATCAGCAAACAAAAACCCGTAGAGATCGGGGGATTTGGCGGCATTCCGCAACCGCTCTAGGGCATCACTTATGGAGTAGCCTTTGTGTGCCACCTGTCCCAACGTCCAATCCAATGCTAGAGGATTGCCACCAGACGCTTGATATAAAGCGGTCAATATCTCTGGCTTGGTTGCGTTTAGTTCCTGGGCTAGACGGGGGTGCGACTTTCCCTTCGCCTGCATTAACTCCAAAGCTTCTGCCTCCAAAAGACGATCTAAGCGGATAGTGAGGGCGCTTTCCCCAGTGCGACGGCGACTGGTGATGATGGCTTTGTTCAGGGTGGGCAGTTTCCGCAAAAACTCGGCAATCATATTGCGTTCTTCTGCATTCAGGGTTTCCAAGTTGTCCCAAATCAACAGGGTGCGCCGTCCCCGCAGGGCATCTAGAAGGGCGCGGCGGCGTTCTGTGGCATCAGTCATTTTCACAATATCTGTCTGTCCCAACCCTTTGGCAAATTCTCGGCAGAAGCTATCGAGAGAAGACAGGGCGAGGGTTTCTGGCCGCACTCCCTCAGTTGAAAGCCAGGTAGTTTTGGCAGAAACAAACAGGTAGGCATCAAATAAAGCTTGCTCACGGGCAAAGTGTGCTACCTCTAGCGCTAACACCGTTTTGCCCATACCACCAATACCATCGATCGCCACACCCCAACCGCGTTCCTCTGGTGAAAGTGCCTCCAAACAACGGGCGATTTCTTGTTTTCGTCCCACAAACACATCGTTATAGCGAGGCAGATTATCGGGCACACTTTCCGGGCGTTGTCCCTCTAACAGGCTTAATCGCGCCTCTAGGCTAGTGACTTCTTTTTGTTTTTCCTCCAGTTCGATCTGCAAATCTACTGGAACTCGAATCCCATAACCAGCTTTTTCCTCCTCTAATATCTGGAGGGCGCGACGAGCGCGGTTGAGAGTTCGCTGTAGTGCTTCTTGATTATCCATAAGGTTATATAAAAATAAATCTCAGGATTTGCAGTTGAAAAAAGGCAAAAGGCAGGAGGAGCAACAAAATATCGACTTTTCCCGAATCATTGAGGGTGATCGCCTTTGGCAGAGGCTCCGTACATTCGCTCTTTGCTTACTCATCTAAACTTTGTGCGATCGCTTTGAGCAGTGCCTCGAATTCTGATTGTATATGAATATCTTCCGTCAGAGCATTCATATCCTTCAGCAAGTTTATGAGATTAGCAAACATATTACGAATTTCAGTATATAGGTCAATTTCTTCTCTAAATCCCTGTAAATTAGCAGCGCTAACTGTTCTCATAGCGTCATTTAAATCTTGAATTTTCTTTTCCCAATACTGAACATATTTAATTCTTTCAATAGGCTTATAAATTTCGGCATCTGCTAAAACTATGGGAAAAATTCGATGATAAAGTTTTCCATTCTTGGCAATTTCAATTAGTTCATACATACAATTTTCCGACTTCAAATATTGGTCGCTGATTACTACAATCACACATTCGCCACGACTCAATCGCTGCATGAATTCTTGAAATCGTTCTTTGTAACCAATTGCATTTTTATCCCTAATGATTGTAATGCCTTTTGCCTGAAATGCTTTTTCCAGTTGTTGTACAAATGTTTCACTGTGATTATCTCGCCAGGTGTAAGAGATAAAAACTTCCTTTTGCTTGCTTTCTGACTCTACTTTGCTGATGCTCTTTTTAAGATGACTCAATCGCGCCTCTAAGCTAGCGACTTCTTTTTGCTTTTCTTCCAGTTCGATTTGCAAATCTACTGGAACTCGAATCCCAAAACCAGCTTTTTGTTCTTCTAATATCTGGAGGGCGCGACGGGTGCGGTTGAGAGTTCTCTGTAGTGCTTCTTGATCATCCATATCTAAGAAACTTTTAAATAAAAAAATTCAATATAAACTTTCCAAAAATATCGATTTTTGACTCTTTATTTGCACCTCCGCATCAGATTACAAAATATTTATGCAAAAGGTCTAGTGCATACGAACAAATATAAATTTGTAGTAGCTTGGCGCAGTTAATACAGTTAAGTTGGCACTACGAACTTATTCTGCATCATCGTCAATTACTGCACTGCGGTCAAGTATTAGTAAGTTACGAAGTTGGTCTGTATCTAGTTCAGTCAACCATTCTTCACCAGCACCCACAACTTGTTCAGCCAATTGTTTTTTACTTTCAATCATGTCATGAATTTTTTCTTCTAAAGTGCCAGTGCAGACAAATTTATGTACTTGCACATTGCGGGTTTGACCAATCCGAAATACTCTATCTGTGGCTTGATTTTCCACGGCTGGATTCCACCATCTATCAAAGTGGAATACATGATTTGCTCGTGTTAAATTCAGTCCGACACCACCTGCTTTTAGAGAAAGAATCATAATTGGGGGACCTTGGGGGTCGTGTTGGAAACGGTCGATCATTTCCTCTCGTTGTTTTTTACTGGTGCTACCATATAAAAAGAATATTTCTCGCCCAAGCTGTTTTTCTAAATATGGTTTAAGTAATTTACCCCACTCAGCAAATTGTGTAAAAATTAAAGCGCGATCGCTTTCTGATAAAACTTCTTCTAACATTTCTTCTAGCCGCAGAAGTTTGGCTGAATTATGTTGCTCTAATGTCGCCTGTTTCAAGTATTGGGCTGGGTGATTGCAAATTTGTTTGAGTTTGATTAGTAAAGCCAAAATCATTCCCCGACGTTGCAATCCTTCAGCAGAATCTATCTCTGCTAAAGATTGTTCTACAACTTGTTGATAAAGTGCAGCCTGTTCGCCAGTTAAACCGCAAAATACAGTCATTTCTTGCTTATCTGGTAAGTCTTGAATGATGTCGCGATCGCTTTTCAATCGTCGCAGTATAAATGGTTGAACTAATGAACGTAATTGATTCAAAGAAGCCGTATCACCATACTTTTCAATTGGCATGGCAAACCGCCGCTGGAAAAATTGCCGATTACCTAAATACCCTGGATTCAGAAAATCTAAAATAGACCAGAGTTCTTGCAGCCTATTTTCTACTGGTGTCCCCGTCAACGCAATCCGAAACGTCGCTTCTAATTGCCGCACTGCTTTTGACTGCTTCGCCTCTGGATTTTTCACATTTTGGGCTTCATCTAAAACAATTATCTGCCAAGATACACTTTGCAATGACTTGATATCTCGATAAAGAAGTGAGTAGCTAGTAACGATTAAATCATGATTTTTTACTGCTTCTAAAAACGCTTTCCCTTTTGGGCGTTTGTCACCGTGATATTGCAAAATTTTCAGGCTAGGTGCAAATTTATTAACTTCCCTTTCCCAGTTGCCTAAAACCGAAGTTGGACAAACTAGCAGTGTTGGATTTTCTAATGCATCTTGTTCTTTGAGATGTAACAAAAAAGCGATGAGCTGAATAGTTTTACCGAGTCCCATGTCGTCCGCCAGACACGCGCCTAAGCCCCAACGTTCTAAGAATGAGAGCCAAGCAGCACCTCGTTCTTGATAAGGTCGCAACTGTCCTTGAAAGCCTGTTGGTGTGAGCAAAGGTGCGATCGCCTGGTTATTTGTTAACGCCCCAATCAACTCTTGTAATGCCCCAGATGCCTCAAAGCTGACCACTGGTAATTTTTCAATTACCTGAGTATCTCCTGTACTGAAACGTAAGGCATCTTCTAAGGAAAGCGCCATTTGGTCTTTGCGAGTGGTAAAAAAAGTTTGGGCTGTTTTGATGTCTTGGGGCCGTAATTCCACCCACTCGCCGTTAATTTCCACTAGCGGACTATTTAAAGCCACAAGTTTATCAAACTCAGCTTTGGAAATAGTTTGTCCACCAATTGCTAATTGCCATTGGAAATTCAGCAGACTTTGCAACCCTAAACGTCCCTGCTTTTTCTTTGGAGTTTCGGCAGTAATTTTCAAACCCAAACGGTTCGCCCATCCTTCACGGTTAGCTAAACTAGGAGGTAAAATTACTCCCAAACCACTGTCTTCCAACCTCCAAGCCACAGCCTTGATAAACTCATAAGCTTGGATGGGGTTGAGACGAGAAGATTGGGGATATTCGGTTTCAAAACTGGGTGCAATCGCTGGGTATAATCGGGAAGCTACCCCCAAACCCCGCAAAAATATTTCTTGTGGTTGCTCAATTGTCCGATTTTCATAAACCAACCGTTCAACTGGATTGTTCCAAATAGTTGCTGTATCCACTAAAAACTCAGGATCATCAGCCGCTTGCAGGAAATAGGCTAATGTCCAATCTGTTTCGCCAGACTCCGGAGAACGCAGTTGAAAACAGGTACGAAATAGAGTTTTAAGAGTTAATTGGTATTGTAGCGGCATCGTCCAAGCCTTCAGTGCCGCTTCCAGTCGTTCCACTTCAATTGCATCTGCATTAACTGGATGAGATGCACTAGTTAAGGCTTGTAACCACTGTCGCACCGCAGATGGTAATGCGTAGGCGCTGCCCGTCGTAGACATCGCTTTGGCTTCCATTGGAGGTTGGGAACCCACCATCCTTCGCACTTGGGCATCTATCGTACTGTTAAGAAATCCTAAAAGTAATTCTTGAGGTTCGGTAGGAAAGTCTACTGCTGAGTAGTGAGCGTTGAGTGTTGAGTCTTTTTCTTTCAACTCAGCACTTTCCTGAAAGGTGCGGCAAACCAACGGCATGTTCGCAGAAAATTTTTCTAGACGGGTTCCATCTACAGCACTGTCTAAGAGTACTTGCCATTTAGCAGCAAATACACCATCTGATTGTCGGTCAATTGTTGGTAAAAACTTACACCGCGAGATTAAATCTAAACTCCATCGAGCAACCTGCGACCAAAAACGTAAATCTCCTCCTAAAAAGGCATCTTCCCCTTTAGCAGCATTTAGGGGAACAGCAGCGAGAAATTTTACCGCCTCGCTGGGGTTGAGACAAAAACCCTCAACTCGCCACGGTTGCAAATATTGCGGGGAGTCTGTATCCAGCCCCAAGCTGGCAGAATGTACAGGGAAAATCGCTGCTGTTCCTTCTTTACTCCCTTCTGGGATATAAGTTGGCAGGGCAATTATTTGGGAGTGCGTTGGCATTATCTCAGTGGCACTTGCTGCTTTGCGCGTTAGCGTAGCTCCTCCTTTGGAGGTTCGCCCAGTAGTAGCCATAGCAACTTGAGGTTGCTGGATAAAGTTAGTAATTGCCATGTTCTGCGAAGGCAACCACTCACTCAACTCAACTGATGTCATTGCCAATGGATGTAGTGGGATATCTCCAGCTCCATTAGACTCGAAATTCACTCGTGGCGATCGCCAAGTTTCTCCCCAAATAAATAAACAACCCTTTTGACTTTTTAGTAACCAATTTCCGTGTAAAATCGCCATTTGCTAACTACTTATATTTTCCCACAACTCATGAACTAAAATCGTAACTATTCCACTTTTTGCATCTTCTCAATCAGATTTTT
Organism: Nostoc sp.; assembly: GCF_036919595.1. Classification (GTDB taxonomy): domain Bacteria; phylum Cyanobacteriota; class Cyanobacteriia; order Cyanobacteriales; family Nostocaceae; genus Nostoc. The sequence goes on along the minus strand of NZ_JBALCO010000084.1, from coordinate 45,143 downwards.
TAGTAAAATTTTGCATAAAATAAATTCTTTAGCAATTCTTACACTTAAACATTATTAATAATGAGATTTCCCCTAATTAAAGTTTTAAAAACCGGGATACTGGTTGAACTAGATTATATACATCCTCAAGAACAGGAGGTTGTAAGAACATTACTCAATGTTGTAATTGTTTAAGGTAAAACTTATCCCCAAAAGCGACCTCTATCTCAGCTAGAATTTGCAACTTACTGGTTGAGTAAAGATGCCTTTGTTGTCAGGACATCTGTTCAGGATGCTACATACAAACCAAAAGAAATATTAGGGGCGTTTTATTTAAAGCCAAACTTTCCTGGTCGGTGTTGCCATATTTGCAACGCTGGTTTTATTGTACAACCTGGCTTTGGCGGTCAGGGGATCGGGCGGTTCATGGGAGAGGCGATGCTCTTGATAGCAGCAAACCTGGGCTATGAGGCAGTAATGTTCAATTTGGTCTTTGAAACTAATATACCTTCAATTACACTTTGGCAGTCGTTAGGATTTGAGATTATTGGGCGCATTCCGCGTGCAGCGAAGCTAAGGGATGAACAAGTGGTAGACGCGCTGATCATGTATCGCGCTTTGGGTTGAACAACAAGTCTGATCTTTGTATGTACTAAAAGTCAGTCATAGGGCATAAATGTTAGGATTGCCACAGAAAGAGAATAGCGAAAGAGAAGGAAAAAAAACTGAATGGCAGAAGTTGACAAGTCAATATCCTTCGATGGAAGGGATATTCGACTGAAAGTAGGCTTACTAGCTCCCCAGGCTGGTGGGTCAGTTTTGATAGAATCAGGGGACACATCCGTTTTAGTTACGGCTACGCGATCGCAAGCCAGAGAAGGCATTGATTTTCTTCCCCTGACAGTAGATTATGAAGAAAGGCTATATGCCGCTGGTAGGATTCCCGGCGGGATCATGCGGCGGGAAGGTCGCCCACCAGAAAAAACAATTCTCACCAGCCGTCTTATAGACCGTCCCATGCGTCCCCTGTTCCCCTCATGGCTACGGGATGATCTGCAAATTATCGCTTTAACGCTATCGATGGACGAGTTAGTTCCACCCGATGTGCTAGCAGTTACAGGCGCTTCCATCGCTACCCTGATTGCTCAGATTCCTTTTAATGGGCCAATGGCAGCAGTTCGCGTTGGTTTAGTGGGAGATGATTTCATTATTAACCCCACCTATGCAGAAATTGAAGCCGGAGATTTGGATCTGGTAGTAGCAGGTTCACTAGATGGCGTAATCATGGTGGAGGCGGGAGCCAATCAGTTGCCAGAACGAGATATCATCGAGGCAATTGACTTTGGTTATGAAGCAGTGCGGGACTTAATCAAAGCGCAGCAAGATTTAGTAGCAGAACTGGGTTTGGTAATAGTGCAAGAAGCACCACCAAAAGTAGACCAGACGCTAGAAAATTATATCCGCGATCGCACTAGCAGCCAGATTAAGAAAATCCTGTCGCAATTTACTTTCACCAAACCTGAACGCGATGCAGCTTTAGATGTCGTCAAGGATGAAATTGCCACGACGATTAAGGAACTGCCAGAAGAAGATCCAATTCGAGTTGCCGCAACTGCAAATAGCAAGGCACTTGGTAACACTTTTAAAGATATTACCAAATACTTCATGCGGCGGCAAATTATCGAAGATAACGTTCGCGTTGATGGTCGTAAACTCGATGAAGTCCGTCGTGTTTCTTGCTTAGTTGGTGTTTTACCAAAGCGAGTCCACGGTAGTGGTTTATTTAACCGAGAACTAACTCAGGTATTATCCGCTTGTACTTTGGGTACGCCAGGTGATGCCCAAAACCTCAACGATGACATGCAGTTAGACCAACATAAGCGTTATCTGCATCATTACAACTTCCCGCCGTTCTCAGTCGGGGAAACCAAGCCAATGCGTTCTCCAGGAAGGCGTGAAATCGGTCACGGGGCATTAGCAGAGCGATCGCTCCTACCTGTGCTACCCTCAAAAGAACAATTTCCCTACGTGATTCGCATCGTATCGGAAGTACTTTCCTCCAACGGTTCCACCTCAATGGGTTCAGTCTGCGGTTCTACCCTCGCCCTCATGGATGCTGGTGTGCCAATTATCAAACCCGTCAGTGGCGCAGCAATGGGTCTGATTAAGGATGGGGACGAAGTGCGAATCCTGACCGATATTCAGGGCATTGAAGACTTTTTGGGCGACATGGACTTCAAAGTTGCTGGGACGGATACCGGAATTACCGCCTTGCAAATGGATATGAAAATCTCCGGTTTGTCGTTGGATGTTATTTCCCAAGCAGTCCACCAAGCCAAAGCAGCTCGGTTGCACATTTTGGAGAAAATGCTCGCCTGTATTGACACGCCGAGGACTGAAACCTCACCTTATGCCCCACGTCTGTTAACAATCAAGATTGATTCAGACATGATTGGTCTGGTCATCGGACCTGGAGGCAAGACTATTAAGGGAATCACTGAGGAAACCGGTGCTAAAATTGACATTGAGGATGATGGCACCGTGACAATTTCTGCTGTGGATGAGAACAAGGCCAAAAGAGCCAAAAACATCATCCAAGGCATGACCCGTAAGCTGCACGAAGGGGATGTCTACGCAGGACGCATCACTCGGATTATACCGATAGGTGCATTTGTGGAATTTCTGCCTGGAAAAGAAGGGATGATCCACATCTCACAACTAGCTGACTACCGCGTTGGTAAAGTTGAGGATGAAGTAGCGGTGGGCGATGAAGTGATTATCAAAGTGCGCGAAATTGATAACAAAGGTCGGATTAATCTCACGCGCTTAGGTATCCACCCAGATCAAGCAACAGCAGCACGGGAAGCGGCGGCGGTGAATCGGTAACTCGATTTGGGATTTTAGATTTAATCTAAAATCCGCGATGCCTACTGTGAAGGCATCGCCGTATGCTTCTTTAATTAGCTGCCAAACTGCTCTAGATGAACTTACCCCGCTCCCAATTGTTAATTTGTTTATTAAATTCTTGACATATTTAAGGTAGTATGTTATGAGTTGGACTTTCCCTAAGCACTTTCCCTAAAGGGGATGGAAACAATTTCCCTAACAAAATCCCCCCAAGGGGACGAAAATAATTAGATTAACGCGCCTTTTTCCCCTCAAAAGATGCTCCCCTTCAAATAAAACAGGTGAGTATCGCCCATTCATCCACTACCTACGCGCAACTATTGGAGTCATCACCACGCCGGGAAATGGGAGAATCATTGCAGGTTATATCCGAAGATTTAGAAATGCCTTACGCTACTGTGAAAACTTACGTAAAATTAGCTTGACGGGCGCTCAGAGCATTGGCACTTTAATTTTAGCGGCGATCGCACTGAAATTCCGGAAATATTGGCTGAAGGTAGCGAGCACTCGCGCCAATAACTTATACCAATTCACGAAAACCTTAATACAGATAGATTTTTCGTAAGAACATGGCAATGCCATGCCCCTACCAACGTATTTGTATTATTAAAGTCAGATACTCCAAATTCTGTTTGAATACTACTTAGTGAGTGACTATATCGAGGCTGGGAAAGCTGAAGAAAAACTTGTTGGAGGTATTGTCAAGGCAATGGAATAAGGAGAAAAACAGCTTTTTAGATCGTCCAGTGATTAGCATTGTACCAGGCTTGATATGACATCGGAAATAAATTTGAAACCCCAAAAAATTGTGTTTACCTATACAACAAAGTAGTAACAATTATTATAGGCTTGAAAAGCCCTTTACTTTTATACTTTTGGCGAAACTTCACCGCCAAAAAAGCACCAGAGCAATAGGAAATTACCTGTGACCAAGTGTGATTGATACTTATCAAACACAAACCTGGTTAGGTTGAACACATTCCTGTCAGCAGCATAGATGATTTCCTACGCCCTGGTTATCTATTTTCATTATTTTAGGTCAACAGCTTCAGGTGATGCCCTCCTTTTTAAACTTTGTCATTGCTTGATGCTGAATGAAGAGTGATCGCTCTGAGACTGGGGCAGGTTCGGTTGGACCTTTACTACACCTTTTCAGAATATTCTCAATGATATCCACTACCAACTTCAACAATTCATCTACCTTGAATAATACCTACCCCTAAATCTAACCAATTAATTTCTGCCAGCTAACAGGCCCGACAATTCCATCGGCATCTAAACCATTTTGCTTTTGAAAGTTTTTAATTGCAACCTCTGTTTGCGGTCCGTAGACACCATCATTCTCAACACCTAGACGATATTGCAAGTATCTGATAACTGCATTACCAGCATGGTTTGGTCTGAGAATTCGTTTTGCCAAAATTAAATTTATGGCATTCCATGTAGCTTCGTCAGCAATTCCAGTCGGCTGAACCCCAACAATAGTCTGAAATTTTTCTACGGTAGATTTGGTGTTAGCCCCGGTGAAGCCATCTTCTACTAATGCTTTACCATTTTTATCGGTTATCTTTAGTCGATTTAAGGCTTTTTGCAGTCTGAGAATAGTGGTATCTACATTCTGCTCTTCATCTGGTACGGGGTTAACAGGAACACTTGACACTTTACCAGTTAAGCCTTTGACGATCGCATTAGCCATTGCTTCCGGATTAAAAAGATTCATATCTTTTTGGGAATCCACAAAGCAACCTTCTACAAGAATCGAAGGCATATCTGTATTTTTCAGAACAAACAAGTGGGAACCACTCTTAACACCGCGATTAAAAAATCCTAATTTGACGATTTCATCTAATACAGGTTTAGCGATTTTTCTCCCTGCATCGCTAGTTGCAAATACTTCTGTGCCATTAGCTTGTCCGTTAAAGCAGTTAAAATGAATCGAGACGTAAATATCTACTTTACTCCCATTCGCTGTAGAACATCTTTTTGAAAGCGATTCCCGGACTGTACTAGCACTACTTGGTCTACATACTACGACTTCATTCCCCAAAGCTCTTAACTTGGCTATAACTCTATTACCTACATCTAGAGTTAAATTATCTTCAAATTTAATCCCTCTGGCTCCTGTGTCTGGTGGACAATTGTGCCCGCTATCAATTCCGAATTTCATGATTTTATCCTCAACTTACTTATTTTTACGCTAGTTCAAAACTCTTCCAATTATAGAGACAAAGTTTTGTTAATAAATTTGTTGAAGTACTTGTTAGCAATGTCCGCGTTATTTTAAGCATTACTACGCTGGTAAGTAAAATAAGTTTTTCTGCGAACATTGCAAGCAGATTTTATGTGGTAAAACCCGCTGATTGCAAGATTTTTTGGAAGAAAAAACACAACCATCATAATTTATCAAAATCAGAAATAATCCGGTGATTGTTGCAATAAATTGAAATGCAGCAGTTCCCCCCATTGTTAAGATAATAACGCTTCGTAAAAGTAGAAAGCTATGACAAATCCACCTAGTGCAAGAAGGCAGAGGGGCACAGAAGCAGAGGGGTGGAAGCAAGAAAAGCGATAACACAGGCTTTTCAGCCTGATCGAATGGTATGTTTATTTCCGCCATTCTGTACTAGTACGCCTGAATGACCGGAATCTGTGGGCAGATATTTAACAATCAACCTATGAGCCAGTTTAAAATTTAAGTAAAGAAATATTTCGTAGCTTACAGGCATGAAACGCATCGTCTTGGTTGCTGGGTTTGAATCGTTCAACGCTGACTTGTACAGGAAAGCAGCTTTTTTGGCTAACTCTCGCTGTCCTGAGTTGGATATTCAGGTATTTAGCGATCGCGATCTTACAAGCATTCGTACCGAGGTAGAAGCAGCACTTCATGAGGCTGATGTGTTTTTCGGTAGCCTACTATTTGATTATGACCAGGTTGTGTGGTTGCGCGATCGCATTGCCCAAATTCCCATTCGCCTGGTGTTTGAGTCAGCCTTGGAATTGATGAGTTTAACCAAGCTGGGTGACTTTGCCATTGGCGACAAACCCAAAGGAATGCCCAAGCCAGTTAAATTCATCCTCGACAAATTTAGCAACGGACGCGAAGAAGACAAACTTGCTGGTTACATCAGCTTCTTAAAAATTGGCCCCAAACTACTGAAATATGTGCCAGTGCAAAAAGTTCAAGACTTACGCAACTGGTTAATTATCTATGGTTACTGGAATGCTGGCGGTTCAGAAAACGTCGCCTCATTATTCTGGACACTGGCAGAAAAATACTTGGATTTAAAAGTCGGCGACATTCCCCCGCTAATTGAAACCCCCAACATCGGATTACTCCATCCCGATTATCAAGGGTTTTTTGAATCACCCTGCGAATATTTAGAGTGGTATAAAACCCATTGTAGAGACGCGATTAATCGCGTCTCCCCGGTTGTCGGAATTCTCCTCTACCGTAAACACGTCATTACCAAACAACCCTACATTCCCCAACTAATTCGCAGTTTTGAATCAGCCGGGTTAATTCCTTTGCCCATCTTCATCAATGGCGTGGAAGGACATGTGGCGGTACGAGATTTGATGACAACCGACTATGAAATTCAGCAACGACAACTAGGTAATATAGAGACTCCCTCACTATCTAGCGAAGCAGTCAAAGTGGATGCGATCGTTTCGACAATTGGCTTTCCTCTGGTGGGTGGCCCGGCTGGTTCAATGGAAGCAGGGCGTCAGGTGGAAGTAGCAAAGCGCATCCTCACTGCCAAAAATGTACCTTATATTGTTGCTGCACCACTATTAATTCAAGATATTTCTTCGTGGACGCGCCAAGGTGTCGGCGGATTGCAAAGTGTAGTATTATACGCGTTACCAGAATTAGATGGCGCTATTGATACCGTTCCCCTCGGTGGTTTGGTAGGCGAAAATATTTATCTGGTTCCCGAACGGGTACAGCGATTAATTGGTAGGGTAAAAAGTTGGGTGGCTTTGCGGCAAAAACCTGCTTCGGAACGCAAGATTGCTATTATTTTATACGGGTTCCCGCCAGGTTATGGTGCTGTGGGCACAGCTGCATTATTAAATGTCCCGCGTAGTTTGCTGAAGTTTCTCCATGCACTCAAAGACCAAGGTTACACCGTTGGAGATTTGCCTGATGATGGGGAAGAATTGATTCGCTCTTTGAAAGAGGCGGATGAATCTTTAAATGATGTGGAAAATATCCCTGCCTCTGTCAATGTTCGCACATTAGAAAAATGGTTGGGATATCTGCAAACCTCCCGCATCGAAAAACAATGGAAATCTCTGACGGGGACTGGAATTAAAACCTATGGCGATGAATTCCAGATTGGTGGTGTGCAATTAGGAAATGTGTGGATAGGTGTACAACCACCTTTGGGGATACAAGGCGACCCCATGCGCTTAATGTTTGAACGAGATTTAACGCCCCATCCCCAATATGCTGCTTATTATAAATGGTTGCAAAATGAGTTTCAAGCTGATGCTTTAGTTCATTTTGGAATGCATGGGACAGTGGAATGGTTGCCTGGTTCTCCGTTGGGTAATACGGGTTATTCTTGGTCAGATATTCTGTTAGGAAATTTACCTAATCTATATATATATGCGGCGAATAATCCGTCCGAGTCAATGTTGGCAAAACGTCGCGGTTATGGAGTATTGATTTCTCATAATGTACCGCCTTATGGTCGTGCAGGTTTGTATAAGGAATTGGTAGCGTTGCGAGATTTGATTTCGGAGTATCGCGAAGATCCACAAAAGAATTATGTCTTGAAGGAAGGGATTTGTAAAAAAATTGTGGACTCTGGGTTGGATGCAGATTGTCCGTTTGCGGATGCTAAACGGTTGGGGATTGCGTTTACTCCGGAAAATGTGCGGATGTTTAGTGTTCATGCTTTTGATGATTATTTGGTGGAGTTGTATGAATATTTGCAGGTTTTAGAAAATCGGTTGTTTTCTTCTGGGTTGCATACTTTGGGTGAAAGACCGAATGAGGAAGAATTGGGGTCGTATTTGGAGGCTTATTTTGGGGAGGAGGAGGAAGAAAACGAACCGCAGAGGCGCAGAGAACGCAGAGAAAAGAGAGAAGAGGAGGAAGGGTTAATAAGGGATTTGTTAATGCAATCTACGGATGAGTTAACGAATTTGTTAAGGGGGTTGAATGGGGAGTATATTCCGCCTGCGCCTGGTGGGGATTTGTTACGGGATGGGGCTGGTGTTTTGCCTACGGGGAGAAATATTCATGCTTTAGATCCTTATCGGATGCCTTCACCTGCGGCGTATGAACGGGGACGGGAAATTGCTCAAAAAATTATCGCCCAGCATTTGGATGAATATGGGAAATATCCTGAAACGATCGCGGTGATGTTATGGGGATTGGATGCGATTAAAACTAAGGGTGAATCTTTGGGGATTCTGTTGGAATTGGTGGGGGCTGAACCTGTTAAGGAAGGAACTGGCAGAATTGTTCGTTATGAATTGAAGTCGTTGGCGGAGGTTGGACATCCCCGCATTGATGTGTTGGGTAATTTGTCTGGGATTTTCCGGGATAGTTTTGTAAATATTATCGAATTGTTGGATGATTTATTTCAACGGGCGGCTGATGCTGATGAAGCGGAAGATCAGAATTTTATTAGGAAACACGCTTTGGCTTTAAAAGCCCAAGGTGTGGAAAATGCTTCGGCGAGATTGTTTTCTAATCCGGCGGGTGATTTTGGTTCTTTAGTAAATGATCGCGTGGTGGATGGTAACTGGGAATCTGGTGAGGAGTTGGGGAATACTTGGCAAAGTCGCAACGTTTTTAGCTACGGGAGAGAAGATAAAGGTCAAGCTAGACCAGAAGTGTTAAACACGTTGTTGAAAACTAGCGATCGCATTGTTCAAGAAATCGATTCGGTAGAATATGGTTTAACTGATATTCAAGAATATTACGCTAATACCGGCGGTTTAAAAAGGGCAGCAGAAAAACAGCGCGGTAAAAAGGTTACAACCAGCTTTGTGGAAAGTTTCTCGAAAGATACTACACCGCGCAATTTAGATGATTTGCTGCGAATGGAATACCGCACTAAGTTGGTAAATCCTAAATGGGCGCAAGCGATGGCGAATCAAGGTTCTGGTGGTGCGTTTGAAATTTCCCAACGGATGACGGCGTTGATTGGTTGGGGTGGTACTGCCGATTTTACCGATGATTGGGTTTATGACCAAGCCGCAGATACTTATGCGTTAGATGCAGAGATGGCGGATAAATTACGTAAAGCAAATCCTGAAGCTTTTCGCAATATTTTAGGGAGAATGTTGGAGGCGCATGGGCGGGGTTTCTGGGAAGCTGATAATGAGAAGTTAGATAAGTTGCGCCAGTTGTATGAGTTGACAGATGAGGAATTAGAAGGGGTTGTTGTTTAATTCAATATAAATACTGAATTAATATTGAAACTGTCTAAATAGGATAAGTAAACACATTTACATGCAGAATACTTACCTCAAAATCATAGTATTATATATTACACGCAACTCCTGTTACTCTAGGTCTTCACCTTGGATAGCTTATGAATTCAGCTACCAACGAATCGCACTTCCACATCCCGTGAAAAGTCAGGTATTTTTTCATGCTTCAATTAGGATTGCTATATAAATACTGGCGTTTAAGTCGCTCATATAAACAGGTTGTATTATAAGTTGCATTTTTATCTAAATTATTTTGCCGCCAAATCTCATTCCATAGGTGTACTGCATAGCTATTCTTTGTAATCATACCCGATTTGGTATCAGGTATAATTATTGGTTTTATCCAATCCTTTGCTAATTCAAAAGCCTTTTGAAATGTTAGTAATTCTTGATTGTAAACTATCTTATTTACAGCCCTCCATGTTATTGGACAAAATATCTCATGACTAACAACATGCTGTTGATAATTTAATTCAGAAACTGCTTTTTGAATTAGGACTGGACCAGTCTCCGCAAATTTAAGAGTATTTGGTTCAGCTTTGTCACTGACTTCAACAAGATAAGCAGCCAAATAACTATCTTTAGGTATTTTGAGAACACAATTATTAGCAGCTTCTCCCTGTTGCCGTTCATAACTTGAAGCAATTACATACTCTGATTCAAAATCAAATGGTTTTAGACATACAATGTCTGTATCTACCCACCAACCCCCCTTAATTTTCAGGAGGTGATACCTGAAAAGATCCGCAAATCCTGCATAACTTCCTTTCCCCCATCCTACTGAGTAAGTAAAAATCCTTTTTGCTGGCAAAATTTCATTAGCATTTTTAACAGTCGTACCTTCTGGGATATTCTTAACATCGTCATAAATATATAAGTGATACTCATGCCCATTTGATAAAAAAGAGTTAATAGATAACTGCTCCATTAAGGATAGTTCATTTCCTAACCATAAGCTCTGTATTATTCGATTTGCTGCTTGTATCATGTCTATTTACGCTTGTAATTAACGATAAAATTCAGTTATATGCTTCTAGCCGTAGCGGAAATACTAGGGCTTAGAGTCTGCGTCGTAATGATGCAAGACTGCTTTGGAATTAATAAATTATTGTTGGAGTTTACACTAGTTAGGAGTGCAAAACTCAGAAAGCTTATTCTATAAAGGATAAAAATTAAGGCGTTGGTTCCTGGAAATATCTTAGAGGATGTTTGAAAAGTTTAAGAGCGTGTGTTTCACTACCCTAGCTACCGAGAAACTGCTACAAGAGAATCTGGGTTTTGGGATTTGCGATACAGCGCACATCCGAAGCCTGCGGGCATTGCGCCCCTGAGTTGTAGTAATGACATACTTATAAATTTTCCCACCTACCTACTTACAGCTATTTTCAACTAAATAGCTCACGCACTCTTGGGTACAGCATTGCTGTGCCCCTACAACAGATGTGGTTCAAATACTTGAATTCTGCTGTAATTGTATCGACTGACAATGCGATTGTATCGACTGACAATGCCATTGTATCGGCTGACAATGCGATTGTATCGGCTGACAATGCCATTGTATCGACTGACAATGCCATTGTATCGACTGACAATGCGATTGTATCGGCTAACAATGCGATCGCATCGACTGACAATGCCATTGCATCGACTTGCAAAAATTAACCCACGTTTCCTTAACTTTGTTCTATCTAAAAATCTCATTTACTGTTACTTTTTTTGTTCTAATGGGCACATTAAACTTATCCATTAAAACAGTATGCATATATGCCTACCCAAGATAAAACCCGCCGTTTGCCCTCTCAATCAATTAGTCAAGATATTACTTCATTACACGGTTTGCAAACTGTCAGTACCTATGATACAACCCGTGCTGATGCCTCTGTAGCAAACTTACTGCAAGCTTATCAGGATATGTTGATGCAGCAACAAGCCGAAACCGAAAAACTAACTTTATACCGTGCTGCTACCGATTCTGCACGATTAGCAGAATGGGAATTTCACAATGCTATATTAGCCATGAAAGAAGTAATCCGCGGACAATATGGCTCAGATAGCGACGAAGCCCAAGCGGTTGGATTAAAGAAAAAATCAGAGCGCAAGCGTCCTGCTCGTAAAAAGTCAGTTGCGATGGCGTAACCGCCCGCTGGAACGTAAGTTAATCAACAATAATAAAAAAGACGCAGTAAACCCGCCTAAAGCGCTGGTTCACTGCGTCTTTTTTCGTAACAACAAGCTCTACTAGCAGAGATACTACACAAACCCCATAGCAAACTTCCCTCCTGCCCCCTACCCCTTGCCTTTCCCCCGTTATGATTAGAAGTTAGTATTGCATTATGGGTGCAAACCGGAATATAGAGTAACGAATTGCTTTGAGAAAACCTTTTTCATGACTTACGCAAAATTATGAAAAAACGAACCGCGTTCGCGTAGCGTCTCGTAGAGAAGGACGCAAAGGACACGAAGGAATAAGAGTTTCAGAGAGTTATTGCGTAAGTCCTATTTTTTAAACACGAAAACTTAGTAAATTCTTTAGAAATAAGGCTATGGCAACCGAACAGTTAACTAGAGACAGCGACAATCTAGATTTAAATCAGCTACTAAGAACGCTGAATGCTGTTAAACAGGGTGACTTCTCAGCTCGGATGCCCATAGACTATACTGGTGTGGCGGGGAAAATAGCTGACACGCTCAATGATATTATTAATCAAAATCAGCGGATGGCGGCAGAGTTACAACGAATTGGTAATGTTGTCGGCAAAGAAGGCAAAATTGCCGATCGCGCCTCTCTAGGAGATGCTCGTGGTTCGTGGTCAGATTGTGTTACTTCTGTCAATACTCTAATTACAGATTTAGTTCAACCAACAGCAGAAACTACTCGGGTAATTCGGTCAGTTGCCAATGGTGACTTATCGCAAACGATCGCCACAGAAATTGATGGCAAACCTCTGCAAGGTGAGTTTCTCCAAACTGCTAATATTGTCAACACGATGGTAGATCGGCTCGGTTCTTTTGCATCGGAAGTAACGCGGGTTGCGCGTGAGGTGGGAACTGAAGGGAAGTTGGGTGTCCAAGCCGAAGTGCGAGGTGTTGCTGGCACTTGGAAAGATTTGACTGATAGCGTTAACTTGATGGCGGGTAATCTCACCGGACAAGTTCGCAACATTGCCGAAGTTGCCACTGCGATCGCTAACGGTGACTTATCCAAAAAAATCACTGTGAATGTGAAAGGCGAAATTCTGGAACTCAAAAACACTGTCAACACGATGGTGGATCAGCTTAATTCTTTTGCATCGGAAGTGACAAGAGTTGCGCGTGAGGTGGGAACTGAAGGGAAATTAGGTGTGCAAGCCGAAGTTAAAGGAGTTGCAGGGACTTGGAAGGATCTCACAGACAACGTTAACTTAATGGCAGGGAATTTAACCGCCCAAGTCCGTAACATTGCGGAAGTGACAACGGCAGTAGCAAACGGTGATTTGTCTAAGAAAATCACTGTTAATGTCAAAGGCGAAATTTTAGAGTTGAAAAACACCGTCAACATCATGGTGGATCAACTTAATTCCTTTGCATCAGAAGTAACAAGGGTTGCGCGTGAGGTGGGTGCAGAAGGCAAATTAGGTGGTCAAGCAGAAGTTCGGGGAGTAGCGGGTACTTGGAAAGACCTTACCGATAGTGTGAATTTCATGGCGGGAAGCTTGACGGCACAAGTGCGGAATATTGCGGAAGTTACCACGGCTGTGGCGAATGGCGACTTATCTAAGAAAATTACTGTCGATGTTAAAGGCGAAATACTGGAGTTGAAAAACACCGTCAACATCATGGTGGATCAACTTAATTCCTTTGCATCGGAAGTAACAAGAGTTGCGCGTGAGGTGGGAACTGAAGGAAAATTGGGCGTGCAAGCGCAAGTGCAAGGAGTCGCGGGGACTTGGAAAGATTTAACTGACAACGTTAACTTAATGGCAGGTAATCTCACCGGACAGGTGCGAAATATTGCCGAAGTTGCCACTGCGATCGCAAATGGTGATCTATCTAAAAAAATCACCGTCGATGTCAAAGGTGAAATTCTGGAACTGAAGAATACCATCAATATAATGGTGGATCAACTTAGTTCCTTTGCATCGGAAGTCACACGAGTTGCGCGTGAAGTGGGCAGTGAAGGTAAACTGGGTGTGCAAGCAGATGTCAAAGGTGTCGCTGGCACTTGGAAAGATTTAACTGACAGCGTAAACTTCATGGCGGGAAGTTTAACGGCACAGGTGCGAAACATTGCGGAAGTGACTACTGCTGTAGCAACAGGCGACTTATCCAAGAAAATCACTGTCAATGTCAAAGGTGAAATTCTAGAACTCAAAAACACCATCAACACAATGGTGGATCAACTCAATTCCTTTGCATCAGAAGTAACAAGGGTTGCGCGTGAGGTGGGGAGTGAAGGTAAACTGGGCGTGCAAGCAGAAGTGCGCGGTGTGGCTGGCACTTGGAAAGATTTAACTGATAGTGTGAATTTAATGGCGGGAAGTTTAACAGCGCAGGTGCGGAATATTGCCGAAGTAACTACCGCCGTTGCAACAGGCGACCTTTCTAAGAAAATCACTGTCAATGTCAAAGGTGAAATTCTGGAGTTGAAAAATACCATCAACACGATGGTAGATCAACTCAGTTCCTTTGCATCGGAAGTAACAAGAGTCGCCCGTGAAGTGGGAACTGAAGGTAAATTGGGTGTGCAAGCGGAAGTTAGAGGAGTGGCAGGTACTTGGAAAGACTTGACCGACAACGTAAATTTAATGGCGGGGAACCTCACCGACCAAGTGCGAAACATTGCCGAAGTTGCAACTGCGATCGCAAATGGTGATTTATCTAAGAAAATTACTGTTGTTGTCAAAGGCGAGATTCTGGAACTCAAGAATACTATCAATATAATGGTGGATCAACTCAACTCTTTTGCAAGTGAAGTGACGCGGGTGGCGCGTGAGGTGGGAAGTGAAGGTAAGTTGGGTGTGCAAGCCGATGTCAAGGGTGTGGCTGGCACTTGGAAAGATTTAACTGATAGCGTGAACTTCATGGCGGGAAGTTTAACGGCACAGGTGCGAAACATTGCCGCCGTCACCACCGCTGTAGCTAATGGCGACTTATCTAAGAAAATCTCCGTTGATGTCAAAGGTGAAATTTTAGAGTTGAAGAACACCGTCAACACAATGGTGGATCAACTAAATTCCTTTGCAAGTGAAGTTACAAGAGTTGCCCGTGAGGTGGGAACTGAAGGTAAGCTGGGTGTGCAAGCGGAAGTTAAAGGTGTCGCCGGCACTTGGAAGGATCTCACCGACAGTGTAAACTTTATGGCGGGAAGTTTGACGGCGCAAGTGCGAAACATTGCCGAAGTTACCACAGCTGTAGCGAATGGCGACCTTTCCAAGAAAATCACTGTCAATGTTAAAGGCGAAATTCTAGAACTTAAAAACACCATCAACACAATGGTGGATCAGCTAAATTCCTTTGCATCAGAAGTTACAAGGGTGGCCCGTGAGGTGGGAACCGAAGGTAAATTGGGCGTACAAGCCTACGTCAGAGGAGTTGCAGGCACTTGGAAAGATTTGACAGACAACGTTAACTCGATGGCGGGGAACTTAACGGCCCAAGTTCGCAACATCGCGGAAGTTACAAAAGCGGTAGCTAATGGCGACTTATCCAAGAAAATTACTGTCGATGCCAGAGGCGAAATTTTAGACTTGAAGAATACCACCAATACAATGGTTGATCAACTAAGTTCCTTTGCAAGTGAAGTAACGCGGGTGGCGCGGGAAGTGGGAACTGAAGGGAAGTTGGGCGGACAAGCGCAAGTCAAAGGTGTTGCAGGGACTTGGAAAGATTTAACAGACAACGTTAACTCGATGGCGGGGAACTTAACAGCCCAAGTGCGCGGTATTGCCAGAGTTGTAACGGCGGTTGCTAACGGTGACTTAAAACGCAAACTGATGTTAGATGCCAAGGGAGAAATAGAAACTTTGGCAGAGACAATTAACGAAATGATTGATACCTTAGCGACGTTTGCCAATCAAGTAACCACAGTAGCAAGAGAAGTGGGAATCGAAGGGAAGTTGGGCGGACAAGCGAGAGTACCTGGGGCGGCTGGAACTTGGAAAGATTTGACAGATAACGTTAACGAACTTGCTGCGACACTTACCACCCAGTTGCGATCGCTGGCAGAAGTTGCGACAGCTGTAACTAAGGGCGATTTAACTCGTTCAATTGCCGTCGAGGCACTAGGGGAAGTTGCCATCCTCAAAGACAACATCAACCAGATGATTGCTAACCTGCGGGAAACAACGCAGAAAAACACCGAACAAGATTGGTTGAAAACTAACTTAGCCAAGTTTACCCGAATGCTCCAAGGGCAGCGAGACTTGGAAACTGTATCTAAACTAATTCTCTCAGAACTTACTCCTTTGGTAGGAGCGCAACACGGCGTATTCTTCCTCATGGAACATGGGGAAAATACACCGTATTTGAAACTAATTAGTAGCTACGCTTACCGCGAACGCAGACATTTGGCTAACCGCTTCCACTTGGGTGAAGGTTTGGTGGGACAATGCGCTTTAGAAAAAGAACGAATACTGCTGACGGAAGTACCAAGTGATTATGTGAGAATTTCCTCTGGTTTAGGAGAAGCCACGCCACTTAATGCCGTGGTGTTACCTGTAGTTTTTGAAGGACAGGTGACAGCAGTCATAGAATTAGCTTCATTTCGCCGCTTTAGCGAAATTCATCTGACATTCTTCGACCAACTTACCGAAAGTATCGCGATCGTCCTGAACACGATCGCAGCATCGATGCGAACTGAAGAATTACTCAAGCAGTCGCAATCTTTGGCTGAAGAACTCCAAACCCAGCAAAGCGAACTCCGCCAAACCAACCAGCGCTTAGAACAACAAGCCCAATCCCTCAAAGCCTCCGAGGATTTACTCAAAGGACAGCAAGAGGAACTGCAACAAACCAATGCTGAGTTAGAAGAAAAGGCAGAGTTGTTAGCTACGCAGAAGAAAGAAGTCGAGCGCAAAAATCGGGAAATTGAACAAGCAAGACTCTCTTTAGAAGACAAGGCTGAACAACTCACCCTCTCCTCAAAATACAAATCAGAATTTCTCGCCAACATGTCCCATGAACTGCGGACACCGCTGAACAGCTTGTTAATTTTGGCGAAGTTGTTGGCAGATAACATTGATCACAACCTCACCACCAAGCAAGTTGAATACAGCCAGACAATTTACTCAGCAGGTACTGATTTGTTGACGTTAATCAATGACATTCTGGATCTCGCTAAAATTGAATCTGGAACTATGTCAATTGACATGACCCAAATGCTGTTAGCAGAGTTGGGCGAACAGACTGAGCGCACCTTCCGAGAAATAGCTCAAAGCAAAAGACTTGGCTTTGCAATTGAATTTACTCCAGAATTGCCAATCAGCATCGATACAGATGTCAAACGCTTACAACAGGTGTTGAAAAATCTCCTCTCCAACGCTTTTAAATTTACAGAGCATGGGGAGGTACGCTTAAAGATTGCGGTGGCAAAGCAGGGATGGAGCAACGACCAGAAAACTTTAAATAGCGCCCAGCTTGTGATTGCCTTCTCAGTCAGCGATACAGGCATTGGCATTGCCCCCGACAAGCAAAAAGTGATTTTTGAGGCATTTCAGCAAGCCGATGGCTCTACCAGTCGGAGATACGGCGGTACTGGATTGGGCTTATCAATTAGCCGCGAAATCGCCCATCTCTTTGGTGGCGAAATTAAATTAGTCAGTCAACGCGGTCAAGGTAGCACGTTTACGTTCTACTTACCACAATTGAGTCAACAGTCAAAAGTCCATAGTCAAGAGTCTACATTAATATTTCCCACTCCCTACTTAGCCCAGGCTAAACCAGAGCTATCCGCTAACAGCACTCAGCCCCGGCTAAATCAGAGCTATCCGCTAACAGCAGGTTTAAATGACGATCGCACTACTATTGGCATAGGCGATCGCGTGTTGTTAATCATCGAAGATGACATTAACTTTGCGCGTATCCTCATAGAAATGGCGCAACAGCAAGGATTCAAAGTAATCACTGCCCAAAACGGCGGTACAGGTTTGACACTAGCGCAACAATTCCTGCCTTCAGCCATTTTGTTAGATATTAGGTTACCAGAAATGGATGGTTGGACGGTATTGGATCGCTTGAAACATGACCAAAACACGCGTCACATTCCTGTACATATTATGAGCGTTGAGGAAGGGAGACAACGCGGTTTGCAACTAGGAGCGATCGCATATCTGCAAAAGCCTTTAACCAGCGAGACAATATCCCAAGCGTTGACTAAAATTAAAGGTTTTGTTGAGCGCCAGGTGAAAAATTTGTTAGTCGTCGAAGATGACGACACTCAACGGCATAGTATTGTTGAGCTAATTGGCAACAGCGATGTTTCTACTACTGCTGTTGGCACAGGTGTAGAGGCGCTAGAAGCCATCCGCACCAAGCATTTTGATTGCTTAGTTCTCGATTTAGGACTATCTGACATGACTGGGTTTGAACTGATCGAGCAGATAAAGCTTCTACCTAACGGCAAAACATTACCAATTATTGTCTACACAGGTAGAGAAATTAGCAAAGCTCAAGAAACGGAACTCAGGCGGATTGCCGAAACAATCATCATTAAAGATGTGCGATCGCCCGAACGTCTCCTTGATGAAACAGCATTGTTTTTACACCGAGTCCAAGCAAATTTACCTGCACCCAAGCGAGAAATACTCGAACAACTGCATTCACAAGACTACTTACTCACTGGCAAAAAAGCGCTAATTATAGACGACGATATGCGTAATATCTTCGCGCTTACCAGTATGTTGGAGCGTTATCAAATACAAGTTTTATATGCTGAAAACGGCAGAGAGGGTATCGCCCTGTTAGAAACTACACCAGATATTGATGTGGTTTTGATGGACGTAATGATGCCAGAAATGGATGGTTACGAAACAACACGCGTAATCCGCCAAAACGATCAATTTAAATCTTTGCCGATTATTGCACTCACCGCTAAAGCCATGCAAGGCGATCGCGAGAAGTGTATTGAAGCCGGTGCATCCGATTACATCACCAAACCTGTAGATACTGAACAACTGCTTTCACTATTGCGTGTTTGGCTATACCGTTAACCGCAGAGAACAGCGATCATGAAACATCTTGAAGATAGAGTGGCATTGGTAACAGGTGCTACGCGGGGAATTGGTAGGGGAATTGCTATTGGCTTGGCTGAGGCTGGTGCAACTGTATACGTCACCGGCCGCAGCCTTAACAACTCTTCCAATGATGCGGTTTTTGGGAGTCTTAGTGAAACCCAATCAGCCATAGAAGAAGTCGGTGGTGTATGCATTCCCGTGCAAGTAGACCACAGCGACGATCAACAGGTGCGTTTACTGTTTGAGCGCATCCAAGATGAGCAGGATAGACAACTCGACCTACTGGTTAACAATGCTTACTCAGGAGTTCAGGCAGTTAAAGACGCCTATGGGCAGCCCTTTTGGGATTGTGAACCAAGTATTTGGGATGCTAGCAACAACGTTGGTCTTCGTAGCCACTATGTTGCGAGTGTTTTTGCTAGCCGAATGATGATCAGGCGGAACTCTGGACTAATTTGCACCATTTCCTCGTGGGCTGGGATGTCTTATCTCTTTAATACAGCATACGGTGTTGGTAAAGCAGCTTGCGATCGCCTAGCAGCTAATATGGCTGTTGAACTCAAACCCCATAATGTCGCTTCTGTTTCAATTTGGCCAGGTATTGTTGGTACTGAGCATATTTCCCGGATGGCGTCTGAAGTCAGCCAAACAAATACTACTGACCAGAGAAACTCATTTTTAAGTGACCGTTATAACTGGGAAACTCCGTTATTCACTGGACGAGCGATCGCTGCACTTGCTGGCGATCCAAATATCATGCGTCGTACAGGACGCTTGCAAATTGTTGCCGAACTGGCTAACCAATATGGAATTGTCGATGAAAATGGCGATCGGCCTGCGTCGTTACGCTCTCTGCGTTTTGTGCTACCGACTGCATTACCTGTACTGAAAAAGTACTCATGGCTCATACCTGATATTAAAGTGCCGTGGTCACTACTACTACTAAATGCCCTTAGCTCACCTAAAATTTAATCGACATTGGGGGTGGGGTATCCACCTTTGATACTTGTAAACGAGTCTTTTAGCTGCATTGATCCACCTTTAATACTCGTGAACGAGTCTTTTAGCTGCGTTGATCCACCTTTGATACTCGTGAACGAGTCTTTTAGCTGCGTTGATCCACCTTTGATACTCGTGAACGAGTCTTTTAGCTGCATTGATCCACCTTTGATACTCGTGAACGAGTCTTTTAGCTGCATTGATCCACCTTTGATACTCGTGAACAAGTCTTTTAGCTCCATTGATCCACCTTTGATACTCGTGAACGAGTCTTTGAAAGCCAGTCTAGAACAAGCTTTTAGAGATTATCTCGTTCCCAGTCTCTGACTGGGAATGCCTAATGTGAGGCTCCGCCTCCCTAACTCGCGGCAGAGCTACAATGATCAGCATTTCCAGCCAGAGGCTCTTAACGAGGTTTTAAAGAGATTTGAGCTTAAGTTGACACCAATAAGCAATGCCTACCCCTACAGCACGGGTCTATTTACCATCTCAGATGATTAAATCAAAGTTGGAAACGACCTATTTCGGTAAACGCATACCATGATTAATTTGTACAGTGCGTAAGTCCTACAATAAAAACTCCAATTGCCGCCTTCAAAATAATCAAATTTTGTCGCACCTTCACTAAACAAACGGTTTGAGAACATAAAACTTTGTATCCTGAATTAATAGGTCTTAATTAATAGTTCTTTTAAACTGGTGCAAGAAGATTTTAGGCTAATTGTTGATTTAGTTTTAGTTCTAGGAGTTGCAGCCTGTGGCGGACTGTTGGCAGCACTTTTGCGACAACCCGTGCTGCTAGGTTATCTCATTGGCGGGATGATCATTGGGCCAGCCGGACTGGGACTGATTAAAGAACTTATTCAAGTAGAGACTCTGGCACAGTTCGGGGTTGCCTTTTTGTTATTCGCCTTGGGTGTGGAATTTTCCTTTGGAGAACTCAAAAAGGTAAAAGCGATTGCTCTTGGCGGAGGTGGACTCCAGATTGCTTTGACGATTTTGATCACAGTTGTGGTATGCGGGTTAACCGGAGCCTGGGGAGCCTTACCTGCTAAGGGGATGTTTTTGGGGTGTATTCTGTCCTTGTCTTCCACGGCGGTTGTCCTCAAGTGCTTAATGGAAGATAACGAAACAGAAACGCCCCACGGGCAAGTTATGCTAGGGATTCTGGTAGTACAGGACTTGGCACTAGGACTGATGTTAGCAGTCTTACCAGCCCTTAATCAACCACCAGAAACTATTGGCATCACCGTGCTAACAGCACTACTGTGGATTGGTTTATTTGCCGCCGGGGCAGTAGCTGCTGGGATTTGGGTGATACCACCTTTGTTGCAACTGTTAGCCCGTACCGAAAGCAGAGAACTATTTTTATTAGGGGTTGTAGCTCTATGTTTGGGCATTGCTCTGTTGACAGAGCATTTGGGGCTGTCGATTGAAATGGGGGCATTTGTCGCAGGTTTGATGATTTCTGAGGTGGAGTACGCCGATCAAACCCTGACTTATGTCGAACCCTTGCGAGATATCTTTGCCAGTTTATTTTTTGCCGCCATTGGGATGTTAATCGACCCAGTGTTTTTGTGGAACAACCTAGAATTGATTTTGGTGTTAGTGGCAATAGTTTTCGTAGGGAAATTTTTGATTATCACCCCCCTAGTAAAGCTGTTTGGCTACCCTTTGAAAACAGCCATAATCGCTGGTTTGGGACTGGCGCAAATTGGGGAATTTTCCTTTGTCCTCGCTAGTGAAGGGCAGGCATTGGGGCTGGTGTCCCGACAAATATACTTATTAATTTTGGGAACCACAGCAGTTACTCTCATGCTTACTCCCTTTGTCCTGCGGCTAGTACCATTTTTATTTAACTTTGCCGAATCAATGCCCTGGTTGAAACTGTATTTAGAAGAACAAGAGGCGCGGGATGTGTCGGAAGATTTGCCCTTCAAAAACCATGTGGTAGTCTGTGGCTATGGGCAAGTTGGCAAAAATTTAGTAAAGTTGTTGCTGCAACATCACCTGCCTGTGGTAGTAATTGACCAATCAGAAAGTAGAATTCAGCAGTTGCGTGAGATGGGTGTGTCTTATGTCTATGGCAATTGCGTGAGTTTACATGTTCTGGAAACTGCTGGTGTGAATCATGCCAAAGGAATGGCGATCGCACTCCCAGATCCAATGAGTAGCCGTCTTTGCTTGAAACGCGCTTTGGAATTGTGCCCAGAATTAGATTTGGTTGTCCGTGCTACCCAGGATAAAAATATTGAGGTGCTGTATCAATTGGGAGCTAGAGAAGTTGTGCAACCAGAGTTTGAAGCCAGCTTAGAAATGGCAACTCATTTATTAACTGGCTTAGGCTTGGTGTCGCCAGCTGTCGTCCAACGGGAAATGCAGCAAATCCGCAACGATCATTATTTAGATTTGCGCCCACAGCGTTCTGCTACTGAAGTTGCTCGTGATTTGCGCCAAGCAACCCGCGATTTAAATCAGCGCTGGTATCCTCTCCCATCTGCTTCGCCTTTAATTGGCATGAGCGTAGCAGAAGCAGATATGCGCTACTTAACAGGAGCGAGTTTGATGGCAATTCGCCGCGCTAACGGGGATGAAATCGATTATCCCAATAATCAAACCAAATTGGAAGAAGGCGATCGCTTGCTGATTGTGGGAGCAGATGAAGAACTAGCAGCTTTGGCAGAGTTAGCTAAAGGACAAGCTGTTGTTCCTGGAGAAAATAGTGCTTGTCAGTGGATTACAGTTAATGCAGATACGCCAACGATAGGTAAAACCCTTAGAGATTTAGATATCGGCAAGCAATTTGGAGTACAGGTACAGGCAATCCGGCGAGATGGCAAGTTTATCCGCTATCCTGATGGCGGCATGGACTTGCAAGTTAGCGACCAAGTATTATTATGCGGTGGCTTGACAGGTCTGAGTCAACTAGAACAGTTATTTGCGATCGCCAGTAGAGTTAGGAGTTAGAAGTTTAGATGTTTGAAATTTTACAGCAGAATTCAAGTATTTGAACCACATCTGTTGTAGGGAACATTGCTGTGCCCGTAGAGCGTGGTCTATTTACCTGAAAATAGCTGTAACTCCTCACTCACTTATTTTCGGTTTAATATAAGCGATCGCTTGTTTCCAAACAGTGGTTTGCTGACTGTTTTCATCAGCAATACAGATACAGTGTGGATCTTGCCATAAAACCCTCCCTGTTACCACATCGCCAGTCAGCAACTTAAATTCTACTGGTATTGTTTGTTTAATCAGATTTTGGACTTGTCTAATACTAGGCAAAGTGGTGTCAAGTTCGGTAAGCATTTTTAGTAAAGATGAACCTACGAGGCAAAATAAAGAGTAACTTATCTTTGATAATTCATCCTTGAGCAAATGGCAATCGAATTTACTAAGTATCATGGTCTGGGCAACGACTTTATTCTGATTGACAATCGCTCGTCATCTTTGCCTGTAGTGACCCCAGAGCAAGCCATCAAGTTGTGCGATCGCCACTTTGGTATCGGTGCTGATGGTGTAATTTTTGCCCTCCCTGGAGAAAACGGTACTGACTACACCATGCGGATTTTTAATTCCGATGGTTCCGAACCAGAAATGTGTGGCAATGGCATTCGCTGTTTAGCTGGCTTTTTAGCAGACTTGGAAGGCGAATCCCGGAATAAAGACTCATATCGCATTCATACTTTGGGTGGTGTAATGACTCCCCAACTCATATCTAATGGTCTAGTGAAGGTGGATATGGGTTTACCCAGGTTACTCGCTGTTGAAATTCCCACCACCCTTACACCCGCCCAAGAAAAAGTAATTTTTCAGCCGTTGGAGGTGGCGGGGAAAACTTGGGATGTCACTTGTGTAAGTATGGGAAATCCCCACTGCATTACCTTTGTAGATGATGTAGCAGCAATTGAGCTAGAAACCATTGGCCCGAAATTTGAGCATCACTCAGTTTTTCCCCAACGCATAAATACCGAATTTATCCAAGTGGTACGCCGTGACTATTTGAAAATGCGGGTGTGGGAACGGGGTGCTGGGATTACATTAGCTTGTGGTACTGGTGCTTGTGCTTCCTTGGTAGCTGGAGTGTTAACCGGGAAATGCGATCGCACTGCCACTATAGAATTACCAGGTGGTCCCTTGCAAATTGAATGGTCAGAAATCGACCAACGGGTTTACATGACAGGCCCGGCTGAGAAAGTATTCACGGGTAAACTGTAACCGACTTAGCAGTGGCATTACTCAAGTAGTAGTGCCATAAAAGTCTTGCAGCAACTGCACGCCACGGTCGCCAGTGCTGTGTCATTGCTTCTAGTTGAACTGGTGTTGGCCGCGTCGCCAATCCTTTGAGTTTTTGTAAAGCGATCGCGATCGCTAAATCGCCTTTGGGAAAGACATCAGGTCTTTGCAGCGCCATTAGCAAGTAAATATCAACTGTCCAGTCTCCTATCCCTTTGAGACACTTTAACTCAGTTCTGATCGCAGTTTCATCCATTTTTTCCAACTTACTGAGGTCAAGCTGACCACTTGCGATCGCATCTGCCAACCCACGACAGTATAGAATCTTTTGCCGACTAAATCCAATTCCTCTCAATTGAACATCATCCAATCTCAGAAAATTTTCTGGCGTCAGCGTTACAACAACCCCACATAGTCGGGTAAATATAGCCTTTGCAGCTGCTACGGAAACTTGCTGTTCCAGAATTATGCACAACAACGTTGCAAAACCCGGTTCTCTTGACCATATAGGTGGAGGCCCCAGTGTCTCTAAAATCCGAGCCAAATCGCTATCGAGATTGGCAAGCACCATTAAACCACGGGTGAGATTTTCTTCAGTCAAAGATTCTAGTTCAGGTGTTTGAGCGGCTGTTTCTTCCAATGTCATGTTTGATAAATTGCGATCAAAAAAGGGACTGGGGACTCGTTCATCTCTCTCAAATACTCATTCATCCACCTTGGAACTCCGTTCATCCATCTCAGAACTCCGTTCATCCATCTCAGAACTCCGTTCATCCATCTCAGAACTCCGTTCATCCATCTCAGAACTCCGTTCATCCATCTCAGAACTCCATTCATCCATCTCAGAACTCCGTTCATCCACCTTGGAACTCCGTTCATCCACCTCAGAACTCCGTTCATCCATCTCAAATACTCATTCATCCACCTCAGAACTCCGTTCATCTGTCTCAAATACTCATTCATCCACCTCAGAACCTCAAACTTTTCAATACCCAGTCCCTAATACTCAGTATTGCGTGCAGCGTGACTCTTGTATGAGCAGTTTTTGTTTGCGCTCAATCCCCCAGTGATAACCACCAACACTGCCATCACTCCGCAGGACACGGTGACACGGTACAATCAGCGCTATCGGATTAGCTCCACAAGCATTACCCACCGCGCGGACTGCCTGGGGTTTGGCAATATCACGCGCAATATCAGTATAGGTACGGGTTTGGCCATAGGGAATTTTCTGTAATGCTTGCCAAACCTGTTTCTGAAATGCTGTCCCACGGACATCAAGTGGCAAATCAAGATGTGCTTTACCTCCTCCAATAAAGTCGAGGATTGCCTGTATCCATTCCTTGTGTGTCTGGTCATCACGCATAATCTGCGCTTGGTGAAATTCCTTGATCAAAGTGTGTTCAAGTTTGTCTGCTTCATCACCTAGTTTAACGGCACAGATACCCTTTTCTGTTGTTGCCACAAGCAAATATCCTAGTGGACATGGAGCGATCGCATAGACAATGCTGATTGTCTTTCCAGCTTGTTGGTAAATCTTTGGTGTCATTCCCAGTTGCTTAGGTGCTTTCTCATACAGTTGACTACTTGAACCATACCCCGTGTCGTAAACTGCATGAGCAATTTCCTCGCCTGATTGAAGACGCTGTTTCAATCGTTGGCCACGCAGTGCATCTGCATATTGAAAAGGGGATACGCCAATTATTTGCTTGAATATCTTTTGCAGATAACTGGGACTCATTCCCACCTGAGAGCATAGTTCCGAGAGGGTTGGAATGTGATCAACTTGTGCTTCAATAAATCGACATGCTGCTAAAACTTTGGACTTAGCCGGATTTGGAACTTTTTCAAATTGTGGCTGACATCGCTTACAAGGTCGAAAACCTGCAATTTCAGCCTCTTGTGCCGACTCGAAAAAACAAACTTGATTGCGATTCGGTCTGCGACTAGGGCAAATCGGTCGGCAATAAACGCCTGTAGAGCGAACACCGTAGAAAAGCTTGCCGTCAATTGTCGAGTCTCGATTGAGAACTGCTTCCCAAAGAGTTTCTTTCAAAACTGGTGTCTGTTGTAATTGCATTTATATCTCCTTGGATGTATTGCAAGGTATCCACTCTAAAATACCCATTTTTCGTTTTTGCTATTGGTAACTCTGTTTATTTTTTTAGATAAAACTAGATTAAATCTATTGATAAACTACTTTCTATCTGATTATTGCGATCAAAGTTGGCTATATCAATTTTTTACAGCTTTTTTCATCTATTTAAACCACAATCCCTTGTAGAGTTGCACAGATGTGCATCGGTGTCAACTTAAGCTAAAACTTTTTTAAAACTTCGTTAAAACCTCGTTTCTAGCCTCTGGCTAGAAATGCTCTTTCATTGCGGTGCCGCTAGTCTTGAGGCAGAGCCTCTCATTAGGCCTTATTGCTGGTATATTCCATTTTCTGCTCTCAAGGATGAGATAGTTTTCCGGCGGTTTTTGGAAGCGCTAGCCTGGGCTATTCATGAAATTCAATCATCACGATATAGTCCCATCATTATTGTCTTTAAAATAGCGTCAGTGTAAAGTTATAAGAGCTAATTTAAAACTAGCAGCGTCTTGAAAAGTGTCGTTGATCACTATTTATAACTAACTTTTTCATCATTTTTTCCTCACGTGGGAAAATGGTTCACCCGATTGGGGGAATGCGATCGCCTCATCAGGAACTAATCTGAAAGAAGGCGCTGTTTTTATTCTGTTATATCATGTCCGGTAAATGACTTGTGATTTCTGCGTGACCTCTCAAGACCAGCGCCTCCCCTAGTAAAGCAGGGGAATCTCTAGCTTTAGCTAGAAGCGAGGTGAGGTTCTTTTATTATGGGCAATTCAGCGGACACGATATTAGCGATTATGCCTACAGAATCAAAACTGTTAAGTTGATTATTCTGGCTTTTAATTGTACATCAATAGCTTGCTATCAAAGGGTCAAAGAGTGGATGAAACCGTTGTAACATCGCTGTATACACCAAATTGCCAGCAAGAGGCTATTAACTTGCTCTCAAAACTTGCTGTCAATTTACCAGGAATAATTTTCCAAGTTCTGCAACAGCAGGATGGTTCTGTCTTTGTCCCTTATGTTAGTTCTGGTTGTCAATATTTGTCTGAAATAGAACCAGAAGCGGTACAGGCAGACTTTCGGGTGCTATACAAACTGATTCATCCACAGGATATAAAAGCCTTTACAGAATCTATTGCTGTTTGTAGTACAAATCTTACACCTTGGCATTGGCAAGGTCGGCTCATTACGCCTAGTGGCATTAAGTGGATTCAAGGGACTTCGCAAGCCGAATTACAAGGTAACGGCGATTTTCTTTGGAATGGCTTGGTTATAGATATTACAGACCGAAAACTAGCCGAAGAAAAATTGCTTGAGAGTGAGGCGCGGTATAAAGCAATTTTGGATGCTATCCCCGATTTGATGTTTCGCATTAGCCGCGATGGCGAGTATCTAGATTTAAAAAGTGAGGGAGCAAATCTCACTCTTACCAGAGAAGAAATAGTTGGGAAACATGTGCAAGAGTTATTGCCTAGTGATGTTGCAACGATTAGCCTGGAAGCGATCGCTAAAACTTTAGATACTGGAACTTTGCAAACTTGTGAATATCAGCTACCAACGCCTTTGGGAGTCAGAGATTATGAGGCGCGGTTGGTAGTCAGTGGTGAAGATGAGGTACTAGCAATTGTGCGAGATATCACAGATCGCAAACAAGCAGAAATCAGCTTACAAAATCTTGCCCAAAAATTTGCTAAAGCTTTTAGTTGCAGTCCCGATTCAATTACGATTAGCACAATCCAAGAAGGACGCTTCATCGAAGTTAACGACAGTTTTGTGGAACTCTCTGGTTATGAGCGAGATGAAGCGATTGGTAAAACTTCTTTTGAGTTAGATATTTGGGTACACGATCGCGATCGCCTAAAGTTGGTGCAGGAGTTGCAAGACACAGGAGTGGCTCGTAACTTGGAAGTTGAATTTCGGCAAAAGTCTGGTGAGATAATTACAGCAATACTTTCAGCCGAAGTTATTGATTTGGATGGTAACAAGAGCATCCTAGCAGTACATCACGACATTACAGAACGCAAACAGGTAGAAGCGCAATTACGCCTATCAGCACAACGTGATCGCTTGTTGGCAGAAACCCTAGTGCGAATTCGGTCTTCGCTTAACTTAGACCAAATTCTCCAAACCACCGTGACGGAAGTCAGGCAATTTCTGCAAGCAGATCGAGTTTTCATTAGTTTAAATAATGCTAATTTAGGAGTCAGAACTCTTGCCGAATCAGTAGATCGCAAGTATCCATCAGTCTCCGGTTGGTCTACTAATGATGAAGCTTATCTACAAGAAATAAGAAACTTACTAAAAGATAATCTTGTGCGTGTCTTTGAAGACATAACGCAAATGGCAGTATCTCCCAAAGTAAGAGCGCACTGTCGAAAATTCCAAACGAAGGCTAGTTTGGCTGTACCAATTATGCTAGGTGACGAATTATTTGGGGCGTTAATTGCCAATCAATGCTCAGGTTCGCGTCATTGGCAGCCAATAGAAATTGATTTATTACAGCAGATGTCAGAACAGGTAGCGATCGCTATTCAGCAAAGCCAGATATGCCAAAAACTGGCAGAACTTAACACTAATTTAGAACACCAAGTAGAAGAACGGACAGCACAGTTGCAGCAGAAAATGCAAGAAGTTGAAAAATTGCATCGCGTCAAAGATGTTGTTTTGCATACAGTTGCCCACGATTTACGAACTTCAGTGATGGGTAACTTGATGGTGTTAAAGAATTTGTTAAATCACGGAGTGGAGAGTGGGGAAGAGGTAGAGGGGCAGGGAGCAGGGAGCAGAGAGGAAAGAGGTAATTTTTTATTCTCCCCATTGCCCTCTGCCCCCCGCTCCCCTGCCTCTTCCCAATCCCCAATTCCAGTATCTCGCTCAATAATCGAGCGGATGATTCAAGGCAACGATCGCCAACTAACGATGATTAACTCATTGCTAGAAATTAATTCCTGTGAAAAACAGGGTATTGACATCAAACTCGAACCTGTGCAATTTAGCAACCTACTGGGAGGAACATTCGCCCAGTTGGAACCCATATTGACACAAAATCAAGCGACTCTGAAGAACTTGGTTCCCGCAGATTTACCGTTAGTAATGGCAGATGGGACTCTGTTGCAGAAAGTTTTGGCAAATTTAGTAGCACATAGCTTGCAAAATAATCCACCAGGATTAAATTTTATTCTGAGTGCCACTGTTGAGGCAGGAATGATTCGCATTCAGATTCAAGATAACGGTGTGGGAATGAGTAAACTAGAGTGCGATCGCCTCTTCGATTTGCATGTCCGTGATCCCCAAGACTGTTGTTCCACAAGCATTGGCTTAAAAATGTATCTTTGTCGGAAAGTTATTAAGGCACATGGCGGCGAAATCGGTGTTACTAATAACCGCAAGCGCGGGTTAACTTTCTGGTTTACATTACCTCTGTTCACTTCATCCGCAACAAATCGCCCATAAATCACCAAAAAATGAGAGGGTGTTATTTATGGCAATGTTGAGTAAGGGAAACACCCTCAAAGTATGGGCAAAGTTGCTCGGATGCTAATGGCTACTCCATTTACAACAGTGCAAAGCTGGTGGAGAAAAACCTTTTCTGCACCAACAAGAGATGAAACCACTACTTTTTACAGAACTTGGCGTAACCGTTTTTTGTGGCAGAGATTACGTTTATGGTTATGGCTGGCGCTGATCTGTCTGTTGTCTTTTACTTTACGAGACATTTACGGCTTGTTTTTCCCTTTTCAAGAGTTGGAGAAGCTGCCAGAAGTACTTAGAACTCAACGCCTTGTAATCAATATTGCAATGCTCCTGAGTATACTGATCTGCTTTGCTTTACACAAAACTAAATTAGGTCATGAGCGTCCAGATTTATTATTTTTGGGGTCTTCTTGGTCAATTAGTTTAGCATCGCAGTTGTTTGCAACTCTTAGAGGTTTCGCACTACCCGATACCATCGGCTGGTCACTACTGTTCTTGAGCCAAGCTGTGTTGATGCCTGTCTGCTGGATTATTCACTTGCTGACTCAAGTGAGTGTGTTGGTTTACTATTTTGGTGTGAATACGGCACTTGGGCTAAAAACACCAATCCCCGAACACCCAGAAATATATAATGTAACCTTGATATTATACATTTTTTGGTTTTGTATTATATGTGACATCGGTGTTTATCTATATGATCGCCTGCAACGTTCTGAGTTTTACGCCCGTCAAGAACTGGAATCTGCCTACCAAAAACTCAAGGTTGCAGAAGTTAAATATCGCAGCATTTTTGAAAACGCTGTTGAAGGGATTTTTCAAAGCAGTCCCGATGGACGTTATATTACAGCAAATCCGGCTTTAGCACGCATTTATGGCTACTCTTTCGCGGAAGAGGTGACAGCAAATTTCACTGATATAGAACATCAACTGTATATTGATCCGAACCGTCGGGCAGAATTTGTGCGCCTGATGGAAAAGTATGGCAGTGTTTCTGAGTTTGAGTCCCAAATTTATCGCCGAGACGGGAGTATTGTCTGGATTTCAGAAAAAGCCTATGCAGTGCTTGACGAACAAGGAAAACTGCTTTATTACGAAGGTTTGATTGAAGACATTACCCAGCGCAAACAAACTGAAGAAGAACTACGAGTATTTTTCCATGCAGTTTCTCACGACTTACGCAACCCAGTGCTGGGTACTTTAATGGTGCTGAAAAATTTGCTTGCACGTCCAGAGGATAATATTTCGATTTCCCGCTCCATTTTAGAGCGGATGATTCAAAGTAGCGATCGCCAACTTAACTTAATTAATTCCTTAATGGAAGCTCATGTCAGCGAAGTACAAGGTGTTGTTTTACAAAGTCAAGCCGTACAATTACTGAGAGTTGTCGAAGCTGCGATCGCTGATTTAGAGCCATTGCTAGCACAAAATCAAGCCAAGCTGACAAATCTGGTGTCCGCAGATTTGCCCTTAGTGAATGCTGATCCTACGCAACTATGGCGAGTTTTTTCTAACTTAATTGTTAATGCTCTGAAACATAATCCCCCTGGATTGGTCTTGACAATCAACGCTATTCGTAAAGATGACAAAATTTATTGTACTGTTAGTGATAACGGCGTGGGAATTAGTCAACAACAAAGCGATCGGCTTTTTGACCTTTACTTTCGGGGTGCAAGTATCCGCAATTCCGTAAGTTTGGGATTGGGCTTGTATTTATGTAAGCAAATCATCAATGCTCACGGCGGCGAAATTGGTGTGAATAGTGCATTGAATGCAGGGGCAACTTTCTGGTTTACCTTACCTATTAGCTGACGGCGATGGCTACGCTGACGCCTCTGGCGATCGCACTTTCCAATACAGTATGATTTTATGCGAAGTCTACGACGCACTACGTCTGCGCTCCTTAAAAATTGTTCATCTCTTCATTACAGTAAATTTACGTAAATTTACCCTAATAACTTACGACTTATCAAAGAATTAAATTCTAGGAGGACAGTAATCATGGAAACAGTTATCAAGATACTTATAGGTATTATTGCATTAATATATACTGCTTTTCTTGTACAGATGTTTTTCTGGAATACAGAGTTTGTTCAAGAAAAAATAGTCGGAGATTTACTCCAGAACAAATTTTTGCAATTCTGGCTCACAATCAAGGGTTATACAACGGGTTTATTGCTGCTGGTTTAATCTGGGGATTATTTTGTTCGCAGATGTTTCCATAATTTAAGGCTTCTTGGATTTGGATTTACTTTTTAATTTGTATGGCGATCGCTGGGATTTTTGGCAGCATTAGCCTGCAATGTCCAACAGCATTTTTAATTCTATCAGTACCTGCAATATTGGCTTTAGTGCTTTTAGGATTGCGGAAAGGTTGAATAGAATTTAATAATAATTATTTAGTCATTCCGAAAAAAAGAAACAGATAGAACAACAAAATCTGAGTAAAAATAGCGATATTATTTCATTATCAAGTTTGGAATCTAGTTACAAAACAATAAGAAGTTGAGGGTTAAATATGAAAAAAATTATCTGGTTTTTGCCAGTGTTGGTAGTTCTAGCAACATGGCTACCAAGTTCCGATGCTGTCTGGAAATATCTTTTCTTCTTGCGCCTGCCTATTTTGATGGGTTTATTCCTTCTGCTTCTCCCTAAACTTGCCAAGGATTGGCTGCCAGCCATGTTGAAAAATCTATTTGTACTTCGCAGCAAGTGGCAACTGGCAGTCGTAATTGTGAGCGCAATTGGAGCCGGAACATCAGTAATTTCAGTTGCAGCGATCATTCTAGATAACGCACCAGCTCGCTTTGATGTACCACCAACAATAGAAATTTCGGAATTTTGGCAATATGGAATAGCTATTGCCTTAAGTTTATACATTTGCATTATCGCCTTTGATCTCTCCCAAGAGAAGCTGAACAACAAGGAAAGATGGTGGGGAGCATTTGTAGGTGCGGTATTGGGAATTGGGCTACTATTTATTATTAGTTTTATCAGAGACTGGTTAAGCTCAAATGATTTATTAAAAAAGATACTTGCTGATATCGTTTCTTTCGTAGGGAAACATAATACATTTGGTTATATTAATCCTCAAACAGGTGAATTGAGTGCGGGACATCTGACAGCAATTGCTTATCTTCTAATTGGAGTAGTTATCTATATTACAGTTGGTTTACGTTTTAACCCCAAATCAGAAACAAATCGACCTGAAGCGCCAGCACTCCTATATGTGCTACTTATCATATCGATGGTGACACTTTTCTATGGAGGTGCAACATTCTATTTAGATTACTTTCGGATTCCTGTACTAATTTTATTTATTGCTTTCTCAGCTATTAGCTATATTGCATTTGATGTTAATCACTTTTTTCCAGTCAATCAGTTCAAGGATAGTGAAGATAAAAAGAGAGACAATAGGGATTCAACTAATTTCCAAGAAGTGCTAGAAAAGCGTCTCAAACATCAAGAGGGAGAACGAACTTTAGTGATTATTTGTGCTAGTGGTGGTGGAATTCAAGCAGCAGGATGGACAGTGCAAGTGTTAAGTGGTCTCCAAGAATTATTAGGAGAGTCATTTACCAAAGCAATTGGCTTGATTAGTGCTGTCTCAGGCGGTTCAGTAGGGACAATGTACTATCTAGATCGCTTTAATAAAGATGGCTTTTTAGAAGAGAGCGAACAGGAAATATCTAACAAAATCAATAGTTTTTATGCTGCTACTAAAGATAGTTTAGATGCCGTTGGTTGGGGTTTTGTTTATTTGGACTTATGGCGATTCATCGGATTTCCATTCATTGTTCCCCCAAAGTGTGATCGTGGTAGAGCAGTTGAGATAGACTGGCAGGGTGAAATGAAGGAACCAAAAAAGATAAAAACCTTTGGAACCTGGCGAAAACAGATTTTTGATGGCGAAATTCCTATTCCTGTATTCAATGCAACTTTAGTCGAAAATGGCTGGCGATTTCTGATGACTCCAGTAACATTTGGGCGGGCTCCTGAGAAAAAGTATATAGACTTTAATACTCTTTATAAAGCCTATGATATGAATGTTGTAACGGCTGCAAGACTATCAGCAACTTTTCCCTATGTATCTCCTATCTGTCGCAGCAGTGTAAACATCCCAAATCAGCAGAATTATCACGTTGCTGATGGGGGCTATTTCGATAATTCTGGCTTTGTAACGGCAGCCGAATGGCTGGATGAACAGCTTAATGAATGGTCAAAAACTGAAAATAGTTTAAATGTAAAACGAGTCCTTATATTGCAAATCAATCCTTTTCCTAAATCTGATTCAACAGAAAACGTGCAGGGAGAAAACGTGCAGGGGAATGGAGGCTGGTTTATGGCGACTATAGGGCCATTACTGGCAATGTTCAAGGTACGCGATCCGGTTTTAGCATCTCGAAATGCAAAGGAAGCAGATTTACTGGCCAAAAAATGGGAGAACAAGAAGGTAGATATCCAATACTTTCCCATTTTCTTCCCCTTGGAAGCTGAAATACGTGCAAAATTTCTTACATCTGAATTTTACAAAGATGGTCGGTATCGTCCTCCTTTATCCTGGAAGTTAACTGATAGAGAGAAGCAAGCTATTCAAGATGGTTGGGAGGCGATAAAAACAGGAGAGAACATTCAAAAAATTAAACAACTGTGGCACAAAACTTGGAATATGCCAAATTCCACAGACCCTACACCAGAAGATTAACTACTTGCTTATGGAGTGCGTAGCAAACTTTAAAAGCAGGGGTACGAGCGTCACTCAAAGGATTGCAGGTGACAGGGAATAGGAAGGTGCTAATTAGAATCATAATGAAAAGCGGAAGTTCAGACGAAACTTTTATGCTGACATTTACCCAACTTAAACCACCTAATCTTGATGCCGCAGTCACCTTTACTCTGGCGCTGACAGCAGAAGAACGTACCCGCAGCCGTCATCGTTTTGAAACAGAAGATTGTAAAGTTGTGTTTTTACATCTACCCAGAGGAACTGTCTTACACGATGGCGATATTCTGCAAGAAGAAACCCATAGCAGTTTAATCAGAATTACTGCCAAACCAGAACTAGTGCTGACTGCTTTTGCCCAAACACCACTTTTATTACTACGGGCGGCATACCATCTGGGAAATCGCCATGTACCTGTAGAAATTACTCAGACTTATTTACGCTTGTCCTCAGATTCTGTTTTACGCACAATGTTGGAACAATTGGGGTTAGAAGTTAAAGAAGAAATTTTACCGTTTCAGCCAGAATTGGGAGCTTATGGACAACACCATCATGCTCACTGATAGCCATTTTTTGAGTATTTTGCAGCTGGCTAGCCCCGCTTTGCCAGTGGGAGCATATAGCTATTCTGAAGGCTTGGAAATGCTGGTAGAAAATGGTACGATCGCTAACCAGACACATCTCAAAGATTGGTTAAAAGCAGAGTTACTCTCCGGGGCAATTCGACTAGAGGCAGCAGTGATGGTACGATCGCAGCAAGCTGCAAAAATGGGTGATATTGAGTCGCTATGCCGTTGGAATCTATGGTTATCTGCTGCTAGGGAAACAGAAGAGTTACGCGCCTCTAGTTGGCAGATGGGGCGATCGCTCATCCAATTACTTGGTAAACTAGAACCGCAGATTGTGCCTATTGCCAATGCTGTAGGTAATCCTTGCAATTATGCGATCGCTTTTGGCATTGCCGTTGCCCATTGGCAAATCAGTATCAAAGCCGCATTACTCGGATATCTGCATAGTTGGGCAAGTAATTTGATTACTGCTGGCGTCAAACTTATCCCTCTTGGACAAACAGCAGGACAGCAGTTATTGCTAGATTTGCAACCATTATTTAGCACTGCGGCGTTAGAAATTTTAGCGTTGCAGGATGATGAACTCGCCTGTTGTAGTTGGGGTTTGTCGCTGGCGAGTATGCAGCATGAAACACAGTATACAAGGTTGTTTAGGAGTTAGGGCACAGAAGAATTTTAGATTTTAAATTTTGGATTAAATAGGACTTAAAAAAAACCTCTCAAACTCTTATTCCTCCGTGTTCTGTGCGTCCTCTGTGGTAGCCTGTGGTAAGCCCTATGTGTTCCCTCCTTTATGCCGGGGAACCCGTCCACCGGACTGGCTCACCGCTTTGCGTCTACAATTTTCCGTTACCTGTGCGTAAGTCCTGTTAAACAATCTAAAATCTAAAATTCAAAATGGTGTGAGTTATGAATGCATTTCGAGTGGGAGTTGCTGGCCCCGTGGGTTCAGGGAAGACGGCTTTGGTGGATGCTTTATGTAAGGGATTGCGTGAGCAGTATCAGATTGCGGTGGTGACAAATGATATTTATACTCAAGAGGATGCTCAGTTTTTAGTCCGTTCTCAGGCATTGGTAAGCGATCGCATTTTGGGTGTAGAGACTGGTGGTTGTCCTCATACTGCTATCCGCGAAGATGCTTCGATGAATTTGGCGGCAATTGAACAGTTAGAAGAACGTTTTATCGATTTAGATTTAGTATTTTTGGAAAGTGGCGGCGATAATTTGGCTGCTACTTTTAGTCCAGAATTGGTGGATTTAACGATTTACGTTATCGATGTTGCGGCTGGTGATAAAATTCCCCGCAAAGGTGGCCCCGGCATTACTAAGTCTGATTTGTTAGTGATTAACAAAACTGACCTTGCTCCCTATGTCGGTGCAGATTTAAGTGTGATGCAACGAGATGCTAAAAAAATGCGCGGCGATAAACCTTTTATTTTTACTAATTTAAAAACTCAGTCTGGACTTGCAGATGTAATTAACTTTGTTTGCACAAATATCTGTTAAAAAAGAAAATGATCATGAGGCAACCAGGGCGAATAGAATTCGCGGCTACACAAACAGGCTTTCCTGCGTGGGCTAAGAGAAAATCAAGCTTTTATAACCCACGAAGATGGGTAAAGCCTCGTATAGATACGGTTTCTAACCGCTTTCTATAAAGCCCGTAGATGACGACTTCGCACGCGTTCAGCACTACCAGTAGGAATTGCAGCAATTAATTTTTGCGTGTATTCCTCTTTGGGTTCCAGATAAATACTTTCGGCTGTCCCTTCTTCAACAATTTGACCGCGATTCATAACTAAAATGCGATCGCTCATAAATTTAACCACACTTAAATCGTGAGAAATAAAAATATAAGTAAGCTGAAAGTCCGACTGTAATTCTTTGAGAAGATTTAATACCTGCGCCTGTACTGAAACATCCAGCGCTGAAACTGATTCATCGCAGATAATAAATTTAGGATTTAACGCCAAAGAACGGGCTATGCAAATCCGCTGACGTTGACCGCCAGAAAACTGATGAGGATAGCGGTTGATCGCATCTGCACTCAACCCCACCCGTTCTAAAAGTTCGGCTACTCGCTGGCGTCGTTGTTGCTTGGTCTTACCAACAGAGTGAATTAACAATGGTTCCATCACCGCGTCCCCGACCTTCATCCGTGGGTCAAGAGAACTGAAAGGATTTTGGAAAACTATTTGCATTTCCCGCCGCAGTTTTTGCAACGGTTCTCCTTTGAGGCTAGTAATATCTTGTTTCTCAAAGATAATCTCACCACTCATCGGTTCAATTAATCGCAGTAAGGTTCTACCAAGGGTGGTTTTACCGCAACCAGATTCTCCCACCAAACCTAGTGTTTCCCCTGGTTTGACATCAAAGGAAACGCCATTGACTGCCATATTGTAGCGTTTTGTACCACCAAACACCCCGCGCACCGGAAAAGCAACTTTCAGGTTGCGGATTTGCAGCAGGGGTTCCTTCTGATTGAAGCTTGTCAATCTTGCAGCAATCTCTTCAGTGGTGACTTCTGTGGGTTGTGCGGGTTCTTTCGCCTGAATTACTACTTGTCCCGTTGGTGTCTCTTCTGCACTCATGTAGTCAGAAACGGTGAGTAATTTTTGGGGACGGCGGTCAAGTGTGGGGCGGCAGGCTATCAAACCTTTAGTATATGGATGCTTGGGACTGCTGAAAATTTGCCGAGAAGTACCAGATTCGACAACTTTGCCTTTATACATCACCGCTACTTGGTCAGCAATTTCCGAAATTAGCCCCAAGTCGTGGGTGATGAAAATCATTGCCATGTCACGGCTTTGTTGCAATTCTCGGATTAACTCCAAAATTGTTGCTTGCACCGTCACATCCAAGGCTGTGGTTGGTTCATCTGCGATTAAGATTAATGGGTTGCAAGAAATTGCCATTGCAATCATCACCCGTTGCAACTGACCCCCAGAAAGTTCATGAGGGTAGCGTTCCAGCATGGCTTCTTTGTGTTCCCTAACCAACTGTGACAACTTTGATGGTTGTGGTTTCGATGAATTGCTGTTGGTTTGAGGCCAAGTTTCGATATACTGCTGCTGTATCTCCTCATCACTAGGTAGAAGTTTTACCTCTTGCAGACCTGCGATCGCAATTTGTCGTGCTTGGGCTGCTGATACATTCTGATGCCGCATAATCGCTTCTGTTAGCTGAAACCCAATGTTATAAACTGGATTGAGCGAACTCATCGGTTCTTGAAAAATCATGGCGATGTCGCCACCCCGGTGTAACTGCATTTGCTCAGAAGGCAATTTTACCAAATCGATGGGGTTGGCATTCTCCTGCGGACGAAACCAGATTTCACCGCCACTAACTATACCGGGAGTTTGCAACAAACCCATCACAGCTAGGGCTGTCACTGATTTACCACTCCCCGATTCTCCTACTATTCCTAGAGTCTCACCTCGATGCAGCCCAAAGGAAATACCATCCAAAGCTCTGTTAATGTTGCCATCACTGGGAAATTCAACTTGGAGATTGCGAACCTCTAGGACAGTTTCTCTCATAGGAGTTGGGTAGGAAATTATAACTTAAAATTATTTGATTTTAACAATAGTTTTAGTGTATACGTGGGTAAATTTGGTTTTTAGATTCCTTGGCAGTTTTTCACTGTTTAGACTTTAACCACAATTGACATTGCATACTTCCACAATATACACGCATCTGCGATGTAGAACCGCCTGTGATTTAGGAAAATTGCGCTCATTGCCCTAAAAAATCCTCCAATAGAGGAGTGGTACTGAATTAAAAATAAAGGTAGAAAAGAATACATTTGTAAATACTTATTTAAAAGTGGACAGGATTTAGCCGAGATGTTTGCAATTTCGGCTTAATGCTATTCTGGGTTTAAAAATTTCTTGGTTGCAGGTTTGAGCGATTAGTCTTGCAGGTGGTTACAAATAATAATGCGTAAAATTTATTCAGAATCCATGTAATCGATACAAGCAACTCTGACTCACGGTCAACAACTATAAAGATAGGAGTTGACCTGACACTGAGAGGAGGTTTACCTAAGTCTAAATAAGTAGTTACGCCCTTAACTGTTAGATACAACACTTAAGGGTTTATTTTATTGTTTATCGCAACGCCGAGATGAAGAAAGGTTAATGCCCTGGCGATCGCTAATTGCTACTTCTACCCTCCAGAAACATTTGTCGCCACTACGCCCAATATAATATCCTATTTTTGCATAAATTGTCTAAATGCAAGAGGCTGAGGCTTTGGATTTAGAGATTAAAATAGAGTTAGTAAAGGTAGAGTTTACTTTATTAGGAGGTTCTATGATGACTTTACAAGAAATTATTAATTCTATTGAAAGTTTGCCCACAGAAGATCGAGAGTATTTATTTGAGTTTCTTCGCCAACAACGAATTGAGAATCGGCGGGTTGAAATTTTGGCTAATGCTCAGGAAGTGATGCAGGCTTTTAAAGATGGCACTGTTCATAGAGGAAGCGTTGATGATTTGATCGCTGATTTACTAGGAGATGATGATGGAAGTTGTCTGGAGTAGTGGATTTAAGCGGTCTTTTAGGAAAATTACAAAGACAAACCCTCAATTAAAGAATCAAATTGTTAAGGTATTAAGGCTTTTGGCAGATGATCCATTTACACCGTCTTTGAAGTCTCATAAGTTAACAGGAAAATTAGCGGGTTTGTGGTCTTGTTCTGTTGCTTATGATTGTAGAATTATCTTTAATTTATCTGAGGATGAGACTTTGTTAGAAATGGTTATTTGATTGATTGATATTGGCAGCCATGATGAAGTTTATTAAATTGAAAAAGAGAGGCTGAAGCTTGTGATTTAGAGATTAAAATTCTCTATCCCTAACTGATCAATAGCTAAACTAAGCGATGTCTCACGACAAGACGCAAAGCTCAACGCAAACAAAAAAATAGCACATCCTTTAGGATGGCTATTTGTAGAAATTGTCTAGTCGTAATGTTAGTTAGCAAATTGAATACACGCTCAACTACCAACTTTAGAAAGGAATATCATCTGGATCTGGTTCTTCCTCTTTCACTGCTGGATAAGTGGTTCGCTCATAATTTGTGGGTTGGGGTACGGGTTCGTAAGTTTTCGTTTGGGGAGCAACGCCAACAGGATTTGTCGCTGGAGTAGGCGCTGGACGTGGCGACTCGTAAGTGGTAACCTCTTTCTGTGGAGGACGAGATGCTGAAGATGGTTGTCGGGGAGCAGTTTCAGTAAATGATGGAGTTACAGTTGCTGAGGGCAATGGATCAGTATTAAAACTACCTCCAACAGATTGAATTTGTTGTACTGTCAATTCAGCACGTTTTTCTTTAAAACCTTCTTGACGATCAACAGTATTCATACTTAAACGTCCTACCAAGATGACGCGATCGCCTTGGTGGTAGTTTTGCTGAATTTCTGTCGCTAAATTCCCCCAGCCGACAACTTTCAGGGTGGCTGGCGGATCTTCTGGTTTCTGGGAATTGGGAAACTGCACCAGCATTTCTGTGACTCCCAGATTATCCGCTGTATAGCGGAGTTGTGGCTCGTTTATAATTTCCACCATCAAAACGCAGCTGTTCATTAAAATTACTCCTGACTGCAAAAAGTACTGATTGAAAAAGAAGGGGTTTTTCTATGTAGTGTCAATTAATATCTAAATATGTTTAATTGTTTGCATTTTTTAATAATGTTTGAACAAATTTTCTACATCCACTCTGAGTTTTTAGTCCTTTTTAGCATAAAAGCCAAGCGATCGCTTTGAACAGCATTGAGTATGCCGCTCGCCACCCTCGCCTGACTAAATGAGCATTTAATTCTGTATAGAGTAGTATAATTGTACCATTTACTGAGGAAATATCAAAAATTCTCAGCAAAAATTAAGTTTTGACGTGAACTGGAAAAACACCCAAGGCGATTAACCTGGCTGGTAGGTCGCGCAAGATGGGTAAGCGCAAAAATGCAGGTGGTACAAAAGTGCGATTTGAGGTGAGAACCGAGGCCAACACCCGCTTTTGGACAAAAGTTTGAAACGCCTGAATGATACGTGTAGGCAACTCGCGTTGACGTTGTACTTTTGCTAAGTCACTAAGTTGTACTTCTCGGTTTTTGAGCGGTTTGCTGAGTACATTCGCCGCGACTACAGCATCTTGAATCGCGTAATTAATCCCAACTCCACCAACGGGGGACATTATATGAGCCGCATCACCGATGAGTAGCAGTCCCGGACGATACCAGCGTTTGACACGGCTGGACTCGACTGAGAGAAAAGCTATTTGTGACCAATCATGTAAATTTTGGATACGTTGCTGGAATTTTGGCACCACTTCGCCAACAGATTTTTTTAATTCCTCTAAACCCGCAGCCCTTAGTTGTTGATAGCCTCCTTTAGGAATAACATAGGCAAGTTGCCACTCATCACCACGGTCAAGCATGGCGATTAACTTACCCTGACCAAAGCGCCCCATTCCCCCTTCAGGGTCTTCTGGCTGACGCGGTAGGCGAAACCAGAGGACATCCATTGGCGGCGAAGTTTCGATCGACTCAAACTCACCCAGGTGGCGTAAACGTGAGTGGCGACCGTCTGCACCAACTGTCAGTATTGCCCGAATTTCATGCCAACCACCGCCTCCTCGATAGCGGACACCCTGAATCACACCATTTTCGGCAATTAATTCCTGCACATTCGCACCCATCACCAGATGAAAACTAGGATATTTTTGCGCTTCTTGGGTGATGAACTCCAGGAATTTTACCTGGGGAAGCATTGTAATGTAGGGATAATCGGTTTTCAGATGACTAAAATCTGCGAATGTGACAGTATCTTGAGGAGTTTGAATACTAATTTGGCGCATTTTGCTATGGGGAAGTTTTAGCAAGCGATCGCTAAGTCCCAATTCCTCCATAATTTCCATCACCGATGGATGAATCGTATCGCCACGAAAGTCGCGATCCAAGTCTTTGTGTGCTTCCAGCAGGATCACAGAAATGCCTTGACGCGCTAACAACAGCGCCAATACTGCGCCTGCTGGCCCTCCACCCACAATGCAACAATCTGTAGTTTGTACGTCTACAATGTCATGGACAGGGTTAATGCTTGGGTCTTGGGAAAGATTTTTAGGTACATCGGTAGTCATAACAACACCTCCTAACAGCCCTAAAATTCAGAATAGTTTGCTTTTTATGGTAAAAGCTGTTTTTTTAACTTTTCGTATTTAGATAGAACGTGTATTATGGGCGCTAAAGTGTCATTAGTCATTAGTCCCTTTTTCAAGCCAATGCCCAATATTCAATGACAATAATTAACAGTTGTGTCTCAAGTTATTTTAGAAAACGTTTATAAAAGTTTTTCCTCGCGTAAAGGGGAAAGTGTTATCTCACAAACCCAATCTCCTCTCACACTTGCGGAAAAAACTGACGTAGCGCCACGTGCGGAAAGTGTCAATGTCTTGCGGCGGATTAACCTGACGATCGCAGATGGCGAATTTATGGTGCTGGTGGGCCCTTCTGGTTGTGGTAAAAGCACCCTACTGCGGTTAATCGCCGGGTTAGAAGTGATGACTGGCGGTAATATCTGGGTAGGCGATCGCTTGATCAATGACTTACCACCCAAGGAACGCGACATTGCAATGGTGTTTCAAAATTATGCCCTCTATCCTCACATGACGGTGTATGACAACATCGCTTTTGGGTTACGTCGCAGGGGAAGCAGGGGAGCAGAGGAGCAGAGGAGCAGAGGAGAAAATACTCCTTATTTTCGGGCGTGGGCAGAAAATCTTTTTGTGGGGGCGACAAGAAAGTTACCTAAAGGATTGCGCTACATTTCTGACAAGGAACGGGCAGTCAATGAGCAGGTGCGTAGTGTTGCTCAACTGTTGCAAATCGAAACATTGCTGAATCGCTTACCTAAACAGCTATCTGGGGGACAAAGACAACGGGTTGCATTGGGACGAGCGATCGCGCGTGACCCTCAAGTATTTTTAATGGATGAACCGCTTTCTAACTTAGATGCTAAACTGCGGGCAGAAACCCGCGCCCAAATTGTCAAATTGCAGCGCCAATTGGGGACAACAACAATTTACGTCACCCATGACCAAACAGAAGCGATGACAATGGGCGATCGCATTGCAATTATGTCCGAGGGTAAAATTCAGCAAGTTGCTTCTCCCCTAGAACTTTACAACCGCCCTGCCAACCTTTTTGTCGCAGAGTTCATTGGTTCACCACCGATGAATTTTATTTCTGTAGAATTTCATGCCCCGCAGTTGATTACTCATTCCCAGTTTCGTTTCACCCTGCCAGAAGTCTGGGGAAAAGCTTTACAAAAATATGATGGGAAAACTCTAATTTTAGGTATTCGCCCAGAACACTTGAATTTGAGTATGCCTGCCACCAAAAATCTACCAGTGCAAGTAGATTTGGTAGAAAATCTCGGCAACGATTCCTTTCTCGCTGTTAAGATTGCCGAACCGGGATCTAAACCTGCCACTACAGCCAATTACCTACAAGTGCGAATCCCACCAGATCGATTTGTACAAGTTCGCGAGCAACTTTGGTTATCTCTAACTCTAGAGAAAATTCACTTTTTTGACCCGGAAACTGAGTTAGCGATATTTCCCTAAAACTATCCGCGCCTAATTGGTAGAATACGCACTCTGGATTGGGTTTGATCAACAGTAACCAATGCGCCTGTCTCTAGTGAAGACTCAAACTGATTCAGGGCTGAAATGATTAGATTTTCGATACTGTTCGGCAAAACATCCTGGGTACGAACCCTGAATGACACTGGGAGTATCGACACCTGTCGCAGCTAGTAGGGAGCCGAAGTCTAAATCGTGAGTAAAGACGATATATCCATTAGTTCTTGCCCACTCCATAATTATTGAATCTTTCTCACGGCGATCGCCAACAGTAGACCAGTGAACAGCAGTAATATTGTACCTCTTAAAAACCGCAACCCAATCAGGGGAAAGGTTCATATCAATCAAAATTTTCATGCACTTTTGAGAGGAACTTCAATCTCTTCAACCCGCCATGCAGCATAGGCAAGTGCTTCATAGATGTCGGCTTCTTCAAGGTAGGGATATGCTTTGAGAATGTCGCTATTACTGTGTCCAGATGCCATTAATCCGACGATAGTACCAACAGTGATACGCATTCCTCGAATACAGGGTTTACCGCCCATGACTTCAGGATTACGAGTAATTCTAGTGAGATTTTGCATAATTTTTGTAGAATGGGAGTAAGGTTA
The DNA here is from genome assembly GCF_036919595.1 of Nostoc sp. GTDB lineage: Bacteria > Cyanobacteriota > Cyanobacteriia > Cyanobacteriales > Nostocaceae > Nostoc. Next base: position 1,247 of record NZ_JBALCO010000084.1, on the reverse strand, counting down.
TGGGATTGAGAAACCAAAAATGGCTGTGTCAATCTTTTTTATCATTGAACTCTTACCACCTTCCAGGCTAACTGATTGCTAATCTTCACTTAAGGATAATTGTAGCGACTGTTTTAAAAGTCAAGCGACGCCGAATAGCCCGCACCTGTGTACTTGATCGCGGTGCAACAAAGTTTGAAGTACTCCAACACGACATTTAAGTACCTCAACACGACTTTGAAGTACCTCAACATGACTTTGGAGTACCTCAACACGACTTTGGAGTACCTCAACACGACTTTGAAGTACCTCAACACGACTTTGAAGTACCTCAACACGACTTTGGAGTACCTCAACACGATGTTGAAGTACCTCAACACGACTTTGAAGTACCTCAACACGATGTTGAAGTACCTCAACACGACTTTGGAGTACCTCAACACGACTTCGAGGTATCTGTTGCTTATATAGCAGTCCTAAATCATTCGTGAGAATTTGAGATCGTTTTAACCCCCTTGTAGTCCTGCTTTGTTAAGGGGGGACGGCTCAGACATTGAGATCAAAAGTGCGATGCCTGCTCTGGGCTACGCGATCGCCTAATATTGTAGGTTAGGTTGTAGCTTGCTTCTCTTAATTGGTAAATCAAAATTTTTATGCACTTATGAACGAAACTTCAGCCTTCAAGTAGTATATTGTGTCTTAATTGACATATCACCTGGGTATTACCCATGTATAATATGACTATGAATTCGCCTGTTCCCCAAGATTATCAATATCAATTTGGTGGTAGTCTTCCTGCTAATGCACCTACCTACGTCACACGCAAAGCTGATGCAGATTTGTATCAGGCTGTGAAAGCTGGAGAGTTTTGTTTTGTCCTCAACTCTCGACAAATGGGAAAATCCAGTTTGCGTGTCCGCACAATGCAAAGGTTACAGGGTGAAGGAATTGCTTGTGTATCTATTGATTTAACCGCAATTGGGACATCAGGGCTAAAGTCTGAACAATGGTATTCTGGGATTATTGATACTATTGCTGGTTCGGAAAGTTTAAACTTAGGTGAGCAGTTTGATATAGATGAGTTATGGTCAGAAAATTCCCGGTTTTCTGATGTGCAGATTTTTGGGAAGTTTATTGACAAATTACTCAAATTAGTTTCCACACAGATTGTTATTTTGTATCCGCTCAGAAAACCGGGGCAGGGAGAAAAAAGTAAGTAAGTGCGTCGTAGAATATGAAACATGACGCAACAATCATCACCAGATCAA
>NZ_JBALCO010000083.1:0-9181 GCF_036919595.1 Nostoc sp. | reverse complement strand
AGAAGTGGTTTATCCGACACACTACCTTTGATTTCGCTACTCTCCAGATGTACCGAGTTTTTTCAAAAATCAAATAGGAGTCCTATATCTAGCTTTTGAATACCTTGATAACCTTTATCTCCTAAGCATTCAATATTTTCTTTAAAAGTAAGCGTTCAGGGGGTATAAAGAAGACGAAAAACCACCTTCAAAATCAAGGAATAAAATTAGGCAGCAGTCAACAAGTCAGAATCATCAGTAATCTGGTATTCGTTAGCCTCCAATAAAGTTGCGTTGATGGATGAGCGAATCTCCTGAACCAACTCCACAAATTCACCACGAGATAAAGTACCATCTCGGACTCGGTGCCAAAGTTCAAACAACTTCTCTTGTTGCTTTACCAGTGCAGTTCCCAATTCTGCCGATACTCCAGTCCGTTCCGATATTTTGATAAATTCCCGTCGCAGATGCGCCCAACACAATTGCCGTCTTTCTAAATCTACCCAGTTGTAAACACCATGACGATCGGAGTTTAAAATTCCCCCAAAGTTCTCACCCAATAAATTCTTTGCTCCTTGGGTACAACGGCTGAGGGCAATTTCAAAAAATGTGACTAGGGGTGTGACTGCAACCCATAACCAAGCTTTTCGTTGTTCAGGATTAAAACCGTCAATATTTCCTTGATTAAAGCTGGTTTCATTGGCTCCGACGATGTTTGCGTTTTGAATATAAAGTTTGGCTTTATCTACACAGGTCGCCACTGCGTTACTCGCTTCCAGTCGCAGTCTGTTGACTGTTCCCAATGATATTGAGATTCCAAACACAAGACAGCATTGTACTTTGTACCATTCTTTGACTGTTACGGTACACTCCACTCAGCAGTGCCACTAAAGCTACTACTCTGACTCCGTAACCACTTTGGTTCACGTCTTCTGGCAATTTTGCACGGGTACTACTGCCACATCCACTACAGGTCAATTGATGTAAACGATGCTCGATGACTACGGGACTGATGGGTGGAATTTCTACTACCTGGTGACGATAGGGGTTTGTATCAACTCCACTCAGAGTTGCTCCACAATTCGTACATAATTGCGGATGATGTTCTATTACTGAGCTACATTCTTCTATGGGGTATAAGTCCCGGCTATTTCCTTTATGACCTGGTTGACCCCCTCGTTTTTTGCTGCTTTTCTGTTTTACAGGCTTTTTTCCAAATCCTGGCGGGTCACTTGATGGTGGTGATGATGAGTTTTCTGATGTCCGATTTATTTTTTATAATAACTGTTCTTGAACTGTCAGGACTTCCGTTAGTTTCTTTTCCTGTTCTTCTATTTGCTGTGCCATCTCCTCCACCACCCCTGAGAGCGAAGTTGGGAGTGATGATTCTGATTCAGCAATCAACATCGGGAAATATTTACGGGCTAGCCACTTTTCATTGTCGTCTAAGTCAGCCAAATTTTTATTACTACCGCTATTAAGACTATCTAATAGCAGGAGTAATAATTTTTTAAAGTGCTGCCAGCCCCCCCAGCGTTGGGTAAATCGGCTAACCCAAGCTTGGGAGATTTCAGTAATATTCGCGATCGCGGGTTGGGTAATTTTCTGTTTTGACTGCCAAAGTTGGGTTAGAGCATTGACTATAGCGTGTCCTGTTTGCTCACTCGCGTTACCCGCTTCTGGGCAGAGTTGGAAAGCATCAATGCTCTCTAATTTAACTCCTGGTAATTCACGATTAAGGAAACTCAGTGAATAGTCAGCGCAGAAGTAAAATGTTAGCTCCTGATTGGAGCGACGATGAGCGCGTAATCGGCCAATCTCTTGTATAATTTCTGCATTGATTAGTTCAGTGAGATACTTTTGGAAAGTGCTGTTTTTATCTTCCAGGTTGACTGGTTCACCAGTCATCACCTGATATTGTGCTGCTAAAACACCGATGTTTTGGTAGGGAATGCCAAAAGAAGCGATCGCTGCAACGTCACTAAACCTATTAACACCACGCCCATCGACAAAGTGACCGTATTCTGTGCGGTCTGCAATTTGGGATGCAATTTGTTTCCAATCGATAATGCCAAGGGTGGGGTAGAGTTTTTTCAAGGTTTCTTTGAGGGCATTAACACGGGCGCTGAGAGTGTCGGAGCGATTTTTAGGCAGTTTACCCAGCCCAGTGACGTTGACTACTTTTAAATTGCCATAGTCAGGGCGTTGTTGCTCAATTATTAAAACAGGATCATCGATGCCCAATTTGAATTTCAACTGGTGGGATTTGAAAGTGGCATCAAGGTAAATATTAAATTGGGCTGATTTGGCCAATTCCTGGTGCTTAGGGTTGCGGCGGTAAATGGGGTTCAGCCGGGATAGCTGCAAAATGGGGTACGTTGTAAAGTTTTGTAATGTAAAGAAAGTAAAATCCTTGATATAGGGTTGTTTCAATACCGAACATTCCCAAAAAAGCTCTTTTATGGGCAAGCTTGAGGTATTGAAAGGGGTGAAAAGTTGATTTTACTGTGTAAAATTTTGATTGCACTCTTATCATTTATGGGCAAGTTGGTAAATCAATAAAACATGCTTTGCAACAAAAATTTACAACGTGTCCTGTTTTGCGCGTATCCCGGCTGAACCCCAATGGCAGGCTTGTAAAGCCAAAACACAGTAGAGTCGATTGATGTGTGAGCAGAGGCGAAGCCTTTAGGATGGCATTCCCAGTCTCCAACTGGGAACGAGGAACGAGGAATTTGTATCAGTCATTGACTAAATACCAATGCTGTAACGCCAGCCGTTGAATTTCACGCCAGGGAATATTATGTTTTCGAGCTAACTCTGCACAATCTTCATATTCTGGCTGCACATTAACAATAACTTTTTCTGATAATTCTCCCTTCCATGCTATCTTGACATGCACTTTGCCATATTCAATTTCCACTTGTTGAATTTCCCGTTGTAAAATGGCGCGTTGCTGAGTTGTTCGCCGAATGCCCAAAGTAGTGGTTTCGCTAAATAAAACCGCTTCACAACTGAGTAAATTTTCTGGATGACAGATCACAGTCAGCAAAATCCCCGGACGGGATTTTTTCATGCCGATCGCTTGGGTAAAAACATCCACTGCACCAGCCGCAAACAACGCCTCAAACACATAGCTGATCGCTTGCGGATTTAAATCATCAATTTGGGTTTCTAGTACTGATATCGTTTCTAAATTTGCGATAGTATCTTCAGAATCGCTGAAATTTTCTAAATTTGAGCTAGTATCTTCAGAATCACTAAAATTAGACTTTAAACTTACGCTTTCACCCAACCAGAGGCGTAGAATATTGGCAATGGGTAAATTTATGGTTCCTGCTCCCAGTCCTACCTGCTTGATAGCGATCGCAGGTGGTGAACCAAAATCTCTTGCCAAAGTAGTAGCGATCGCGGCCCCTGTAGGTGTCACCAGTTCTCTGTCAATTCCATTACTATAAACTGGACAACCCCGCATTTCCCACAACTTTAATACCGCTGGTACTGGTACCGCCATCTGACCATGTGCAGCCCGAACAGTGCCGCCACCAGTCGGGAACGCCGAGCAATAAAGCAGGGGCAATCCTTCGTCATTGCTCTCAATCCCCAACCAATCTAACCCCAGGCAAGTACCCACAATATCTACGATCGCATCTACAGCACCTACCTCATGGAAATGAACTTTTTCAGGGGAAATGCCATGCACTGCCCCTTCAGCGACTGCTAGCTGTTGGAATACCGCCAAACTCCAAGCTTCTGCCCGTGCTGGCAACCCCGCTTTGATAATCATCTCCTCTATTTCTGGCAAGTGGCGTGTGTGATGGTGACTGTGTTCGTGGTCATGGTGGTGATCATCTACTAAATCCACATGGACTTTAGTCGCCTGCTGACCATTCCGTTGGACAAATTCCGCCCTTAACTGATATTCCTGTTCAATACCCAACTCATTGAGTTTTTCAATTAAATACTCCACAGGAACACCCAAACTTACCAAAGCACCCAGGCACATATCACCAGAAATCCCTGTCGGACATTGAAGATAAGCAATTTTATTCATAATAAATTAGTCATTAGTCATTAGTTATTCTCCCCTATCCCCAATTCCCAATCCCTCTATGGCAAAAATTTTCCCAGTTCATCCGGATAATCCTCAAATTCGCCGAATAGAGGAAATAAAGTCGGCGCTTTCTAGTGGCGCAGTCATGCTTTACCCTACTGATACAGTCTATGCGATCGGTTGTGATTTGAATGCCAAGTCGGCGGTAGAACGAGTGCGGCAAATTAAACAGCTAGCAAATGATAAACCACTGACATTTTTATCTCCTTCGCTTTCAAATGTGGCAACTTATGCCTTCGTAAGTGACACAGCCTATCGGATTATGAAACGCCTGATTCCAGGGCCATACACGTTTTTGCTCCCAGCAACTAAATTAGTACCGCGATTGGTGCAAAGCCCCAAGCGGAAAACTACTGGAATTAGAGTACCAAACCATACTGTGTGTTTGGAGTTGCTGGCAGCGTTGGGCAATCCGATTATTTCAACTTCAGCACATCTGCCAGCAGATGAAGCAGATAATGGGATGATTCGGATAGATCCAGAAACTGTTCAGTCGCGGGTAGAGCTATTTGACCGTTTGGACAACTTGGTAGACATAATTGTAGATACTGGCGAAGAACCTACATATGAAGTGTCTACCATCTTGGATATGACGGCAGAAGAAGCAGTAATTATACGGAGGGGTTTAGGTTGGGAAGCAGCAGCAGCATGGGTATAAGAATTAAACTTCACAGGCACACCTCTCCGTTTCGGAAATTGTGATAAAAGCGACTCCAGTTTTGAAATTGTCATATTTAAAGGCGATGTCTCCGATGGGCACAAATGCAATAACAGGATGGTGGTAACAGTCGCTACAGCAAGGGATTTGACAACTTTGAGAAAATGACGGGTACTCATGTCCCCGCGTGAATGTGGCGGCTTGTGAAAAAACCGACACATTGCCATAACCGTAACTCTCTCGTATTTCCTATAGTTTTATATATGAGCTTTAGATGTGAGCATTACATGCGGCAAGTCTTAATGGACGAATGCCTAAAGATTCTCCAGCCAAGGCTGGTCTTGATTGCTGTGTCTGCGTTGTAATTACGGTGCAATACTACTCCCTGGAAAAGTCATGAAAGCTAACGTCGTTAATCTACCAAACTCTACACCTATTTTTGATAATCACCTTTCGACCGAAGAATTTTCAGACAGCAGTAGCAGTAACTTGATTGAATTGCTGTGTCAGGAAATGCAAGCACAAGTGAAAGCAGCACCCAGGTGCGTAGAAGCTTTAGCAAAGCGCATAGCCGTAGAAGTAGAACGCATTTGCGATAAAAGCTCCCGTATCCAAACATCTGGGGAAATCAAGTCCTGGCAGATGACGTTGGGAAGGCATCGGATGCAAAAGTGCTTACGTTACTACCAACTAGGTTCCAAACAAGGGCGGGTGGAATTACATAGCAATTTGGGTGCTATGGTTTACCGCCATGTAACTATATCCGGCTCTGAGTTGGGCTTTGAGGCTCGTTACAGCCTAATTGAAGATTTTTTACAAGCATTTTATATCGAAGCTATCAAAGCTTTCCGCAGAGAAAACGAACTACCTAATGATCATACGCCGCGTACTCAGCTGCAATTAGCTGAATATATGGCGTTTACAGAACAGTATGCCAAACGCCGGATCAATTTACCTGGTGGTGCAAATCAGCAATTGATTATCTTACGGGCCCAAGGTTTTGCTCGTCGTCAGCCGCAAGAAACTACCGTGGATATTGAAATGGCGGTAGAGTCTGCTAAGGGTGAAGAAGCAGAATCTTACCAGCGCAACTCGGCGGTGCAACAGTTGCGATCGCAAATGATTGCTCAAACTAATTTTGATCCATCAGAAGAGTCAGAACGCGATCGCGTCATCACTGAATTGATGAAATACCTGGAGTCTCAAGGTCAATCTGACTGTATGAACTACCTCAGCCTGAAACTCCAAGACCTTTCAGCCCCAGAAATTGACCAAATTCTCGGTTTAACTAGCCGTCAGCGCGATTATCTCCAACAACGCTTTAAATACCACGTAGAAAAGTTTGCCAAACAACACCATTGGCAATTGGTACATCAATGGTTAGGTGCAGGTTTAGAACAAAAATTGGGTTTATCTTCCCAGCAGTGGGAAGTCTTTTTAAATCAACTCACAGAACAGCAACAGCAAATATTAGAGTTAAAAACTGCAAGGCAAAACGACCAAGCGATCGCCAAAGCCATCAAATGCACTCCCAAACAGCTACAAAAGCGCTGGACTCAACTCTTAGAACTAGCATGGACTATCCGCAACGGTCATACTGAAGCCCAGACAGGCTAAAGCTAAGGCGAAATCACTAAAATTTATCCAAGCTCAATTCCAGTTATTAGAGAGGTTAGGAAAAAGGTTAAGGGGCAAAGAGAAATGGAATTTTCCATTTCTTTCATACTTCCTCAATTAGCAACTCATTCTTGATCCCAATTATTAATACAAATGTATTAATTTAGTACAATAATACCAAATTATTCGGATTTTTTGCCTATTAATCCAAGCTTGTTTAGTCAAAATCAAAAATTCATATTAAGCAACTGATTATTTGTTACTACTTCTGTGAAATCCTATAATAAGCAGGACTTTTGGCAGAGGGATTGATGATGGCTCTGACTCAAGGCGGACGGGCAAATAAGTCTGGGAATATTTTAGAAGGAAATGTAGAAGCAATCTTAAATGGGCATAATTATTTCCAAGTGGGGAACTATGTCCCAAAAGAATTTATATTGAATGCTGCTTTATTACCTAAACGTTATGGAAAGGAAGTTTATATTGGAACTGGAATTTATCATACCCTTCTGAAGGTTGATTTTTATGTTGTTGGCTCAGCTGCAATGCCATCTGGTTTAATTTTCGAGTGCAAATGGCAAGAAAGCCCCGGTTCTGTTGATGAAAAGTTTCCTTACTTGAACATGAACATCCAGAATTATTACCCTACACCAACTATTGTGATTTTAGGCGGTGAAGGTATGCGAGAGGGCGCAAGCAAATGGCTAAAAGCAAGAGTTAATGATAACCATAATTTATTAGGAGTTTATAGCTTAGACAGATTCATTGCTTGGGCAAATAAAAATCTTTAAAAGATGTAATTAATAGTTCGTAAATCATGCCTCTATTTTTTATGTTTGAGTTAATTGATCGGGCTGCTTTGATTCTGTATGTTTGAAAATTGATATCAGTATAAATTTTACTAATAAATTCGCTATCAGAATTACATACCATAACTTTGACACCACGACTTACCAACTCTGCACAAGTATCTCTTAAAAGTTCTTGGTCTTTTTTACTAAAACAATTTTGATTATAAGCAGTAAAATAGCTAGTCTCACTGATAGGATGATAGGGCGGGTCAAAAAATACAAAGTCATCACTGCTAGTCGCATGATTTAAGACTTCTGTAAAATCTGCTCGTTGGATTTCTGCATGAGAAAGTGCTATTGAGGCTAGTCGCAGTAAATTTTCATGACAAATATTGGGATTTTCATATCTGCCTAAAGGCACATTGAATTTACCCTGTGAGTTGACTCGATAAAGACCATTAAAACAAGTCTTATTAAGATAAATTATCCGAGCAGCTTTTTCTACACAAGTACCACCAGAGTTGTTTCGGACGCTATAATAATAATCTTTATTATGTCGAATTTTATGCTCTTTCAATAGAGAAATTAATTCTTCAACATCATCTCTTACACAACAATAAGTGTTAATTAATTCAGCATTAATATCAGTTAAAATTGCTGCACTTGGTTGGAGATAGAAAAAAACAGCACCACCACCTAAGAATGGCTCATAGTAATTTTTATAACTTTTGGGAAAATAAGGAATATATTGCTGTATCAACCTACTTTTACCCCCTGCCCACTTCAAAAATGGACGTGGGCTAGTTTCTTTGGGGATTTGAATTACCATTTACCTACGATTCAACTGAAAATAATTGTGACTAAATAAAGTCAATATAACCGACGAGCAATATTTTAGATTAACTGGCTAATTTTCCAGCCGCATAGATTACAATTGAGTAGATAAAGCATATCAAAACAAACGTAAGTATATAACAAGGCAGTTTACATTCAGATGTTTGACGGATTTTGGGATAACGTCTTTCGCTACCCCCGGTACTTAATTACTATCGTCTTAGGACTGTTTCTGAACACCTTTGCGCCATTAGTGCCACTGTTGAAGCGCCCAGTCACCTTGATCGCTATCTTAGGTTTATTTGTGGGCAGCCTAGTCTTCCTTACTTTCACCCTACGGGCAATGCTGGGCTTAAGTACAATCTAGACTAGCGCTATATCGGGGTTGTGCCCCATAGACGGTTGCTCTTGGCGTTGCTCACGCTAAGTACTGTCTACCCAACTTACATCTATTTTTGTTGTGCAACCTCTGTGAGGAGGCGAAATTTTTATGGCTACAAATCGCCGGGTTTCCCGCGTTGCTGAACTGATCAAACGGGAAGTTAGCCAAATGCTGCTTAACGGCATTAAGGATGACCGTGTGGGTACAGGAATGGTAAGTGTTACTGATGTTGATGTTTCCGGCGATCTCCAACACGCCAAAATCTACGTCAGTATCTATGGTACAGATGAAGCTAAGGTAGAAACAATGGCAGGCTTAAAGTCGGCCACGGGTTACGTCCGCAGCGAACTTGGGGCGCGGGTACGGCTACGTCGGACACCAGAGGTCATCTTTCTCGAAGATCACTCCATAGAACGCGGTAATAAAGTACTGGCACTACTAAACCAACTTAACCATGAGCGTCCGCCAGAAAATCTCGTATCAGTAGAAGACAGCATAGATCAAGATGATGAATCATCTAGTGAATAAGTAACTTAAATAACAATACGCCTTATGTGAGTGAGAAGGGGTAGCAAAAAAGAAAGGGAAACCACAAGATAAAGGTAACGAAACCAAAGCTTGAGGTCTCCCAATGAATATGGTAGACGGTTCAACCCTGTTGACCACAATTTTTGTGCTAGTAGATGATTGGTATCAGCAAAAAGGCTATAGTTACGCCTTATGTGAGTGAGAAGGGGTAGCAAAAAAGAAAGGGAAACCACAAGATAAAGGTAACGAAACCAAAGCTTGAGGTCTCCCAATGAATA
>NZ_JBALCO010000082.1:0-15663 GCF_036919595.1 Nostoc sp. | reverse complement strand
CCTTGGCTAGTGGGAGTAGAGACGGCACTATCAAACTGTGGGATGTAAGGAGGGGAAACCTACTGCAAACCCTCACTGGTCATTCTTACTCGGTTCATTCTGTAGCCTTCAGTCCCGATGGTCGAACCTTGGCTAGTGGGAGTAGAGACGGCACTATCAAACTGTGGGATGTAAGGAGGGGAAACCTACTGCAAACCCTCACTGGTCATTCTTACTCGGTTTTTTCTGTAACTTTCAGTTTTAATGGTCAAACCTTGGCTAGTGGGAGTGGGGACAACACTATCAAGATATGGCAAGTTGCATCATTAACCAATACAGCTACTTCATCGTCAACTAAGCCAACTCAATTTAACATTCCTCAACCAGCAGCTTCTACACCTCATACTCAACCTGTAATAACCCAACCACCGATAAAACCTACCACTACTTCATTATTTACTTCTATAGAGGTATTTTTCTTGTTAGTCTGGTTAGGTGACGGAGTTTTTTTTGTTATTGTAGGTAGTATGAGGGGAAGTGCGTGGTTTGTGCTTCCATTAGGTGTTTTTCTGTTGCTTTTTGCTTTGCTTTTTGTTCTGATTCGTAAGCTGACCCGACACAGTACCAAATAGCATTGGATATTTTAAATTCAGCCGAAGAATACTGGGAAGCTAATCATATCCCAATGAAGTTTTTTACTATCAACCAATAGTTCATTCAATTTACCCTTTGCACAATTAACATATAGTCCAATCTTCTAAACTTAAATTAGGCACTTTTTCAAAATCCCTGTGGTTCCGGGTTACTAAAATACCATTTACTGACGCGTAATTGCTGCAACACGTAAATCTTGAGTGCCAACGCGAATTTTCTGCCTAATTAATTCAGCGTAAATCTTGCCAGCATCTTCGCTAAATTCCACGACATTAATACTATTTAAATCTTCTAAGGTATCTTGTAATCTAGCATAAACTAAGACTAATTTGTCTGATAAATCAGCCTTATTAATAGTATTCATTCTTCCCCGTATTTGTTCAGATGGTGTCACAATAGTTATGGCAATATCTTGAGGATGAAATGTATTTAATCGCTTTCTAATAGATGGATTACCCCTTTGGAGCAATGATAGGTGATCCGTATCTAAAATCCTTAAATCATTCAACTCTAATTTCCCTCGTTTCATTGTCTGCATCCAATTCACGTCGATATTCTTCTATATATTCCAGCATCTCATCAAATTGTGTATCATCTTTATATTTACCAGCTATTTTCATCCAAGGATTTTCTACTTTGGGCGCTTCAATTTCTAAAGTCACAATCTTGGCTGTTTATAACCGAGTTAGCAAAGTTTGACTGAGTTGTTCTATTGCTTCAGTTTCCGTATTTCCTGAGCCTTGACAGTCTGGTAAACCTAACAATATTGCTTTTACTGTGCCATCTTGTTGATTTTCAATCAGCACATCATAAGTTGACTTAGGTGCAGTATTGTTATGATAATTTTTTATAGTTAAATTCATAATATTTTGAAACTTGAAGTTTTATATTGATTATAACTGCTGATCTACTTGCTGCTAACCTTTAATTTCTAATGAAGCTGAAGCTGTCAAATTAACAGCACGCTTTGTACTTACTACAAATATTTAATTATTTACACTGGCTTTCTTATCTATGATTTGATTTTTATCATATTGTCTTTTGCGATCGCTCCAATGATTTACAACCAAGCCGGTGAGAGGTGGAAAGAGGATGGTAGCCTACGACCTGCATTTGAAGATTTAATTGGTGCTGGAGCAATTTTCAGTTATTTACATGGTAGTTTATCACCAGAAGCCGAAGTGGCTGTGGCAACATTTCAAGCTTTCCGGCAGGATTTACTGGGATACTTAAAAAAATGCAGTTCTGGTAAAGAGTTGATTGAAAAAGGTTTTGAGTCGGATGTTGAATTGTCAGCAGCCAATAATGTTGGTGGTTGCGTGCCTTTGTTTACTGATAATTCTTATGTAAATTCCAGGTAACAGAATTAATCAAAGGTCACATTGATTAGTTTGGCAATATTTGGCATTATTTATAAATTCTGGCAAATTTCTCAAGGGAATTATCTGAAATGATGACCCACCCTGCACCTGAGCAGTGATGTAAGCAAACTTTTGCCCGTAATAAAACTGGTCACGACCAACTTTGGTGATATACCCAGACTTTTGGAAGTCATTGGCAATGTTGGAATTATAAATATTTTGTAACAATTTCACTGCTTTGGCATTTTTTGTGGTGAATTTGAGGCGATCATCACCACTAACAGTTATTCCTTCTTTGGTCACTGTCCCATTTTGTTCTGTGACATCAGCATAAAAGTATAAATTTCCCTTCGTACCCTCATAGCCGTGGGCTTCGCCGTTGTATCTCAGAGTTGGTAATTGTGATCGAGTTTTCGCCCACTTAACAACGGTGCTGATATTTTGTTCTGGAAGCGCATTTGCAGGAGTGACAGCCAAAATAACTGCGATCGCAGACAGAGTAGCATTGAATAAATAGTTAAATTTAAAACTTTTGTGCACAGTATTTTCCGGTTAAAGAATGTTGATAGCTAATGCTTAAACCACCACAATTTGAGAATTATTTCCAGGGTAGTGTTATTTCTTAATACTTAGTTAATAGTAGCAAAAGTAACTTAGCATTAACTAATGACTACTGTCTCCTGACGTTGCTGGAGGGAATTTGGTTTCAACTGAGATTTTGTACAAATTGCAATAATTGTCGGGTGGACACTGCCATAAACATCAAAATCGAGGTTTTCGGCATCGGTAGACCATGCCTACCCTAGTACTGAGTTACAAAACTTAGATTTTATCTCAGTAAATAAGAGGAGCTATTTTTGAGATTGCATGGATAAAAGCTACAGGTTCTACACACTTCTTAATAAACCCGCCTTGAGAACGCAAAACGTTTTAATCTAAAAGCTAACTGGGTTAATTTACTGGCAGTTTTGCAGGCAGTACTCTCAAACTCAAATAGCACAGACACAGCAATGTGTCAAGCCTCAAAGCGACCCAGACTTAACACATAAACGATTATGATGGGAGTTTTAGAAATCCGATGAGTGTTAAGGCGAGTGGTGGAAGCTCAGTTGCGCGTCCGCAACTATATCAAACCCTAGCTGTTGCGACAATTACCCAAGCGGAGCAGCAAGACCGCTTTTTGGGAAGTGGTGAACTAAATGAACTGGCAAGCTATTTTGCATCTGGTGCAAAGCGTCTAGAAATTTCCCAGAGGCTTACGGAAAATGCCGAGATTATCGTATCTCGAGCTGCCAACCGGATTTTTGTCGGTGGTTCGCCAATGGCTTTTTTAGAAAAGCCTAGAGCAGTAGAAATAGTACCTGTTAGTGCTGGTGCTAATGTTCAACAAGGGATGCAACTGGGAACTGTAACCTACGTTGAAAGTCGTGGTGGGTTCCTAGAAAATTTACGTTCAATATTTAACTCATCCCCCAGTGGCCCGACACCTCCAGGGTTCAGACCAATTAACATTGCCCGTTATGGTCCGAGCAACATGGCCAAGAGCTTGCGGGATTTATCCTGGTTCTTGCGCTACGCTACTTATGCGATCGTTGCTGGAGACCCCAACATCATAGCGGTGAACACACGAGGTTTGCGGGAAATAATTGAAAATGCCTGCTCTGGTGAAGCAACGCTAGTAGCTTTGCAGGAAATCAAAGCCGGGTCACTTTCCTTTTTCCGCAATGATGCTGAGGCTACAGAGATTGTGTCTCAGTACATGGATGTTTTGCTAACAGAATTCAAAGCAGCCACACCTTCAAATAAACTGCGTCAACGCCCCTCTAGCGACCAGCAAGGGTTGGAACTACCGCAAATTTACTTTAATGCGGCAGAACGGCGTCCCAAGTTTGTGATGAAGACTGGGTTATCAAGTAGCGAAAAAAATGAGGTAATCAAGGCCGCATATCGGCAAATCTTTGAGCGCGATATTACCCGTGCTTATAGCTTGTCCATATCTGACCTAGAATCCAAGGTAAAAAATGGCGACATCTCCATGAAGGGGTTTGTCCGTCGTCTAGCTAAATCTCCCCTTTACCAAAAACAGTTTTACCAGCCTTTTATTAACAGCCGAGTCATTGAACTAGCTTTCCGTCACATTCTGGGACGGGGACCAAGTAGCCGAGAAGAAGTACAAAAATACTTCTCGATTATTTCTAATGGTGGTCTGCCAGCTTTAGTAGATGCTTTAGTAGATTCTGCTGAATACAGCGACTATTTTGGCGAAGAAACAGTACCCTACCTCCGGGGTCTGGGTCAAGAAGCACAAGAATGTCGTAACTGGGGCCTGCAGCAAGACCTGTTTAACTACAGTGCGCCTTTCCGCAAAATACCTCAGTTCATTACCACATTTGCTGCCTACGAACAACCGCTACCAGATCAGCATCCTTACGGTTCTGGGAATGACCCCTTGGAAATTCAGTTTGGGGCGATTTTCCCGAAAGAAACTCGCAACCCCAGCACCAGTCCGGCTCCTTTTGGTAAGGATACCAAGCGCATCCTAATTCACCAAGGAGCAGGGATTAATAACCAAAATAGTAATCCCAAGGCGCGGGGTGAAGCTCCTGGTACCCTTGGGCCTAAGGTGTTCAAATTAGATCAACTGCCTGGTACTATTGGTAGAAAGGCTGCCAAAGGTTCTAGCGTCAGATTCTCCGAAAGCTCCACGCAAGCCGTGATTAGAGCTGCTTACCTGCAAGTTTTCGGTCGCGATGTCTACGAAGGTCAACGCCCGAAGGTATTGGAAATCAAGCTGGAAAACGGCGACATCTCTGTGCGGGAGTTTATCCGTGCTTTGGCTAAGTCGGATGTATTCCGCAATCTTTACTGGTCATCGCTGTATGTTTGTAAAGCGATCGAGTATATTCACCGCCGCTTGTTGGGTCGTCCGACTTATGGTCGTCAAGAAATCAACAAGTACTTTGATATCGCTGCCAAACAAGGCTTTTACGCGGTGGTTGATGCCATTATTAACAGCGTAGAATACAGCGAAGCATTTGGTGAAGATACAATCCCTTACGAACGGTATCTGACTCCTGGTGGTGTAGCAGGGCGACAATTGCGCGTTGGTAGCATTCGTGATGATGTTGCCGCGAAAATCCAGAAGGAAGTAACGCCGAGCTTTGTGACACTGGGTACAGTGACAGAAAAGCGGTCAGAACCAGATATTCAGTTCCGTATTAATCAAGGTGTTAGCAAGCAACGAGAACAAACCAAAATCTTTAAGCTGGTGGCCAATACCAGTGATAAAGTTGCAGTAAAAACCTTGATCAGCGCTGCCTATCGTCAGATATTTGAGCGGGATATTGCCCCCTACATTGCCAAAAACGAATTTACAAAATGGGAAAGCAAGCTGGGGAACGGCGAAATCAGCGTGAAGGAATTTATTGAAGGTTTGGGTTACTCTAACCTCTACCTGAAAGAGTTCTACACACCCTACCCCAACACCAAAGTGATTGAGTTGGGAACCAAACACTTCCTGGGACGTGCGCCACTAGACCAAGCAGAAATCCGCAAGTATAACCAGATTTTGGCTACTCAAGGTATACGTGCTTTTATCGGTGCCTTAGTAGATAGTGTGGAATATAACCAGGTATTTGGTGAAGATACGGTACCTTACCGTCGCTTCCCGACCCTACCTGCTGCAAACTTCCCGAATACGGAAAAGCTGTACAACCAGCTTACCAAGCAAAACGATGACGTGGTTGTACCGAGCTTTAAGCCAGTACAAGCCCGCGTCGGAGTTAGTAACGATACAGCGCTTTCGATACAGGCGATCGC
Organism: Nostoc sp.; assembly: GCF_036919595.1. Taxonomy (GTDB): domain Bacteria; phylum Cyanobacteriota; class Cyanobacteriia; order Cyanobacteriales; family Nostocaceae; genus Nostoc. The sequence goes on along the minus strand of NZ_JBALCO010000082.1, from coordinate 9,850 downwards.
AGATATATCAGCACAAACAAATGGTATAAACCAGAGTAAGCCCTCATATGCTGAACTAGGTCGTTCCTACAACGATGGTAGCGGACAATCTGTGGAGCTTGGTGGGCGTAAACATGCACGCATTTACCGTCTGGCACAGAGTACTAACCAAACCGAAAGACAACAGGTAATTAACGCCATTTACTGTCAAGTGTTGGATGTTAGCGGTGAAGTGCCTGATAATTTCCGCCGTACTGACCTAGAGAGCAAACTCCAGAATGGTGAAATTTCCGTCCGGGAGTTTGTGCGTGAACTAACCAGTTCCCAAATCTATCGCCAGCGCTTCCACATACCTTATCCTCATGCCAAGGTAATTGAGTTCCTCTTCCGTCACCTGTTGGGGCGTACACCCACAACTCAGGAAGAAATTCGCCAGTATAACAAGCTGCTAGCTGATAGCGGTTTATCGGCTGCTGTAGAAGCAATAGTCGAAAGCCCAGAATATAGCCGCTACTTCGGTGAAGATGTTGTGCCTTACAACCGTTTCCCATCTCTGCCAGCAGGTAACTACCTCGGCAGTGTACAGGCGGCTGAATAGGGGATAGGGATTGGGGATTGGTGACTGAAGAGTTAATTTTCTTCTCAATGCCCAATACCCAATATCCCTTCATAACCTTTCGTAATATTGCTATCAGATTACAGCTAAAACAGGGAATTCTGAAAAGCAATATTACAAAGTGTTAAGATCAGTCATAAATGCTCAACAGAATGCCGGAAAATGTTTTGCGGAAGGTAACTAAGTTTAAAAGCTTGCGTACTTGTGTTTACTCAAGACAACTCTTAATTCATTAGCTATAGCAGTTATTAAACTGCTGTATCTAAAAGAACTAGAAAATAAACTCAGTGAACCAAATTAAAGTCGTACCAGTTTAATCAAATCCTGGTTTCATTTGTATTGGAGGAATCCATTAATGAGTATTGTCACGAAAGCTATCGTGAATGCTGACGCAGAAGCTCGCTATCTCAGCCCTGGTGAATTGGATCGGATCAAATCCTTTGTTGCCAGTGGTGAACGCCGTGTGCGGATTGCTCAAGTTTTGACAGAAAATCGTGAACGGCTGGTTAAGCAAGCTGGCGATCAACTGTTCCAAAAGCGTCCTGACGTTGTGTCTCCTGGTGGTAACGCTTACGGTCAAGAATTGACTGCTACTTGCCTACGTGACCTAGATTACTACCTCCGCCTCGTTACCTATGGTATCGTTGCTGGTGATGTTACCCCAATTGAAGAAATTGGTGTTATCGGCGCCCGTGAACTGTACAAGTCCTTGGGAACTCCGATTGATGGTGTTGCTGAAGGTATCCGTGGGCTGAAGAATGTCTCTGCTACATTGCTGTCTGGTGATGACGCTGCTGAAGCTGGTGGCTACTTCGACTACTTAGTTGGCGCCCTGCTATAAGGTGATGCTGTTTCCCTGCCGAAACAGAAGTATTGCAATACGGTTGGAAATAAGGAATTAACAACATGGCTCAAGACGCAATTACCGCTGTCATTAACTCCGCAGACGTTCAAGGTAAATACCTGGACTCTTCTGCTTTAGAGAAGCTAAAAGGCTACTTCTCTACTGGCGAACTGCGGGTACGTGCTGCTAGCACCATCAGCGCCAACGCTGCTGCGATCGTCAAAGAAGCTGTAGCAAAATCTTTGCTATACTCTGACATCACTCGTCCCGGTGGCAACATGTACACTACCCGCCGCTATGCTGCTTGCATCCGTGATTTGGATTACTACCTCCGCTATGCCACCTACGCTATGTTAGCTGGCGATCCTTCCATTTTGGATGAGCGTGTATTAAATGGCTTGAAGGAAACCTACAACTCTTTAGGAGTTCCCGTTGGTGCTACCGTGCAAGCTATCCAAGCAATCAAGGAAGTAACCGCTAGCTTGGTTGGTTCTGATGCTGGTAAGGAAATGGGTGTTTACTTAGACTATATCTCTTCTGGGTTAAGCTAAGAACTAGTTTGCGCTTAAAAATTTAGGTGCGGCTTTATTAAGGTCTGGAAATCAACTGTGAGTGCTAGAACGTTATATTGCTTATCTTGGTAAATTATCAGTGATGAGTGTTGCTGGTCTAGTATTGATGTTTGATTTCCAGCCTTTGATTATTAAAAGATTTGCACTCAAGATTTTGAGATAAAAAACTTTTCACAAAGTATACAGGAGATTTTCAAAACATGTCCCGTTTGTTTAAAATTACTGCTCTAGTTCCTAGCCAAACCCGAATTCGTACCCAACGCGAACTGCAAAATACTTACTTTACTAAGCTAGTTCCCTATGAAAACTGGTTCCGCGAACAGCAACGCATCCAAAAAGCAGGTGGCAAAATAATCAAGGTGGAACTGGCAACTGGTAAGCAAGGTGCTAATACTGGCTTGTCGTAATTCTGTAAATAGAACATTATTTTAGAGAATTAGTAAGAGGTCAGCAAAGACCTCTTTTCTGTTGAGAATGTATATAATTAGTGAACGCGCGATCGCGGAAATTCACGCTAATCCTAATACAATTACAATTACTACAGAAGTTATAGGAACAAAGTGTGTTATCCGAATTACTGATAATGGTTCTGAAATAACAGAAGCAGTTAAGAAACGACTGTTTGATCCATTTTTCACAACTAAGTCTGTAGGTAAGAGTACAGGATTAGGTTTATCAATTAGCTATCAGATTGTAGTTTAAAAACACAGGGGAACATTGACATGTTTATCAGAACTTGGACAAGGAACTGAGTTCTGGATTGAGTTGAAATTCCCCTATTTATGGACAGACAACCAGTTAATTGCGTTAAATCATTGAGTTTGATTAAATAAATGTGTATTTGTCCCCACAAAATCGTTCGTGTAATTATCGTCACAACAATCCTATAAATTCCCAATACTTCATGTAATTGGGTCTTTAGCACCTGTTATGCCAAATTATTAGTTAAACATCAAAATTTGACTTTAAAATCAAGCTTATAACGCTTAAATCTCTAGAAAGGTCATTTATCGTAGTAAAATTACTGTACAATTTAACACTCTTTATACGTAGTAATATTTTCTCTAGGAGACTCTACGTCAACAGGAGGCATAGCGATGGCAATTTGTCAGAAATATTGATCGAGTGGTGTATTGAAGTTGACAACTCTAAGATTTATGGTTGTAAAGTCTACTTATGAGTTATAAGTTATGATTTATGAGTTTTATTGCTAACTCCTAATTCCTAACTTTTTACCCGTACTGATCGTGAATCTACGCCGTCTGATTCCAATTTTTGATAGTTCAGTCTCCAACTGGGCATTAGAAGCGCGGTTGTTGCGCTGGTTAACGTTGATTTGGCTGTTCGTCGGCTTGATCATGCTATTTTCAGCATCCTATCCTGTGGCTGACGCCCGTCATCATGACGGGCTGTACTACTTTAAGCGTCAACTGCTTTGGGTGTTAGTTTCTTTAATCGGATTCAATATTATTGTTAATTTCCCATTGCAGAAAATTTTGGGACTATCCCATTGGTTTTTGTTGCTATTTTTGGCGTTAATTTTTGTTACACTGATCCCAGGATTGGGAAGGAAGGCTTTTGACGCAGCGCGTTGGATAGCGATCGGGCCAATTCCGATTCAACCCTCAGAATTAATTAAACCCTTTTTGGTGCTGCAAAGTGCGCGGCTTTTTGGTCAGTGGGAACGAATCAGTTGGCGGGTTCGCTTGGCTTGGTTGGGTATTTTCGGTCTGGTACTTTTAGGAATTCTTGCCCAGCCTAACTTAAGTACAACAGCACTTTGCGGCATGACTATTTGGCTAATTGCTTTAGCTGCTGGGTTACCTTACAAGTACCTGGGAGGAACAGCAATTGGCGGAGTGATGTTGGCAATCCTCAGTATCAGTATTAAAGAGTACCAGCGGAAGCGGGTGATGTCATTCTTGAATCCGTGGGCGGATGCTACAGGAGATGGCTACCAGTTAGTGCAAAGTCTACTAGCCGTAGGTTCTGGTAGAACTTGGGGAGCCGGATTTGGGCTTTCCCAACAAAAGCTGTTTTATTTACCAATTCAGGATACCGATTTTATTTTTGCGGTGTTTGCCGAAGAGTTTGGCTTTGTTGGCAGTATGGTGTTGTTGGTACTTTTAGCTACATTCGCCACTCTCGGATTAATTGTGGCGCTGAAGGCTAAAAATATAGTGCATCGATTGGTAGCGATCGGCGTAACGATTTTGATGGTAGGACAGTCATTGCTCCACATCGGAGTTGCTACAGGTTCTTTACCAACTACTGGTTTACCTTTACCCATGTTTAGTTATGGTGGTAATTCCATGATTGCCAGCTTAATAGCTGCTGGGTTGCTGATTCGGGTAGCACGCGAAAGTAGTGAAGCTGAGGTAGTACCGTTGCGAAAACCCCTGTTGGAAAATGGGCGCAGACGCCGAGCTTTTCAGAAAAATAGGAATTGAACTAGTACGCTCTTTGCACAAGCAAATTGAATAAATTATGAAAGACCTAAAAAAACAGTAATCAGCTATTCCAGCAGAGACCTGGAACAGCGCAAAAACTGGTATTTTCCAGCAGCAGAAGCTTACAACAAGGCAAGACCCCGCTATCCTCAGGATTTGATTTAGCAAGTTGTGGAAGTTGCTCAACTCTCCACAGATTCAAAAATTCTGGAAGTAGGATGTGGCCCTGGAACTGCAACAGTGAGCCTTTATTTTCGGAATTGAGGCATTGCATAGAAGATGATTTTGGAGGCAGTCTTCAACTTTCATATATCTCTGCTTTTCACATCGCCCAAAAAGTTACCTCAGAGGGAAGGGAATCTTAAATGGGCTATTGTTGCGTGGGAAAGTAGATGGAATTGGGTTAATGCTAGGTGTAGGAGTGGGAGTAGGCACCACTTTTTTGAGAACTGTGATTGCAAATCCTTTTTGCTGGGGTTGTTGCTTGCCAGATATGTCATTAACTTGCAGTGCGATTTGAGGCGGGAAAGCTTGATTGACTGGAAGTTTTATTGAGTCAACTGGTTTAACGTTATTGCCGTATGGCAGAAGTTTAACCTGAATATTTTCTCCTTCTACTCTCCAACTTAAAGTAGTAAATTCTCCTTCCTTGAGAACCAGATTCGGTTGCTCACTACCGTTGATTTTAAAAGAGACAATATTAAATGGTTTTGGTAATATTTCAATTTTTGAATCAGTCTTTTTTAAACTATTTTTTTGACTTCCATTGTTAGAAAAAGCTTTGATTTGGAACGCAAAGTTTCCGGCTTTATTTGCTGGTAGAGGAATATTTGTACATCGTAGTTGTTGATTTTGTTGTGTACATAGTTTTTGAAGTTTAGGATCGGCAATTTTACCTTGATTAAATTTATAAGCAATTTGTTGACCATAGGATGTACCATCATCTGCACTGCCAGCAATTTGAATTTGTGCTAACAATAATGGACGGGCAATTGTCCAACTGAAAAGAATATTTTGACCTTTTGTATATAGTGGTTTATCTGCTTGGAAACCAACTACTTCAGCAATTTGTTTTTCAGCTATTTCTACTTGTGTTGTTTGGCTTACTACTTGGGTCTTTGGAGAAAATAATTGTATACCATTACGATAAAAGGCTTGTAAATCAAAAGTGTAATTACCTTTTGTTTTCACTCCAGTTTTAACATTGCTACAAATTAGCTCTTGTTTTTCTTGCACCTGACAAGGAGGTATTTCATTAGCAGTTCCTTTGCCTAGTGTTTCAGGAATACCATTGCTAAAGTCATAGGTAATAGGCTGAATAGGTTGCGAACTTTTGGCCGTCAGAACCAACTTTTGTAACTGTTGATAATTGTGAATGTCCCACTTTAAAGCTACCTCATCCTCCTCTTCAGTAATTCGAGGGTTATTGGCACTAAAATTTTCTAATCTCAAAGGGTCAGGATTTAAAATTCGCCAAATGATAAATCCTATCCCTCCGAGTAAGCCCAAAATTGCCAAAATTAACAGAATAAATTGCCACAAAGGACGGGGTTTCCATACCAAAGTTCCCTGAGGCAATGTGTTAGGTAAGGGTAAATTTTGTTCGTCTTTTATATCGAGTTGAAAGTTGACCAATAGCCCTGTGCCAAACCAGGGTCTTCGCCACCAAGGTCTGGGTTTAACCGTCAAATTGGCGGCAGCACTTCTATTGGGTAATAATCTTACTTCAGTCGGATCAAACTTATAAGTATATAGTTCTTCTTCGTCTCGACTTTTTAAATTTAATATTAGTTCGCGAACAATATTGCCCTGGTTTGTTAGCGATAATTCATACTTGCCAAGACTACGGCTAACTTGTCCCAATATAGTATTAAGTTCTATATCTAAGCGATAATTTGTTGGAATTTGGATGTACACCAAATCCAGCAGTACTAAGTCTGGAGAGCTTTCCGAATACAAGCGGATTGTTGGAGAATAGCTTCCCGCAAGGGTATCTCCAGGTGGATGAAATTTCAACAATATTTGACCCTGAGTACCAGGGTTAAGTTCTAATGCACTCACATCAGACACCAACCCAGGCCCCTCAAGTCCAGTTCCAGGATAATTGATTGTAAACCAGTCATTATCTAAATCTGGGCAACTCAAGCGGAACCTGTCTACCAGATAGGAGCGATTGTCAACTATCACCTCTACTTGCAGAGGCTGACTAGGATTGAAAATTAGCGGCTTGTTAGGGTTGGTGTTAGGTCTAATGGAAAATGTCGGGTCATTCACCCGAATTGCGGTCTGTTCTTTTAGTAAAACCTTAATTTGGTTTGGGAAGGTTACGGGAGTATCTTGTGGATAATGTAGAGGAGAATCTAGGACTAATGTATAGTCATAGGTTCCTGGAAGAGCATTTGCGGGGATTTTTAATTCAAATGTTATTTCGTCACTATTCTGTTGGGGAGCTAATGCTAAACTTTCTCTAGGAGAACTAGACCAACCGATTAAATTTTGAAATACTTCGTCAAAAACAAAATATAAGTCAATAACCGCACTCTGGTCTCCCTGATTGATTACAACAACATACAGTTCAATAGTGTCTCCTGGCATCCCAAATTGAATTCCAGGTGGGTTGATAATAACTTGTAGTGGATTGAATTTAGCTTGCATGTGATCGACTCCCTTATTTGATGCGGTGTAGTTTGACCTGAAAATCTTCACTACCACTCACAATCATGGTTCCTTGATTACTTTTCAAGTCGATACTATTGATTTTTTTAGAGCTTTGGTAAATTGTTTTACCTTCTGCTGCCTTTGTTTTGTCGAGCTTATGTTCGGAGGTTAAGTACCAAATCACTACTCGTCCATCATCGCCACCACTTACTAACAGACTACCATCATCACTAAATGCCAGACTATGCACAGATGTTTTTGATGCTGACCAGCGGTCTAGTGGCGAACAATTGAGTTCATTAACTTTTTCCTGCGGATTCGGATTTTTGATAGTTTGGCACTGATTTAAATTCCAAATCGTAATAAATCCCGCAGAATCGGAGGTTGCTAAAATTTTTTCGGCCGAGTTAGGAACAAAAGCTAATCCCCAAATATAGTCTTCACGCCCAACTAATGGATCTAGTTTTTCTAGATTTTGGACTGAGAAATCTAGGAATTGTTTATCAGATTGAGTTCGATTCCACTGCCACAAGATGAAACGCTTAAAGTTTCCGGCAATTACTAGAGTTTTTGCATCTGGGCTGAGATTTAATGCCCGGACTTGGAAACCTGATAGTTTCAATGTACTTTGTACGTCGATAACTTCTCGCGGTTCTGGTAGAAAATCGCTGTTAGACGCTGGTCTTGACCATAATCTAACTTTACCACTGCCATAACCACTGAATAAGTTAAGTGAGTTTGAGGTGAAAGCTAGGTCAAAGACGCGATCGCCTTTTGCCTTTGGATCTTTAAGGTCTTGAAGTTCACTGATCTTTGCACCTGAGGGGACATCTCTTAGTTCAATTACACCATTATCTAAACCAACAGCAACACGATCATTTTGTAACGGCATGAAGCGTAAGACTTCTACAGCGTCATCGGTAATCGCCATTAAACCTTTGGGCTGTTGCGCTTTATCACAGGCAACAGGCCCCCCAGCATATGTTACTCTATCGTCGGCGTCTAACCTATCAGCACCGATGCTCCAAAGTCTTAAGGTGCAATCATCTGAGCCACTGACCACAGATAAACCAATACCACTAAAACGCACTGAATTCACAGAACGTGTATGCATTACATCTCTTGGTTGCAGTATCCATGCTAGGAGTGCGGCTAATAATGCGATCGCAGCCAACTGTAGCCATAGAGGTATAATTGGCAGAGTCTCCACTTCTAATGTCTGCGTGGCCGGGTCTGTACTCCCTAAACGTTGATCCGATAATTCAGATTTGGCCTCCAGCAACAAAGTTTTGCCGATTCCTAACCAAGGGCGTTTTGTTTTAACATCAAGAATGACTTTACTTGTCTCTGCTAGATGGAGATTGGTAATTTCGGGAAGCTTTTTGAAATTACATTTTCGCCAGTCTTTTCCCTGCACTTGTACATTAATTTCCTGATTGAGGTTACTAGCGTTTTTAAATAGTAATTCAAAGGAAGCTGTATCAGACTTCCAGTCAGGCAACCATGCCGATTTACTAGGAATTTTCAGGTGTTTTTGTGTAATACCAAAGTTTATAAAACCCACAGGCAAGACTTCAACATTACCTTCAGCACTACTTGGATAACCATTATTGCTAACAGCTTCAATAGTAAAAGGGTAATTTTGACTGGGCGCTTGCACTACAGAAGGAGGTTGGCATTGGAATGTAGCTTCTGCTAAACCACCTGCCTCTAAAAATAATCGGCGTTCTGTACTGCCTGTTAGCCAAGAAGGATCAACGCCTTTAAAACGTAGTACCACATCGGTAGGTTGTTGCCCCAAGTTCCGCACCCGAACTGGTATATCTACAGAATTTCGGGGATAAACTTGGAACTCCCGCACAGGCAATTCCACACTTAAATGTGTTGGTCTGTTGTCTCGCTCGATTTTCAGCCTTAGCACAAGTCTTGACTGCTGTGCTAATTGCGGTGAAAAAATCTTCACCATCAGGTTGACAGTACCGACAAATCCCGGAATGGGTGTATTGAATATGAACACTTGGAATATTGTACTACTGCCTGGTGGCTTCGCTGCTGCAACCTCTGGTTCGAGTCGATACCAGAGATATCCTGTATTCCGGGTTTCTCCTGCTGCGGTAACTTCTATCTGAAAATTGACAAAGCGATCGCTGTCATTATTGACAGTTACCTCAAATGAGACGGGAGTATCACCTGGACGAAAGGTTAAGTTCTGAGTAGAAAGACTGGCATTAATAACACTTTTTTCCATACTATTATTTATACTTTTTTAGTATTTTGCATGACTAAGACTCTTAAAAAATTAATATCTGCGAAAATGTCACAGTAGTTCTTTTGGTTTGATTATTCAAATGTATATATTCAATATTGTGTAATAAATTTGTCAATTTATAAAATTCATTTTCAGAAAAGCTATATATTCTAATCCAAATTCATTAATTGCATATCTGGTAGAATTCCCAACAAAACTTGATCAACTGGGTTTATGGTCGGAAATTGAGGTTTTCCGGTTAAACCAGCATAAAACCTGATTTTTGATGCCCATGCTAAATATGAGTTGAGCAACTTAGTAAAATTACATAGTTTGATTGCTTTACAAAAGCGGCAACTTGCTAGATAATAGCAACGAAAGGGAAAGTAATTAGTAGTATAGTTTTTTAAGTTATCGGTAGTTGTGTGAAAACCCTGTAATTACAAGGCTGAAGTCAGTTTGAGTTTCCCTCATCACCTAAGC
>NZ_JBALCO010000081.1:0-86868 GCF_036919595.1 Nostoc sp. | reverse complement strand
TGCGTATTTTTCTGCGCCAGCGTTTTGGTATTGATGTTCTTACTTTTGAACAGCATCCTGTGGCTTAATTCACATAAGGCGTATATGTATAAAAAATGGGTGTAAATAGTTTTAATGAAGCCGTATCCACATCTTTATTTAGCGATCGCTATTATTTTTATTGTATCTTGTCAATCAACAAGTATTCCACTCAAGTCACAACCCGATGCCACTCAAGCAACCCCATCTCAAAAAATAGTGACGCCGCTGGATAAGAATTTTAAGATAGCAAGCGGTGAAACTGTTTATGTTCCTGTCTATTCTCATATCTATCATCACAATCGTCAGGAGATTTTCGAGTTAGCAGTTACGCTCAGTATTCGGAATACAGATTTGACCAATCCGATAATCATTACTTCCGTGCGTTACTATAACTCAGATGGGAAATTAGTTAAACAGTATTTGGAGCGCCCTATTCAGCTTGATGCACTAGCTTCTACAGATTTTTTTATTAATAGAAATGACACTAGTGGAGGTTTAGGCGCAAACTTTATTGTAGAGTGGGTAGCCCAAACAGATATATCCGAACCTATAGTGGAAGCAGTCATGATTGGTACTGACTTTCAGCAAGGAATTTCTTTTATTAGTCCTGGTAGAGTGATCAAAAGTAAACCTAATTCATAATCACAAAGAGTTTTTTCTCAATGTAAATACGGTTAATTCTAAATACCATTTAAATGCGTATAAATATTGAAGATTGATGATGAGAAATTAGCGAAGATTTATTAATATCACTTTGCCTCTGTCATCGTGATCTCAGTTGATTACATTTTGTAAAAAATGTAACTTTATACACTCCTAATTATACATCTCAAGCCTTGGCTAAGATACAATATCAAGCAGATAACTGTAATGGTATGTAAGTTATTGACTCACTGTGGCTTTAGCCACGGTAAGTCAAACTGTTACTCCGAACCAGGCCGAAGCGATCGTTCTCAGTTTTTTTACAGTTATTCTTCCAGAGAAAAACTCTCTGTGGCACAGCGATCGCTTCCATCACCCTGCATCAAGACTGATCGCCTGACTCATTCTCCACTGTACAATAGCTTTTAAATCTCTAGCCCTTATCCTACATAGCTTAGAGCTTTTATTAGTGCCATTCGTTTTTGTATTATTTTGATAGCGTTATTGGGCACTAACTAGCAACTTACGTTAATAATTTCTGCATCACTCATCTCATGACGGCAATCTTCATGATGTCCGTAGGCGTAGCCCACCGCAGGCATCGCCTTTAACAAGTCGTCAGTGATACGCGTAGACAGTAATTATTTCGTTTAACATATACCCCTCCTATTTTTCGCTCTGGAGGGGATTTTATTACCTAACTGACTTCTGGAGCGATCGCACTCCCGCATAACTAGCAACTTGGGTTACTATGATCCACCTGTCAATATGGTTTGAGATGCGCTAACCCTAGCTTTCTATGCCCGATGTTTCCCTTAAAGACTCGTTAAACTTGCTGTCGGGCGGACAATCAATTCGTTGACATCGACATCATCCGGCTGGGACACAGCATACAAGACGGCTCTGGCGATTGCATCTGGGGTGAGTGCAGTCTTGCGGAATTTTTGCAAAGCGTCTTTTGATGATTCGTCTGTTATATCTGAGCCGAGTTCAGTCGCAACCACACCAGGGCATAATGTGGTGACGCGGATATTTTTCGATTCCTGCCGCAGTCCTTCGGAGATAGCCCAAACCGCAAATTTTGTGGCAGAATAGACCGCGCTGTTAGATCCCACCACATGCGCGCTGATGGATGCGGTGTTGATAAACTGACCGCCGCCTTGTGCTTCCATGATCGGCAGACCCGCAGCAATGCCGTTTAACACGCCGTAGATATTCACATTGATCGTGCTATCCCACTCCTCAACTTTCAGAGCGTTCATTGGAGATAGGGGCATAACGCCTGCATTGTTAAAGATGACATCGACGCGACCAAATTTGTCTTTGGCAAAGTGGATGAATGCTTTCATATCCTCGCGATTGGTGACATCCACGGCTTTGAATTCCGCTGTGCCGCCTGCTGCGCGGATCTCGCCGACAATCTTTTCCAGCTTTTGGGTGCGCCGCGCACCTAGAACAACAGTTGCGCCATTTTGAGCTAACAGCCTGGCGCTAGCTTCACCGATGCCGCTGCTGGCTCCGGTGATCGTAATCACTTTGTTTTCTACATTCATCATCGAAATTTTTCTCTGTTTAAATTAGTTTGGATTAAAGAAACACTTCCACGCCCAAATTAACCAACTTTAAAGCCATCTCCCATCAATTGATGTAGAAGCATCAGAGACTAAACATGCGATTGCTGCAGCTTAAAGCAACACGTGTGCCCCTTTCCATTTAGCAAACTGCACGGCGAACATGCCCACCCCGCCCGATGCCGCATGAATCAGGATGGTTTGACCATGCTTGAGATCAGCATAATCAAACAGCGCTTGATAGGCAGTCATTGCCACCATCGGCACCGATGCCGCCTGCACAAAATCGAGCGTCTGCGGTCTGAGGGCGATCGCATCTTGAGGAGCCGTGGCAAACTCAGCATAAGCGCCCATATTGAGTTCGCCATACACCGCTTGACCGACTTGGAACGCTTTGACCTCGGTGCCGATCCCTTCCACAATGCCTGCAACATCCATTCCGGGCGTGTACGGCATTAGCATGGGAAAAACCTCTTTCATGTAGCCTGAGCGAATTTTCCAATCGAGCGGATTGACTCCGGCAGCCTGAACTCGAATTAGCACTTCATTGGGTTGGGGTTCAGGTTGCGCGATCGTTTCCAGTTTCAACACGTCTGAATCACCGTAGTTATGAACGCAAATTTTGCATGGTATTACTCCTAGATTTTGATGACGACTTGCCCTATAGCTTTTCAGACACTTTCTAATCTGTCTAGCTGGAAAGCGATCACTTTCCTTGTCACTTTCGGGTTGAGAAATATCAATAGTCCCCTAAATCACAAATCACTGCGGCTCAATATGTAGTCGAGGGGCTACTCCTGGATTGACCAATTCTGCCACCTCTTCTTTTGATAATTTGCTCAACTCAGCCTGTAGTTCTTCAGCCGTGAAGAGATAGCCTTATGCTTCTGCAAGGTTAACGCAGGTTTGTATATCGCCTGCAGTTTGACACTGAGCCTGTAACGCTTGATTTTGTCTAATAGCTGCAAAAAATTGGTTGATCGGTGCTTGAGCCATGTCAATTTATTTCCTTGTGAATTAATGCAGTAGCTTTATGGCATGTTGTTCGCTTCGTTGTTTTTGATGATAGGTTTGTAATACGTTTTGTTTAGCAAGTTTCTGCTCAACAAAACGTATTACGGATTAGTCTTGCTCTTCAGGAAGGTAGCTATTATGCTCAAAGCCACCTCCGCTGCGTTCAGTGTTCCGACGTTCCCCGGAAAGACGTGCGTCATTCCTTCCCATACGTGAACCGTCACATCGACTCCCTCTGCATGGGCACGCTTGGCATAGCGACGCGTGTCATCGAGAAGCACCTCACTCGTTCCGACGTGAATTTGAATCGGGGGCAGTCCAGTGAAGCTGCCGTAAAGCGGCGAGACTAGCGGATCGTTTGGATCGTGTCCGTTTAGGTAGCTGGCGCTTGCCATTGATAGCACCTCCCTCGTCAACAGGAAATCATCGTCTGCATGATCCTGGAGACTCGGTCCTGTTAAGGCTAGGTCTGTCCAGGGCGACATCACAGCAGCAGCGGAGGGAGCAACGCCGTCTAAAGCGACTGACAATAGGACGAGAGCAAGACCGCCGCCAGCTGAGTCTCCGATGATCGCGATCTTCTGTGTGCCCTGTTCGACCAATCCGCGATAAGCCGCCTTTGCATCGTCCAAGGCGGCTGGGAAGGGGTGTTCCGGTGCGAGCCTGTAGTCTGCAACGAACGCGGATGCGCTTGTGCGTGCAGCTACCTGACCAGCAAGATGCCGATATGTGTGCGCCGAACCTAGCCCATAGGCTCCTCCATGCAGATAAAGGATGGCAACATCCGGACGTGGGTTCTGCGGGTGACACCAAATGCCTGACACACCCCCGACTACACCTTGCTCGTAGATAACACCCGGCGCGTCTGGGGTTTTCTCCTGGATCTCGTCGAAGGCACCGCGAGCATCCGGTCCGCTCATCTCGTCTTTGGAGGAAGCAGCCTCCGTCCGCATCCGAGCGATGGCTTCACCATCCTTTTCGGTAAGCGGATGGCGGATCTCGACTGCATTAGTATTGTTGTGTTCAAGCTTCTCATTGTCGGACTGCATCTTTTTTCTCCATTGCTTGGTAACAATTCGTTCGGGCACCGCTTGGCAGTTTGTGGTAAGTTGCCAGTGAAGACGGGCTAACGAACCCAAGCTCACTGACAGCGACTGGCAACACAAGGGCCGACGAACAGAGAAAGGTCGATTACCAGCCTTCGTTCGCTGGAGCGTATTGTTATGCGGTGCGATTAGCCGGACTTCTTCATGAATCCTGGATACGGCGCGAGCGGCAAGATCTGGTAGTCAGCGTAATCAACCTTGATCAGTGGAAAACTATCGATCATCTTTTGCAGATGCTCCGGTGACTCCGCTTCAAAGAGAACGGCTGCGCCGCGGTTTTTCATGTCCAGAGCCCACACTTGACGGAGACCTCCCTCCGCGTAAAGGACTTGCGCTTGCGCCTGCTCTTCGAGTTCCCGTTTCTGGAAGTCAGAGGGCATTCCATCGGTCTCGAATTTCTGTTTGGGTGTGAAGATAACAAGATATTGCATATGTCACTTTTATTTAACTTACTTGCTTGATTGTGAAAACAGGACAGCAAAGGAGGCATACCGCGTGGTGAAGCAGACGCCGAAGCCTCAACGAACACGCTGTCGGCCCGAAAAAGAGAGTGTAGCCGAAAGTTCTTAGGTATTTGCGATAGTAACGGCTTGATAGAGATATTCGTTATCTCTGTAACTAGATTCCAGCAGGAGCGGTGGAGCGTAGCTTAAAGCAAACTTTTTGTTACGCTTCATTCAGAAATTGGCACAGTCCCTGTGTTGTGGAAAGCGGTAATCTGCCAGGTGTTCTCCTTGCGGGTTGTTACGGCTGTCCAGACACCTGTATTTTCTATTCGATGTACTTCATCAGGACTCTTCTGTCCAGTAGTTTCCCAAGTGGTATGTGAGACTGCCACATCCGGGGTGAGGAATTTAATTTGGGTGTCAGTAATAGTCATTTGGTTATCGCTTAAGAACGACGCCAGCGCCTGCGCGTGTGCTTGTTTCGTCTCGGTTCGCCCTTTAAACCAACGACCTATAACGTCCACGAAATCGATATCCTCGGCAAACAACGTCGCCAAGTACTCCGCATCTTTAGCGTTCCACGCCTCGGCAAACGTTGTCATCATTGCTTTGATTACCGCTTCATCCTTTGCACTGGTTTCTCTTGTAGACATACTGATTGTTCTCACTAATGAAACGACGCAGGAATAACAAGGATTATCGAAAGTTTCATTTTGAACATTTCGCTCAAACCGTCGCGGATTTTCCAGTCAACGGATTGACCCCCCTTGGCGGGGTCGTCGGTGAGGAGGGCTGGGCGAAGAATCACCCAGTCCAGACCGCTGGACTCGACAGCAGACTCCATTGCCGCTTTGTCTTTGTCCGCGCCGCGCAAAAAGGTCGAAACAAGTAAGCGCTCATAAAAGGGGGTATTCGCCTCACTATCCCCTTCGCCAATCATGGAAGTTACCACCAGACGACGCACCCCGTTTCGCTGCATGGCAGCAATGATGGTGTTGGCGGCACTGGATTCGAGCGTCGTTTCCTTGTAAGGTGTTTTGCCGCCGATCGTGTCAAGCACCGCGTCTTGACCGAGAACTGCTGCGTCCATTGTGGCACTGTCGGTGGCGTCCCCTTCGATGACGCGAACATCCGAGACTTCGTATTCATCAGCTTTATGAACGAAGGCCGTGACCTGGTGGCCACCGACTATAGCCTGCTTGACTACAGTTCTACCGGTCTTGCCGGCGGCTCCTATGACTAAGACTTTCATATTTTAATTTTCCTATGTAACGCTTAGTAGGTTTTCATCTCACAGAAATGCGGACTTGATCAGGACTTCTGTGCGAATGCAGGATCTGGGGCGAGAGGGAAGACCTGGGTGTTAGAGTAGCCAACCTTGATCAGTGGAAAGCTGTCGATTATCTCTTGCATGTGCTTCGGTGACTCCGCTTCAAAAAGAACGGCCGCGCCATGATCCCTCTTGCCCAGCACCCATGATTGGCGGAGAAGTCCCTCCATGTAGAGATCTTTCGCTCGCGCCTCTTCCTCGAGTAACAATTGCGGGAAGTTAGAAGGCATTTCATCGCTTCCGAATTTCTGTTTAGGCGTGAAGATAACAAGATATTGCATATGACACCTCTATTTAGCTTGCTTAGAGATTCTGATCAAATCGGAGGTTCAAAGGGTGTTTTTCAAACGAGCTTTCATTTTGGTAGCGATTGAGTGTGCGCTGGGATGCTCAAAACAATGTGAACCCACCGTAGTATTTTTCGTTCAAGGCTTGATTTCACAAAGTACGATTGCTTCGATTTAAAGTTTCTTCTGTATTTAACATCTCCCAGTATGATTAATCAACTTATATAGATAAAGGTAGTTTTTTTGAATTGATTGTTTGTAATATTGAACAATGGCAGAGTGCAGATACTCTCATCGCAGTTAGTGCAGGTTATGAACGATTTGAATGCTGTTTTAGTATTTCTCAAAGTCGCAGAACACGGTGGATTTGTCGCAGCCGCGCGATCGCTAGACTTACCTAAATCTACCGTCAGTCTGAAGGTCAATAAGCTAGAGCAACGGCTAGGAGTCCGATTATTTCATCGCACGACGCGGCGGGTTTCTCTTACTGAAGAAGGACGACTGTATTACAAAAACTGTTTACCTATTCTCGATGCGTTACATGACGGTGATGATGCGATCGCGAGCCTCCAGGGGCATCCGCAAGGCACTGTGCGAGTGACAGCTACCCCGTTGTTTGTGCAGTCTTTTCTCGCACCCAATTTGCCGGAGTTTCTGCTGACCTATCCTGATATTCGAGTGATTCTCAATGCGACGACTGAATACAAGGATATTGTGAAGGAAGGGTATGATCTAGCGATTCGGATTGGGGAATTGGACGATTCAACCCTGATCATGCGACGGATTAGCACAGGTCGTCAGAAACTCTTTGCCAGCGCAACCTATCTCAAAACTGCTGGCGAACAAAGAGTAATTGCTGATTTAACCAGTCATACGCTGCTTTGTATGGCTCATGATCAGAACGAAGTGACCTGGACATTGGATAATAAACAGTACGAAACAGTAACGCTCTCCTTTCATCCACGACTACTCAGCAATGACGTTACTCCCATTTATCAAGCAATCATTGCTGGAGTAGGGATTGGGCTGCTACCGGAATTTCTGTTTCAGCAGGAGTTACAGGGTGGGGATATAGTAAACGTCTTACCCCAGTGGTCATCAGCTCCGGTCCCGATTAACGCACTTTACCCCAGTCGAAAATATGTCCCCATGAAAGTCAAAGTCTTTCTAGAATTCCTTGAGCAAAAGATGCGCTAAAACTTAACGTCAGTTCGGGTTAATGTTCAGGCGCTTAACCCACAGAGTTTTGGGTTTGAGGGGCGCTCCTATATATAGGTGCATATTATGCTGTAGTATCGAGTGGCAGTACTGCTATTGATATCAGAGAGTTTATGTATTGAACTAAACCTCTAGCAAAATAGCCTCCTTCAATGTAATATCTCTCACATACACTTGTCGGAATGGAGTTAACAGTGTCATAAAGAAAAGGTGAAGGTTAACCTGTAGGGTATAACTTACCTTAGAGTTGCTTGCACCTTCTAGCTTCGATGGATCACACTCATGACTGAACTCACGCTACGCCTACAAGAGGAAGATACCGAGACAACGATCGCAGTTGATCAAGATGTATTCACAATTGGTCGTTTGCCGGAATGTAACTTATACTTACCTTTTGCTGGAGTATCCCGCAACCATGCTCGCCTTGTGAAAACGGCTGACAGTATGTGGACTATTGAGGATCTAGGTAGTAAAAACGGGACGCAAGTCAATAAATATGTTATTAGCTATCCCCAAGAATTACATCACGGCGATGTCGTTTGGCTAGGCAATGTTAGCTTGGTAGTACTGCTTACAAGCGCTGTTTCCCAATCGACACCTGAGTATCCCGGAACTTCAGATATTAATGAGCAAAGAACAATCCTTCACAATGTCGAACAATTACAACAACAATGGATTGCAGCTGATAGTAAAGATGGCAACATCAATAATAAGGATAAAACCATTGCCCGTCTCAAAGACTTAGTGGATATAGCTAAAAATCTCTCAGCGGCTGCGTCTATAGAAGAGATTTTTTCCCAGGTGCAGCAAGTGGTTTTTCGTTACCTCAATAGTATCGAGCGCTTGGCATTATTAATTGATGTTAATGGTTGCGGTCAATTAGAGTTAGTGAATGCTGCCACTAGAAACGTTTCCCAACAAAAACATCTCCCCTCAGATGGAAGTTGGATTAGTCGGAGTATCTGTCAAAAGGTATTTGACGAAAAAGTTGTGATTCAAACCGCCGATACCCATGAGGATGAACGGTTTGCTAGTGAACAGAGTATTTTGGTCAAAGGTATTCGTAGCGCGATGGCGGTGCCTTTATGGGATGAAAATAAAGTTGTGGGCGTATTGTATGCCGATGCCAATCTTTCTTCTTATCATTGGGCAAATGAAGGCGAGGAAGAACTCAGCTTTTTTTCGGCTTTAGCAAACCTTGTGGCTTCTAGCGTGCAGCGTTGGCTGTTGGTAGAGAAACTCAAAACTGAAGAGATGATTCGTCACCGACTAGAACGCTATCATTCTCCAGCAGTCGTACAGCAGTTGATATCTGTAGGCGGATTACCGGGTGGTCGTTTAGCTCCCGCCGAGAGCGAAATCAGTATTGTGTTTGCAGATTTGGTTGGCTTTACGGCAATTTCTGAAAGGTTAACACCAACTGCGATCGCTCAACTATTAAACAATTTATTTGAAGAGATGCTAAAAGAAGTGTTTACTTACGGTGGCACTTTAGATAAGTATATTGGCGATTGTATTATGGCATTTTTTGGCGCTCCAGAACCGCAACCAGATCACGCTGATCGCGCAACCGCAGCTGCTAAGGGAATGCTCACTCGTCTCGAACATCTCAATGCTAATGGATTTTGGCAGGAACCCCTACAATTACGTATTGCTATTAACAGCGGTAAGGCTGTCGTGGGAGATGTTGGTAGTTCTCAAAGGGTAGATTATACGGCATTAGGCGCGACGATTAATCTTGCGGCTCGCATGGAAGCAGTTTGTCCTCCTAGTGAGTGCGTGATTAGTGAAGTCACCTATAAAATGCTTTCACAACCCTTTGATTTCCAAGAAATGGGAGATTATCGTTTCAAAGGTATTGAGCGATTAGTGAAGATTTATCAGACAAATTTGCACCAAATGCCAACAATTATTAGTCCAATCATTAATTTTTAGTGATGGTGCATTGAAAAACAACTAACTAATGACTAATGAAAATTGTCAATTTATCAATATAAATACATAGTTAAATTGTATATTTTATTTCAAAAATAATTGTAAAATTGTAATATTAAGCAACAAATTATAGGCTTAAAGACTAAAATTTGGGTGGTAGCTTCCAACATTAATATGTGTAACACTAGGAAGCCTACCTCAAGCTGTTTTTAACGGGAGATCAGGTAATGGCTATCGTCACCATTAATCCCGCCACTGGGGAGACGCTTAAAACCTTTGAGGCGCTCAACGATGCAGAGATTGCTGCTAAACTCGATTTGGCTAATCAGTCTTTTGAAAAGTATCGTCAGACTAGTTTTTTGACGCGATCGCACGCTCTTCAAAAGGCTGCTGATATTTTAGAGCAAGACAAAGCAGAATTTGCTAAGTTGATGACTCTGGAAATGGGTAAGCCATTTAAAGCTGCGCTCGCGGAAGTCGAAAAATGCGCCGTCGTCTGTCGCTACTATGCTGAACACGCCCCTAGTTTTTTGGCTGATGTCAATGTAAAAACTGATGCCAGCCAGAGTTTTGTACGTTATCAACCAATGGGTGCAATTCTCGCGGTGATGCCGTGGAATTTCCCCTTCTGGCAAGTATTCCGCTTTGCTGCACCAGCATTGATGGCGGGAAATGTTGGCTTACTCAAACATGCTTCCAATGTGCCGCAGTGCGCCTTGGCAATTGAGGATATTATCCGACGAGCAGGTTTTCCTGAAGGTGCTTTTCAAACTCTATTAATAGGCGCTGCAAAAGTCGCCGATTTGATGGCTGATGACCGGGTAAAAGCTGCTACCTTGACAGGAAGCGAACCAGCAGGTATATCCCTCGCCGTCGCCGCCGGTAAACAAATTAAAAAAACTGTTTTGGAATTGGGAGGAAGTGACCCGTTTATTGTGTTAGAAAGTGCTGACTTAGAGACAGCAGTTGTCACAGCAACTACAGCGCGGATGTTAAATAACGGGCAATCATGTATTGCAGCAAAACGTTTTATTGTCGCAGAAGCGATCGCAGACAAATTTGAAAAATTGCTTTTAGAAAAATTTGAGACGCTGAAAGTAGGCGATCCCATGCAACCAGATACCGATTTAGGCCCACTGGCAACTCCTGGTATTCTCCAGGATTTAGATCAACAAGTGCAAAATGCTATTAGCAGCGGTGCTAAAGTCCTCACCGGTGGATATCCATTATCAGATCGTCCAGGGAACTTTTATCCGCCAACGATTATCATAGATATCCCGCCTGACACACCAATTGCAAAAGAAGAATTTTTTGGCCCGGTAGCCTTGTTATTCCGGGTTCCAGATATCGATGCTGCCATTAAACTCGCTAATAACACTCCCTTTGGCTTAGGTGCAAGTGCTTGGACAACCAACGACCAAGAATGCGATCGCTTGGTTGAGGAAATCGAAGCAGGTGCCGTGTTTATCAACAGTATGGTCAAATCTGATCCCCGGTTGCCTTTTGGCGGCATTAAGCGTTCTGGATATGGCAGAGAATTGAGTATCCAGGGTATACATGAGTTTGTCAATGTTAAAACCGTTTGGGTGAAGTGATTAGTCATTAGTCATTAGTCATTGGTTATTGGTTATTGGTCATTAGTTATTGGTCAAAGGACAAATGACTAATGACAAAAAACAAATGACTAAAGTCTTATTCGTTGCTAGTTAGGAAATCAAATGAATACAGCAGAATTATTGGTGCAGTGCCTAGAAAATGAAGGAGTGCAATATATTTTTGGACTCCCTGGCGAAGAAAACCTGCACGTTTTGGAAGCACTCAAACATTCTTCCATTAAATTTATTACGACTCGTCATGAACAGGGTGCAGCATTCATGGCCGATGTCTACGGACGCTTAACAGGAAAAGCCGGAGTGTGTCTTTCTACTCTTGGGCCTGGGGCAACCAACTTGATGACCGGGGTAGCAGATGCTAACCTCGATGGTGCGCCCTTAGTGGCGATTACCGGTCAAGTGGGAACAGATCGAATGCATATTGAATCCCATCAATATTTAGATTTGGTGGCAATGTTTGCACCTGTTACCAAGTGGAATAAGCAGATTGTGCGACCGAGTATTACACCAGAAGTAGTCCGGAAAGCATTTAAGCGATCGCAATCTGAAAAACCTGGTGCAGTTCACATCGATTTGCCAGAAAATATTGCTGCCATGCCCGTGGAAGGCAAACCTTTGCGTAAGGATAATAGTGAAAAAAGCTATGCATCTTTTGCTAGCATTCGGGCAGCAGCAGCTGCAATTTGCCAAGCAGTTAATCCATTAATCTTAGTAGGAAATGGGGCAATTCGCGCTCATGCAAGTGATGCAGTCACACAATTTGCTACATTGCTGAATATACCTGTTGCCAATACTTTTATGGGTAAAGGGGTGATTCCCTACACACATCAATTAGCTTTGTGGTCAGTGGGATTACAGCAAAGAGATTTTATTACCTGTGCCTTTGATAACACAGATTTAGTAATTGCGATCGGCTACGATTTGATCGAGTTTTCCCCAAAGAAATGGAATCGGAATGGTGAAATTCCCATTGTGCATATTGGGGTAAGTTCGGCAGAGATTGATAGTAGTTATATTCCCAACGCCGAAGTCGTGGGAGATATTTCAGATTCCCTGTATGAAATTTTAAAATTAGCAGACAGACAAGGTAAACCTGATCCCTTTGCCATCAGCTTAAGATCAGATATTCGGGCTGATTACGAACAGTATGCCCATGATGACGGATTTCCCATTAAGCCGCAAAAGTTAATTTATGACTTGCGGCAAGTGATGGGTCCAGATGATATCGTTATCTCTGATGTTGGCGCACATAAGATGTGGATGGCCCGTCATTATCATTGCCATAGCCCCAATACTTGCATAATTTCCAACGGCTTCGCGGCTATGGGTATTGCCATTCCTGGTGCTTTAGCAGCAAAACTCGTTCATCCTAAGCGCAAAGTCGTTGCTGTAACAGGCGATGGCGGCTTTATGATGAACTCTCAGGAATTAGAAACAGCCTTGCGTGTCGGTACGCCCTTTGTCACCATAATTTTTAATGATGGAGGCTATGGGTTAATTGAGTGGAAGCAAGAAAATCAATTTGGCAAAGGAAACTCATCTTTTGTGCATTTTAGCAATCCTGATTTTGTCAAATTAGCCGAAAGCATGGGTTTAAAAGGTTACCGAGTTGAATCATCTTTAGATTTGATTCCCACCCTCAAAGAAGCCCTCGCTCAAGATGTACCCGCCGTGATAGATTGTCCCGTAGACTATCGAGAGAATCATCGCTTTAGCCAAAAAGCCGGCGAGTTGAGTTGTGCGGTGTAAAAAGTAGAGACGCGATTAATCGCGTCTTTACAAGAGTGATTTATTGCGTCTCTATAAAAGTTAAGAGTTAGGAGTTAGGAGTTATTTATTCCTAACTCCTTATTAATTTCTACTCCTTTAGTATTTTGGTAGGGTGCGTTACGCCAAAGACTAAGGCACCGCTTTACTTCACTTTATTTATAGATATATTTCTTCTCCTCCTTTGCGTCCTTTGCGTCCTTTGCGGTTCATTAAAAAAACCACGAGTCTTTGATACTCGTTGACAGAGTTCAAAGACTCGTTGACGGAGTTCAAAGACTCGTTGACGGAGTTCAAAGACTCGTTCACGAGTATCAAAGACTCATTCACGAGTATCAAAGACTCGCTCACGAGTATCAAAGACTCGTTCACGAATATCAAAGACTCGTTTACAACAAATTAGAAGTTATTGATTCTAACTCATCACTGATTTTTACTCTTATTTAATCGTCTTCTGGTTGGAATTTGTGCTTTCCTGCTTTTGGGCAATATTTTCTACTGCTTCGCATTGCCTTTTGTCAATATCTGACTTAATGATCAGTCCCTTAGTATTGAGTGCTATTTCCACTCGGTATTGACCATTCGCCATCTGAATAGCAGCGTAGGTTACTGTACCAAACATCATTACACCACAAAGTGATAAGGTAATTTGTAAAACTCTCAATTCTAGTTTCATTTTTAAAACCTTGAACTTCTTACATTCTTATTACAACTTGCTGCTAGCTGGGAACAGAGTTGAGAAATAGTCACCGATTAGACGAGTTGTAGTTGATTATCGGTTAAGTTTAGGATGACTATAATTTCTAGAGTGCAAGACGTTATCGCTCAACAGCAAGGCTATTTAGCTAGTATAAAAATCTGATATACTCGCAGCAGTTTATCAATGAGGAATGATGGCGCGATCGCTCCGAGTAGCCCTAGAGTATATTGAAAAAGTTAAATCAGCACGTCAGCGTAACGGCTATCCTAGCTTGCAAAAGTTCTCTGAGGACATACAACCTTCACTGTCCACTGTCAAAAACTTCTTCGCTGGCATAGCAATTGACTATGAGTATTTTCGAGAAATTTGTGAGAAATTAGGACTAGAGTGGCAAGACATTGCATACAAAGAACCAGAAACTCAACCAAATAAACCTCAGCCAACTAACGGGGAAGCATCACCCTTCATCACAGGCGCACCCATCACCCAGCCGCGTTACTTTTTTGGACGAGAGAAAGAATTAAAACGCCTCTTCAACTTACTCAAACGCCATCCCCTACAAAACGCCGCCATTATCGGTAAAAAGCGTAGCGGTAAAACATCCCTGTTGCACTACCTCAAAAATATCACCACCACCTCAGCAGAACAGCTGCGTCCTGAGCAAAAATTTGACTGGCTACCGCATCCAGAAAATTACTGTTGGATTTTTGTAGACTTGCAAGACGCACGAATGCAAAGCCGAGAAGGACTGCTAAAGTACATCCTAGAATCTCTGAAGATGCAAGTGCCGACACCTTGCGATTTAGATCATTTCATGAATGTAGTCAGCGATAATTTGCATTCTCCCACAGTCATCTTATTAGATAAGATTAGTGTTGGCTTGCAACGCTGTCCAGAATTAGATGATGGCTTTTGGGAGAGTTTGCGGTCTTTGGCGACTAACCATACAGCGGGGAATCTAGCATTTGTCTTGGCTACCCCTGAATCACCGATTGAAATGGCGCACAACACAGGACACAGTTCACCCTTTTTCAATATTTTCGGCTACACCGCATATCTGGAAGCATTGGCCGAGACAGAAGCGCGGGAATTGATAGCGAGTTCGCCGATTGCTTTTACTGATGAAGATGTAGAGTGGATTTTGACAGAAAGTCGCTGCTGGCCACTGTTGTTGCAAATTCTGTGTGGAGAAAGATTATTTAACTTAGAAGAAGGGGAAAATAATGATAACTGGCGCGAGGAAGGATTACGACAAATGAAATCATTTACTCATTTATTAGATTCATAATTAGCAGAGGAACTATGAAAGCACACCGAATTGAAACAAAGTTAACTAAAAATGGAATCTTGATTCTTGAAGATTTACCGTTTCAGGCTGGTGAAGCCGTTGAAATTATTATTCTAGAAAGTCACACTCATCCCCAAGAAGCGAATTTGTATCCTTTGCGTGGAAAACAGCCTTACCATTATGACGATCCTTTTGAACCTGCTGTGCCTCTGGAAGATTGGGAAGTCTTGCAATGAGAAATCTAAATTGTCATTGCGAGGAGGAACGACGAAGCAATCGCAAGGTTTTGGGATTGCTTCTCTACAGACGCTTCGCGAACACTTCGTACCCTACGGGTTCTCCAAAGAACTACGCAAAGACAAGTCTTCGAGGACATGATTGTTATTTATAATTTTGCACTGACAAATATAACAAACATTTGCTATGACTGATTTCTTATCCAAAACAAGGATTTAAAATGAGCCAGCAATATTATCTATATATAATGACGAATAACTATAATACTGTGCTATATACAGGAGTTACAAACAATTTACAAAGGAGAGTTTATGAACACAAAGAGAAAATAATAGAAGGATTTACTAAGAAATACAACATTACTAAATTAGTTTCTTATGAAGTCTTTGAAGATGCTTATACAGCCATTAGTAGAGAAAAACAGATTAAAGCAGGTTCCAGACAAAAGAAAATTGATTTAGTCAATAACATCAATCAAGAATGGAAAGATTTATATAATGAGTTGTAAATCTTGCTGGTATCATTGCGATCGCACCAAGGAAAAGCACAGCAATCCCAGCCTTTGCGATTGCTACCCTTCGGGAACGCCAAGGGCGAACATTCCGCTAGCGCTGCATTCGCAATGACAACAGAGTATGTCATTGCGTTCGCGTAGCCTCTCGTAGAGAGGAGGAACGACGTTCGCGCAGCGTGTCGCAGACAAGCAATCCCAGCCTTTGTGATTTGATTGCGATCGCACTAAGGTAAAGCACATTAATCTTAGCTTTTGCGATTTGATTGCGATCGCACCAAAGCAAAGCTCAGTAATCCTAGCCTTTGCGATTGCTTCATTCCGCTGGCGCTGCATTCGCAATGACATATTAACAAATAGTTTGTCATTGCGATCGCACCAAGGTAAAGCTTACTAATCCTAGCCTTTGCGATTGCTTCATTCCGCTAACGCTGCATTCGCAATGACATAGAGTATTAAATAGGAGTGCAAAAAGTTGACCTCACCACAACTACCCCCCAACGCCTACACCGATGCACCTCCGCAGCACCCTAACTTAATCGTCGGTAGTTTGGAACTGCTTTTATGGCTTGTCTTTCGCCCTTCAGCGTGGCGTAACCATCTCAAACGCATTGACCCCATTTTAAATACCGACTCCTCGTTGATTATCTTGTTGAGACAAGGGCGATGGCGAAACCTTGCTCTGTGGCTGCTGTTCATCCAGGGATACTTCATCTTGCCTATTCTGGCTAATTTACTAGTGGGTTTAGTGCTGTGGATGTTGGGTAAACCAGTCGCAAATATAGCTTTTCCTATGGCGGTAAGTGTGGCGTTCAACGTAGTGTTCAGCGTGGCGTTCGGCGTGGAGGTAGGCGTGGCACTAGGCGTAGGCGTGGCACTAGGCGTAGGCGTGGCACTAAGCATGGTAGTAAGCGTGGTAGTAGTCGTGGCACTAAGCACGGTAGTAGGCGTGGCACTAGGCATGGTAGTAGGCGTGGCGTTCGGCGTGGCGGTAAGCTGCGTGGCGGTAGGCCTCGTGGCGGGAGGCAACGGCCAGACAGGAACTATCAGCTTGGCGGGAGGCAGCATGGCAGTAGGCATGCCGGAAGCCGTGGCGGAAGCTGTGCCGGTAGGCGTGGCGGAAGCCGTGCCGATAGGCGTGAAGGTAGCTGTGGCGGTAGGTATGGGAGTAAGTATTAAGTTATGGTGGCCTGTTCTATCCTTTCCATTTATCCTTGCTTGGAATTCTCTTCTCTATAGATTAGATAAAAGGCGTAATGGCAAAAACCCTTGTTGGTTGCGCTATCACTCCGCCTTCTGGGATGAGTGGCAGCTTTTACATCTGCCTGGTTTGGATGAGCATCTCCTCTTCGTAATCGAAAATAACCCAGTTGAAGGCAAAGCTGCTTTAGAATATCTCAGTAATAGCCCGCAACGCTGGGCAGCTCAAGCTGTACAAATTGAATTGGATGCACGCAGTTTACAAGGCTGTACTGATGTTAAAGCTATCCGTGAAGCTCATCGCAGTCTGGTAATTAGCGAACTAGATAATGAAGTTAGCCCTTTGCTACGAATTTTTAGCCGCATCAGCAAAGATGTAGACGCTGCCCTTAATCAGGCAAGTGCTTATAGTCGGCGTCTAGCTCTCACAAATGTTGCAGACAAATTAAATTTACAGTTGCAGGACTTCACTCGTAACACTGACAAATATACAGTCCGTTTCCGTCCCATTGTCCAAAGTTGGCGTGAGATAGTCACCAACTATATAGATGAACTGGCTAAAATTACTGAACTCAGTCAAGAAATTGACTCGCCTTACATCATCGGCGTACCTCTCACACGGGAGCAAGAAATTTTCACGGGGCGTGACGACATTGGCTTACGCATCGAGCAACTACTTTTAGACCACCGTCGTCCACCTCTGCTACTCTATGGTCAGCGACGCATGGGTAAAACTTCCCTCCTCAACAACATCGGAAAGTTACTACCTAGTAACATCATCCCCATGTTTGTGGACTTACAAGGCGCACCTTCATCAGCTAGTGACCATGCAGGTTTTCTCTACAACCTGGCTAGAGATATGGAGAAGTCAGCGAAAAAGCAAGGTGTAACTCTACCGTCCCTAGCCCGCGAAGTATTAAAATCTGACCCCTTCACCTATTTTTATGAATGGCTAGATAAAGTAGAACAGGCTCTAGAACAAAATACCGCCTTACTAGCGCTAGATGAATTTGAGGTGCTAGACAACGCCATAGCCAAAGGTCGTTTTGATGAACAGGATGTTTTGGGAATGCTGCGTAACCTCATCCAACATCATCCTCGCTTCAAGATTTTACTAGCTGGCTCCCATACTATCGAAGAATATCAGCGCTGGGCTAGTTATCTCATTAATGTTCAAGTAGTGCATATTTCCTACCTCAAAGAAGCGGAAGCACGACAATTAATTGAACATCCCGTCAAAGATTTTACCCTCCGCTATGAACCGAACGCTGTTGAGCGAGTACTGCAACTCACCCGCTGTCACCCATTCTTAGTACAACTACTGTGTGCAGAAATTATTGTCCTTAAGAACGAGCAAGACCCCTCTATCCGGCGATTGGCAACTTTAGCGGATGTGGAAGCCGCGATACCAGAAGCTTTGCAAAGTGGCAGCTTTTTCTTTGCTGATATTCAAAACAATCAAGTAGACCCCACCGGACAAGCTATTCTACGTTTTATCGCCGCTCAAGGGGAAGGGGTTCTAGTTAGCCGCCAAACTCTATTGCAACAGTTCCCCGATGCTGATATTACTTTCAGCTTGCTGTTGCAACGGGAGTTAATTGAGGAAGTTGACGACGGCTATGGCTTCCAGGTGGAGTTGATTCGTCGCTGGTTTGTTTGAATCATGTCCGGTAAATTAACTTATGATATGTCATTGGGAGCGATCGCGGAGTGTTTCGTAAAGAAGCGAAGCAATCCCAAGGATGTTGCGATTGCTTCGCTTTGCTCGTAATGACAAGTGTTCAGCCGGACATGATATCAAAGATTCGTTAACGGAGTTCAAAGACTCGTTGACGGAGTTCAAAGACTCGTTCACAAGTATCAAAGACTGATTCACGGAGTTCAAAGACTCGTTCACGAGTTTCAAAGACTGATTCACGGAGTTCAAAGACTCGTTCACGAGTTTCAAAGACTGATTCACGGAGTTCAAAGACTCGTTCACGAGTATCAAAGACTCGCTGACGGAGTTCAAAGACTCATTCACGAGTATTAAAGACTCGCTGACGGAGTTCAAAGACTCATTCATGAGTATCAAAGACTCGCCGACGGAGTTCAAAGACTCATTCACGAGTATTAAAGACGTAAGGGCTACAATGATTTTGAATACTATAAGTTAGTAGGGTGCATTAGCCCTTGGCGTAACGCACCCTACTAACACTACTGCTAAAAATAGTAGTTAGAATACACGTACATCAGGCTTAGGTAAATATTTGCTACTTGTGCTGGCGTAATTGCTCTACTATATATTCTTCTAGTTCTTGTTTTTCTCTATTACTGGCATTTCGTTGATAAGTTCTTCCTGTTTCTTGAATAAACCTACGTTTCTCGCTTGGAGAAGATTTGAGTTTACCTCCAGCGCCTTGCAGCTTTTGCTGTAATTCTTCCCAAGTCTTTTCACCCACACTTTCACCTAGTTTTACCAGTACCTTTGGTAGTAATGTTTTTGCCTCTCTTTGAAAATCTTCTTCTGTTTCAAGGGAAGCTAAATCAGTTTTGCTGAAGTCGATATCGATTTGAAACTTACTCATAGAATTTTATTTGTTCTTTTAACGATTATTAGCACAATGAGCAGAAGATAACTGTACAACCAGGTTAGCAATATTAAAAATGCTATCTTAAAGGCAAAGGTCATTTGCTAAATTATTCAGGAAAACGCTATGACTACAACGCTCAAAGAGGCTAATTCTATCGAGTCATTGCTAGGTAAAGAGGCTGAAGACCTGCTTACCTACAAAGCAAAAGTTTCTCAGGATTTAATACATTTGCCGGGGCCAGACTTTGTAGATCGAATCTGGCTCAACAGCGATCGCAATCCTCAAGTATTGCGTAATCTCCAGTTACTTTATTCTACTGGTCGTCTGGCAAACACAGGATATCTGTCTATTCTACCGGTAGACCAAGGGATTGAACATTCAGCTGGTGCGTCTTTTGCGCCCAATCCGATTTACTTTGACCCAGAAAATATTATCAGATTAGCGATCGCCGCAGATTGCAATGCGGTTGCTACGACTTTGGGAACATTAGGGATCGTTTCGCGCAAGTATGCCCACAAAATTCCCTTTATTGCCAAAATCAATCACAACGAATTGCTGACTTTCCCCAATCAATTTGACCAAGTATTGTTTGCTGATGTGGAACAAGCTTGGAATTTAGGGGCGGCTGCCGTAGGTGCGACAATTTACTTTGGCTCAGACCAGTCTACCAGACAAATTCACGAAATCAGCAAAGCTTTTAAACGCGCCCATGAACTTGGTTTGGTTACAATTCTCTGGTGCTATCTGCGGAATAACGCTTTTAAACAAGATAAAGATTACCACCTTGCGGCTGACCTCACCGGACAAGCGAATCATTTGGGTGTGACGATTGAAGCCGACATCATCAAACAAAAGTTACCCGAAAATAACAATGGTTACGGTGCAGTCGCCAAAGCTACTGGTAAGAGTTACGGCAAAACCGATGAGCGTGTTTACACAGAACTGACAACCGACCACCCAATTGATTTAACTCGTTACCAGGTGCTGAACTGCTACTCTGGGCGGGTGGGGTTGATTAATTCTGGTGGCGCGACAGGTAAAAGTGATTTCGCCGAAGCAATTCGCACCGCCGTGGTAAACAAACGCGCTGGTGGTTCCGGATTAATTTCTGGGCGAAAGACGTTCCAACGTCCCTTTGAAGAAGGTGTGAAGCTATTTCACACCATTCAAGATGTTTACTTGTCGCCAGATGTGACGATAGCTTAAAGAGTAAGGAGTTAGGAGTTAGGAGTTAGGAGTTATAAAAATTCTTTCCCCAATGCCTAATTCCCAATTCCCAATTCCCATTTTTATCTAACGTTTCTCAGTAAGAAATCTGGTTGACCACAACTTTTTTGCGATCGCTTCAAAATCTCCGTACTACAAATACCAGCTTCACCGTTTTTGGAATAACAAAAGAAGACTTCTTCTAAAAATCTTCCCGAACCAGAACAAAAAGGTGCTATACCATCAGCAGTAATTTGATTATTCGCACTCACAAATGAATTTTTAAAGTTTGTAATTGTGGTACGCAAAGGTTTCGCCGGACGATTATAAGCTGCGGGAATAGCGATCGCATCTTTTAACTTTTTACTGAATGCCAAATATTCCGCAGGAGTTTTCCCCGAACAAGTACCATGTTTTTCCCATTCATGATCGAGAAGTTTAGGGCTAGGAAACAAATTGGAAAACTGTCGCTTTACTTCCAACGGTAATTTTTGCGTGGAACAATTAGCAGGATAACCCCTTTGGTACTGTGGCCACAAACCATGTAGTACAAAACCAAGTTTCTTTCCAGAACCACACTGCTGCGGGTCACGAGTACTATTTGCCGCACAATAATCCGGCGACCAAGAGAGTGTTAGTACATAAAAATCAAATTGACCCGGAGTACCGCGATTTTGAGCAATGGCAGCATTAGGTATAAAAAGGCCAGTAATTACCAGAGAAGATGCGATGAAAAGTTTATTGAATCGCATATAAACAGTTAGTTTTGCCTAAAATTAATACACTATAGCAATCCTAAATGAGTCGTGAAAATCTCCAATTCCTTTCTCGGCGCTCTTTGCGCCTCTGCGGTTAATTTATTTTTACAAATGATTTAGGACTGCTATACATAGATTATATTGTTAACAGCCAAGGCTCAAGATTCAGTAATTATTCGTAATTATCCAGTTCCTAAGGAATTCAAAAAAAGCAAATCTTGGTAGGGATTCTGGGATATCCTTAGATAAGTGAAAGATTTGCCAAAAATAGTAAGAATGAAGCTGGCAGCAAGAGTAAGTCAGGTGACACCTTCATTAACCTTAGCGATCGCAGCCAAGGCTAAGGCACTGAAGGTAGAAGGAATAGATGTTTGTAGTTTTAGCGCCGGAGAACCAGATTTTGATACCCCAGCGCATATTAAAGCCGCAGCAGTCAAAGCTTTGGAAGAAGGTAAAACCAAATACGGTGCAGCAGCTGGAGAACCAAAGTTAAGGGAAGCGATCGCCCGTAAGCTTAAAACTGATAACGGTCTTGATTACAAGTCAGAAAATGTGATCGTCACCAATGGCGGTAAGCATTCTTTGTACAACTTAATAGTGGCGCTGATTGATCCAGGTGATGAGGTAATTATCCCTGCGCCCTACTGGCTAAGTTATCCCGAAATGGTGACTTTAGTCGGTGGAATCTCGGTGATTGTGCCTACAGATGCCACGACGGGTTATAAAATTACTCCTGAACAACTCCGTAAAGCAATCACGCCGAAGACGAAGTTATTTATTCTCAACTCCCCATCTAATCCTACAGGGATGGTTTACACGCCAGATGAAATCAAAGCACTGGCGAAGGTAGCAGTTGATGCAGATATCTTTGTCGTCTCTGATGAGATTTACGAAAAGATTCTCTACGACGGTGCAGAACATATTAGCATCGGTTCTCTAGGGAAGGAAATTTTTGACCGGACTTTGATCAGTAACGGGTTTGCGAAGGCTTATTCCATGACTGGGTGGCGTATCGGCTATTTAGCCGGACCAGTAGAAATTATTAAAGCAGCGAGTACCATTCAAGGGCATAGTACATCTAACGTGTGTACCTTTGCCCAATATGGTGCGATCGCAGCTTTGGAAAGTCATCAAGGTTGTGTCGAAGAAATGCGTCAAGCCTTCGCCAAACGGCGACAAGTCATGCTAGACAGACTCAATGCCATTCCTGGATTGAGTACTGCCTCACCAGATGGCGCTTTTTATCTGTTCCCTGATATCAGCAAAACTGGTCTAAAATCTCTAGAATTTTGTGACGCCTTGTTGGAAGAACATCAAGTTGCAGTCATTCCCGGAATTGCTTTTGGCGCTGATGAGAACATTCGCCTTTCCTACGCCACAGATATGGCGACAATTGAGAAGGGAATGGATAGATTAGAGAAATTTGTCAAGTTGCGTATTTAGTTAGTTGTCATTTGTGAGGACAATTTACCAACTCTTCAACTTCTTAACTCCACCTTTTCGACTTAGAAGGGGTGGAGTTCATTTTTAAACCTGAAGTTCCGAGTTCTGAAGCTGAAGTTCCGAGTTGCGAACCTGAAGTTCCGAGTTCTGAAGCTGAAGTTCCGAGTTCTGAAGCTGAAGTTCCGAGTTCTGAAGCTGAAGTTCCGAGTTCTGAAGCTCAAGTTCCGAATTCTGAAGCTGAAGTTCCGAGTTCCGAGTTAGTGGTCTGTCAAGTTTTATTTGCTAGGTTCATAGTTTGCGCTATCTTCGATAAAGCGCAAACTACGAACAATCTCCATCCCCTTTTGGCAGAAGCACCAGAATTGAACTACCATTACTCGCCTGCCAACATGAAACGTAGCCAGACTTGAAGAGTTTCATCAAGTAGCTTAAAAATATTTAGATAGAGGCAAAGACGCGACTTTTGAATTAACAGATGCCATATTACTAAACCGCAATGTTTATTCCGATTCTGACTTATCTTTATCACCAATATTTAGACGCAAGTGGTCAAGTATTTATGAAGCCCGTGAAGCTGCTCAAAACCGCGAAAAATTAATAGTTTCAGCCTCCCATTCCCCGTTTTGGGGTATTATGTTCAAATGAAATATAATTTCGATAAAGTCATTTTACGTTCCAACACTCGTTCTCTCAAACATGATACGCGGGAACGATACGTTAAGCCTAAGGATACTATACCCATGTGGGTTGCGGATATGGATTTTGAGGCTCCCCCTGAGGTTCTCGAAGCCATTCGACAACGCGCAGAATATGGAATTTTTGGCTACAGCGTCAGAACTGACGATTACTACGATGCTGTGATCAACTGGATGCGGCGGCGGTTTGCTTGGGAGGTTAAACAGAGTTGGATTACCTTCACTCCTGGGGTTGTTCCGGCATTAAACTTCGCAATCAAAGCTTTCACAAATCCTGGGGATAAGGTGATTATTCAACCCCCAGTGTATTACCCCTTTATGAATGCGGTGATCAACAACGGTCGGCGACTGGTAACCAACCAATTGATTCAACACGAAAACGGCACATATGCCATCGATTTCGATGATTTGGAACGTTCTATCGACGACCAGACGCGATTGATCATCTTTTGCAGTCCTCACAATCCAGTGGGGAGAGTCTGGCGTCTCGAAGAACTGAATCGTTTTGCAAAAATTTGTCTGAAACATGACCTTGTGGTTGTTTCTGATGAGATACACGCAGATCTGATCATGCCGGGGTATAAACACACCGTTCTTGAGACGCTTTCCGATGAAATTGCCAGCCGCGTTGTGACCTGCACAGCCCCAAATAAGACATTTAATCTCGCTGGACTGGGAGTTGCTAACATAATAATCTCTAACGCATCGCTGCGTAATAGCTTTAAAACTGAGCTGTCCAAAGCAGGATTAATGATGACAAATACCTTTGGCATTGAAGCTACCATTGCGGCTTATCGATATGGTGAACCCTGGCTCGAAGCGTTGAACTCCTACCTTGATCAGAATTTTAAATTTTTAGCGTCCTTTGTTCGTGACCATCTCCCCCTGGTAAAAGCTATCCCTTTAGAGGGGACTTATCTGGTCTGGTTGGATTTCAGGGGTATGGGACGCAGCGACGATGAGATCAATGAGACCTTGCTTAATCAAGCAAAAGTATGGTTAAGCGATGGCTCAACCTTTGGTAAAGGCGGCGAAGGATTTCAGCGGATCAATATTGCAACTCCACGGGATGTCTTAGAACGTGGGTTAAAACAAATCGCAAAAGCCTTTGCCGATAACTGATCAAAATAAAGTTTAAAATTCAATGTATACAAAGGCTTCTGATACAGTCACTTCACAGCAGGATTACAGTGATTTGGAGAAAATAGCAATTATTGGTTGTGGTTATGTGGAAACTGCTTTATGACTGGAGTTTAGACTAGTTATCTGGCAATAATTCTAAGTCTGCACTTGTCCAGCGTATCCGTTGATCAATGGTTTAGCTCATCCGAACCCTTGAAATATTGATAATAATATCCTAATGGCATTTGTCATTTATTATTTGTTATTCTTCCCCATGCCCCAATGCCCCTCACATCTACATTAACTCCATCTCCCGCAACCCCTGGCGTAGTCTCTTCGCCTCTTCGGGATTATACCTTTCATGAAGGGCGATCGCTTTTCTAAAAGCTGTTAAACTATCTTGATGATTGCCAACTTTGAGCAACACTACCCCTAAATTTTGATACGCTTCGGCATAGTTGGGATTTAACTTGATTGCATTTTGATAACATGCGATCGCATCTGTAAATAAACCCAAAGCCTTAAATATCATCGCTAAATTATAATGTCCAACAACAAAAGTTGGGTCAATTTTCAAAGTTGTGGCGTAAGCAGTTTTCGCACCATCGAAATCACCTGCTGCTTTGAGTAAGTTACCCAAGTTGTTGTATGCTCCTAATTTGAGCATGGGGTAAATTGGTAATTTGATTGCAGCTTTATAGTGATAAATAGCCTGTGGAGATTTTTGCAACCGACTGTAGGCAATGCCTAAATGATAGTGGAGTTCATATAAAATATCGTAGTTTTCTTCAGCAGCGGTGATTCCTCGTCTAAGCAACTCCATACCTGGGGAAATTTTCCCAGTTTGCACATACAATGCCCCTAATTTACTGCAAACATAAGGGTCATCAGGATGAGTCGCAAGAAACCCTTCCATCGCCGTAGCTGCTTTGGCATATTTGTTATTTTGAGCGATCGCACTTTTTTGATATCCTACGTGTAAAAGTGCTACTCCTGGTAAATAACCTACTTGCCAATGGGGTTCTTTGGTTAAAATTGCTGACACGCTATCATCTACTAGGGCATGGTAAGGACGGTCAAAATGAATATCTGGATGATTGCGGAATAGCCTGGAAACCAGAGAATAGGGAGATTGTTCTGCACCAACTTCATGGCGGACGAGGTTGAGCAGCAAGTATTCATCTCTAGCGATCGCCTCCCGCAATTGCGGTAAAATTGCTGGTGTCAGAGTTTCATCAGCATCTAATACCAGAATCCAATCACCAGTGACATATTTTAGAGCCGCATTACGGGCAGCACTGAAGTCATTACACCATTTAAAATGATGGACTTTTGCACCGAGTTGTTGGGCAATATTGGGAGTGCGATCAATTGAACCTGTATCCAAGACTACCATTTCATCCACCACTTTTCTGACACTGTTCAGGCATTTAGGTAGTGTTGCTGATTCGTTTTTCACAATCATGCACAGACTGAGTTTCATATTGCCAATAAATTCTGGGTTCAGATTTTTTGCTTGCTGTAGTCACCAACTTTTATTTTGCACCGATATAGCATCAGATAATCATATGGCGAGTTTTTAACCAAGGACAGGATAAGGATATTTTATTTGCCATCAAAATGCTCAAGTTTTACTTGTTAGACAAGCTTACTGAAACTAACTCAAGATATATCTATTTTAGTTCTTTGACAATTTTTCTAAATAAGCCTAAAAAATATTAACAGGGTGAGTCGCTACAAAGTCTCCTATATCAAGCTGTAAAGTGTAATTCTCATCAGTGTCAGATTATTGACACATCATCTACATACCTCATTTGCTCTAGACTCCATAGAGGTCAATTTACCCTTCACACCTGGATTTATGAAATTGAGAGTGGAGAAGTCTTTTTTGACGATGCCGATACGGGTCGATTTAAAATCAGAGAAAATCACCCCTTACCTGTACCTAATCCTCTAATAGGTGTACACTCGAAATAGTAGATTATATCTAATATGTCTTGGATAATAGTTAATCATCTTTTAAACTAGATACTACCCATTTTTGATGCTTGTATAACTATAATACAAATTATATAAATAGTCATATATATCATGAAAGATTCATTCACCAAAACAGCAAAATTACTTCGCGAAAATCTCAAAGAATATTTGCGATCGCTTCAGTATTGGTTTTTAGATACACCAGAAAGGGCGCTCTTAGAAGCTCAACAAGCAGCTCAGAGAATTAAAAACATCGAAAACGAACATTTTGGCAAAAAAAAAATATCATCAGAATCAGTCAATTATACTGAAAATGTGATGTCTTACTGGCAAGGAGACCTTGAGAAAAATTTAACTATTATCAAAATCAGGCTTGCAGAGTTCCGGCTTAGTCGGGGAATTGTCAATATCTCTAATTCTGTCTTATTAGAAAAGTTAAAGGTTATTGATGAAGTTGTAGAGAAGTACGCTATCAAAGATGAACTAATTAGCAACGGTGCGTTAGAATTAACTTCTCAACCATTACAAATTAACCAGAGCGAAATCAACGAACAGCTAGACTCATCTAATATCAATAATATTCAAGCCCTACTTCCATCTAAAAAAACTGGGGCAATTCCAAGGTCTTTTGGCAATACAGTTAATAGAATTAAAGCGGGATTCTCCCCACAGGCAGAAGAAGAATTTATTAGAAGTTACCGAAGTTCTCGAAATCGGACAAAAACTGCGCTGAGATTTTTATTAGTTCTAATTATTGTACCGTTCTTAACTCAGCATTTTTCTAAGCAATTCTTAGTAGTTCCCCTATTAGAAAAGATTAAAGGAGATCAAATTCAAACTTTCCTCAATTATGATATACAGAAAGAAGCTCTCCATGAATTACATAGTTTTGAGCAAGCATTGAAATTTGAACATTTACTTAATCAAGCGCCACCACTTTCTTCAGAGGTAATAACAGAAAAAATCAAAGACAAAGCAATCGAAATAGCTGAAAAATCTCATATTCAAAGTACTGGCGCCATTAGTAATGTTTTTGCAGATTTAATATCATTAATTTCTTTTAGTATAATTATCGCTTTCAGCAAAAGAGAAATTATGATTGTGAAGTCTTTTATGGATACCATTGTTTATGGTCTTAGCGATAGCGCTAAAGCTTTTTTAATTATTTTGTTTACAGATATATTCGTAGGATTTCACTCACCAGATGGGTGGGAGGTTCTTCTTGAAGGATCGGCAGAACATTTAGGTTTGCCAGCCAGTAGAAATGTAATATTTTTCTTTATTGCTACATTTCCAGTGATTTTAAACACTATCTTTAAATACTGGATATTCCGCTATCTGAGTCGCTTATCTCCGTCGGCATTAGCTACATTAAAAGAGATGGACGAGTAATTCATAATTTATAATTATTTTGACGCATTTGTCTTATGATTCGCTAGGCTATGTATATCCTGGTTCTTCCAAAGCGTACTATGGATTTTGAAAGCAAAGCCAATGCCTCAACTCCCACAGATAACATAGAGTTTGCTCAACCAACTACTACCCGCAAGCCATTGGAATTGTTGCGAGATACTGAGGCTTTGCTACGTCGCCCGACCGTAGCAACACTGTCGCTGATTTTGCCACCAAAACTAAGCAATAGATTCCAAGCAACCTCATCTTTGGCAGATGACTCCTTTAAGGAACTGGCAGAAATTGACCTAGACAGTATTAGTGATTTTGAACTGCGACCTGCACGAATTCATGTTGGCTTAAGCTTTGTTGGTTTTGGAGCGCTGATGATATTAGTGCTGCTGCTGTACTTAAACACCTTGCGTCCAGAACTCAGAACGGTTGAACAGATTCAGCGATATTGGTATCAATATGTTTGGTTTGTCAGTTTGGGTGTTACGGGGATGTTTATGTTGGGACGTGAAGCGATGCGTCCTATGCCAAAGCGGCGAAAATGAAAAGTCGCAAGTGGTGACATCTTGTATCTCTTTCAGTTTCTCACTTTCCTGCTATACACTTGCAGCAAAAGTTTGTTTAATAAGTTTTTATTGTTCGGCACTTTCTTTTGATTTTATTATAGGCTAGAAGAAAACCGGAGGTGCATTGAAGCCGCAAACGCTTATTTGCTAAGATTTTCAGTGCGACAAGATTGAAACAGGGCAACTTCTGATCACCATGCCAACATCTACAATCGACAGTAAAGACGCAGCAGCTATCCAAGCCGCCAGAGTTGGGGTTGCTATATGCGATCGCTCTGGCTGGGGACGCATCAAAGTGTCTGGCGACGATCGCCTCAACTTTTTACACAACCAAAGTACTAACAATTTCCAAATACTTAAGCCAGGACAAGGTTGTGACACGGTTTTCGTCACTTCCACAGCCAGGACAATTGATTTAGCAACCGCCTATGTTAGAGAAGATGCAGTAATCCTGCTGGTTTCACCCAATCGCCGCCAGTTTCTCATGGAATGGCTGGATAAATATATTTTCTTCGCCGATAAGGTGGAATTATCTGATATCACACAATACACCAGCACCTTCAGCCTGATTGGCCCAGGAAGCGACGCTGTTTTAGAAAAGTTGGGCATTAGTGAACTCATCGGGCAACCTTACGGTAGTCACAAAGTATACACGATTGCTCCTGCCGAGGGAGTGCGGATTGCTGTGGGTAGTGGGTTGGCGGCTCCCGGATACACCTTAACTTTCCCCTATACTGATAAATCTTCGGTGTGGAGCAAATTGTTAGAAGCTGGGGCAGTAGAGATGAGCGATCGCGCTTGGGATGCCTTGCGAATTTTACAAGGCCGCCCCGCCCCAGATGCTGAACTCACAGATGATTACAATCCTCTGGAGGTTGGTTTGTGGCAAACAATTTCTTTTAATAAAGGTTGCTATATTGGGCAAGAAACCATCGCTCGGTTAAATACATACAAAGGTGTAAAACAACACCTTTTGGGTATCCGCCTTAGTGCCCCGGCGTCAGTTGGAAGTGCGATCGCAGTTGGAGATGAAAAAGTCGGCAAACTTACCAGTTACACAGAAACTGCTGATGGTTATTTTGGACTAGGTTACATTCGCACTAAAGCTGGTGGCGTGGGCTTGAAAGTCCAAGTGGGAGAAACTGAAGGTGAAGTAGTAGAAATCCCGTTTGTTTCTCAGGAATACCCATAAGCAATTCAAATCAAAATATCTTTCTCTTTATCCCGAGCGCCGTAACAGAATTCATCTACCC
Organism: Nostoc sp.; assembly: GCF_036919595.1. Lineage (GTDB taxonomy): Bacteria > Cyanobacteriota > Cyanobacteriia > Cyanobacteriales > Nostocaceae > Nostoc. Next base: position 56,982 of record NZ_JBALCO010000081.1, on the reverse strand, counting down.
AAGAAGTTAGACTACGGGCATTACTGGTTGGTATTAAATGCATTTTGCTTTTAACGTGTTGTGGTTGGATATTCGGATGTTTGCCGTTGCTCTTAACCTCGGTAGTAATTGCTAGCGATGCTCCTGAAGGGAGCCGCCCCTTGGGCGATGTCTGACGACAAGCTGCTTTGCTGCTACGTACTGGTTTGCGGTTACTACAAATCTCAATGGTAGTTGCCAGCAATGCGCCTACAGGGAGCTGCCCCTTGGGCAATGTCTGACGACAAGCTGCTTTGCTGCTACGCACTGTTTTGTCGTTGCTCTTAACCTCGGTAGCTAATGCCACAGATGGCATAGTTTTGGCTTTGCTGTTAACCTCACTAGTCATTGTCAGCGATGCTTCTGAAGATAATTGACCAGAGTGCGATCGCGCTGGTTGATATTCGTTTATGAAACTGGAGGATGGCGTTTTTACTGGAGTATCAGGAGCAATTTTAGTAGCAAATGCACCTATCAACTCAGGTTTGCCTGTATGAACTACCTCAGTGGTAGCTGTAAATGACGGCACAAGTTGATCGGCACGTGGCAAGTTGAAGTTTAGAGTCTTGGCTGGAGAATAAGGCGCAATCTGGCTGGCAGTTACAACCGATGACACATGTTGATCCTCAAAATGCTTTTCATCTGGCGACTCACTTTCAACTTGGCTGGTAGCCATAGAATGTTCTGATTTTATTAAAGGTAACTCTTGATCAGGATTGAAGTTAAGACCTAAAGCGGCGACTATTTTATCTGGATCGTTATTCAGATCCAGCATAAAAGAAAGTATTTCATCAAACTGGGGTTCCAAAACAGACAATGTTGCCAAAATAAAACCGGACAAAGGACGCCGCAGACCATCGTAAGTCCCCCAAATTCTGATTTTGACCAGCCAGGGAATATTTTGCTCGTAGTAAATCAGCCACTTTTGTTTTAAGGATTGACGCAGCTGCTGGATATTCATTGGATGCCTCACTTCAGTCAATAAGATTACAGACCATGATATTGTTAATTAATTTTATTTCCGGGGATGAAACCGATAATAGAGCATCTGTTCAACTCTTTGACCACCTAGTAAATGATTTTCTACCAGTAAAGATACTTCATCGGGTTGAACTCCGCTATACCAGACCATATCGGGTAATATCAGCACCATCGGCCCATTGCCACATTGTCCCAAACAGCTGCTAGCCGTTACCGTTACACCAGGGATTGGCAAAGCCATAAAAGCTGTTAAAACCTTGAGGGCACCTTGCTTTTTGCAGGTGCGATTTTGACAAACCTGCACACATTTAGCAGAAGAGGGTTGGTCTATGATCGGGAAGTTTGATGGTTGACTTATGTTTGACATTTTTTAACGAACCGCTCCAGACGCAGAGGATACAGAGGAGGAGAAAGGGAGTAGGAAAGAAGCAGGGGAGCAGAGGGGCAAAGGAGAATAATTAATAACCAATACTTCTCTACGAGAGGCTGCGCCAACGACGCCGCTGGTTACTGAGCATAGCCGAAGTATCAGTACAAGTATTTAATGCCCCATAACTAATCTATTGAAAGTCCTTTTGAGGCTAGCCATTCAGGGTTGAATATCCGCGATTGATACCGGGAACCACTATCACATAAGATGGTGACAATGGTATGTCCTGGCCCTAACTGCTTCGCTAGGGCAACAGCTGCACCAACATTAATACCTGTTGAACCGCCCATTAACAGCCCATCTTTCCTCAGCAGTTGGTAAACTACCCGCAAAGCTTCTTTGTCATCGATTTGGATAGCATCATCAGCAGGTGCGCCTTCCATATTGGCTGTGACACGACCATTACCGATGCCTTCGGTGATGGAATTTCCTTCTATGTTAATTTCGCCGATTTTAATATAGCTATAAAGTCCACTACCCAGCGGATCAGCAACAACGCATTTAATCACTGACTTTTGTTCTTTCAAGTACAATGCCACACCAGCAAAAGTACCACCAGTACCAGTTGCAGCCGTCCATGCATCTATTTTACCATCTGTCTGCGTCCAAATTTCCGGCCCTGTGGTTTCGTAGTGGGCGCGGCGGTTGGCTAAGTTATCAAACTGATTCGCCCAAATGGCATTTTCTAACTCAGCAGCGACTCTGCCAGATAGCTTGACGTAGTTGTTCGGGTCTTTGTAGGGTACAGCGGGGATGGGACGAACTTCTGCTCCGAGTGCTGTCAGTGCGTCTATTTTTTCTTGTGACTGAGTATCGGGAATAATAATTAGGCATTTGTAGCCTTTGGCGTTGCAAATATGTGCTAGTCCAATGCCAGTATTACCAGCAGTTCCTTCTACAACGGTGCCACCGGGTTTGAGTAAACCTCTCTCTTCGGCATCTTCGATGATGTAAAGTGCAGCGCGGTCTTTGACGGAACCGCCAGGATTGAGGAATTCTGCTTTACCAAGGATTTCACATCCTGTTTCTTCGCTGAAGCTGTTTAAGCGAATCAGAGGTGTATTGCCAACAGCGCCGACGAAGCCATTTCTAATATCCATTTTGACTGTACCTGTGTGAGTATCTATAAAAATTTTGGCTTATAGCAGTGGCATGATTTACAGCTTCTTTACCTAAAATCCTATGATGCATACACCTTTGGGGTTGCCGTTGGCGTACCCCTACAATACAAGCTACGCCTAGCATCTCCTTAGAGAAGCCTCTGTCTGCAACATGCTACCCGAATACAGATAAGGCATCGCCTATTTCTATTTTTAAAGTAAGTACGTAGCAGTGTAGCGGTTTTTTGTACAAAATTGCTACTACATCTTACTCAATTTTAGAACGAACCTTGGTGAGGAGCGATCGCCCCTTTGTGTAATAGCTATTCACATTCACAAATATTGTTTTGACACTACCAAACTTTACTCTTTTTCAAAACAAACCTAGGTAATACTAACTTTTGGTGATCCGGTAATATTCGTTTTCGCCACAATTTTCCGGAAAGCAAGTGCATTTTGGGGGATCTAACTCTAGCTTAAGTTTAGTAGGCAATGAAAATTAAAATAGTAATTTTACTGGGGATTTAAAATATTTACGTGAGTTAGTATACAGCATGATTGACGAGTAAATGCTGATATCATTTCATTGTCTTAGATAGGATAGACACCGATGACATCTGAAAGCGATCGCCAAAAAGAACTTGAACACCGACAACGTATACAACGAGAAGTTGATTTGCGGCTCCAGGAAATGGAAGCTAAAATGTATGCTCCCGATGCAGCTTTGGATGAAACTGTAAAGCATCAGCCAGAAAATTCCCAGGAACCTTGGATGAAAAAAGTGATTTTCGGTGGGAAGCTGTTTACTCTTGGTGTGGTAGGGCTGGTTGCAGTGAAAATAGCCACACTGGTGGCTGGGTTTATTGTTGTTGCAGCGCTGGGGTGGGTGTCTTACAAATTATTTTTTGAATCTAAAATAACCAATCTTTAATAAAGGTGTAACTATTATGATTGAACAGGTAACAACTGACAGATTTATCCAAGATTTAGAGCGTGTTGCTCAAGTGCGCTCTGAGATTTCTGTGTGTTTGAGTAAATTGGCTGAAACAATTAATAAAGCTGAGTTGGCTGGAGACTATTCATCAGGAAAACTCAGTTTAGAGCGAGATATTGAAGATATTACAGTAGCTAGTAAAAACCTCCGTCAAGGTGTATTTCGCCTTTTAGTTTTAGGCGATATGAAACGGGGAAAAAGTACCTTTCTTAACGCCTTAATTGGAGAAAATTTACTACCGAGCGATGTTAACCCTTGTACCGCAGTGTTAACAGTTTTACGCTATGGGTCAGAAAAGAAAGCCACCATTCATTTTAATGATGGAAAAAGCCCGCAGCAGCTAGATTTTCAGAACTTTAAATATAAATATACCATTGATCCAACTGAAGCTAAAAAACTAGAGCAGGAGAAAAAACAAGCATTTCCAGATGTTGATTATGCAGTAGTTGAGTATCCCTTAACGCTACTAGAAAAGGGAATTGAAATTGTCGATAGTCCAGGATTGAATGATACAGAAGCGCGAAACGAATTATCTTTGGGTTATCTAAATAACTGCCATGCAATTCTATTTGTAATGAGAGCTTCTCAACCTTGTACTTTGGGTGAGCGTCGCTACCTAGAAAATTATATCAAAGGTCGAGGATTGACGGTTTTCTTTTTAGTTAATGCTTGGGATCAGGTGCAAGAATCATTGATTGATCCTGATGATGTAGAGGAGTTAAAAGGATCTGAGGAGAGATTGCGGCAAGTATTTAACGCGAATTTAGCAGAATATTGTACTGTAGAAGGTCAGAATATTTATGACGAACGCGTATTTGAGCTTTCATCAATTCAAGCACTCAGACGACGGTTGAAAAATTCCCAAGCTGATTTAGAGGGAACTGGCTTTCCGAAGTTTATGGATTCGCTTAATACTTTTCTTACCAGAGAACGGGCGATCGCAGAACTCCGTCAAGTCAGAACCTTAGCTAGACAAATCTGCAATCATACCCGCGAAGCAGTTGCTAGACGTATACCATTACTTGACCAGGATGCAAATGAATTAAAAAAACGGATCGATTCAGTAGAACCTGAGTTTAACAAACTTACAGGTATCCAAGATGAATTCCAAAAAGAAATTATCAATACAAGAGACACTCAAGCAAAAACAGTTTCGGAATCTTTTCGTAGCTACGTTTTAAACTTAGGTAATACCTTTGAAACCGATTTCTTACGCTATCAGCCAGAATTAAACTTGTTCGATTTTCTCAGTAGTGGTAAACGAGAAGCATTTAACACCGCACTGCAAAAAGCCTTTGAGCAATATATCACTGATAAATCTGCTACTTGGACATTAACTGCTGAAAAAGATATCAATGCAGCTTTTAGAGAACTTTCTCGTAGTGCTGCACAATATGGCGCATCTTACAGTCAAGTCACAGACAAAATTACAGAAAAGCTCACCGGACAAGACGTTAAAGTAAATACCACTACTATTGAAGATGATAACTCTCCTGGCTGGGCAAAATGGGCAATGGGATTGTTATCACTATCTAACGGAAATCTTGCTGGTTTCGCATTAGCCGGGGCTGGATTTGATTGGAAAAATATCTTATTAAACTACTTTACTGTAATTGGTGTTGGCGGGATAATTACCGCAGTGACAGGTATTTTTCTTGGCCCCATCGGGTTTGCGCTGCTAGGTTTGGGAGTAGGATTTTTGCAAGCAGATCAAGCGCGTAAAGAGTTAGTTCAAACTGCTAAAAAAGAGTTAGTTAAACACCTACCCCAAGTGGCACATGAGCAATCTCAAGTTGTATACAATGCCGTTAAAGAGTGTTTTGACTCTTACGAAAGAGAAGTGAGTAAGCGGATTAACGATGATATTGTATCTCGAAAATCTGAATTAGATAATCTAGTCAAGCAGAAAGAAACCCGCGAAATAAATCGTGAGAGTGAGTTCAAACGTTTAAAAGATTTACAGGAAAATGTAATAGCTCATTTGCAAAAAATTGAGGCAGCTTATAGCAAATTATTAACTTGTTATCGCTAATATATCTTATTCCTCTCGTTCCTAGCTTATAGCTGGGAACGCCTACTGGGAGGCTCTGCCTCTCATAAATATAAGGCAATACGTTTCAGTTAAGCCTTAACTTTTTGTCAAAGTCAATTTTTTTAACGTAGACGCAAAGCGGCTTGCCGCAGGCTACCGCTAAGGACGCAAAGTACGCAAAGAAAGAGAAAGAATAAATTTTTAACTGAACTGTATTGAAATATAAAAAGCTAAACGTAAACAAATTAAAGTTTGTAATAATGAGTTTAGTTATAATAACGTTTGCTATCAGCGATGAATAGCTCGCTACAAATTAGGATTTTATTGTATGTTTAATTATATCTACCTACTTAAGAATGTGAGGCGGTAGCCCCAATAATCTGCATTACCAGCTATAAGCTGGGAACGAGGAACTATGCAACAACAGTATGAAGGTTATAAGGGTTTAGCAGATTCTCTCAAATCTGCATCGGCATTGCTGAATTTAGAAGGCAAATCGCAACGGCATCAAGATATAATTACCATTTGCAATCATTTAGTTAATCCTAGCTTTCACATTGCGGTATTTGGCCCCTTTAATCATGGCAAATCTACCTTACTGAATGCCATACTGGGGAATCGCACTTTACCAATTGATTTAATTCCCACCACAGGCGCAGCAATTACTGTTAAGTATGGCTCTGATCTGCAAACTCGTATCATCTTGGTAGATGGTACAGAAATTTATCGCAGTGGTACAGAAGTTTTACAGCAATTTGCAATTCTTGATGGCAATAGGCAGATGCGGAAAGATGTAATATCTGTGGAAGTTTTTTGTCCGCACCCCTTTTTGGAAACAGGTGTAGAATTGCTCGATTTACCGGGAACAAATGATAGAGATGAACAAGATAATTTAGTCCGAGAGCAATTATTAAGTGCAGATTTAGTTATCCAATTATTAGATGCACGGAAATTAATGACTTTAGGTGAGCGGGAAAATTTACGAGATTGGCTATTAGATCGCGGTATTAAAACAGTTATATTTGTTGCTAATTTTATTAACTTACTCGAACCCGACGAGCAAAAACAAGTCCAAAATCGTCTGGTGTTTGTTGCGGAAAGCTTTCGAGCCGAATTACCTCCAGGTTTTAGTAATTTATATCGCGTCGATGCTTTACCTGCCTTAAGAGCGAGATTAAAAGGTGATGTTGCTGCTGCCAATAGTAGCGGCTTAGCAGCTTTTGAAACAGCTTTGCAAAATATTGTGGGGATTTTGCAACCAAATCGTGGTAGTGTGCGTTTGCCAAGAGTGCAAGCGATCGCTTCTCAAATCCAACTCTCATTAAAAGCTAAAATTGACCATATTGCTATTGAAATAAAATCCTTTGATGATAAACAAAATACTAAAATTGAAATTAAGCAAAAAGCAGCCAACTTAATTTATAAAGGTTTTGCTATTAGTGTAGGAGAGTTACAAGATTGGCTAGCATTACCCAAGCTGCTCACAAAATATCAAGCTGAGGCGGCAGTTGCATTAGCAGAAAATAAATTTAAATCTTGGCAAACAAATACTCTTAAAAAAGACTTGACTCAGTTGCAATTGGCTGTGGGGAAATGGCTTGATCAAGCTTACGAATTTTTCCACGAAGAACGACCGCAAGATTTATTAATTCCCTTTCCTAGCGAACCACAAGTAATACTACCCTCAAAGTCAAGCAATACTGATGATTTGAGTGAACCTGGTTCTATCGCTGTTGGTGGTGGTATTGGTTGGTTGTTAGGCGGCCCAGTAGGTGCTGCTGTCGTCGGGAGTATTTCTTATTTGTTAAACAAGAATATCCAAAAACAAGATGAACAATCAGCAACGGAATCTTATCATCAGGAAGTAGCTAAACTTTGTATAACTGCAATTGAAGATTATTTATCTCGCTTCAGCACTCAAGGGTTATTAATTTTGACTGAATATGAGCAGAAAGCCGAAAAAATAATTTGTTTTGAACTCAGTCAAGAACCACTAGAAATTACTAATAAGCATGAAACTTTGCAGCGGTTACAAAACGGTTTTAATCAGTTGCTACAAGAATTAGAAAAAGTCAAAATTCTCTCCAATCATCAACCTTATAAAGAAATCCCACAATCCCCGAATATCAATAGAAAATATTCGCCACAGACAGAGAGAGTTAAAACTTTCTTACAAAAAGATCCTGATATTAAGCAACAACATGAAAATACTGCTAAAAATACTGTGACAAGGGTAGAATTTGTTTCTCCACCGCCAAAAGCTTCTCCCTCTCCACGTCCAGAAGAGTTGGAGGCGAAATTTCGTGATTGGGAACTCAATGAGGAAATAGCGCGAATGAAAGCAGAGATGCAAACGCCTGGTTCTCAAACTGGCAAACAGCAAAATACAACTCAAAGCAACAAAACACCCAACCAAGCCCAAATAGATAAGATTACTCGCGCCTACGACATTTTAGGATTGCAAACAAATGCTTCTCAGGCTGAGGTAAAGCAGGCTTATCGAACTTTAGTAAAGAAATGGCATCCCGATTTGTTTGTGAATCAGCCGCAACTGCTAAAACAAGCACAAGAGAAAATGCACTTAGTAAATGAAGCTTACACAATTTTGAGTGAGAAATGAACAACCAGATCCCCAACTTCTTTGAAAAGTCGGGGATCTTTAGATTTCATCCTAATTTGATTACAATTAGGAAACTGTTTAGGTGAGATTTATGCAACTGTTATCTTTGAGGAATGGCTTTTTGGCGTTAACCTTGACTGCGATCGCTTCAGCCGGCGGGTTAATCACAGCCTGTAGCAATACGGCTTCTCAGAACCAAAGCCAAGCCCCAAACGCAACCGTTACCAATGTTAGCGACAAGCAGATGAATCGCAGCATGGCTATGGATTTAGGCCCAGCCGACGCTAACTTGGATTTACGATTTATCGACGCTATGATACCACACCATCAAGGGGCTGTGGAAATGGCTAAAGAAGCGCAGCAGAAATCAAAACGCCCTGAAATCAAAAAACTAGCAGACAATATCATCAAATCACAAGATCAAGAAATCACTCAGATGAAGCAGTGGCGACAAGCTTGGTATCCCAAGGCGGGAGATAAACCAATGGCTTATGACAGTCAAATGGGTCACATGATGGAGATGTCATCTGACCAAAGTAAAACCATGATGATGAGTCAAGACTTAGGTGCAGCTGATGCTAAATTTGATCTACGCTTTATCAATGCGATGATTCCTCACCATGAAGGGGCTGTAACAATGGCAAAAGATGTATTGGGTAAGTCTAAGCGCCCCAAAATTAAGCAATTAGGCCAAGAAATTATTAAAGCACAAAATACAGAGATTAAGCAAATGCAGCAGTGGCGAAAAACTTGGTATAACAAGTAAGCCTAAGTACAGTTTTGCATAAAATCGTAGTGTTTTTGAATGCAGAGGGACGCATTGGCATTGTAGAGGGAGACATTGGCATTGTAAAGGGACGCATTGGCATTGTAAAGGGACGCATTGGCGTTGTAAAGGGACGCATTGGCATTGTAAAGGAACGCATTGGCGTTGTAGAGAGACGCATTGGCATTGTAAAGGGACGCATTGGCATTGTAGAGGGATGCATTGGCATTGCCAAATTTAATTCGCTACTAATTAATGAAATGCTGTATTAAGTATCTGTGTAGATTCGCCAGCAACCCCCTACTGCCTAATCTCTCTTTCCTGATGAAGTGCGGCGCATTCTCAATTGGCAAATAACAAAATTTGTTTTGGCTGCGTCATAGTTGTCATACATATTCATTTCCGGGCTATCCCAGTCATCTGCAAAGGTTGCTAAATGCGATCGCCAAATCTCAGCCTGCGCTTCGTTAATTCCTTGAGAGGCTAGGTCAATCTCATCCGACCTGATAAAAATTACAATTACTCGCGTTCCTTCACATACATCAGTGGGTTGTTCAGTGAGTTCCACTCGACCATTACGATATGTCCCTTCAACACTAGCTAACATTTTTAACCTTGTTGCTTGTGAATAATAGGACTTACGCAAAAAACCTCTCAAACTCTCATTTCTCCGTGTCGCGCCAGTTGCTTCTCAAGACAGGAGACGCGCAAGGAACAAGTCGGGGAACCCTCTTGGGCGCACTGGCTTCTCTGTGTCTCTGTGGTTCGTTCTTTCATGACCCGTGCGTAAGTCCTGAATAAGTTAAACTGCTTTATAAAACTTTCTCTACCAAACTTTACTCATATTGAGAATAAACCCAGGCAATACCGACTCACCACTAACGGTAGCAGGATTATCCAAACATTCCTCTGGCAATCCAGGACGATAAATATAAACTTGACGCTGCTTACGATCAATCAACCAGCCTAACTGTATTCCTGGCTCATTCATATATTCCTCCATTTTTTCCTTCAAAGTCTGGAGGTTGTCGCTAGGAGATTTAAGTTCAACTACAAAATCTGGACAAATGGGAGCAAACCTTTCTTGTTGTTTTGGAGATAGAGAATTCCACCGTTCTAGTTGAATCCAGGAAGCATCTGGCGATCGCTCTGCACCTGTTGATAGCTTAAATCCAGTACTAGAGCTAAAAGTTATACCTGTACCATCTTGTTCTGACCACACCCATAGCTGTCCTGAGATATTAACTTCTCGGTTTCCTGTCTCTGAACCAGTAGGAGGCATAATTACCAATTCTCCAAATTTATTCCGCTCAATGCGTAAGTCACGATTCACCTGACAAAACTCAAAAAATTGTTCGTCTGTCATTTGCATTGATGACGGAATTTGTAAAACCAAAGGGGATGAAAACATCAAGATTTCCTCCAGGTTCAGATGCCTAGCCAAGTAACTATATTCTCACGCAAAGAAACAAAGACGCCAAGATATAGTGGTTTGCAGTTGAGTCCAATACAGACCTAACCCCCGACCGACCCCTTCCTTACTAGCGTTGGGGAGTAAGACTCAAAGCCTCTCTCCTGCAAGGAGAGAGGTAAAAACTGTACTGCACCCAACTGAGAACAGCTATATAACTTTGCGCCTTTGCTTTTTTATCGGAAATCATTTTCAGATTTACTTGTTAGGCTGAGGAGTTACCCGCAGATAAGGTTTGACTTCCTCATAACCTTTGGGGAATTTCTCTTTGAGTACTTCTGGATCTTTCAGTGAGGGGACAATTACAACATCCTCTCCATCTTTCCAGTCAGCTGGTGTCGCCACGCTGTAGTTATCGGTTAATTGCAGAGAATCAATCACCCGCAAAAGTTCATTAAAGTTGCGTCCCGTGCTGGGGGGATATGTGAAAGTGAGACGGAGTTTCTTATTGGGGTCAATCACGAAAACCGATCGCACTGTTACAGCCGCATTAGCATTCGGGTGGATCATGTCGTAAAGGTCAGAAACCTTGCGATCCGCATCCGCCAAAATTGGGTAGTTAAGGGTGGTGCTTTGAGTTTCTTCGATGTCTCCCACCCAGCCTTTGTGGGATTCAACGTTATCAACGCTAAGGGCGATCGCTTTGACATTGCGCTTGTCAAATTCTGGTTTGAGCTTGGCAACTGTGCCGAGTTCTGTTGTGCAAACAGGTGTAAAATCAGCAGGGTGAGAGAACAGCACTACCCAGCTGTCACCTGCCCATTGGTAAAAATCGATGTCGCCGTGTGTTGAGGCTTGCGTAAAGTTGGGTACTGTGTCACCTAGACGGAGAGCCATGTGAGATTCCCTGTAATTAGAAAAGCATATGTGTTCTACTTTGCCATCATGACATAAAACCCCTATTCCCCAATCGGGCTTTAGCGGTTTGAAACAAAATTTTAGGTTGTCACCACTCTCGGATAAGAGATGGATAAGGTAAAGATTTTAGCTGCATTATGATTAAATCTAGTAACTCAGATTAGAGGCGAAGTTCCTAAGTCTCCCTTTCCCAAAACTTATATGTTAATTGGGATTGGTTTTGTGATTACGGATATCGTTGTCAAAGCACTTCTAGCGCCTATTTGGCAAAAACTGCTGTTGTCTGCGTTGGGTTAAATTGACTTGTTTGCCAGAATTTTCTGATAGGCTTGGATTGTTTGCGCTGCGATCGCATCCCAGCTAAAATTTTCCAATGCATATTTTTGGGCGTTTAATCCCCGTCGTTGGCGTTCTGCGGGATTTTGCAAAGCTTCTTGAAGTAACTCTACCAGTGCTTGGACATCTGTTGCGCCTACCCAACCCGACTCACTATCACGTATCTGTTGACAAATATGCACTTGGTCAGAAATGACTACGGGTACACCTGCTACCATCGCTTCAGCTACAGCAATCCCGAAATTTTCGTAGTAGGAAGGCAAGACAAATAAATCAGCAGCTTGTAGTAAACTAACTTTGAGTTCACCACTAACAAAGCCAGTAATTGTAGTGTGCGATCGCAGCGGTGAATTTTGAATTTGGGATATTATCTTTTGTTCGTAATCTGGATCTTGGGGATTTGTTCCAGCTAAGACAAAATGAAACTTATAACCAACCGCTAATAGCTTCTCCAGCGCCGGAATCAACAAATTTAACCCCTTTTTTGGGTCAATTCGTGACATAAACAGCATTAAAGGCACATCCTTTGATATTTCTAACTGACTAGATACATTTTTAAGAGGTGATTGAGGGGGGATTACACCCAATGGAATCACTAAATCTGGTGTAGATACTCCAAATCGTTCTGATATTTTAGCTTCTTGCTCGCTGGTAAAATGAATTGCTGCGGCACCAGCTAAATTTTGACGTTCTATAATTGCAACATAAAGCTGTTTTAATTGCTTTTTTTTCCGTAAATCAGCTGGATCGAGAGTACCTAAAGGACGGAAAATATAAGGTAGCTTTTGCTGACGACACACAATAGCAGCAGCACTACTTATAGGAGAGAATAGAGCATGAATATGTGCTATCTCAAACTCATGAGCATGACGTTTTAGCCAGTTTAATAAATCTAGGGAAAATTTGTAGCGACGAAATGGGGCGCAACGAAAGTAAATTATTTCATAGCCATCTTGTTCAATTGGGCGATTTAAGGGAATATTCAAAGGTGTTTGACCATTATCACCATTACTATCGGTTGTGAGAATTGTAACTTCCACTCCCTCTTTTACCAAAGCTGGAGCTAATCCTAGTACCATTTGACTGGGGCCGCCGTAAATCAGAGAAATTGAGGGAACGATTTGTAATATTTTCATTTTTTTGCCATTTGTCATTTGCTAATAACCAACGGCTCTTGACTATTAACCAATTCTTGATAAAACTCTAATTGCTGTTTAGCTAAAGCTTTATTTGTATATTTAATCATTGCTTTTTGATAACCCATTTCACCGAGAGTGTGAGCAAAATAGGGTTTATCTATTAATTTAACTAAGCAATTAGCAAGGGCTTGAGCATCACCTTCAGGAAATACTAAACCAGCATCACCAATTACATAGGGAATTTCACCTGAATCAGAACCAATCACAGGTACTTGGCAAGCCATTGCCTCAATTAGCACATGACCAAATTGTTCTTTCCAACCAACTGAAGTTAAGGTTTTAAACTTGTAAGTTGTTTCTGAAGGCAGTACTAAAGTACTCATTAAATTGATATAGTTTGCAACCTCATCATGGGGGACACTTTCTATCAAAATTAACCGTTCTTTAATATTATTTTTTGCTGCTATTTTGATTAACTCAGTTTGCAACTCTCCCCGTCCCAACAGCAGTAATTTCCAAGGTTTATTTTTCAAACTTACTAAGGCTTGCAAAAGTGTTAACAAACCCTTTTCTTGTACAAATCGCCCAACAAAACCTACCACAAAATCCTCTTTATTAATGCCCAACTTAGCTGCTAATTCTGGTTGGGCTTTGGGAGTAAATAAACTTTCATCTACACCCAGTTGTGGCATGACTTTAATTGCTCCTTTATATCCCCGTTGTCGCAAAACTTCTGCCCCATCTTGATTGCCAGAAATGATGCCGTGGCTGTGGTTGAGGTTATATTTTTCTAATAAAGCAACTGGTAATTTAAGTTCATAGGGTAAATTCCACCAGGTAAAAAATACATTTTTTGCCTTGAGTCCTAATAGCTTATTTAAAGCAATCATCTGAGTATAAGCCAGTCCTCTAGACCCTTGCTCCACTTGGATAATTTGGGGACAAAATTGTTTTAACAAAGATATTAAATCAGTGCCAAAGGTAAGGAGTCCCTGATGATTTTGACTAAAGTTAGAAACTGGAACTATTTTAAATGTGCCTTCATTTCGGTATTCAGTTTCAATAATTTTGTTTTGCACGCCACCTGGTTTCCAACGCTTTGGGACTATAACTGTCACTTCAATGTTAGGTTCTAATTGAGATAAAGCGCGTAATTTTTCACAGTTGAGGTCTACTATATAAGTGTGACTAGCAACTAAGATTTTCATTGATATTTATTAATTCTTATTTATTTTTTGTCAGTTGTCCTTTGTTTTTCACTAACTCCTAACTCCTAATTAAAGTTGTTCATCCAATCGACTATAAATTTGACCATCGTTCCATAGTGATTGGATGACAGTACCCAAGGCTTTGAAAAAACCTAAAGTGTAGAAAATAGCACGAGTGGCAATTTTGATGGGGGAACCGCTTTTATGGCAAGGTGGGCGTCCCAGAACGTGACAGTCAAATAAACGGCCGTATAGGCGTAAAGCTTCAGTAGCAGTGAGGTTTTTCAGCCCTAGTAGGAAGTGGTTGTGATAAAAGGTGAGTTGATATTTGAGCGATCGCATACTAATATCATGACAACCCCCTGTTTCTTCGCCTAGATGCACCAAATGGGCCTCTGGGTCATACCAAATCTTATATCCTGTTTGTCGCACGCGTAAACAAAAATCTGACTCTTCCCGCACTGCACTACCGCCAAACCTCTCATCAAACCTCAGCCCGTACTTAGTAAAAATTTCACGGCGGAATGACATATTGCAACCCCTCGCTGTTAGCACTTGTTGGGGTTTGATGGTATGTACTAAATCAATATGATACCAAGCAATTCCTGGGTCCATTGCTTCGGGAGGCAGATATTCAATCTGTAAATCTCCTCCAGAATCACCCAATTTCATTCTGTCAAATACCCGTCCGGCCACAGCCCCCACTTCTGGATTTTGCAAATAATTTTTCGCATGGGCTGCTAACAATTCTGGGGTTAGCTGAACATCATCATCAATAAATAATATTATTTCACCAGAAGACCGCCGCACAGCGTAATTTCGCGCCCCTGGCAAACTCGCCCAATCTAAGCGTAACCATTTAATTTTACCTGCCCCCATCATCTCTTCTAGGTAGGCTTGAATTTCTGGTTGGTGTTTTGGGGTTTGGTCTACCACTAAAACTTCAAAATTTGGATAGTCTTGTTTCAGGACATCTACAATGCTATCCTGTAGCGCTTCCTCTCGACCATAGGTCGGGATAACTACAGTAACTAAAGGATAATTATTCATAATTTTTATTAAGCGATTTTTTTACTTTGATAATAACTTTATACAAATTAATATACTCCTGACACTGCTGTATAAAGATTATCAAATAACTCATTTTGCTTTTCGGAGTTATGCACAATTTGCGCTTGAGCTAATGCTCCTGCACTTAAAAATTCGTAATGTTCTGGTTTATCACTTCTATCAAAAAATTGAATGATTTGTTGCAATGCTTGCTCTGCCAAATAGTCATAGGTGCTGTTTAGAATTTCCCAATATTCATTAGTTTTGATTTTATCTCCGTGCAACCAATTGCTCCAGTGCCTGAGTTCATTAATTGGTAATTCTAAAATATAGCCATTTTCCCCATGACGAATAAACTCTGGTAAAGCACATACATTTGTTGTAATCGCAGGAGTAGCAACGGAAAAGCCTTCGATGATGCTATAACCATAAGTATCATGTAATGTCGCCATTATTTGAAAATGACTTTGCGATAATAACTCAATAACTTTGTCATTAGCAATATTGTTATGAAACACAACATTATTTAACTTTAGTAACTTTAAATCCTCTACATATTTTGCGGTATCGGGAAAATCAGTCGGGACTCCTGAACCATGCCCCATATCTGAAATTATATGTACAGTAATAGGTAAACCTAATTTTTCAGCTTTCTTGGCGAGTCTTAAAGCAACAACTCCGCCTTTGCGGGCAATGTGGTTTCCGATAAATAACAGCTGGAGATTTTGCTGTTCTTGATATAGTTTCGGTTGGCTAACTCTAACTGGGAAGTTTGGATGAATAACATCTAATTTGTTGCTTACTTTTTCTTTTATCTTCCAACCTTCTATCCGCTTAATTAATCTTAACTTGGCATAATCGGAAATAGCGATAAGTTTTTGGCAATTGTCTAACGCTAACCGATTATTTAATAATTCATAAATTGCAGCTTCGCTTTGATTTTGAGGATTTCTATATAAAACACGATGATCCTCAAAGGTGAAAAACCAAGGTTTATTTGTATATAAAATTCTATTGAAAGAATGAATTGCTTGGTATCTTCCCCATACAGGTTGCCAAGCCATAAAGCTGCTTAAAGGATACCAAATTTTTTCTATAGGATATCTGCCTGCGGGGAAAGGCTTGGGGCGGATGAGTGTATGCCGAGAATTTCGAGGTAGATTTGGAATGCTGAGGTGTTTTTGACCTGCTATAATAACTTTTGCCATTTTTATTTCATTTAAATTGTTTTTAGACGTTTTCTCTTGTTTTTTTGCTGAGGGTTGGCATCTTCTTGATCTTGTTTTTCTAGTTCTGGCAATTTAAAAAGAACTCCGGCAAAAAACCAATAATAGACAGCAACCGGATCAACATCCAGAGGATAGTAGTAAGTGTTGTAACTAATAAACAATATAAACACCCACAAAGCTGCTCCGTAACTGCGGAAATTACGGTTTTTTATGGAGCGATAGGTCTTAAAGCCAATAATTGTTAAACTTGTTACCAAACCCAGAAAAGCTAGGACTCCAAGAATTCCAACTTCATAAAGGACTTTGGGATAGTAGGTTTCTACGAGTTTGGTTGAACCCATTACACGAGCAGAGTTAGTTGCTCGACCTAAGCCACTTCCCAAGGGGCCGTCTACGTTTTTCCAATTCTCTTCAAATTGCTGGACAATAAAATCTTGAGGTGGTGAAGCGTCCCAGCGACCTGTAAAACTCTCAGTTCTTTCTTGCACGACAGCAGGGTTAGTCACCATCACAATTCCCAAAACTAAAGCAAGTCCTATCCCTATGGGGATAAACCGTTTGAGGTTGGCAATTTGACCAGTAAGCAATAGTAAAATCCCAAAGCAGGTTGGTACTAGGGCTAAGGCAATTCTCTGTCCAGAGATTACAGCATTGATAAAGACTGTTACTAAAGAACCTAAACCGACCAGTCGCCATATTGGCGAAGGGTCAGTGAAGCCGGTGGCAAAGGTAAAAAAGGTGCTGGAAATTAAGAACCATGCCCACTGCCAAGGAGCTACAAATGTCCCTGGTAGGCGAATAACCCCTTCTTCGGGACTATATAAGAGCGCTCCACCAAAATAACACCGGGCTTCTAATGATGTGACAAATAGAGCATTTCCTTCAAGACCTCTAGTGCCTTGACATACACCAGTTAGCAGTAATAGGTATTGAATAAATCCCAGCACACAGCAAATGAGTATAAGGACAATCTGGAGACGCGATAAAAATAGAAAATCCCGCTTATCGCGAATTAGATAGTAGGCACAACCAATCAGGGGGACATAGCCTAAAAATACTTTCAGTCCCAGAATTCCCATGCCTAAGGGTATTTCTTGAGGCGCTTTTTCCAATAGTCCCACACTAGGCGGGTTAAACTGCTGTCCACCATTAACGAACAACAGCGTTAGCAGACTGCAACCCAAAACAATATAAAGTGGGATTTTAATGCTTTGGGGAATAATTATAGGTAGCCCTTGTTTACGGCAAGTCTGCCAAAGTCCAATTAGTGCTGGAACGTAAAAAGCATCTTTAGCTAATTGGAGTATGGGACTATTGCCCAAGTAGTAAGTGATAGTACCCCCAATAGGTACGTAAATGATGAAGGCATATAGCGCTTGGCGCGGGTATTTGTAGGAAAGGGAGATGATGAGTATCCCCAAAACACCAGGAACTGCTGCTTTAATTCCACCTACAAAAAAAAGCACAATGCCAAAGAAGACACCGCCAATAGTGGCAGTGGTGAGTAAGCTAGTGAATTCTTTACGTGCCTGGGCTGCTTTGCGCTTTTGGGCTAACTGTTCTTTGAGGCTAAGAGTAGGAGTTTCTTTTTTAACCTGTTTTTTTGATTTTTTCTTTTTTGACTTGGATTTTGGCATAGTGGCGCTGTAGCCTATCAGCCTTAAAAAACAATCTATAGCTTACATACAAATGGATTGCAATGGCTATAGCGTGTACAAACCGAATTCATCCTTGACTGATTGATTTAAAGATTTTCGATCAAAAATATTGAAGTTTAACTTCATTGAACCGTAAAAAAGATTTTCCCCTGTTTCTACAATGTAAACTGCCCCAGGAAATGGTAATGGTTCAATAGGTTTATCTTTATTTTCTAATATACCTCTAACTTTACCGTGGTCTATATAATATTTGTAGTATCCATAACCCCGATTATATTCTGCGTTTTCTGGGAGGAAATTTAAGTCATATCGGATAATATTGGATGTCCCGCACATTGAATAGAAATTTTTTCTTTTAATATATATATATTTACTAGCTTCTTTATATTTATAACCTTTATTGATAAACCATCCATTAGAGTTAGGATGTTGCTTAATAAATGTGGCTAAGTTTTTACTGATGCAATCATCTGCATCAACTGCCATAGTGTGAGTTGGATAAAATTGACGAGCATAGATTAATCCCTTCAAGATTTTTCGCCCTTTATCTGTATCTCCTCTAGCTATAGGGTTTGTCTCATTGGGAGGAGGAAAGTCAACTGTAATGTATGTAATCTGGGGATGATTAAATTCTATTTTTGGCTGTTCATGACAAACGACAATAGCGTGAAAATTAGGAGAGATTTGATTGCAAATTGATTTGATGCATCTTTCAAATGATTGTGTAACACGCTCCCAGGAATTGGAAACTTGCGGACTTTTAAGTGGGATAACGAAAACAAGCATTTTATTACCTTATATAGCAATCCTAAATCATTCGTGAGAGATAAAATCGCTGAGATGCCCATAAATACGTACTTTTAATCTCCGTATTTTCTCACATTTCAATTCGGATTGCTATAGAAGATAACCAAAGAACACGCATAGACCTCTTTCCTTGTTAGAAAAGAGGTTTACAATATACGTAAAAGTGCAAATACTACATCTTCCACAGATGACCAAGGCTGGTTAATTTGCAGAAGTTGTGACGACGAAAAAGTTGTACTTTTGAAAGGTGAGATAGTAACCACTCCCTTCCCCACTAAGAATACCCAATTTAACGAACCATGAAGACGCCTTCCTTGCACCTCTGGTAGAGAAGAGAAGGAAGAAAAAGTAGATAGGTAATCTTACACGATGAAGGGAGTAACTTAGACCGCTATGTGTTGCTGGACTTGCCAAACTAATTCATTTGTCCAGTGGTTGGCAAGGTCGGCATTGGCAGCTTCCACCATAACCCTGATCACTGGTTCTGTGCCAGAGGCGCGAACCAAAATTCTGCCGGAATCACCCATTGCTGCTTCAGCAAGAGCGATCGCTTGTTGTACAGGTTGGCAATCTTGCCATCCTAAACGGCGATCGCGATCTACGACTCGCACGTTCCGCAACAGTTGCGGATAGGTCTGGAAGCTTTGATCTACTAATTCTGCTAGGGAAATATCCGCCTGTTTCACTAAAGCTGCTACATGCAAGGCTGTTAACAAGCCATCTCCAGTCACGGCATAATGACGGCAAAGAATATGACCTGATTGTTCGCCGCCTAACATTCCCCCTGTCCGCAGCATTTCTGCTTGCACATATTGGTCACCGACTGCGGTGCGAATCAAGTTACCACCAATTTTTTGCCAAGCTTTCTCAAAACCTAAATTAGCCATGACTGTAGATACAATCAGGTTATCTGGCAGTTGTTGGTTTTGTTGTAATTGGCTTCCCCATAAATAGAGAATGTAATCGCCATTAACTTGCCTTCCGGTATTGTCTACTGCTAAGACGCGATCGGCATCGCCATCAAAGGCAAAGCCGATGTCAGCATTGTGTTCTTGTACTGTTGTTGCAAGAATATCTAGGTGAGTAGAACCGCAGTTAACATTAATGCGATCGCCATCTGCTTCGTTATGCAAGCAGATCACCTCTGCCCCCATTTCTGTAAATACTGATGGTGCTAATCCTACTGCTGCTCCCCACGCCAAGTCTAAGACAATCTTCATTCCGTGAAGATTTAGGGCACTATTTAAGGGTTTTTTCAACGCCTCGCTATAATGCCCCACTAACTCCAAACGTGAGTAATGCCGTCCGCAATTACTGATAGCAATAGGTGATATCTTACCACGCAGTCCCGCTTCAATTTCTGCCTGCAATATTTGAGGTAACTTCCCACCATCCGCACCAAAAACCTTAATGCCATTGTCCTCTGGGGGATTATGGCTGGCAGAAATCATCACTCCGCCAATGGCATCACTGATGCTGGTAAGATAGGCAACGCAAGGAGTGGGACATAATCCCAAATACCAAACCTCTAACCCCGCTGCTGTTAAACCTGCACTCAAAGCCATTGCCAGCATATCGCTGGAGTTTCTAGAGTCCTGTCCGAGAATGACTGGTCCTATTTGAGTAGCATTGTTACGTAAAACAATACCTGTCCAAAAACCAACTTGTAATGCTAAGGGCGCACTTAGTAATTCTCCGACTCGTCCGCGAATACCATCTGTGCCAAATAAGGGATTTGCTGGTAATGGGATTAAATTCAATGCAAAATTGCTCTCAATCCCTTTGCCTAATTCGTCAGCTTCGGAAGCAGAATCCCCAGGAATGCCTGGTGTCCGAGTTATAGATGAAACCATATGTTTAAATACTCCACACAATCACACTGAAAAATAGCACTTAAGACTTTGTTCAGCAATTTTGACATGCTTTTTATGTTGAGAAATTCATTCTAAATCAAAATTAAATTACGCAATAATACTTAAGTGGCTTTAATTGTAAATCTTTCATGAACTCAGTATGAGTTTTTCCGTTACTAGTAAAATTTCCACATTCTAACTGATTATTTCTTTTGTGCCCTCACCTTTAGTCTTGATTTTTATCTGTATTAATTCACACTTTACACTTTTATCCTCTCATAATAGCTGTAATAAATATTACCATAATTTTCTCTGAAGTGTTTTCAGGAAAGCAAAATTTAGCTAATAACAACAAAAGATTGTAAAGTTATATCCCCTTCTTTGTGAAACTACACAAAATCAAGCTTGGTCAGACTTGGGGCAAAATCCTCCAGTTCCGGAGCAACCTCACAGGTAATTGGTATTAGCGTTGTTGCTGTGTAAAAAACTACAAAACGATCCTGACTTAAAAAATTTTAATATAAATTCTCATCAAATAGTTTTAAGGTAACGTTTTAATGGCTTTTTTAGCCGTTAGTGAATCAAAACTCCGGCAGTTAACTTTTTAAAGTTGAGAATTTTAGCATGACCAGCAATTTAGCAACCAAATTACGTGTAGGCACTAAAAAAGCCCACACGATGGCAGAAAATGTAGGTTTTGTCAAGTGCTTTTTAAGAGGAGTAGTCGAGAAAAACTCTTACCGGAAACTAGTTGCTAACTTCTACTTCGTCTACTCAGCGATGGAAGAGGAAATGGAAAAGCATAGCCAGCACCCAATTATTTCTAAAATTAACTTTCCCCAGTTAAACCGCAAGTATACTCTAGAGCAAGACCTGGGTTATTACTTTGGTGCTAACTGGAGAGAGCAAATCAAACTATCTCCCGCAGGTGAAGCTTATGTAAAGCGCATCCGAGAAATATCTGCCACAGAACCGGAACTGTTAATCGCTCATTCATATACTCGTTACTTGGGTGACTTATCTGGCGGACAAATTCTCAAAAATATTGCTGTAACGGCGATGAATTTGTCTGATGGGCAAGGAACAGCCTTTTATGAGTTTCCAGAGATTCCTGATGAGAAGGCATTCAAAGCGAAATATCGTCAAACTTTGGACGAATTACCCCTTGATGATGCTACAACCGATCGCATCGTTGATGAAGCTAACGCCGCTTTTGGCACGAACATGAATATGTTCCAAGAATTGGAAGGCAATTTGATCAAGGCGATCGGTGTGATGCTGTACAACAGCCTTACACGGCGTCGTACACGCGGTAGTACTGAACTCGTCACCGCTAAGTAAATTTTATTAAGTAAAATTTTGTAAATCTAGGGGTAACCTCTCTGGGTTCACCTGAATAAAATCAGGTGATCGCGGGGATGTTGCCCCTACTGCTGTTTGTTCGCTAATTCTATTTACAGAATATATAAACACTGATTCCTAATCTAGTCAGCGCTCAGGGAAGATATAAACAGGCACAATTGATTAAATAATGGCAACAAAAATTCCTGTCACAGTGATCACAGGCTTCTTAGGTAGTGGAAAAACCAGTCTAATTCGCCACCTGCTACAAAACAATCAAGGACGCCGCATTGCGGTTTTAGTCAATAAATTTGGCGAACTCGGAATTGATGGCGAATTGTTAAAATCCTGTCAAATTTGCCCGGAAGATGCTGAGGGCGACAGTAATATCTTTGAATTAACCAACGGCTGCTTATGCTGCACTGTGCAGCAAGAGTTTTACCCGACGATGCAAGAGTTAATTAAGCGGCGAGATAGCATCGACTGCATTTTGATTGAAACCTCTGGTTTAGCCTTACCAAAACCGCTGATGAAGGCTTTTCGCTGGCAGGAAATTCGGAATGCGGCCACTGTGGACGCCGTGATTACGGTAGTTGATTGTGCGGCGGTAGCAGCAGGGACATTTGCCAGTGATCCAGAGGCGATCGCAGTCGAAGACAACTTAGATTCTCGTCCCAGTCATCACGATACCGAAGAAGACCACAATCACGACGAAGAGATTACCTCAGCTAATTTAATTTTGGATCGTACCTTTGACCCAGAAAAGCTGCAACTCCTATTGCAAACATTGGCACAACAACAAGAAATTTACTGGATTAAAGGCTTTGTGGCAGTGCCAAATAAATCCATGCGCCTAGTGATGCAGGGTGTAGGAACCCGATTTGATAAATTTTACGATCGCTCCTGGAAACCAGAAGAGTCCAGCCAAACCCGCTTAGTTTTCATCGGTCGTGATTTGAAATTCTCAGAAATCGAATCGCAGCTAGTAGCTTTATAAGTACTTATAACTCCTAACCGGAGGCGGAGCGTCTCCGGCTTTGCTCCTAACTTAAATCCTCAATCCTCAATTTACAAAACTATGACTATTTCTCAACTATTTAACGTTGCCAATCTTTTTGTGTTACCTTTTTGGACATTGATGATTCTCTTGCCAAATTGGAAAGTGACACGGCGAATAATGGAATCATATCTGCCTTTTGTGCTATTAGCTGGAGCGTATTTGTATTTGTTTATCAACAGCATTACGCCAGAAAATGCCCAAGCTTTATCGAATCCCCAATTAGCTGATATTGCACGATTTTTTGCAGATGAAACAGCTGCTGCAACGGGTTGGATTCATTTTTTAGTGATGGATTTATTTGTCGGTCGCTGGATTTATTGGGAAGGGCAAAAAACAGGTATTTGGACAATTCACTCCCTTGCACTGTGTTTCTTTGCTGGCCCTTTGGGATTACTGTCTCACATCTTGACTAGCTGGATTACTAAGACATTTTTCCCCAAATTCC
The DNA here is from genome assembly GCF_036919595.1 of Nostoc sp. Classification (GTDB taxonomy): domain Bacteria; phylum Cyanobacteriota; class Cyanobacteriia; order Cyanobacteriales; family Nostocaceae; genus Nostoc. The sequence continues at coordinate 33,586 of NZ_JBALCO010000081.1, read as the reverse complement.
AGCAGAATGAAGCGGTGACGGTAGGAGAAAAAGCTGCGTCATCATCTGGCACATAATTGTATATGGTAATCATAAATTGTTTATGAAAAAGCAGATCCCCGACTTCTCAAAGAAGTCAGGGATCTATAGCTTGATAGATTAGGGAATCAGTTTACTGCTATTACCAATTATCTGATTTTAAAATTATTAAGCGTTGTCATGTCTATAATCGGCATCTAACCAACAGCGTGGTAAAACTTCACCTGAAGGGAAAACAAGATTTTCTTTTTTAAAAGTTTCAGGTTGCTGTTCTTCTTGACCTTCTTGGTCTTTTGCATGAACAACATCACTATTAGGGTCAAGTAATTCCTGAATTTCAAGAATTTTTACCAATTCTCCACTATCTTTGACTTGTAAAAGCATAGAAATTGCCTCAATGAGTTTGCATGAAAGTCCAAAACGAGTTTCAAGATAAACTTGCTTAGATCTCAACTGATTTAGAACACTAACATTCCTTAATTGTTAAAGGAAATTTTACCAGATATGCATACATAAATTGCACGAGATTTATCTATGTGTATCTGTGGTTTTTATTTTTATTACAAAATTAATACAGCAAATAAATTCCCAATTCAACATATTAATCTAAAATTGAATAAGGGAATGCTGACCGATAAAATTATCTAATTAAAAGAATCTTAGTTTTAGCGATTAGATTTCGCGTTGATATTTTTCTAAAATATCTACTAAGGTGACCTGGGATTGCAGTGGTAGTAAATCGATTAAAGGAAGTTCGCTTTTACCTCCACCGATTTTTACTGGAATTGATTTCAAGACTTTTATAACTTGGTCTTCATTTACATTCTTGGAAGTAATTAAGGGATACAACTGTTCAGCAACAAGGGTATGCAGTTTGGCATTAGATAAATAAAGATGCCATTTGGCAATGTCTATGTAGACGTTTTCGCCAATTTCAGCTGCTAGGGCTTCTAGTAGTTCTGTGGTGTTAGTCTTAGCCATAAAAATAACCCTACATTAAAAAAGAGCGCAAAATCTCAGGCTTTCTCACATTATCGCTCAATTGAGAGGCTAATCCTACTACCACAGGTTACAATCGCCCCAGCATCAGTAGTCCGTCTTCAGATGGATTTAGATGGATCACTGTAGTTAGCGATCGCAGCAATATAAATTAGATGTACTAACAATATTCCTGTCCAACTTAAAGTCACCCCAGGCAGCCATTCCCAGGTAGTGGCTTTCAAGATGTGGAAAAACCACAAGCCAGAATTAATACTAGCAGCGATCGCCACATGGATGGCAAAATTCATCCGGTCATCTATCTTGCGGTAATCAGGATCTTTGCGATCGGGTTCGCGAGGCCAACGAGGAGGCATAAATATTTGTTACAGATTTTAATACACTTACTCATTCTAAGGTTTTTGGGACAGGGGTTGCTATTAGACCTCTATAACCAGTCATAATCTAATTAAAAAAGCCAACGGGCAGAACAGTTTGCAGCATACTTACAGATTTTTTCAAAGTAAAATGCGCCCTTATCTAATGCTCTTGCAGGAAATAATCTCCTGATTTCCCGCCACTCTTACTGATTAAACGAATCGATTCAATTTGAATCGACTTTTCCAAAGCTTTTGCCATATCGTATAAAGTCAGGGCAGCCACAGAAACGGCAGTTAAGGCTTCCATCTCTACACCAGTTTCAGCTTTGGTTTTGACTGTGGCTTGAATTTGATAACCAGGTAGTTGCGGATCGGGTATAATTTCGACTGCGATTTTTTGTAAAGGCAACGGATGACACAAAGGAATTAAAGTGGCTGTTTGCTTGGCTGCCATAATCCCAGCCAATCTTGCAGTTGCTAACACATCTCCTTTTGGCACATTTCCGGCTTGAATGGCAGCGAAGGTTGCAGGCAGCATCTGCACATTAGCAGCGGCTACTGCTTGGCGAACGGTGGGTGCTTTGTCAGACACATCCACCATCTGTGCCTGTCCTTGGCGATCTAGATGGGTTAAGTTGGCAAAATTAGATGGAGAATTATCTTGCATCATTTAATTAGAACGTGTTAATATAGATTGTCGGTGAGGGCGTGTAGCTCAGTGGACTAGAGCACGTGGCTACGGACCACGGTGTCGGGGGTTCGAATCCCTCCTCGCCCGTTTTTGAAAGTTAAGAGTTGATTAGGAGTGAGGAATTAAAGTTCCTCACTCCTAGCCTTTAAGTTGTTCAAGGCGTAGGCATCTGGAGCTAGACCTAGTGCGAAGCGCAGAGAGTTGGATAAGTTTTTGCTCGACTGGGTGAGGAAAAGGACAAGTGCAACAGAAGTGATCGCAGCACCGTAGCCAAACATATCGCGGTAGCCTACCTGTTCAGCGATGATACCCAGAAGAGGAGCAGCGATCGCAATTCCTAGGTCAAGTCCAGCTATGCATAGAGCAAAAATTTGCCCCCGTTCTTGCGGCAGTGAGCGGTCTGCCATCATCGTGATCATCATGGAGATCAGTGTACCACCACCAGCACCTTCAGCGATCGCAGCCAGTAAGAAAAAGATTACGCTGTGAGCCTGCCACAGCAGTATTAACGCCAAAACGTAGCAAAAAATACCAAAGGTAATAAACAAACCACGACCGAAGCGATCGCTTGCCTTACCAGCAAACACTCTGATACTAAAACTAGAAATTGCCGAAGCTGTAAAAAACAGTCCGCCATTAAAATCCACATTAGTGGATTTGAGGAATAACGACACAAAAGTGTGTACAGCACCTAGGGACAAGCCAACCAGCAACATAACTATCGTTGGAACTTTTATCCGTGGACTGCTTAAAATTTGCCAAAAGTTGCGATCGTTTCTCTCTGTTTGCTGTTGTGTCTGCACTGGCGGATTCGTGACTTGTACAATCCCTAAGAGAGCGACAAAACCCAATTCTGCACAGAAGAGAAATAATATCCCGTAACCACTTGTAGCTTCTAAATACCCACCCAAGGCAGGGCCAATTGCTAAACCAAGGGGAGTTGCTAGGGTCATGTAACCAATGATTTCACCACGAGTTTCGCCGGGAGCTAAATCAGCGATTAACGCACTGTAGCCAGTGGTAAAAGCGGCAACACTAATGCCATGAAAAATCCGCACCAGGATCAACAGTGGAATTGATTGGGTTGCCAAGTAACCAAAGGGTGCGATCGCAGCTACGATCGTACCAATCAACAAGACAATTTTTCGACCATCTTTATCGGCTAATCGTCCCAGCATCGGGCGAGATAGCAATAACCCAATAGCGAAACTGCCCATCACAATTCCAATTTCTTGCTTGCTTGCGCCCACATCATCGATGTAAAGCGGTAGGGTTGGTAAGAGCGAAGATATGCTCGACCAGAATAATAAACCTGCTGTAAACAAAATCAGCAGGTTGCGCCGTAGTCCAGCGTCAAAGGTATTAAATGCTTTCAAAGTAGATGCAATTTAATTGGTTTTTGTCATTTGTAATTAGTCATTTGTAATTAGTCATTTGTCCTTTGTCTAGAGTCAACCAAATATTTACTCTTAATTATTTACTAATGACCAATGACCAATGCCCAATGCCCCATAACTATTGTTACCTTAGTCAATATTTTTTGCTACCACCTCTCGCACACGATAGATAGGCCGTCCTTGGGATTCATGGTAAGTACGCATGAGCAATTCTGCCAAAAGACCGAAGCAAAACAACTGCACTCCAGTTAGTAACAGGAGAACTGCCAAAATCAGCAAAGGGCGATTGCCAATGTCCTCATGGAAAGCAAATTTGACGAACGTCAAGTGAATTCCGATCCCTGTCCCCGAAACCATTGAAATCAAGCCCAATAGCCCAAAAACGTGCATCGGGCGGGTGAGGAATCTTTTCATAAACAGAATGGTTAACAAATCCATCAACACCCGGAATGTCCGCCAAATCCCATATTTACTCCGACCAAAACGACGGGCGTGATGACGCACTGGTATTTCAGTAATTCTAGCTCCTTCAATGTACGCCAGGGCAGGTAAAAATCGGTGTAGTTCCCCATAGAGATTCATATCTGCCAATAGTTCTGCCCGATAGGCTTTCAGCGAACAGCCATAGTCATGAATATTCACGCTGGTGGTGCGACGAATTAGCCAATTGGCAATTTTGGAAGGAAGTAACCGATTTACAGCACCATCTTGGCGTTTTTGTCGCCAACCACTCACCAAATCGTAACCCTCGCCCAGCTTTGCTAATAACATGGGGATATCAGCTGGGTCATTCTGGAGGTCAGCATCTAAAGTAACGATCGCTTTACCTACAGCATAATAAAACCCAGCAGCCATAGCCGCAGTTTGACCGTAGTTGCGACGCAAAATCACCGCTTTTAAATCAGTGCGGATTTGCGCCTGTTCTTTGAGAAACTCCCCGGAACCATCTGTAGAACCATCATCCACACAAATTATTTCATAATTTATCTGACTAGAGGATAAAGTAGATGCGATCGCTTCTAGTAAAAGCGGCAAACTTTCCACTTCGTCATGTATCGGCACCACCACCGAAACATCTGGGACAATTGCTAAAATCACCCCATTTTCCTGACTCAACCCTTGATAAACCTTCCCACTCCTCATATACCTGTGCGTCCTGTGCATCTCTGTGGTTCGTAACTCTTAAAAACTCTACCAGCACCTCGCAGCTGCTGATAGTACGACTGACTAACCCTATTTCCCTGTTCCGAGAGAACATCAATCCCAATCCCATCCCGTCCCTGCTCTTTCCCAGAACTATGGATGTAATAACCATCCGCTAAATAAAGTCCGACATGGGTTGCTTTTTGGCTAGTTCCAAAAAATACTAGATCCCCGGCTGCTAATTCTGCAATAGTAATTGGTTGAGTGAATCCTTCCTGTTGATAAGCATCTCTGGGTAACCAAATGCTTACCGAAGCAAACGCCGCCTGGATCAACCCAGAACAGTCATAATTTGGTGCTACTGTACCACCCCAAAGGTAATAATTGGATTGTTGCATCGCTTTTTGGGTAAAGGCGATCACCTTTGCTAGGAGTTTTTTAATTTCAGATTCAGAAAATGTTGCAGCCTGATAAGGTACAGTAGCTGATTGTAATGAATCAAAATCTGAAAGGGATACCCATCCCGGATAGTCATCTTCACACAAATACAGCTCAACCGCTGAATTTTGATGATTTGATGTTACCCATAAATGTCGCCCAGATGCGGCTTGAGTTGCCAAGCGTGTACATTCAGGAGAATCATATAAGTTCAGGTTAGCTAGACACTGATATTCCCCTGATTTTGGATTTGGGATTTTGGATTTTAGATTAAAGGACATTATTCGAGAATGATTTTTTTTAATAAAGACGAACAACTCGAAAATCTTGGGTTAGGCATTTTAGATGCAACTTGGGCAGCATTTGGGACTTTAGCCCGTAACCAAATTGCGTTAACTTGGGTTGTTTACGATCCACCAGTGCTAGTAAATACTGGTGGCGCTCTGACTCCCAAAGCTTTTTGGGATCACCCAGTTCGTGGTTTCACTTATCGCGGTGTTGAGCGGATTTATCCCGCCAGTGTAATCAAGCTATTTTATCTGGTGGCGGTAAACGAATGGTTAGAAAAAGGCATGAGTCAAACCTCCAAGGAGTTGGAGCGAGCCTTGCAGGATATGATTGTAGATTCTAGTAATGATGCTACCAGCTTGATTGTGGATATTCTCAGTGGTACCACCTCCGGTCCACATTTACCAACTGGACCCTTTGAAACCTGGAAATATCAGCGTAATATTGTTAACCGCTATTACCAATCCTTGGGTTGGGAAGAAATGGAAACGATTAACATCTGTCAAAAAACTTGGGGTGATGGCCCCTATGGACGAGAACGGGCGTTTGTGGGAGAGTTACTGGAAAATCGTAATATGGTAACAACAAATGCGATCGCTAGGTTACTGCATAGTATTATAGGCGGGGTGGCAGTTTCAAGTGGGCGATCGCAAGCAATGATGGCTTTGCTCAAACGGACTCTCAACGATTTGTCCGCTGACGTTGAGGAAGATCAGGTAACAGGTTTTTTAGGTGGTGGACTGACTGAAAATGCTCAAATTTGGTCAAAGGCCGGTTGGACAAGTCAAGTTCGCCATGATGCCGCGTATATTGAATTACCAAATCAGCGCCCCTACCTCTTAGTGGTATTTACTGAAGGCAAAGCACAGGCTAAGAGCCGGGCTATTTTGCCCTTTGTTTCTAAATTAGTTGCCGAAGCGATCGCTAGTCTATAATTTCAAACTGCCTCGTTCCCAGTCGAAGACTGGGAATGCCTACTCAGAGGCTCCGCCTCCCTCATTATTGGCATCCCAATTAATAGCATTTTCAGGTGTAACCTGGAAACGAGATTTTCAAAACTTTTGGCTTAAATTGACACCAATGCACATCTGTGCATATATATTATTTCAACTTAAATTCATCAAACTTCAATACTTCCGAATCCGGCTTGCGAGTATCAAAACGATAACTACTTATTGTACCCGTCCCCGTATCAAAGATACTGAAAACCGTAATATCATTACTCGTAATATAAGGCATCGGCTTCCCATCTTCGCCCAGCAAGGGAGCAATTGTTGGCACTATCGGCTCTAAACCATTGGGATCACCAACCTTAACATAATCCTCTTGATACCCAATTGGTACTTCTCGCTTTCTGTCACCCCAAGCAGCACCGTAAGTATTGCCCACATTAGATGTTTCCAGAAAGTGCATTCCACTGGGACTAACAAAGCGGTTCCACAAATGGGAATGCCCATAGAATACCAATTGTACATTAGCCGTTTCTAGTAAAGGCACAACATCGCGGATAATATAATCTGCGTCTTTCGGGTACTCGTAACGCACTGCTTTGATATTATTACCATCTCGTTCAATTATTTGAATTGGATCTGTATAAGCAGGAACTATATTATCACCTAGAGTGTGAGGCGGATGATGGAACATCACGACTTTGTATTTTGCTTGTTTAAACTCAGATCTGTCAAGTTCTGCCTCTAACCAATTGTACTGCTTGCTGCCTTTAGCAATTGGCTCATAAATCAACTGCCCATAACCCCAATTTTCAGGATTATTTAAATCCTTTTCTGCTTCCTGATATCTACCCTTACGCTTTCCATCTAAGCTGGGAGTGCGCCACATATTTGTAGCGTACAGTACCACCAAACGCACATCACCAAAACTGACTGCATAATACCTTTTTCCACCCTCTTTACTTTTTGGTAAAGAGAAAATCTCTTCGTAGGTATTAGTATTAAAAGAATTATCTATTAAAGATTTGTCCTGGTAGATTTTTTGAGCAACGACACGGGGAATTGTATCATCAAATTCACCATCTAAACTTCCTATCCTGGCAAATCGCCCCATCACCTCATGATTACCAACGCAAGTAAACATGGGTGCATGTTGAATTATTTGTCCACCAGTATAGGTTGTCTTAACACCGTTGTGCGTCATGTCATATTTAGCACGACCTTGTAAACCAGGAAACAATGCACCACCACTATTATTATCAAACCATTCTGAGGCGCGATCGCTAACGTTGACCAAATCACCAGCAAACCACACCCCATCGACTCGTCCAATTGTTTCTACCACCTTTTGCAGATTTGCAGATGTCATCGGCTTTAACTGATGGTCGGAGGTCAGCAGAATTTTTAATGGTGTATTCGGTTTTGGAGTAGCTGCGAGGCTAAAAACATCACTGCTAACACTCTCGCCGTCTTCTCTCCTACTCGTAACCCGATAGTTTAGCCGCACACCAGGAGTTAATCCAGTCACCTCAGCTTCATGTCGCCAAATGTCTCGCTGAACGGGTTTTTGATAAACTTGATTATTTTTGGTTTGGTTTGCAACTCTTGACTCTTGGTCTTCACGCGTGCGACTAAGTTTGGTAGTATTTGCCTTGGCAGTTTGTTTGAGATTTTCGCCGTAGGTTGCTGTGTGATCAACACCAGCAAACTCAGTAAACCAAACTACTCGCACTGAGGTTTCAGTTGGCAGTTGCAAAAATGGGTCGGTGAGCAGTTGGGGTGCTAATGTCATAATTGTTTGCCCAAATAAACGCACACTTACCATAAAGCATATAACAAGGGCAAGCATAGCCACTGAGGAGATTTTACGGCGGCTTTTGCGTCTGAGCATAAGTAATACACCAAATTTTTCAGAGTATTCACTGACTGAACGCAGTTTTATTATTAGCCTTTTTAGTGTTTCTAATACAGAACGCGAAGCAATATCTAAACTAGTCCAAAAGTGCCTAGACGCAAAAGGCGTTAACTGTGAAATATGGGAGAAAGAAATAGATGATCTCGCTGCCCTGTATGGCTTGTAGGACAATATACTAGAATTAAACTCAATAGGGTTAACCCTAACAATGGCAGATATTTACGAAGATGTCCTAACTGTATAAGGTTGAAAAAATCATGCAAGCAGCTTTACGCATCACAACTAAAGTTTTACCAGGAAACAAAATAGAAATAGAACTTCCAGAATCCAAGATTGGTGACACCGTTGATGTATTTGTTATTTTGCCAGAAAAGCCTAAAGTTAAACGGCGTTCTGCAATAGAAATTATAGAAGAAGTTCACGCTAAACGCACACCAAAAAGTGTTGAAGAAATAGATAGACAGCTGCAAGAGGAACGGGATTCATGGGACAGTTAATACTCCCCTCTTCTGGCGTCATCTATATAGATACATCAATCGGAATTTACAGTGTTGAGTGGAACCCCAATTACTATTCACTACTGCGACCCCTATGGTTAAAATTTCACACAGGAGAAATTGAAGTTGTCAGCAGTGAACTTATATTGATGGAGACTTTAGTTATTCCTTTGAAAAACAATGATACCTTTTTAGTCAATGCTTACGAAGAACTGCTGTTGTCAGAAAATATGCAACTAATTCCTATCAGTCAATTTATACTGCCACAAGCTGCTAACCTTCGCGCTACAACAAACTTAAAAACACCTGATGCTATTCATGCAGCTATAGCCTTATCTGTTAATAGCAACCAGTTTATAACCAACGATAAAGGCTTTCGCAATGTCCCCGGTTTACCAGTTATTATCCTCAGCGAAGTTTTAGCATCTTGAACTCTGGATATGCTGCGTTAAATAAATTTTATGCACCTTAGGACAATTATTTTTTCAAAGATTCTAGATAATTTAAAATTCTCTGATTTTCCAGCGTTAACTCTCTAATATCTACGGTATCTGTATCACTCACAATACTGAACTCAATTTATTTGTAGTGAAGCTTTGGAATGATTTTATGCTAAAGATTTTATATCATCTGGCAGACATGATTAAAAAACCTGCCAATCTTTTAAAAAGACTAACAGGCATGGCTTATCATCAATCGGAGCGGCGGGATTCGAACCCACGACCTCCACTACCCCAAAGTGGCACGCTACCAAGCTGCGCTACGCCCCGGTCAGAATTATTATTCTATAACAAAACTCTAGGATAATCAATAGGCAAATTTAAAAAACCTTAAGTATCCCAGTAGCTTGCAGTAAATCTGGAACAGCAGAAGCATCCCATTTACCTTCTACACACCGCCCTGTATTCAAGATGAAGCGCAGACTGTAAGCATCAGGATAACCTTCCACCTCCATCCATAATAAATCGCTTTCAGCTTCACAGGCAATTTTTTCCTCTTCCATTAATTCAGTTGCGAGTTGTTTCATGGTATCTGCTAGTTGTGCTAATAGACGGCAAAAATCATTCAACTCGGCTTCGGTTAACTCAATTGCCCAATCATCTGTACCAACTAAACCTTTAAAATCAGGTGCATCGGGGTTCCAGCCAATACGCCAGCCAGATCCGCTTTTTACAACGCGTTCCATAAAAAGTTAAGAGTTAGGAGTTATTAATTTACAACTCATAACTTTCCTATTACTTCAGTAATTCGGCACCTCCTCGTTGGGGCGGCTGTGGGGTAGTTGATGTACTAGGATTGGCTGTGGTATTCGAGTTAGGCGATAGGGTATTTTGAGAAGTAGGATTAAATATATTGACTAAGACTTGCACTAAAGCATCTCGCTGGCTGCGGGTGAGACGACTGATGGCTTTGCGATCGCCTTCTAGAGGATTTTCCCGTAGTGAATCATTTCCTGGATAGCTAGTATCATAGATAATTTCGTTCGCACCCAGGTAATCAGCTAAAGTTAGCTTCCAATCTAAGCGATAAATTGGGGCACGCCCTTTGGTATAAATGTGATATTTAATCAGGCGATTTACCAAGGTGTTGTTTTCGGCAACTTTTCCATTTTCTTTGCTGATATACTTATTTTCCCGTGGTAAATTTGGCAATTGCTGATACACTTGCTGCCAAACATCGCCAGGAGTAATTCTCTGAGCGATCGCAGGTTGGATGCTAAATAAATTTGTCTGTATTGATGATTTATCAGCCCCTGAACTCAAAACAATTACACCCACTACCATTAAGGCAGTGAGTGCCTGCCAGGGCTTGAGTCGGGGTGGAATGAACGATAAATTTTTGCTCATCCTACCTTCTTTAAAGTCTTTTTTTATATTTCACCAATAATCTCTGGCTGAGTCAATTCATCGGACATTTCGATAATTGCCCTTAACACTGGTTTCATCATCACATCTTCGTTACTTTCAAAGTCTTCATAACGCCGACGTTTAGCACGATTTGCCACCTGAACCGTAATCCGGTAACGATTTGAGGCTGCACCAATCAGCTCCTCAGCCCGGTGCATAATCTGAGACTGAGTTGTCTCGAACTTAGAACGCTTTAGCATAATTAGTGGTTCTTGGGGTCATTCCCCAGTGTAGCAGTCCTGATAAATCTGCTGGTGTGTATTTAATCGCTAGCAACCTCTATCAACATAGAGGTTGAGAATGTTTTAATCACTTTATAAGTTAAGTTACTTATATAGTATTACCTAACTAAAGTGACACACCCTTATGGCTGACCTTTTGGAAACTGCTGTCAACGCGGGAAACTTCAATACCCTGGTAAAGGCTGCGGAAGCTGCAAATCTCATAGAAATTCTGAAGAGTCCTGGTTCTTTTACACTATTTGCACCAACTGATGAAGCCTTTGCGAATCTGCCAGAGGGAACTTTAGATTCGCTACTACAAGATATCCCCAAGCTCAAGAAAATTGTGGCGTATCATATCGCTAGTGGGGATGTTCGGTCTGATGACTTGGTACAGATTAATGAGGCAGAAACGCTTGAGGGGTCAATTGTAGCCATTGAATCTGCCGACGGCAAATTTAAGGTAAATAACGCCAATGTCCTCAAAACAGATATTTTGACAGACAATGGCGTGATTCATATTATTGATGCAGTGTTGATGCCTGCAATGGTGGCGGGAAGCTAATGTATAAGGCATGGAGTAGGGGAGAATTTGCAGTAAGTCTTTCCGCTTTCCTATCCTCTCTGCCCCTCTGCTTATTGTCTACTCCCCATTGCCTACTCCCAGGATGCAGCCACTACGTTCAGGAAGAGTTAATGACAACTGCTGAGTTTTTGCTTCACCATTCCACTCAACCTCAGCAGTGCCATATAACAGCTTGTTGGGTTGACTACGCAAACTGACGACATCTGCATTCGCTGTTGCCGAACTTGTGCCAGGGTTGATGGCAATTATCAATTCCTCTGTCCCCAAAGTTCGCGCAAAGATATAAAGTTGTCCTTGAGCATGGAGGACTTGGTAATCACCTGTACGCAACGCTGGGTAAGTGTGGCGTAGGGCAATTAATTGACGGTGACTATTGAAAATTTCTTGCTCCCACTTAGCTTCTAAAGGAAAGCTACGACGTGAGTCTGGATCTATGCCACCAGGTAAACCAACTTCATCACCATAGTAGATGCTGGGGGCACCGGGAAAGGTGAGTAGCAGTAGAGTTGACAATTCCACGCTAGCTTTATCGCCGCCTGCAATGGTCATCAATCGGGCTGTATCGTGACTTGCTAGCAAATTGAGTTGAGTTAGCTGAATTTCCCAAGGGTAAAGTTCCAGTACTTCCTGGATTTTAGTGGCGTACTCAGCAGCAAATAAGGGTGGGTAGGGTTGATAGTCACGGCTTTGGACTTGTTCTAAGACTACGCGATCGCCAGCCGCAAAGGCAATTGTTGGCCCGGCAAATAGATAATTCATTACCCCGTCAAATTGCGTTCCATCCAACCACTGTCGAGAATCTCCCCAGACTTCGCCCACAATGTAAGCTTCGGGATTGACTGCCTTAACGCGATCGCGAAATTCCTGCCAAAAGCCAGGAGTTTTTATTTCAAATGGTACATCTAACCGCCAACCGTCGATGCCGAATTTAATCCAATATTCGGCAATTTCCATAATGTATTCTCGTACTTCTGGATTGTCGTGGTTAAATTCTGGCAAGGCGCGATTTCCCGCCCAACCTACGTAGTTTGCGGGGAATTCACCCGTGTAGGGTGCAAGAGGCCAGCCTTCTATTTTGAACCAATTTACCCAAGGCGAATGGGGACCATTTTCTAGAACGTCGTGGAAAAAGAAAAAGCCACGGCTGGAATGGTTAAACACCCCATCCAAAACAACTTTGATATTCCGTTGATGGGCTGCGTCAAGCAATTCCTTAAAAGCCTCGTTACCCCCCAGCATCGGATCAACTTGGTAATAATCGTGGGTATGATAGCGGTGATTGCTAGCGGATTGAAAAATGGGTGTAAAGTAAATCGCGTTGATTCCCAGATCCTGGATGTAGTCTAAACCCTCCATGATGCCCCATAAGTCGCCGCCTTTATAACCTTGGAGTGTTGGCATAGCGTCCCAATCTTCCCAACGGGCTTCACGTAGCAGCCGTTTACGCGGCTGTTTGCTTCTGGCAAAGCGATCTGGAAATATTTGGTAGAAAACAGCGTGTTTTACCCAGTCTGGTGTTTGAATTTGCATGAATAACTTTTTGTAGCTTCAGAAGCGATCGTTGCAAATATTAGCTTCTTTATGGCTCCTACTTATGATAGAAAATCTGTGATTTCTCAGTACTCATTAGGGATTTATAAAACTTACGCAAAAAAACTTTCAAACTCTTATTCCTCCGTGTCGCGCCAGTTGCTTCTCCTAAGGGAGACGCTGCGCGTAGCAAGTCGGGAGCAAGAGCGCACTGGCTTCTCTGCGTCCTCTGTGGTAGCCTGCGGCAAGCCGCTTTGCGTCTACGATTTTCTGTTACCTATAAGTCCTGATTTATACCAATTCTTTGTGAAACTTGGGGTTTAAGCGCCTTGTTCTAGAGCAACCTCGCAGATAATCACTATTAATTATTCTGACTACAATTCGTTAGTGTTTAATGTTTATTAAAATTATCTTTTTGATTTATTACTTAATTATTCTTTATTTTATTTTATTTACTTTGTCCGTAATCATTTAGGCAGACACTGGATCAGTTTAATAGCTTCATAAAAATTCCCAGTGACGCCAGTCTTGGGTAATTCTTAGATGCGGCTGCTCAAAATGTCTCACGAGCCAGAGAAATCACTATGAGGGAGACATAATTGATGAATATGAGTTATGAATTAGCAATTGTCTTAGGAATAACTTCCCGCCTTCTAAGCTTATTTGATGTTATTTAGGAAAAAAATAGATAACTATAGTCGCATCAAATAATCAAGGCGAAAAAACTACATAGTCTGCATTAATCCTAGAGCGACTTATCAGGGTAAACTACTTTGCTTTCACCCAATAAATTAAATTTGAGGTAAAAATGAGACACGAAAAACTTTCTCCCGGACTACTTTTGGCATTTCAAGACTATCAAAATGAAGGAGATCAAGCTTTAGTTACACATAAGCGATCGCTTGGGATAACTGCCCACAAAAGCCCGGTCAAGCCAACTAAGAGCGTCGTTTTTATTTACTGCGACCCTGATGCAGACTTGAGTTATCTGTCACAATATAATATTGAAGTCAATCAGAACTCTGGGAGTGTGCGGACAGCTTTCTTACCAATAGAGAGTTTAGATGTCTTATCTGAAGAAGATGTTATTCAGCGGATTAAGCCATCACGCAAACTTCATTTGAGGATGGACACTGCACTAGTAAAAATCAAACTGCCGGAGTTTAAGAACCATACCGGACTGACTGGTAAAGGAGTAATCATCGGCATTATAGACAGTGGCATTGATCCGAAACACCCCGCCTTTGCTGGGCGAATTTTACAAATTTGGGATCAAATACTACCAGGCCCAGGAGTCACAGAGGGCGGCTATGGGGCTGAATTGACGGGAGCGCAACTGACAATTTCTCAGGACACTGGTGGTCATGGAACTCACGTTGCTGGAATTGCCGCTGGTGCCGATACTACCTATGGTGGTGTAGCACCAGAGGTAGAATTAGTTGTCGTCAGATCAGATTTACAGGATGCCCACATTGCTGATGGCGTCCGTTACATTTTCCGAGTTGCTAGAGAGTTGGGACGCCCAGCAGTGGTGAATCTCAGCTTGGGTGGACACGCTGATCCCCATGATGGTAGCGACTCCTTATCCAAAGTCATTGACGCCGAAACTGGCCCTGGAAGAATTGTTTGCTGTGCTGCGGGTAACGAAGGGGACGCCAATATTCATGGACAAGCGACGATACCCAGTGGGCGCACTCGTGGTATGCGCTTTAATGTTCCTTTGAATCAAATAGGCATAGTCTGGTTAAACGCTTGGTATTCTAAAGATAGCGAATTGGAAGTATCAGTGCGGAGTCCGAACGGTTTTGTCACCCCCTTCCAAAAGATAATTATTGACGCCAATCCTGCACAAGATTACCAATTACCGGATGCACGGGTGCAATTAGCGACACCAGGGCCAGATCAAGCCAACGGCGACCATAATTTCTTTGTACAAATACGTGGTAATGGCCCCTCGCCAGTAATGGGAGGTGTTTGGCAACTGCGAGTCCGCAACACTTCTTCAACTGACACACGGTTAAATGTGTGGACATTAGATGACACTTCGTCAGTATTTTTCACAGGTAAAAGCGTGAAGGATGCGATAAAAATTGGTTCGCCAGGAGCCGCCAGCAGTGCAATCACAGTTGCTGCCTATACTACTAAAACCAAGTACACAGATATTGATAACCAAGTGCGAGAAATGGGCTTAGAATTGCATACTATTTCGGAATTCAGTAGTGAAGGTCCACTACGCAATGATGGACACAAGCCCGATGTAGCAGCACCAGGAGCAATGATTGTTTCCACCCTTTCCGCCGATGCCAGTTTTGACCGCTCATCGATGATTAATTCCAAGTTTGTGGTTCAGGCTGGTACGAGTATGGCGACACCGTTGGTTAGTGGATTAGTAGCATTGCTGTTGCAGCGAGATCCTAAACTTGATCCGGCTACTGTGAAAGACTTACTACGCAAAAATAGTGCCATTCCCGGAAAACCCGCAGGCACATTTGATCACAAATGGGGTTATGGAGTGATTAATGCTTTAAATCTGTAATCAGACTGAAAAAGGTGGATATTATTTCTGTACAAGGGTAGGCGATAAAAACCTATAACTTTGATAAGTTAGGGTAGGGAATTATTGCCTGCCCTTTTTACCAAGGAATTGCTGATGAATTATCAGAAACTAGACGCCGCTCTTGCTACAGCGCTGAATGATGTTCAAGATTCAGAAGAAACTAGTTTGGAGGTTTTCATCCATACTGAACCAATTTTAGACTCTGCTGCAACTGCTATTTTAGAAAGTTTAGGCGTCAGTGGTGTTATTAGTGGCAAAGATATTTTTACGGCAACACTGTCACAAAATGCCATTTCCCAATTGTCAGAGCAACCTTGGGTGAAGTATTTAAAGCGATCGCAGCAATTACGTTTGGTTAATAAGAAAATAAATATAGGGAAGTTGGGTGTTTAATGGGCATTGCCTAACCCTACACTACGCGGATAATTTTTTGCAGTTACTGTAAATCAGGTTTTTGTTTTTTTGGAAACTTACACTTCACCTCAATTTGCAGATTACTTTCAGCTGAACCTTCGGTAATGTAAGGAATGCCAGCTTAGCCACCCAACTTAATGCCGAATGAAAGTTTTACCTCCTCAATCTCAGCAGTATTGAAGTCTTTAAAAGCACTAAGAGCATAGATAGTATAAGAGCGAATCATTTGGCTTTGCTTGTTGCATCCGAGCGATCACCTCCCTGGAAGCAGTCAATGGGAGATCATATCTTTTACACCAGGAGAAGATATTTTGGGCAAATTTGTTGATGTTTTGACTCGACAAAAACAGCAAAATCAGTCACATCTAGGGAATTTTTTGTTGAAGAGTAATTATTATCAACCGTTTCAGCAATCAATTAACTTAATTGAACTTTGCGATCATCGATGTCTTCAAAGGAGTATAAAATGTCCACGATGTCTACCAAAAAAAGGTGTCAATACCAATTCTGTGTGATTTTGCCACAAATCAGATCCTCCTGCCTCTTTTACCCCCTTTTTTGAGGGAATTGGGGGTATCTTAATGTGCAAATCCACAGAAAAATGGTAATAGTCATAAAACTTGTGTAGCGATCGCTTCTATATATCCCTTTTTAATACAAATGTTCTATTTTGTTTCGTCAGTGGACGCACTATCCATCACCAACAGCATTCTGTAAAATTCATCCCTGAGAATATTTGCTCCCCCCTTACCAGCTGCCACATACAGTCCTAAACTGAATATGAGAGTTGAAAGGCAGTCGGGAGAAATTTTGTGAAGAAAGTATTATCAATGATTCTTGGTGGTGGCGCGGGTACACGTCTTTATCCGTTAACCAAACTCCGTGCTAAACCAGCAGTACCAGTAGCGGGGAAATATCGCCTAATCGATATCCCTGTCAGTAACTGCATAAATTCCGAAATATTCAAAATCTATGTACTGACACAATTCAACTCAGCTTCCCTGAATCGTCACATCGCCCGTACCTACAACTTTACTGGCTTCACCGAAGGTTTTGTGGAAGTGCTAGCCGCACAGCAAACTCTAGAAAACCCCAACTGGTTCCAAGGTACAGCCGATGCTGTGCGTCAGTACCTGTGGCTGTTGGAAGAATGGAATGTAGACGAATATTTGATCCTCTCCGGTGATCACCTCTACCGCATGGATTATCGCCATTTTATCCAGCGCCATAGAGAAACGGGTGCTGATATTACTCTCTCAGTCATCCCTATCGATGAGCGCCGCGCCTCGGATTTTGGCTTGATGAAAATTGACAATTCTGGTAGAGTAATAGATTTTAGCGAAAAACCCAAAGGTGAAGCGTTAATCAAAATGCGCGTTGATACAAGCGTACTGGGATTAACAAAAGAACAAGCCCAGGAACAGCCTTACATCGCCTCGATGGGGATTTATGTCTTTAAAAAAGAGGTTTTGTTCAAGTTATTGAGAGAAGGTTTAGAACGGACTGATTTCGGCAAAGAAATTATTCCTGATGCTTCTAAGGATTACA
This sequence comes from Nostoc sp., assembly GCF_036919595.1. Lineage (GTDB taxonomy): Bacteria > Cyanobacteriota > Cyanobacteriia > Cyanobacteriales > Nostocaceae > Nostoc. The sequence goes on along the minus strand of NZ_JBALCO010000081.1, from coordinate 16,128 downwards.
ATGTTCAAGCTTATCTGTTTGATGACTACTGGGAAGATATTGGAACAATTGAAGCATTTTATCACGCAAATTTAGCCTTAACTCAGCAACCCCAGCCACCCTTTAGTTTCTACGATGAAGAAGCACCAATTTATACCCGCCCTCGTTACTTACCTCCGAGTAAACTTTTAGATTGCCAGATCACAGAATCAATTATCGGCGAAGGTTGTATTCTGAAAAATTGCCGCATTCAACATTCAGTATTAGGAGTGCGATCGCGGATTGAATCTGGCTGCGTCATTGAAGAGTCCCTACTCATGGGTGCAGATTTTTATCAAGCTTCTGTAGAACGCCAATCTAACGCAGAAAAAGGTGACATTCCCGTAGGTATCGGTACTGACTCGCTTATTCGCCGTGCCATCATCGATAAAAACGCCAGTATCGGTCACGATGTCAAAATTATCAATAAAGATAATGTGCAAGAAGCTGACCGTGAAAGTCAAGGTTTCTATATCCGTAGTGGTATCGTGGTGGTGCTGAAAAATGCTGTAATTCCTGATGGAACAATCATTTAATAGTTAGGAGTCATTCAATTTTAGATTTTAGATTTTAGATTTTTTCTTCAATCCAAAATTCAAAATCTAAAATTGACAGAGTTAGGAGTTAGGAGTTAATGACTGAAAATTCTGATTACTTCTCATTCCTCACTTTTAATTCCTCACTCCTAACTTCTCACTGCTCACTTTTATTACTGATTGGTCTTCCAGGTAGCGGTAAGTCAACTTTGGCAAAAACATTACTGGCAGAATGCCCCCAGATGTCACTGATTTCTACGGATGCCATCCGGGGGCAACTGTTCGGTTCGCAAGCCATTCAGGGACCGTGGCTGCTGATTTGGCGAGAAGTAGAACGGCAATTTCAGCAAGCTATTTCTACAGAAAATACAGCAATCGACGCTACCAACGCCCAGCGCCGCCATCGGCGTCAAGTCATTGCTTTAGCCCGTAACTTGGGCTTTACCCAGATTACAGGAATTTGGGTGGATACGCCAGTTTCGCTGTGTTTGGCACGCAATAAAAGGCGATCGCGCCAGGTTCCAGAAGAAATTATTTTGCGGATGCACCGTCAACTCCGAGATGCTCCCCCAAGCCTGGAAGAAGGGCTAGACAGCCTGATCCGCTGATCAGAAAAATCGGAGTACGGAAATTGCGATCGCACGGTGAGCAAGAACCACACTTGATTTTCTATATTGTTTGCTAATTTAAAATCAGATTCTTTATTGCTTGGCACTATACCTAGCAATAAAGAATCTGTGATCTTAAAAAAAACATAACAGGAATTTCTATAGGAGACTAGTAGATGGCTGCAACCGACTTCAAAGACTATTACGCAATTTTGGGAGTTAGTAAGACTGCCACTCAAGAGGAGATTAAGCAAGCCTTTCGTAAACTAGCCCGCAAATATCACCCCGATGTCAACCCAAATAACAAACAAGCAGAAGCACGCTTCAAAGAAGTTAGCGAAGCCTACGAAGTTGTGTCAGATGTAGATAAACGCAAAAAATACGACCAATTCGGTCAATATTGGAAACAAGCTGGTGAAGGTTTCCCATCCGGCGGTGTTGGTGCTGATATGGGTGGCTTTGACTTCAGTCAATACGGCAATTTTGATGAGTTCATTAATGAGTTGCTAGGACGCTTTGGCGGTGCTAGCCCTCGCAGTGGACGACAACAAAGTTACTCACAAAATTACTCAAATTACTCACAAAATTACTCTTACCGCAGTTCTACAGGTGCGGCGAGTGGTTTTAGCGGCGGCTTTAACGATTATGGGTTTGGTGATGCAAGCACCGGTACTTCCCAGGACACAGAAGCTGTAATCAGCCTAACTTTTGCTGAAGCATTTAACGGTGTGCAAAAGCGCTTCAGTTTAGGTAACGAAACAATTGATGTTCGTATCCCATCTGGAGCTAAACCTGGTACTCGCCTGCGCGTGCGGGGCAAAGGTCAAATTAACCCGATGACTCAACAACGAGGGGATTTATACTTAAAAGTCGAACTTCAGCCGCATTCGTTCTTCCAAATGGAAGGCGATAACTTGGTGTGCGAAGTAGTAATCACGCCAGATGAAGCTACTTTAGGAGCGTCTATTGATGTACCCACTCCTGATGGTTTAGTTAATGTCAAGCTACCAGCAGGAGTGCGTTCTGGTCAATCTCTACGTTTACGTGGCAAAGGTTGGCCTGTAGCTAAGGGTGGACGCGGCGATCAGTTGGTGAAAGTGGCGATCGCACCACCAAAAGACCTCAGCCAGCAAGAGCGGGAATATTATGAAAAAATTAGGGCTATACGTACTTATAATCCCCGCAGTCATTTGCAGCAAGTTAAGCTGTGAAAATTTACCTTTGTAGAGGCGGTAAATTTACCGTCTCTACATTAATTAAGGATGAATTTGCTGTTTATTTCTGGCTACCACAATGGACTTAAACGCTTCCAGATTGCCTCCGGTGTAGCCTCCGTGGCTTGCCACGTTGTCCGTGCAACTAAGAAGCGATCGCACCAAGCACTCAGTTTTGGATATTCACTTAATAAAATGCCTACTCTCGGCAACCGCATTACTACAGTTCCAGCCACAACTTCGGCAAGAGTCAGGTTGTGACTAGCTTGAGTTTGGGCGATCATCTAATAAATTTTCAAAAAACTTTAGCACTGTGGCAATTTTTTGCTGCGCCTTCTCGATTTTTTCTGGATCTCCTCCAGGTAAGCCGAGAAACTGAGGTAAAAATGTGCTGCTTGCTGGCAAAAGCTCATTCACAGTTACCAGTTGTACCATCCGAATGATCGCTAAATCCTTGGTATCTTTTGGCAACATCGCAGGCGTGGGGTATTTTGCCTCTAAATAGTCCAGAATTGCCAAAGATTCCACTACATTAAAGCCATCATCTACCAACACTGGAATGTGGTGGAAAGGGTTAATTGCCAAAAACTCTGGTTTAAACTGCTCTCCATCCAGTTTTATCTCTACCAATTCAAACTCAAGTCCTTTTTCTAGTAGAGTAATCCAGACGCGGCGAGAGTTGGGAGAAATAGGTGAATGATAAAGGGTTAACATGAGATAACCTCACAGCTTTACAAGTAGGGCGGACATTGCCAATCTTACACCTTATACTCAATTGAATTGTTCTAACAATGTATCAATACTGGCGTTGTGATCCAGAAAAGAAAATAAATGCCAGTAGCGGAGTTTTCCCTCATTATCTAATACAAACTGGGCTGGTAAAGGCGCTCCCAGTGCTTGTCCTACTTGATAGGTACGAAATATGCGACAACTTGGATCACTCAGCAACGGCATTTGTAAGGCTAAATCCCTGACAACTATTTGACTCTGCCGTTCATCGGTACTAGTAATCATCAAAACTTCTATACCACGCTTTTTAAATTGCTCATAATTCTCCTTCAAAGCTTTGATGTGAGGAAAACAAAAAGGACAATATTGTTTTTCGGTAAATATCCGAGTAAAGGCGATTAATACTGGTTGCTTGCCTTTATAATCAGACAATTTTACTAAAGTCCCGTTGGTAATATCTGGCAGTTTAAAATCTGGTGTTCCTACTCCCAACCTGAGTTGATGTGTTGCTGGAACTGGTAAAAAATTGCGGAAGAAGCGCTCATTCAATAAACCACTAAAATCAGTTGAAGTAAGCATAATATTAACCCTGATTATTTAAATACTATTGTATGAAAAAACCACAGATACATATGGAGGTTGACACTGTTTAATGTGTATCTCTATTTACCTGTGGTTTTCATTTATTTTACTCTCAACTCCAATAGGATGGATTAAAGTTTGGTAGCTAGCAAAATTTAGACAGCAGAGAAGTATACTTTAGACTTCACTGGGTCAGGAACCATTGTCTGATCACCAGGTTGCCAACCAGCTGGGCAAACTTCGTCGGGGTGAGACTGAACATATTGAATTGCTTGCAATGTCCGCAGGGTTTCATCAACGCTGCGACCAAAAGCTAGGTTGTTGATGGTGGCGTGCTGTATGATACCATCTTTATCGATGAGGAACAGACCACGTAAGGCAATGCCTGCTGCTGGGTCAAGCACGTTATAAGCGGCGCTAATCTCTTTCTTAATGTCGGAGACTAGAGGATAATTCAGGTCGCCGACACCACCAGACTTGCGATCTGTTTGAATCCAAGCGAGGTGGGAGAATTCACTGTCAACGGAAGCCCCAAGGACTTCTGTATTAATTTTATTGAATTCTTCGTAGCGATCGCTAAATGCTGTGATCTCAGTGGGACAAACAAAGGTAAAGTCTAGTGGGTAGAAAAACAAGACGACATATTTACCGCGATAATCGGAAAGTTTGATTGTCTTAAATTCCTGATCTACCACAGCGATTGCTGCGAAATCGGGAGCTTGTTGACCAACGCGGAGGCTTCCTTCGGTTCCGTAAGTGAGGGACATTAACCTAATTCTCCTTTATCCGTTTAGTAGCGTTAGAATTTGGGTCAGCTAAAACTCACCCATCTAGGCTCTCACAGTTTAATTACAATCTGTTACAAATATATCATACTCATAACGATTTTGAGTAGCAAATGCCTGATTTAGATACAAGAGAATGGTTGCTTACCAATGGCTTGGGAAGTTTTACCAGCGGTACGGTTTCTGATGTCCGCACGCGCGCTTATCATGGTTGGCTGTTTGCCGCTAGAAACCCGCCTTCTGGGCGGACTCTGCTGTTTTCGCACCTAGAAGCTAGCTTAGAAGTATTCGGGGGCATTGTGGCACTAGGGACAAATTTTTGGGGTAACGGTCAGATTGAACCGACAGGCTACGAATTGCTACGTTGTTTTGAGATTAACCCAGTGCCAAAATGGATTTGGGGTCAAGATAACTGGCAGTTAACTAGACAATTGGTGATGCCTTATGGTTGGGAAGGGAGTAGGGAAGAGAATCATACTTCCCACTTTCCAATGCCCAATGCCCACCTCCAATTTTGCCATCGAACTTTGATCCAATATCGCTATGAGGGAAGTGATACAGCGATTTTACGGCTGCGACTGCTGATAGCAGAATGTGATTTTCACCACCAGCAAACTGCTAGTCCAGGATTACAGTTCTCAGAATTGCTTGGGCAACAGCAAGTCTGTCTACAAGCAAAAAATTATGGGCATTTTGGTATACCTTGGCACTTGCGTTGGACACAAGGAAATTATCAATCAGATGCAGTTTGGTATTGGAATTATGGATTGCCTGAGGAGACAAAACGGGGATTAGGCGACAAAGAAGACCTCTACAGTCCTGGGTACTTGATAGTCACACTGCAACCAGGAGATGCGGTGACTCTAGAAGCACGAATAGGTTTTCCCGACTCTATGGCAGGTGTTCTCACCTCCGAAACCTTTGCAGAAGCCGTGGAAGCAGAGCAAGATCGGCTCTGCCAGATTTTTGGCTGGAGCGAACTCTCTGCTCTGCCCTCCCCTTTGCCCCCCATCCCTAGACCTGTGCCTCTTATGCCCCATGACGCCAATCGCCTCAAGTCGGGACCTTTCGGCAGTTCCTCCTGGGGGAAACCCCCAAACGCTCTCTACGAGAGGCTGGGCGAACGCGGACTCGCTAACGCTGCGCTATGCGCTAAAGCGTTTCCCCTTGGGAGAAGACCGGACTGCCTCACCACAGCCCTGGCTCCCCAATCCCCATTACCCCTTATCCCCAGAGGGGGCCCCGAGTTCCCCAATCCCCAATCTACAATCTGGCAGCAACTACTCAAAGCAAGCGATCAGTTTATCGTCTATAGAGCCTCAATTGCAGGCCCCACAATCATTGCTGGTTATCACTGGTTTAATGACCGAGGACGCGACATATTAATCGCCTTACCGGGGTTGGCACTAGTTCCACAACGCTTTGACTTGGCAAAAAGAGTATTAGGGACTTTTGGGCATTACTGTCGCCACGGTTTGATTCCTAATGCATTTGCTGATGCCAATAGCGAACCACTTTATAACAGTATCGATGCAGCGCTGTGGTGGATTGAAACTTTAGGACTTTATTTAGAAGCTACCCAAGACTGGGAATTTTTGGCAGAGCAATTCCCCGTAGTCCAACAAATCCACAAAGCCTTTGTTGGTGGTACACGCTACAATATTCAGGTTGATGCTACTGATGGGCTAATTAGTTGGGATGCTCGTGGTGTAGCCCTCACCTGGATGGATGTGGTAATTGGGGCAGACCCTCTCACTCCCCGTCATGGTAAGCCAGTAGAAATTAATGCGCTGTGGTATTCAGCTTTATGCTGGCTGAGTCAGTGGGCAGAACGCTTGAGCGAGCTTAAGTTTGGCGATCCAGTGCGTCTCACTAAGCAAGCACAACGTTATACTCACCAAGCACAACAGGTGAAAACCTCCCTGCAAAAGTTTTGGAATCCTCAGCTAGGTTATTTGTACGACACTATTGAGCCAGATGATCGCCGGAATTTTCAAATTCGTCCTAATGCCGTTTTGGCACTGTCACTGCACCATTGTGGGTTTTTTGCACAGCAAGGCTGTCAAGTATTAGATTTGGCAACTGCCAGCTTGCTTACCCCCTATGGTCTTCGCAGCCTCGATCCGGGAGATCCCGAATACAAAGGGAGATATGAGGGTAACCAAGAGCAACGCGATCGCGCTTATCACCAAGGCACTGTTTGGGCTTGGCTAATTGGCCCATTTATTCGCGCTTGGCAACGTTTTTATCCGCAACAATCACTGCCTTTTGATTGGCAACCCTTACTAGATCACTTCTTATCTGGCGCAGGTCTTGGTTCTATTTCTGAGATTTTTGATGGCGATGCACCTCATACACCCAGAGGAGCGATCGCTCAAGCTTGGTCAGTTGCCGAAGTAATCCGCCATATAAAATAGTGCTGAGTAGAAGAGATAGCTATAGCTCACCATTCACTATTTGTAAATTTTAATGTAAATTTTTATCCAAAAAGTGTAATAACAGGCTGAATTTATAGTTTTTATGATGAAAAGTTTTCAGCGATAAAGTATTTAGTTGTTCAAGTAAAATAGCATCATCAAAAGGTGGTTTTGATCCCAAAATCTATGTTTGCTGACTTGACTTTTGTATATAATTTTCTTGACCGAAGAACTTTTAACCTGCTGAAAAATATCGGCTGTTCACATCTCACATCTTAATTATCAAGAACATGAATCTACCAATCACATGAGGAGGAACAAGAAAGAGCCGATAATGATTCCCCGTGGAAAGAAATCCTAGAAGCTTACTTCCCACAAGCAATGCAATTTTTCTTTCCACAAACAGCAGCACTAATTAATTGGGAACGGCCCTACGAGTTTCTTGATAAGGAATTTCAACAAATAGCCCGTGAAGCAGAACTTGGTAGAAGATATGCAGATAAATTGGTCAAAGTCTGGCAAATTCAAGGAGAGGAAATTTGGCTGTTGATTCATGTCAAAATTCAGGCAAAATCGGAAGATAATTTTGCTCAAAGGATGTTTTCCTACAACCTGCGAATTTTTGATAAATTTGCTAAACCAGCCATTAGCCTAGCAATTTTGTGCGATGCTGACTCGACTTGGAGACCAAATCAATACAGTTATAATTATCCCGATTGTGGTCTACATTTTAGATTTGGAACCGTCAAACTGCTCGATTATCAAAATCGATGGACAGAGTTAGAAAAGAGCGATAATCCCTTTGCGACGGTGGTAATGGCACATTTGAAAACCCAGCAAACTAATAAACAGCTGGGAGAAAGGAAAACGTGGAAATTTAGTTTAATTCGGCGATTATATGAACAAGGGCTGCAAGAAAGGGATATTCGTAACCTCTATCGTTTTATCGATTGGGTTATGATTTTACCAAAAGGATTAGAAGCAGAATTTTGGCAGGAGTTTAAACAATTCGAGCAGGAGCGTACCATGAGTTACATTACCACAGGCGAGCGCATTGGCTACGAGCGAGGGAAGGAAGAAGGACAACAGGAACAAGCACAAACACTTGTACTACGACAGCTACAAAAACGGGTAGGAGAGTTACCACAACAGGTTTGAGAACAGATTCAGAGTCTTTCTCTAGAACAATTGGAAGCACTGGGTGAGGCTTTGTTAGATTTTAGTGCGATCGCTGATTTGCTCAACTGGCTACAAACTCATCAAATAGTTAGTGCTGAGTTTTGAATATTAGAGGTCAAACCTGCCTCTTACTACTTATAAATTTTAAAGTGGCTCAGGTCGGAGTTGAACCAACGACCCCAGGCTTATGAGTCCCAAAATAAAGCCAACCATATCAAGAGCTTCAGCTCCAGGTATATTATTTCATAGTCAGGTAATAGTCAACACCTGTTTTATAATCTTATTATATTGAGTGATTATTGACACTAAAGTTTTCATTGGCTAAATTTGATACAGATTGCAAGTAGTAAATAACCCTTAGGTTGATTGTGATTAAGTTCACGCCCCTTGCGTTATTGCCAATAGACTTAGTGTGTTGTGGTATCTCAGGAAACCACAGCAGCAGATTTACTTGGGCAGATTACTAAAATTAAGCATCAATAGATTCTTATCTCCTAAGAGTTTAGTTAAATGTTCTTCACCCACAACTTATATATGGAAAGTAATAATAATGGTCAGTCAGTTTTAGGAGCATTGATTTTTTTTGTATTAATAATTGGATTACTTAAGGGTTGCGGAGATGCTAGGTTTCAGTACAGATATGATGCTTGCATGGAAGGTTCCATTAAACCCACTGCCATATTTAAAGCTATATTTGTCTGTTTGTGGGTTTAATAATTTAGTGTTACCTCGCATAACTAAAATATGAATGAACTAAATGACAATAACAAAAAAAAGGCAGGCAAGGCAATTGGAAGTATAGCTTTACTAATTGCTATTATCTTTGTATCAAAGAATTATCAAGACTACCAAAACAGAGAGGAAATACGTAAGGGTTGTGAGCAAATGAAAGTAGCTAGCCAAGAGTGGGAAAGAATAAGACGGCATAATGTGGGTTCGTTAGAAGCAATGAAATCTGGTAAAGCAATATTAATATATAATGGCTTAGACTGCGACCAGATAAAATAGATTAGTAAATTTTAGTAAAAAAAATAGTTGAATCTATTTCTAAAATTAAGTATTTCAAGCTCCTGTTTTATTAAACTAACTTTTAAAATAAAAGAGGTTACAAAAGTGAAATCAGATGATAGAACTGCGAATTTAGTTTTATTTTCTTTATATTATTTGATTGCTTTATCCCTTATTACCTCATTCAAGTATTCTTTTTCTGTATGTGTGTTTTCATTGCTGATATGTTATGTGTTAATTTCAATTTTCTATAACTCTATTATGGGATTTTTAGCAGGTACTCCAATAGGGATAAATAATACTACACCTATAATAAAAAATGACACAAATCTTTATATTTTTGTTGTTAGGGCTTGCTTGTTGTGGATAGTCTTAAATATTTTATATGTATTAGGGTTACAATTACATTTTAGTATTATGTTTTATTTTGGAGATGTTTTGGGATCATTTTTGATTCTTATTATATTTTTATCACCTATATATTTACTTCCAAGGTACGGCAAATATATAAAGTAAAAAGCTTATTAAGCAGCCTTCAACATTGACAACTCAAAAACTACCTCTTCCAGTTCACCCCACAAATCATCACCGTAAATATTGGCACTTCTTCTCCTCTTCCAAGCATAAGCAGCTAAGGCTAAACTCATTACACAATCAGTAGCTAATCCTTTATCATCCAGTTTATAAAACCTTAACTCAGTCTTAAGTTGCTTTAACCTATCCTGCTCATCATAAGGAATTACCAATTTACCTTTCTCTACAATTCCTGCCAGATTAGAAAGCATAAAAGTTTTATGGTTATGTTTATTATGTTTAGCAGGTTTTTTAGTACTGTTAATAGGTGTGCAACGTAAGACTTCTTCGGGCTCTAGTTCCTTCTCTATAGCTTCCTTTAAGTACTGACCAGCTAATGCAGTGGAATCATAATATAAGTCCCCTGAGAATTGATTTAACCTACGTCTAATCCTTTCAATAGTTCCATTCTGGTCAAATAGTGGAGTCTTACTAATTCTTTCAAAGGCTACTATTCTTAATTCTCTATCAATAAATTGAAGTGTAGTTAATACAGTCGAGTCACCATTAGTATCACCAGCTACATCAACTCCAGTAAAGAATAAAGAGGTAGGCCCACCTTTAGGTAGATAAGGATAGTTAATATTAGTACCATGCTCAGGCAAGCAGAAGCCTGTAAGGGGGTCGTCATAGGAAAAGAAGCAGGAATGTTTCTCTCCTTTTTCAATGGCTACATCCAAGTAACTTCCAGCAAAGAATGTAGACCCATAGTTAGCAAACTTTCCATAGACCTCCTCTCTAATCTGAGCTTGGGTCATATTGACCATGTTAGCTTGGATAGTTTCAGGGGGATTAACAGGATTATCAAACTGAGAAAACTCTGCGATCACAACTGAGTTATCTTTCTTTAGTTTACGTTCCTTAAACTCAGCCCATAACTTTCTAAAATAAATAGCTCCTTGCCCAGCAGTATCACCTTCTCCTTGAGGGGTAGAGATAAAGTACTTACGCCCACTAACTTCAGTTCCTCTGACATTAAGTATCTTCATACGTAAGTGTTCCAAAGCATACTCAGAGGCTGATTCATCTAATGTGGCTATATCTAAATAGAAACCTAGAATAAATCTTCCTCTCTGAACAGTAGCTTGAAACCAAATAATGCTATTTAAACAAGTTTCTATAAAAGGTTGCTGGCCATCAGAGATATGTTTAATGAACCCTATGCTAGTCAAGAAGGGGCTATCCTGAACTAGGTTGATTAATTCATCCTTTACTAACTTTGCCTGCTTGAGAGAAGGCGCACAGTTAATAGATTGAAACCTTTTACCATAGTCATTATAGAAGACAGAAGTAATAGGGCGCTTTCTATAGAATAAAAACCATAGATGCATAAGAGCAGTAACAAAAGTTTTACCACTTCTACTGCCTGCTTTTAATATTCCTTCTTGAGCATTAACAGCTTGTCTTAACCATTGTCTTTGCTTAGGGTGACCCTTAACTAAGTCACCTGTTTCAGGGTGGATTCTTTCAACTTCATTTAAATATAAGTTTACCTTATCTCCCAAAAAGTATTTAACAAATAATACAGGGTCATTTGCCCCAGCTAAGAATTGTTGTCTTAATGTTTCTGACTTTAATATACCTTCTAAATCTGATGGGATAGAAGTCATTAGTCATCCTCTCCTAACTCATATTCAACTTCTACATCAGCAGGTTTCAAAGCTAGTAGGTCATCTAATTTAGCTTCAGGGTTAGCAGATAAATAACCTCTAACCATATCTTGAATTAATGTTATAGGGTCTACACTTATTTGGTCATATAAAGATTTAAGGATAGCTTCATTCTCATTTCTATCACGTAATTCTTTTCTAGTCTTTAAAGTGGAATTAATCTGAGCTTGGTGAGCTTGAATAACTTTAGATATATCAGTAATAGCTTTACTTAAACCATTGATATTATTAGTGGCTACTTCTACTTCTCTAATAGGAGAACCAGTTATAGAGTTAAGTAATTCTACTGCTGTGTTATACCTTTCTATAATATCTGATTGATGTTCAATTAACCTACTAAGCATAGCGACACTAAGCATTAGGCTATTATCTATTAGTGTTTCTTTATTATAGTCAGTAGCCAATAGTTCTTTTCTTTCTTTATTTGTTAGTGATTTAATAGCTCTCATATCTTGATATTTAGTTAACTTAGAATTTAAACCATGAGTAATCTTAGCTTTAGCTGCTTTACCACCATGAGCTGCACAACATTTGTAGCCAAGCATTATATTATTTTTACATTGGGTACCATCCTTTTTAACTATAGAACATCTAATTGGCTGCTCTCTTTTACCTGATAGATATCTATGTTTATATACTGCGGTTTCGTTATATGAAGACAAAAACATATCCTTGAATTATTGAAGTAGTTAAAGGATATCATATTAAAAACTATATAAATAGGATTATTACACCTTTGGTTTATTAATTACAATTATTTTTATTTCTTTAACATCTAATTCAATTGATTCTAGTTTGTTAACTATTTTATTGTGAATTTCATTTGTCTCAGTTTCTAGGGTAACTAAAGTTTTCTTGATATCTTCTGAATTAGAATTGATTGCTTTAATAAAATGTTCTTGAGTTGATAGATAAGCTTTTAAATCAGGAAGTAAATGTCTAGCTACAAATTGAGTTAGTTTTTTACCTAATAAAAATATGCCTACTCCTACAATTGAGAGCGTAACTAAAACTGTTAGCGCATTAGTTGTTATTGAATTTAAACTTATTTGATATATATCCTGTTGAATATCTGCTTTATTAACTTTTTGAGTTTCAATTATTTTATTTAATTTTTCTTCCCCAGTGGTAGGATTAGTTAATATATAATCTTTTATCATAAGCCACCTATTAATATCCCTTCCACTAAAACGGAAGGGATATATTTTATTTATCTTTATACTTACTGTTTTTATTTTCTATAAGGTTAGGGGGTTCATTAGAAGTTAACAATTCCGAAAGCTTACTTTGAACAGTTTTAAACTCCTCTAAAAAACCTAATTCTTCAGGGGTACCAGAGATAGTAGGTAAAGGTTCAATCTTGTAGACTTCTCCTTGCTCATCTCTATACTCTGGTTGCATTAGCAATTCTAATTTAGCATCTACAATGTTACCATTTTTAATATCACCTTGATAGCGCCATACAACGGTGTAGGGAGTTAAAGTAATACTAATAGGGCTATTAGACTTAGAGGCCTTATCTGTCTCTTTATTAGGCATATATTTATCTGTTATTTTATTAAAGTTTATTTAGTTGATACTCTGTGATTGCCATTAGTTTACCAAGTACTTAAACCAGTACGTTTCCAAGTATTAGTAGCCACACAAACATAAATGTAGCTTGCATCAATTCTTATGTCCCCTAATACTCCTGTATCAGTTGCTGAAGTTGGGGCGGTATTGAGAGCAGATAGCTTAAATTGGCTACCTTTTATTGAGCCATTAACCTGTAATGCATTAACCCCATCATCTGTGTTACTACCAACGCCAACCCTACCAGTATTAAATAGAGATAGTGAGTTGTATACGGTACTTGTAGCTGTTTCCCTAATCCTAAAGAAGAAGGGTCTCATTGCCCCAACACTACCTGAAACACAATCAATGAAGTAAGCGTTGTTCAATCCACTAGCACCACCTCTAGCTGCTAATAGATTTAGGTATTCACCACTAGCCCGTTTTAGTTGAACTGTTTGCTCAGTGGCACCTTGACCTAAAATTACTAAGCCTTGGTTAGAACTAAACAAACTAGTAGTAGTTACAGTTCCATCATCAGAAGAAATTAAGTTTACTTTAGTGGTACTAGTACCAAAAGCAGAACCAGAGTAATATATATTACCTCCAAAGTATCCATTAGTAGCAACTCCAATACCTCCAGCAGTAATTAAGCTACCTGTAGTTGTAGAGCTTGCTGTTGTAGTATTAGTTACATTAACTATAGAACTAAAAGTTTTAGCCCCATTAATAGTTTGAGCCCCGGCTAAGTTAACATTAGAGGCATTTAAAGTGTCTACTTCAGAACTTAAATAAACAACTGGAGTAGAGCTAGTAGTATTAGTTTTTACTGTTCCATAAGCTGTACTAGTAGCAGGGCTAGAAGTACCTCCACCTCCAGAATCAACTATTACGTTGCCATTAGCATCAACAGGTACTACAGTTTGAGCATAGGTACCATCAGGTAATTTATAAGTACCCCCTACGCCAGTTTGTGCTGCTACTATTTGGTCAGCATATTGACCATTAGGTAAAGCAATTTTAGTCATATTTAAATATATTTATTAATATTAATTATTAACTTATTTAAATTTTATTTTATAAGCAGATTAAGTAGTTTCCAGAACTGTTAAGCTGGAATAACCTTGAGGATATGAATTAAGATTTCTATTGATATAACAATTTGCTGAGGTTATATTACCAACTCTAATTGAATACTCTGTAGATAAAGTAGTATTAGGACTATCTACAAAATCATAGACTACGGTATTACAAATTTTATTAGTTGTATCAATACTATCTATTACTGTTTCTTGAATAGTTAAGGTACCAACAGAACTATTGCTTCTTGTTAAAGCAATTTTCATTTTACCTGAAGTAAAATCTATACCACCTAAGCTAACTCTAATTAATACTTTGCTACTTGTTGTAGAGGGACTAAATATTATTTGTGTAAATGGTATTGATACATAAGTAGAAGAACTAGAAACACTCATAAGAGTTTCAGTTCCTATACCTGAACTAAATTGTTTTAATATAGGACTACTACCACTGCTACTAGAAGGGGTTGTTGGTTCCCATCTACTATTAGCTGAACTGTAAACTAATATTTGTCCATTAGTAGGAGCAGTAGATAAAACATTAGTTCCTTGGATTTTATTAGCGTTCCATTGTGCAGTTGTGTTCCCTACTTGAGTGGCAGTTATATCTGTTACTCTTGCAATAGTGCTAGGTATCTGAGCTACAGGTACTAAAGTATTAGTATCTAAACTTGCTACTCCAGAAGCCGTACCTCTAGCACTAGTTGGAATTGCTCCTACTTGGCTAGCAGTTGTTGAGTGAGGGTTAGAAGTGTTTGATGTATGAGTTGTTAAATCACTAGAGGCAGCAGCTCCTAGAGCACCTAATGCAGAAGAGGCGGTAGTAGAGCCGGTGCCTCCCTTAGCAATAGATAATGTACCTCCAAGATTTACTAAAGTTAAGTTAGCTTCAGCTATATCAATATCTATTTCATTATTAGCTGTATCATTTGTAACTGTAATCTTACTAGACCCAGCATTAACATTTCTAAATTCTAAATTAACTCCTGTCTTTTGTTTATAAACTCCAACTCCCCCTACTCCAACATTAGATGCGGTATTAGTTTCACCTGAACCTCCACCTCCAATTGTTTGATTAGTCCATTTAGATGTTGTAGAGTTGTAAGCTAATACTTGACTATTAGTAGGGGAGGTAAGAGAAACATCTCCTAACTCATTTAAAGTGTCATAATTAGAAATTAAAGTATTAACTTCAGTCTTAGTATAAGTTGTACTTTGGTTAGCTTTATTTGTTAATAGAGTATCAGTTTCAGTTTTAGTATATGTAGTAGATTGATTTGCTTTAGTAGCTAGTCCGGTTGTAAGTTCGGTATCTCTTGTAATAGAATCATCTATTTGCCCATCAGAAATCTTACCACTACTATTTAAAGTAGCTACACCTAATGCAATTCCTTTATCGGTTAAAGGTATGTAGTTACCACTACTTCCAGTTCCACCTAAAGCTATACTATCCCAATCTGTAGAAGAAATAGAGGGTGTTTGAGTAGTAGTTTTATTAGCCCTATAAGAAGAGTCAATGTAGAACACACCTTGATTCTTTTTATAGGTTTTAGTATTTGACCAAACACCTGCCCATATTACTGCTAAACCATTTATGTAAATAGTTTCATTAGTAACTTTATCAGGAGTAATTTCTATTGCCATTTTATTTATTAATTACTATACAATTGTCCAGTTAATAATAGTTCAGTATTGGTTGTTAAACCTGTTATTATAAGTTTTATACTTGATGTATTAATTAAAGAGTAACTTTTTACAATTGCATTATCTGTTACTTCTGCACTAACATCCTGCCAAGTTAAACCTACAAGCTCTTGCAATTTGAATGTAATATTAGCTGAAGCTACTATTGAAATATCTAATCTCTTATAGTGAGTAACTGCTATAGAAGCTTGATACCCTCCTATTTGCAATATAGAAGGAATACCATAATCTGAATTAGTAAATTCATTTACCATAGCAGGTATAGTATCTATTAAGTCAGTAGCATAATAATCTAAATAACTTATAGTGAACTGTCCTGCTGAAGTCCAAGCTCCATTACTAGCTTTTCTTTCAATAAGAGAAGCTTTGTTTTCTAACTCATAAGGGACTTCCAGAGAATAAAATATACAGTTAATAAAAATGATAATCATTTTAAGGAGGGGGAGAGAGGTTGCCGACGGCAAC
Source organism: Nostoc sp. (assembly GCF_036919595.1). Taxonomy (GTDB): domain Bacteria; phylum Cyanobacteriota; class Cyanobacteriia; order Cyanobacteriales; family Nostocaceae; genus Nostoc. Next base: position 10 of record NZ_JBALCO010000081.1, on the reverse strand, counting down.
CTCTCTCCCC
>NZ_JBALCO010000080.1:0-51656 GCF_036919595.1 Nostoc sp. | reverse complement strand
AGCAACCATTATTCAGGAGAAATCTTCTTCTAATCTATTTGGTGGGTCGTGGATGCCAGAATAATTTTCTACCCCGAAGTATTGAGGGGATACAATGTTTGCCCGATCCATTTTGTTGACAAAGACGAGGTGGGGAATTTCCCAATCGTCTAGGAATTTAAATAGAGGGGCAAGGGTGAGGACTCGTTCGCGTATGGGTTCGCAAACTACAATTGCCGCATCGACTCCGATTAAAGCATTGTACGTTTCTTGGGCAAATTCTACACTTCCCGGACAGTCTATAAAAGTGAAGCGAATGCCGCTATACTCAGTGCTAGCGGCGCTGACTTCTACACTCATGTGGCGATCGCGCGACTCGGCAGCACTATCTCCTACTGTATTGCTGTCCTTAACACTCCCTTTGCGGGAAATTGTCCCTGTGACGAATAACAAGCTTTCTAGTAAAGTGGTTTTTCCACTTAAATAAGGCCCGACGATTGCAACATTCCGCGAACCCGATTTTACTTTTTCGTTCATAAAACCCCCCTTGCGGTAAGTCTTTCCTAACCGCATTATTCTGCTGTATATATCAGGGATAAAAAATGGTTCTCTGGAGTCAAAATTACCCCTTCTTTAATTTTTTATTATCCTTCTTTTAATCGAAACTTAAAAAAATTGTAGCCTGTTGTAAGATTTAGCTTAAGAAAAGTTAACTATCACAAACTTTCATGGCAAATTAAAAATATTTGTAAAAAACTTCTTATGAAGTAAATTTAACTGAAAGTGTTGCGAGTCAGGAAATCAATGGGATTATCATCATCTAAATATCGCATAGCAGGGTTAGTAAGTTTGACTTTACTGGTTGTTAGCATTCCTTCACCTTCTCTTTCTCTATCTCCTCCTGTGCCCTCAAAGCTGGCACAATCTCATGGTAAAACTGCCATAGACTGGTTAAACCAAGGTTTACAGGCAATTCAGGCGGGAAAGGTACAAGATGCGATCGCCGCCTTTAAACAAGCAGCCCAATTAGATCCGACATTAGCACCAGCGCACTATAATTTAGGGTTAGCATTCCGACAAACGGGACAATTACAACCCTCTGCGGATGCATTTTATCGAGCGACGCAAGCCGATCCCAAATTTGCTCCTGCTTTTGCTAATTTAGGTGGTGCGTTGTTAGAAGGTAATAATTTCCATTTAGCTAACGATTATTTGCAACGCGCGTTGGAACTTGATCCCAAACTAGGATTTGCCCACTATAACTTGGGGTTGGTACGAGAACAGCAACGAGATTGTGAGCGAGCGATCGCATCTTTTAAAAAAGCCATAGAATATAGCAAAAATGCACCAGAACCACCTTATCATATAGGGATGTGTTATCTCCAACAAGGCAAACTTGATCAAGCCATAAATGCCTTTAATCAGGCAGTAAAAATTAATCCAAAGTATCCAGAAGCTTACTACAATCTTGGTTCAATTTTGTTTCAGCAACGCAAATCACAAGAGGCATTAGAAGCTTTTAGAAAATCAGCTGAAGCTAATTCCAACTATCCCAACGCTTATTATGGTGCAGGATTAATTTTTATGCAGCTACAGAAATATGGAGATGCAGTACAAGTATTCCAATTTGCCAAAGATTTATACAATGCTCAGGGTAATCACCAGTGGGCAAAAAATGCCGAGCAATTGTTGCAACAGGCACAAAATTTAAATTACCAACCTCGCTGAAGCATAAAAGCTTAATATTGCATAACATAAAACTATTGGGTTGACTCGCTGGTGTTGTCTTAACTTGTCCTGATTGGAATGAAACGTACATGCAAAAGCGCCTGAAGAGTCGATTTTTATTTTCCGATCGCTGGCTTGATCGGCACTCAATTGTTCGCAACATGGAAGCCTTCCAAGACTTAATTGTGATTGTTTTGTGTTTGGCTTTGTTTGCCGTCATGCTGATGCAATTGTGGGGGTTATTTATCGCCATTACGCAGCAACTGGATTATAAACATGTGACTGCAAAAATTCTATTTGTGTTGATTTTAGTCGAGCTATTTCGACTGTTAATGGTCTACTTGCAAGAACATAGTATCTCTGTGGGGGTAGCAGTTGAGGTAACAATTGTATCTCTACTGCGAGAAGTAGTAGTTCAGGGAGCGCTGGAAATTTCTTGGGTTAATACAGCTGCAATTTGTGGTTTGTTGTTTGTTTTGGGTGGGCTACTTGTGGTCTGTGCTAAGACGCCACACATGGATTGTATGAGCGCTAACACTAAATTGTGCCCGATTGTCCATAGAGGAGATAGGGAACGGCAAAATGAGTTGGAATTGCAGTATTCACGTCAATGTGATGAAAATCAACCTCTTGGATAAACTTCTATGAAATTAGGGAGTGAGGAGTGGGAGAGGAGAGGAGAAAGAGTTGAAACCATATCGGTTTCTTTAACGGCTGTTAAGCCAAAAGTATTAGTACCTAGCTTACCCTCATAAGGTACTTCCGACGTATTTAACTATACTCTTTTTGGGAGATGAATTGCTCTTGAAGGGTGGGTATAAAGTTAATTATAAATTCTAAAAGAGGGTCAAGCAATGACTACAAATACAGGTAACGGACAGTCTCAAGAACCAATTAGCAACTTGGAGTATGATTTTATCACCGTTTTGCACAACAAGGCTGAAGCCATTAAAGCTTACGAAATTTACATCAAAGATGCAGAGCAAGTAGGTTTTCAGCCTTGTGTAGAGTTGTTCCAAAAATTGCGCCAATCTGATATTGAACACGCACAAGAGGTTCGCCGACATCTACAAGAAGTGCTGCAACACGGTAAGATGTAACCCAGGTGTTTAACTGTGTAGATGTAGCCCGTCGTAGACATCGTTTCTCATTTAGTGAAACTAAACATCAAAGAGGCGATCGCACTTCAAGTAAAAAACTTTATTAATATCTTGCACACTTTGCTTAAGCAATATATAGCAGAGTGTTTCCAAAGATAAAGCGCAATACTCAAGCAGCGCCCACTATCAGCCAAACTGATTCTAGGCTGCTTGTTGTACTTGTGCCACTGTCAAATCGAGAGCCACCGCCACTTGTTCCACACTCAATCCCAATGCCAACAACCGAGGAATAGCTTCTAATTTAGCTTGTTGCCGACCTTCCTGCCGACCTTCCTCCAAGCCATCTTGCTTGATTGATTGATACATCCTTGTCTTTTTGAATTCGTCATCTATACCCAACATTTCTGCTAACTCCTCTCGGCTTAACCGGGTAAATTTGTACAACAGGATAGTCTCTATTAATTCTACAATTTGCTTTCTGGTTGCTTCATCTGTCAGTTGTTGTCTTGCTTGTAAAATCAATTCTCTACCTTTGCCAACGGCTGTCTCTTCTCTTTCAATAATTAATTTAACGATCGCAACTTCAAGTGAGTTCTCCCCTGTATCTAATTCATCAAGATAAATACGTTGCACTTGTGAACTGTTTAGCAGCAACTCATACGGTAGCCGATCGGTGGGATCTAAACTTCGTTGCGGATAGATAACAACAGCACGCCAAAAATTTACTGATCCGTTTTGACGCAAGTAAAGAAAGATTTCGGCAAAGAAGCGTCTATAAAAAGTTGAGTCTACTTGAAACTGGACTTCTACAAAGTACAGTGGTTGATTTATGGTTTGATTTTTGGGGATGAATACCCCATCAATCCTAAAAGCAGTTTCTTTTAGTTCGACTGAAACAAATTCATAGGCGTTGACATTGACAGTCGGATCGCCAATTATTGTAAAAAATATGCTAGGAAAAGCTTGAAATAAACTATAAAATATTTTGTCAGTTTGCACCTGGATTTAGTCAAGCGAAAATTGGATATTGAAAGTTTATCAAAAATAGTGTATGCGTGTCTGATTCTAACAATTCAGATCATGTGGAAAAGCCTATGAAAAACCTAATCCCCTTCCCGACGCTCTAAGGGGGAAAATTCAAAGTCTCTAACGCCACGTGCTAAAGAGCGGGAACGCTAAGAGTGAACAAGTCGGCGCGCAAGGGCGCAGTGGCTCCTCCTTTTGGGAGAGAGAAATAGAAGTGAGGTTTTCTAAATACCGTGAAAAGTCAAGTGTCTGATTCAGTGTTAAAAAAAGCAGATGGTTGCTCCCATCTGCTTTAATAAAAGATTTATTATCTTCTTTACTTGGATACCAACTGATTAACCGGAGCAACCCCAGCTAAATCCAAAATTGGCGCGATCGCATCTTCACGCTTCACCGCCATCACATGGACACCCTGACACAATTGCCGCGCTATTTGCACTTGCTCGGCTGCAATTTTTATCCCTTCCTCAAAAGGGTCTTTGGCTTTTGCCAATCTATCAATAGTATGCTGGGGAATATTTACACCTGGAACACACCTATTAATAAACTGGGCATTTTTTGCCGATTTCAACAGAAAAATTCCTGCCAAAATCGGTTTTTTATAGCCAGCGGCAATTGTGTCCATAAACTTTTCTAGCAGGTCAAAATCGGTAATCAACTGACTTTGAAAAAACTGCGCTCCTGCTTCAATTTTGCGTTCAAATCGACTTTGTAAACCCGACCAACTTTTACATTGTGGATCTACCGCTGCACCAACAAATAAATCTAACGCTCCATCAGTCAAGGGTTTCTCGTTGCAATCAACGCCTTGATTCATCTTCCGAATTAGTTGCAGCAGTCGCACAGCTTCCAAATCAAATACTGCTTTGGCATCTGCATGATCGCCTGCTTTTACTGGGTCACCAGTCAAAGCTAAAATGTTATGGATGCCCAAAGCATGAGCGCCCATTAAATCAGCTTGTAAACCAATGCGGTTGCGATCGCGGCAAGCAACTTGACAAATCGGCTCTATGCCGTTTTGTGACAAAATCACCGACGCCATTAATGAAGACATGCGTAACATTGCACGGCTACCATCAGTAACATTGACAGCATGAACCCTTCCCTTAAGGGTCGCCGCCATTTGAATCATGTGGGCTGGATCTCCCCCTTTCGGCGGTGCTACCTCGGCGGTAACTAGAAATTCACCTGCTTGTACAGCTCTCTTGAAGGCTGTGCGGCTATGGGTGTAATGCATAAAATTAAGAACTTCCATTTATTAAATGGTATAGCAAATCACACCTGAAGGGAAAACCTATAGAGGAAGAGAGTAGCCTAAAGCAGTTTTTACTTGTGATAAAGTTTGATTTGCGATCGCTCTAGCTTTTTTTCCTCCATCCCGCAACACAGATTCCAAATAGCCTTTGTCCGCCGTTATTGACTGATATTTTTCTTGGATTGGTTTCAGGGACTGAATTATCGTGTCCGTCAACAATGGCTTAAATTGTCCCCAGCCCATATCCTGACACTCAACTGCTACATCTTCCTTTCTCTTACCAGAAAGCAATGTATAAAGCGTTAACAAGTTATTACACTCTGGACGCGCTGGATCATCAAAAGTCAGCCCACGAATCGGATCAGTTTTACAACGCTTAATCTTGTATTGAATCTGCTCTGGCGGATCTAACAAACTGATTCGGCTTAACTCGGAAGGATCAGACTTTGACATTTTGCGTGTACCGTCTGCTAAACTCATCACTCTTGCTCCTTCCTTGCCAATCAAAGGGTCTGGTAACTTCAGAACTGATTGATCTGGTTTACCAAATTGGTGATTTAACCGAGCTGCAATATCCCGTGTCAATTCCAAGTGTTGCTTTTGGTCTTCACCCACTGGGACTTTATCCGCTTGGTAAAGCAAAATATCAGCAGCCATTAGCACAGGGTAATCCAATAAGCCTGCGCTCACATTTTCTCCCTGCTTGAGTGCCTTTTCTTTGAACTGGATCATATCTTGCAGCCAGTTTAGAGGTGTAATGCAGTTGAGCAACCAAGTGAGTTCACTGTGGGCGGAAACATGGGATTGGACAAAGATGGTGGAGTGATTTAAATCAAGACCACAAGCTAGATAGAGAGCAGCAAGGGTGTAGGTATCAGCTGCCAACTGTTTTGGGTCATGTGGCACTGTAATCGCGTGTAAATCAGCCACAAAAAGGTAATTTTCGTATTCGCTCTGACCTTCTACCCAGTTGCGAATGGCTCCCAAGTAGTTGCCTAGATGGTAATTGCCTGTTGGTTGAACTCCAGAAAGAACACGTTGCTTGCCCATAAATTTCAACTTAGTTATCTCAAATCCGCGTTATGTAAAGTGGCAATGTCTGGCGACAAGTCGCAACTCTTGGAGACGCTACGCATAGCAAGATCCCCGTAGGAGTATGCGCCTACGCAAAACTCATTTAATTTTGACATTTTCCAGGTCAACTCGCCGTTGTGGATTAGAGATTTTAACTCAACTCGGATTGGTATAGAAACTCTTCATGAAAGAAAACGACAACTTTGTGTAGTAACAATAGATTGTAGGGTGGGCATTGTAATGCCTTACTGTAGTCTGCTGTAAATAAAAAGTCGCTACAATCGCATTGTAAGTCGATGCAATCACATTGTAAGTCGATGCAATCATATTGTAAATCGATGCAATCATATTGTAAGTCGATACAATCACATTGTAAGTCGATGCAATCACATTGTAAGTCGATGCAATCACATTGTAAGTCGATGCAATCACATTGTAAATCGATACAATCACATTGTAAGTCGATGCATTAACAATGCAGAAGGTTGCGTTTAAATGACACGGCAATAGAAATACTAAACCGCAAGACCCTGTAAATAACAATACTTTTTCTCTTGATCTGAGCGCTTTATGTATCTTTAATTTATAGAAATAGACAAAATTTAAGTTTTTGTCAAAGAAAGGAAAACTAACCTAAGAATTGTAAGTTAATTTTTCCACTCCGGAAAGTCTGTTGATGAAAGCTTTACTACTCTAGCCAATAATGGAATGGCACTAAGAAAAGATGAAACCTTAGCCTGAACTGTCTCTATGGTGTAGAGAATAATAAAGAAAAATATAAATAATTGCAAACATCTATAAATCTCTGACCTACTACACCTCAAACTCTCTCATCCCTCTAGATAATGAATTCGCTCAAATCTTAGTGCTATTTGCTCATAAGCTTGTTTCCAGCTTGTTGTCGAACCCAATCACACATCTAGAATTGTTTGAATTTCCTAGTATAAATAGGCTTGATAAACCAACTTTACCGCTATGGCTTTTCTCACTTTACGCATATTTGGTACGCAGAGCGATAAATTCTTGCACTTGATGCGATCGCATCAAGTGTGTCTTTGAGTATCGTTCGCTGAACAACTTCAGAAGTAACTGTTGCGGTTTGTAGATGCTGATTCATTATTGTTTGCTATTAGACTTGTACACACCACAGTATTTTGGCTAATCAAACCTGGGATGGGATTCAAAATCAATTCCTTTTTCAAGGAGTTTTCTGACCTCAACAAGTTTTTGCAATACACGGTAGAACTGATAGCAACAAGGGTCGTACTTGCTTTCTCAAAAATTGCTTAGTGCCATTCGCTTACAAAGGAACTCATTTTCACTACTTTTTTTGCCACCGCTTGTGTTTGAAGCTGCTTTTCATATTTCAAGCGAATTGTGCCAAGATATCCCTGTAATGTTAAGGGTTGCAACGGTAGGCGTTCTGCTGCCCATGAGCTAAACTGCGGCGAAGATGTGGTGCATTTCTATTTTGAAGCTTAAGGACGTTAGAAGACTAATGAAGCAGTACTCTCCACTGACGATTATTTCTTACATATTAGGGCCTACTTTGATCGTAGTGAGTCATTTAGGATCACTACTCATTTTTGTTACTGGCTTATCGTGGGGTGCTGCCTTGTGGGCCGTATTGTTATATGTAATACGAATGCTTGCAACTACTGGCATCTACCATAGGCTACTCACCCACAAGAGCTACCAGGCTCCAACCTCAGTTCTATGCGTTGGAAGTATCGTGGCCGCTTCAGCTGGGCAGATGGGGCCAAGTTGGTGGAAAGCTCACCACATGGCGCATCATCAATGCTCAGACCAAGAAAAAGATCCTCATTCCCCCTATATGCCTTTCAAAGGGATAAAAGGATTCTGGTGGTCTCAAGCTGGATGGCTATTCTCGCTACAGTTTTTTCCCTCGAAGCTTCCTACCGATGTTGAGAGTAATGTGGTTTTGAAGATTGTTGACCGTTTGCACTTCATTCCCACCGTTGCTCTGGGTGCGCTCTCATACTACATCGGTGGAGCTGAATATCTCGGCGCTTTTTTCCTCAGCACGACTGTCCTCTTCCACGGTGTCGCCACCGTCAACTCACTCAGCCATATACTGGGTGAGCAACCGTTCATAACCAACGACTATAGTAAGAACCATTGGCTCGTCGCGTTTCTGACCCTGGGTGAAGGCTGGCATAATCTTCATCATGCATTCCAGTGGTCAGCCCGGCATGGCATAACCGTGCGAGAGGGCCAGGTTGCCTATCTTCCAGACCCAACATTTCGGTTCATCAAAATCCTTGAGTTTCTGAAGTTAGCGTCAAAGATTAGAGTACCTTCTGAACCAGAACTTCTCACTCGTGCCAGAAACCGCAACTATCAGAACTCAGTTTTCAAGGTGGAAGCGGAGATATCTATTTGATATTCTGGTTGACAGATTGCTCAAGATAAAAGTCTGTTCCTTGCCTTCTCAGTAAAGAATCCAAACATTTAACAGAATGAAGATGTTTTTGTCAAGAAGGCATCTTCAGCCAGTTAAATAAGGACAGGCAGGATGTCCATCCCCTAGCAGGTGAAACATTAGCTTTGTCCGGTTAAGCATGAACCATTAAAAATTGACCATTACCATTATATTCTCCATCACAACTAGCAAAATTACGAATAAACCATATCAAATAAAACCTCCATATCCGGCGAAACTTGGCATAATCCATGCCATAGTTTAATGTTTTTATTATTACCTGATTGTCGTCAAAATTTTGTAACCAGTTACTGAGTGTTTTAGAGTAATTAGAGCCATTAAGATACCATCTTTGAATTGTTTTGAGGTCTTGTTTATGGCTTGGAACTGCATCGTAATTCCAGTACCGACCGTGTGGAAAAATATATTTGTGAGTGTAAACGCTGGACATATTGTTAGGGATGCGGACTGTGATGATGTGAATTAAAACTTTGCCATCATCCTTCAGAAACGAAGCTAATTTTTTCAAGGCTCCCGTTAAGTTACCAACATGACAAAAAACACCAATCGAGAGGATTTTATCAAACTTCGCCTCGAAATTTGCATTATTCAAATCACCTTCATATAGGGTAAACCGATCTGAACTGAGATAACTCTCAGGATCTTGCATTTTGTGGCGGATATATTCACATTGCTCGTGGCTCAAATTAAGACCCGTAAACTTGACATTGGGGAACTTAGAAAGAATGTAATTAGGAACACATCCCCACCCGCACCCAAAGTCTAAGATATTGTCTCCGTCCTTGATGTCTAGCTTTTCAATCACATCATCAATCATCTGCATCTGGGATTGCTCAAGGTTTAATGCTCCTTTTTCCCACAATCCCATGCTGTACTTAGGATAAATGAGTTTCCCGTCCCCCAACATAGTATTCAGCATGGCTTGAGGCAAGTCGTACTGAATTTTCATTAGTTCTCGTGATCCTACGGCGAGATGGTCAGTTTCTTTTAATACCCATTCATACGGTGCCAGTAGGGATGGGAAATACTGAAAGAAAATTGGCATACAGGTATCAAAAAGCGATTCTATGACGGAATCAGGAACTTCTAATCCGTTGATATAAGCCTCTGCCACTGCCATCTGGACTGTGTTAACTACCTCAACCGCCCTACGAGTTGCTTGGTATGCTAATGGACTCTTGATATTTATATCTCCCACAATAGGGATATACTTTTCTATTTCTTGCAGTAGGGTACTAGTAGTCATAGTCACACTCCTAAACAAGCATTAAAATCATGCAACATGAGTATAATAATTAATTAGATTTTTTTAGTTTTTTAACACCAAAATGTAAGAACTTGTAACATACATTTAGGAATATTTATCTCCGACGCACCTGACGGCACTTTGACTTGATAAAAGGTAAGCATACTGAGGGCAAACGTCCTATAACTTGGCATGAACTGCGTTTATTTCCAATAATTGTATGGCGTCAGGGTGTTGTTCGATCAACTCGTTTCCGTTTCTAGTGGCAGTTGGTTGCGATCGCTTTCCAGAAACCGCATTTATTGTATGATTACTTCGTAGCATTGAGTAGGTGAACACTTCTTCAGCTTCTGTCATGAGGTGAAGGTGCAACTGGAGGCATAACTGGAAACATTCAAACAACAGCAGCAAACACAGGAGATAGAAAAAGCAAGTTATTAGTTGTCACATGTTAATTGGTTTTACGAAAGGTACTTTAGCCGTTTGCAATAGAGTTAACGATAATCATTCAACCAAACTCTTAAACTCGATTTACCTTTCTGCTAAACCCACCTGTCCTCCAATTAGCCCCAGAAATCCAGTTCCAAAGTGCTGAATCTCCAAAAAACTTGCTTGCTCCGGTGAGGTTTTGTAAATTCGGAATGTCTTCATAATTCCTAATGTGGCAGCACTTTCTAGAGGCCCAACAAAGCTAATATCCCGGTCGAGAAAATAAGTTTGATTAGCCCATTGAGCCATTTGATTTGCATTCAAAAAGTAGCAGCCTGCGTGAGGATTGAGGGCACGACGAAAGGTTATTGGTGTATTCAGAATTGTACCCTTGAGTTCCTGTTGCTCCTGCACATTTTGAAAGGGAGCAGTTACTCGTAAAGCCAAATCCCCATCAATGTAAGCTTTGTGAACCAAACCGTGGGGAGAGACTTCATAACGATGTGGCTGGAGCAAATTTAAATCACCCGCTTGTTGCGTAAACCAGTTTAATTTTATAAAAAACCAAGGGTCATAAATAATTAGGTCATCTTCAAGGAAGCAGTAGTAATCATACTGACTGAGACAACTTTGCAGAACAGCTTGGCATTCAAACCCCAAAAGCAGAGGTTCTATATTAGTAGAATGATGCTTATATAAATGAGATGGTAAGGGAAGCTGATTCAGAAGATGATTATCTTTAGTTGTACAAATAACAATATCTAGTTCATGCGACTGGGGTTGGTTAGCAGGGAAAGCTAGTCGTTGAGCAATGTTGATGATACTTTGAGATTTGCCCAATAATTGGTGTAAGGCGGTAAGGCTTTTAGTTAATGCCTGCAAGCGGGGTTGTGGGTCTTTGCGTTGAGAAGCATGACGACCCTCACCGCTAGGTTTGAAAAAATGAGCAATGGTAAAAATAATTCGCATTGAGGCTATTAATTTATTACTTGTAAATATCTTAGTTTCATTAGTTTTTCCCAATCAAAAAACTTCAGTGTACCCCAATTAAACTTCGGGAAACTCAACCCCAACTGCTTATCTAATTTCTGCCGAATCCTTTAGAACTTGGGCGCTTTTTCAAACTATCAGAACCTTTACCCGCGAATATCCATTGCAAATGCTGTGGTAACAGTTTCGCTAAATCATAACGCTTCAAAATAGTCTCTCGCGCATTGGCACGAATTGCTTGCATTTCCTGAGGATGATTCAGCGCCTCTTCAACCCGATTAGCAATATTCTCCGCAGAAAAGAAATCTACCAGCAGTCCATTTATCCCATCCTGTACGACTTCCAATACTGGCTGAGTCTTAGAGGCTACTAATAAACATGCTGCTGCCATGACTTCTAACATTGACCAGGACAAAACAAAAGGACGGGTTAAATAAACATGAGCAGAAGAAGCTTGCAAAACCTGAAGATACTCATTGTAAGGAAGCCTATCTGTAAAGTGCAGCCTCGATAAATCTAAAGGTAATTTTTCTAGCATTAATTTTTTATAAGTCTGACCATCGGGGAGATTCTTCCCATAAGCCACCCTATCTTCTCCCACAACTACTACATGGCACTTAGGTCTTCGCTGCTGAATTAGCGCCACCGTTTCCATAAACTGCGGAAAACCTCTATAAGGTTCCATCCCCCGTCCCACATAAGTTACCAACTCTTCCACATGGGAAAGATCAAGATTGATTCTTGGTAAAACTAACTTTGCGCCTGGTTTGGGGACAAAAAAGTTGGTATCAATACCATCATGAATTACAGTGATTTTGCTATGATATTCTTTAGGAAACTGCTGTCGCTGCCAATTCGTTGGAGAAAGACCGCGATCGCAACTATATAAATCAGTCAAAATCGGCGCATTTTTTACGCGGATGCGGCATACATCATCAACATTCAGTGGTTCCTTAGGATCAAAATCTGCATCCGAACCGTGAGCGTGGTAAAACCACTCGAAATAACACAATAATTCGGCTTTGGGGAAAATATCTTTTATAAATAAAGTCGGCCCCCAACCAGAATGACCATAAACTATATCTGGAACGAAACCCTCAGCTTTTAATTTTTCTGCCACGCGATAGATAGCCTGAGCAGTGAGAACAGCATTTTCCAGATTGCGAACATAGTGGTGGGTTTGGGGAGCAGCTTCACGAGAAGGAGTGTAAATAGCTTTATAAACGCCAGGTATTTCTCCTTCACGACGATTTGTCCCAAAGACGACTTTGTAATTAGGATTTTTACCTAAAACTGTCGCCAGGTTGCGAAATTGCGACGGAAAATTGGGATGTAAAAATAAAATCTTCATTGGAATAATCTTGATTAATTTATTGCGAGATAAAATAAATTAAGACAAGCTGCTTAAGATTATAAGATTATTTACCACGATTTTTAGCAAGTAAACTTAGGTAAATGGTTATCCGAAAATGCAAAAATAATCACAAATTCGTGTTATAACTATGAAATTTATTGGCATTGATTTAGGTTGGAAATCACAACCAAGTGGATTATGCTGCTTAAAATGGATAAATGGACAACTGCAACTACTTGATCTAGACCGTAAAGAAGCCATTGCAGACATCCTCACCTGGATTGATCAGAGTGTAAAACCAGATGAACCAGCCATCATCGCCGTAGATGCACCTACTCTCATACCCAACGATAGCGGGAGTCGCCTTCCCGACAAACTCAGCCACAAGTACTTTGGCAGATATCATGCAGGATGCTACCCAGCTAACAAAAACCTACCCTTTGCAGAACGCACCATCAACTTTGGTCTAGAATTAGAATCACGCGGTTTTGCACACGCACCCACAATAGAACCACAAAAACTCAGCAGATATCAAATAGAAGTCTTTCCTCACCCAGCAATCGTTAACCTATTCAGCTTAGAACGCATCCTCAAATACAAAAAAGGACGCCTCAATGAGCGCCGCCTAGAATTAATCAAACTCCAAAATTATCTTTTACATATCCTCCCCTCTTTTTCTCCTGCTCTACGCCTCTGCGGTTTTTTCCTTCTTGAAATCCCCACCACAGGCGCAGCCCTCAAAGCAACCGAAGATAAACTAGATAGTCTGATCTGCGCTTATGTTGCTGCTTATTGGTGGTATTGGGGAGAACAACGTAACCTCGTATTAGGCGATCGCACCACAGGCTATATTGTCATCCCTCAAAGAATTTGAGCAAAGGCTTCGCGTATGCTGCTTTAGAGTCCTTGCTTCTGATTTAGATATTGCGACGCGATCACAATATCTTATCCCTAGTAAACTAGACTAATCAATGGGGGTATTGTAGATTGGTAGTTAATTGTGTTTGGGAAAAAACCCTTCCTTAAACGCTTCCTTAATTGCCTCGAAGAATTGCTCTGAAACAGCATCATCCATCGGCAGTGGCGTCACTCCTTCCTCAGGTTCAGAAGAAATTTCTTGCCATTCACTGACAGGAATCTTTTCTTTCTCCAAGCTCTGTAGCTCATCTAGCGTAGCGAAGACCGTCCAAACTGAAAAGTCTGTGATCCGCAATAACACCTCAGTGTCATTGATTAACTCATAGCTCCATAGCTGTTCAAAAAAATCATAGCAGCCATCTTCCTCAAATTTTCCACGTTCTCGAATGAGCGCTCTTGCTGCTGGCGTTAAAGTGCCTTCAACAACTATACAGCCCACCATTCCTGACCAAGGTTGTACAGACACTTCCTCAAGCGCTAAAAAATCTGGTCTGTTGCCACTTAACTCCTGCCATCCTGGAAAGTACGCCCGAAACCTGTCAGCCTTTTTCAGGTAGAAGTCGAGGATGCCTTGCTGAATCTGTACTGTGTTTTGGGTAACTAGAAAACTTGAACGAGACATAAAAATAGCCTTTGAAACCCCTAAGAGGACGTGAGTTCGACGGGTTGAAAAAGAAGCAAAAAAAAGCTGAGACTGGAATAATTCTAGCAGTAGTTATTTTTTGGGTGTGACTGCGTAGCATAATAAAAGGCGTTGCTAAACTTAGATCAGCAACGCCTAATCTTGAGTAATCAATAACTACTCAGCACTATTACTCTGCCCAAGCAATCAACCTTGGTTCATAAGCATTAGCCAGGTATTGATTTTTCGGCAATACACGCAAAGACAAGCCTTGCAAACCAGAAGCGGTATAGGTGATATTACCCGTGTAAATACCCAATTGCTGTCCATCCTCACCTTCGTAATCCATTACCACTGACACAGCGTTGACAATCTCACCATTGGGATCGATCGCACCTTGGTATAGCTCCACCTGCACATCATTATTCGTCAAAGTTGCCAAGTCAACTTTGGCTTTGATTGTAACAGTTTGGTTAACCTCAATGTCCGAAACTGCCGATACGTCAACATCTTTAATTTTGATGTTGAACCAGTGTTCACCTAGTTTTGCTTTCCAAGCAGCTAGTTCTTTAGCCGGGGCATAGTTATCAACAGTCAGGGTATGATAGCGATCGCTAGCTGGAAAATAAGCTCGCTCGCCATATTCTCCTACCATCCGTGCTGTATTAAAGAATGGACAATTCAACCGAATTGCATCCTTCATTTTCGCAACCCACGGACGCGGTAAGCCATCAGTATCCCGATGTTCATAAAATAGCGGTACAACTTCCTTCTCTAACAACTCGTAGAGAGCATTTGCTTCTACTTCATCTTGGTAGTTGGGATCGTCGTAATTCTCTCCATGTCCAATTGCCCAGCCTGTGCGGACGTAATCAGCTTCATCCCACCAGCCATCTAGTACACTTAAATTCGGC
This sequence comes from Nostoc sp., assembly GCF_036919595.1. GTDB lineage: Bacteria > Cyanobacteriota > Cyanobacteriia > Cyanobacteriales > Nostocaceae > Nostoc. The sequence goes on along the minus strand of NZ_JBALCO010000080.1, from coordinate 36,557 downwards.
AATCCATTCATTGCTGCTTTCATGCCACTGGTACCAGAAGCTTCCCGTGGACGACGCGGTGTGTTTAACCAGATATCGCAACCCGCAACCATCAACCGGGATATGTGAATGTCGTAATTGGGAACAAACACTACCTGTTTTTCTAAATCTTGTTCGCGGATAAAGTGGTTGATATCGCGGATCAGTTCTTTACCAGGAATATCCTTGGGATGTGCCTTACCAGCAATCACGAATTGCACTTTCCGGTCTTTATTAGCCAGTAAAAGCCGCTTAATGCGTTCTAAATCACGCATCCAGAGGGTAGCGCGTTTGTAGGTGGCAAACCGACGGGCAAAGCCAATGGTGAAAGCGTAAGGATCTAAAACTTCTTGAGCTTGGATAATTTCGGAAGCAGAAGCGCCGCGATCACTCAAATGCTTAACCAAATGATCCCGCACATACAAAATCATATCTAAGCGGCAGCGTTCGTGATTGCGCCACAACTCCTCATCGGGTATAGCGTCCATCCGCTCCCACAATGGGCTATCTGGTGGTGCTGATGACCAATTTGGCCCCAAATAGCGATCATACAATTCTTGAGTCGATTTCGCAACACAACTCCGGGCATGGACACCGTTAGTAATTGCTGCGATCGGCACTTCCTCTACGGGCACATTCTGCCACAAGCCCTGGAACATTTGCCGCGACACTACACCATGTAATTGTGCAACACCGTTAGAAAATGTGGCCATCTTCAGCGCTAGCACCGCCATACTGAAAGGCCCAGATAAATCGCCTGTATTCTCGCGCCCCAGTCCTAAAAATTGCTCTTTGGGCAACTCAAATATCTCTGCATAGTACCCCAGGTAGTACAACATTTTCTCGGGAGCGAACAAGTCAATCCCCGCCGGTACTGGTGTATGGGTAGTAAATATATTGCTGGAAGCCACCACCTGTCTAGCTTGAGCATAATTGAGTCCCTCTTCCTGAATCAGCAAGCGGATGCGCTCTAGGGCAGAGAAGGCGGCGTGGCCTTCATTCATGTGGTAAGCGGTGACTTTCAGCCCCAAAGCTTTGAGCATTTGCACACCACCGATCCCCAGCATGATTTCCTGGTGGATACGCATATCGATGTCGCCACCGTACAGCTGATCTGTGATGTCATGGTCGTAAACATTGTTGGGGTCAATGTTGGTGTCCATCAAATATAGGGGCACCGTTCCTACCTGTACGCGCCAAACTCTGGCATACACCTTGCGTCCTGGATAATCTACCGCAATCCGCAGTTCTGAACCATCTGGATTACGCTCTAGATGCAAGGGCATATTGTAGAAATCATTGCTCAGATAGCGTTCCTGCTGCCAGCCATCGGCATTGAGGTACTGAGCAAAGTAGCCTTGCTGGTACAGTAAACCTACACCTACAAGCGGTAGACCCAAGTCACTGGCAGATTTGAGGTGATCTCCCGCTAGAACGCCCAAGCCCCCAGAATAGACGGGTAAACAATCTACAAGTCCAAATTCCGCCGAAAAATAGGCGTAGCATTCTTTTGGTTTGTGTTCCCGTTGTTTCTGATACCACGTGCGCTCTTGCAAATAATCTTCTAACTGACGGTCAGCTCGATCCATTTGCGCTAGGAAGCCTTCATCTTCGACAACGTCCAGAAGCCGTGATTGAGAGATAGTACCTAACATTAACACCGGGTTGTGATGGCTAGACTCCCATAGGTCAGAGTCTAAGCGACGAAATAAATCTTTAGTTTCAACATTCCAATCCCAGTGCAAGTTCTGTGCCAGCCGCCGCAGTGGTTCGAGTCGCGGCGGTAGTGAAGGGGATACGTTAAATGTGCGAATTGGCTGCATAGGTTGGCAAAACTCCAAGTTTAGCTATGGTTATTGTTTACTCTCTTTACCAATGTTGCCAATTCTTTATACTGTATTTTGTGAAAAAGCGATGACTTTGTTAAGTATTGAGAATTATTCTTTACCTCGTTGCTAAAGCTTACACCAAGGTGTTTCTAATTCTATGCCTTACCCTCAGCCATGTACTTGGTATATTAAGATTTAATCATTTACTGGCACTGGATCACTTAAAAAAAATCTAGTTTTGAATAAATAATTTATATTTTTTTTAGTATTGCTTCCGGGGATCAATTCTAGGTCTTAGCTGAGGGTGAAAATTTCCCATAGCTGTATCCAGGAAAATTAAATTTTTAATTATTTTTTAATAAAATGGCGCCGCCAAAGAAGTAGTGTCAGAAGGCAGAAGGTAAACCCCATAAATAATCCATGAAAACTTTACCAAGCAATTAACCAGGAAAAGCGATGCCTGCGGTGGTCACTGAGCTTGGCGTTCGCGCAGCGTCTCGTAGAGAAGTGCGGGCTACGCCGACGCTAACTACTTGGTATAATTTTTGATCCTAAATCAGGAAAATAACTTCTTACCGTATTATTTTACGCGCCCAATGAAGGCTGATCTTTGGTATTTTTTGTCATTGACAAAGCCACAGCTGCTGCATAAGCAATCTCCGCTGCCATTTGATAAGCAAGTTTGATACTCGATGAAGCGTCTTTAGCTTTAGGAGAGAGGGAAGCTTTTTTTCGGCGCGACTCTTGCTTGACATCACCCGCCGCAATAGCTCGCTGTAAAATGATCCAGGCATCTAGGTCTTCTGAATCATAATTACTTTGAAGTTGCGATCGCAGTTGATCTTCAGCTACAACACTCAGATAGCCGATAGTTAGAGCTTCTTCGACAATTTCTTTAATTAAAGCCATAATTTGAACCAAGTGTGTGAGTTAAAACCGATACCTCAATTTGAGCAATTTGATGTTGTTTTGTGGACTTATCCTGAAAACTAAGCTATGTTTTAGCTTTCTCTCGATAAAATTAAATTTATAATGAGTAGTGCCAAGCACGCATCACCCGCTTGGATCACCCGAATGGGTGATTTACAATGTTTTAAATATAAGTAATAGGCAAGAGGAATATTTTTAGCATTTTTAAGAAGAGGGTGTCATAAGTATAGTAAATATCATTCTGAGTTGAACGCCCAATCATAAAATAACTTGGACAAGCAACGATAGAAATATGGACAAAAATGCCAATTAACCGCTTATAGCATTTTTCAACTTCCCATCTTCAATGGATTTTATCTAAGTGTATAAAATTAGTTTAGGTAGCGATCACTTAAGTGAAAAAGTTAATTGATTTCCATTATTCTCATCAATAAGCAACTTGGAAATCAACTTATTTCTTGAGAGTGTTCCACTAAAAATAAAATGTGTTATCGTTAAAAACAATTGTTATTAAAAACCATTCATGTAATTACAAACGTGAACTGGTTAGTCTGTAAATCATCTGTGTGCAACATGATTGGAGCAGCATACTCTAGAAATTCGTTGCAAGAAAGCCGTCATAGCAGTCGGGGAAGCGCTTACTTGTTTGCACCGATGGTTAATTTCAATGTGATGGCTGATGTGGGAGATAATCCACCCTAATTGGGTTTTCTTTGGGCAAAAATACCCAGAAAAATCCAACAATAATTACATTGCCATGCTAGGCAGAAATTTTTTCTAAACTTTAAATATAGTCTAGTCAAATGTATTTTTTGTTGCATAATAGCTTGTGGAACTGAGTTGTTTAAAAAGGCTAAAACTGCCTGACATAAAGTAGCTTCAAGGCAAACAACTCCATCCCTAGTTGCGTAACAAGCGTTTCAAATTTATCGGATAACCAAAACAGTAGCCTATTTAAACCAGCAAATTTACCCATCAGATAATTTAATAGTCTGATATTTGACTCTGCAATGCACTGATATTGTTTGATTAATTGAACTGGTAAAAAAGAAGCAAAATTGTCATGTGCCTTGACTGTGCCAATTTTAGATTTTAGATTAAAGGATTGAAGAATTAAAGCCTCGACTACTTCGACGCCGACTCCATTGAGCGACTTGTGTTGAGTACAGTCGTTGACGCAGCCTCTCGAAGAGAAGCAAGCCGAGATTCTCAGTACAAGTTTGCTCAGCTTTAACACTGAGCGACTTGCCTTGAGCGTATCCCTACGGGGAAGCAAGCTACGCGCAGCGTCTCCAAGAGTTGCCGAGGTATAGGAGCCGAAGTATTAAAGGTCAATCCCTTCGGGTGACGCTCGTTCCTCGCTAACAGCAGTCGCTCATGGAGGAAACCCCTAAGACCGGGCTGCTTCACCAAAATCCAAAATCCAAAATCCAAAATTGATAGACTGGTATAAAAGCTTCTAGCGACCCAAATCAATTGTGTATATCAATTGAGTAATTCTATCGCACTTAAATTAAAGAATTGCTCACATAGTCAAAGCTAGACTTTAGTTTTCCAACATCTGGAAAACCATTTAAAAATATGGGTAAATTTCGGTAATACTGCCAACTTACCTGATGTATTAAGAAATACAAAAATTATTGGTATTGGCAGAAGATTAGGATACAGCCAAAACAACTTTCAATACTGTCAACAACAATTGATTGAAGAGATATGTAGCCATGCATAACGAGCAATATGTTTCAAAATTGCAGCGCGTGCAAGAACTTTTAGTAACTACTGTGTTAGGGGATATTCCTACACTCATTCTAGGTCCGAAGTTGCGTAATTTGGGATATCGTAGTATTTTTGCTCAAATAGGCAGCCCAGTTTATATTCAAAATGGTGTTGAATTTAACGGTACCTCTTGTATTGAGATAGGCAGTGGAGTATATATTTTTAAGGGTGTACGGATGGATGCTAGAGGACACAAAAATAATAGAATTCATCTAGGAAATAGAGTTGCTATTGAGCGTAACGTTGATATAGGGTCTTTGGAAGATACGTGTATACATATTGATGAAGACACCTTCATTGCTCCCAACGTGTGTATTGAAGGACCAGGAGACATTATAATTGGCAAACATTGCATGATTGCTGCCCACTCAGGGATATATGCCAATAATCATAATTTTGCTGATCCGATGGAGCTGATTAAATATCAAGGTGTTACTCGCAAGGGAATTGTGATTGAGGATGACTGTTGGCTAGGGCATGGAGTAACGGTATTAGATGGGGTTACTATCGGTAAAGGCAGTGTTATTGGTGCGGGAGCAGTTGTCAATAAAGATATTCCTCCTTTTTCCATTGCTGTAGGCATACCTGCACGAGTAATCAAAAAGCGAATTGGCAAAGACCTAGCAAAAGTTCAAGTTGAAAAATAGGGCATCGGGAAGCCACTGCGCCCAAGAGGGTTCCCCGACTTGTCCCTTGCGCGTCTGACGCCACTTGACGCCAGTCCGCTCAAGTCGCCAGCCCGCCCAGACGGCTGGCGACTCTACTTGGGAAAACTCCTCTAAGCGAGTGGCTCCTTTTCTCACATTGCCAGAGACTAGCTGCCGTAGGATGCCCGAACGCAAGAGCGTCTCCTGTCTTGAGAAGGGCTGTAGGGAGAAGCAAGTGGCGTCATGGGGCATTGGGAATATTAACTATCCCCTGTAAGCTATAACCTGTTACCTTTTTTGGGAAACCTTTGCCGTCAGTTAACGTCACAACAGTAAACAGTCTCTGAGTTATTTTTTAAGGGCATCTAAAAGTCAGACAACTGACATCTTGCACCATTCTCAATAACTGTAGGGTAGGCACTGCTAGTTCCTAATCTCCAAGTCCCCAGAGTCCTCTAAAAAAGGGACGAGATTTGGGTAATATAAAGGAGCTATCTTTTCTGCATGGCAGATCCTGAAAGAAAAGCTTTCTTTGTCTTACCCCTTGGAGATATTTCTATGCTGACTTTAAAAATCGCTGTTTATATTGTTGTTGCCTTCTTCGTAATTATCTTCGTCTTCGGATTTTTGTCGAACGACCCAGCTCGTAATCCCGGCCGTCGGGACTCAGAGTAAAAGGCGATAAATCATCCGCGACTTTGGAAGGTGGAAGATACTAAACGCCACGGAAACTTACTAAACTTTCGCCTAGTAAGTTTCCTCCTCCAAGTGGCTTGCTGCAGGTAGCAGAAGGCGACAGTCGGAAGGCAATAATGTATATTTATCCTTCCGTCCGTCATTTGGCTGTTTGTTAGCCCGATTTTGCTCAAATATGCTTCATCCAGTTCTGCCACCCGATCCGCCTCCGATCCTCGAATCTTTACAACCTATAAATCCCGCCTCATCTGCAAGTCATACAAAGTTTCTTTCAGTTGTAGAGACTGGGATGCAGGAAAAGACAGACAAATCCAAGCAGCCCAAAGATTTGACTCAGTTGGCAATTGTGAGTGACACCAACAGTAATCCGCCATTGCCAACTGAAATCAACTCAACCCAGGATGACTTGGTAGTTGTCAAAACTCCTTCTCTATCCCATCCACCAGAAATTTCCCCGATCACCGCACCTGGAAGTGCTGCACTTTTGGGGCAGTCGCTGGTTGTTGGTTATCCCACGCAGGAAGTTAAAACCTCTAATCGCCAAGATAAAGAAGACACAAAGACAAGTCTGAGCGCCGGACGTCGACGCTCGGATCTTCTGCTCAGGTTGTCGCTGCACAAACAGAAGACGCAAACAGAAGCCACTGCATTGCCAACAAAAGTTGGATCTGAGGCTTCCAACCTAGATGTAAAGCGGCTTGTGGTCAAACATCCCAACTTCGGAGAGTTCTCGACCTTGAACCAAGTGGCGTGGAAAGACGCAAAACGTGAACCTTCTCAAAAACTCGGTGAGCGATCGCCAGATCCCAACTCTAGTGATGGAGAAAAACAAACATTATTAAATGGTAGCTTTAGCTATAGAGTTTCCCCAAGTCCTCAAGTCGCCCAATCTTTGCGTCCTCTTCAAATTGCCCCAAGTCTCACAAACAGCAACAGGTTAGTCGAATCCAAGGCGGAAATTTTAGCTGAGAAGTTAAACCAGCAAAAACAGCAAAGTGATATTACTGCACCACAGTCTCTAGGAAGAGACAATATCTCTGTATCTGCTGCTGATCTTGCACCAAGTTCTCAATTAGTACAAAATTTTATAAAATTCAAGTCTCGCAGTCCGACAAACCAACTCTCAACGCCCCTCACTGTAGAATTCAATTCCCAAATCCAGCAACAAGCTCAAGTACCAACACCTACACCACAGGTGGATACTACTAATAAGCCACAAGGTCAACCATCTGGTACAACTGCGCCAGTCAGCACGCCGCCAGCCAGACCGAGAATTGTGGAAGTTACTTCAGATCGGCAAGAATATGACGAGCAACGGCGAATTATTACAGCTGTTGGGAATGTAGTTGTGCGATTTGATGGGGCAGTGGTGGATGCCGACCGCCTGCAAGTCAATTTAGACAACTTGATCGCTGCGGGGGAAGGCAACGTAACTTTAACACGGGGTGATCAGATACTGCGTGGACAACGCTTTACCTATAACTTTGTTCAAGATAGTGGGGAACTGCTAAATGGTAGAGGAGAAATTTACGTACCCTCAGCACAAACAGATTTTGCTTTCTTATCCACGGATATAAGTGCTGGTGGAGTCCCAAAACGTCCGCCCAGCGATCGCATTTTAGCCAATCAGCCCGTTTCCGGTGTGAGCAGCCCTGGAGGAATTGATGTGACAATTGGTGGTCAGACAGGCGCTACCAACATCCCGCCACCAAAATCAGGGGGTGTAGTCAAGCGGCTCAGGTTTGAAGCTGAACACATTGACTTCTATCCGCAAGGCTGGCAAGCAAGGGATGTCCGCATCACCAATGATCCTTTTTCACCGCCAGAATTAGAATTACGGGCAGATACAGTAACTTTGACGCGAGAATCACCCTTGGTAGACCGCATCAGGACACAGCGACAGCGTTTGGTATTTGATCAAAGGCTCTCCTTACCAATTCCGGTGAATGAGCGGACTATTGACCGCCGGGAGCGAGACGTTACACCTGCAATAGTTTCCCCCGGCTATGATGGAAAAGATCGGGGTGGTTTGTATATTGAGCGTGGTTTTCCAGTGATCACTACAGATCAGACTAGTTGGACGATCACGCCCCAGTTGCTAGTACAGAGAGGTATACAAGAAGGCACGGGTGACTTAGGCGCACTGTTTGCTGTGAAGACAAAGATAAATTCTGTTTTGAGTCCACGAGCAGTAATTCAGGGGACTGGGGAGCTAACTAGTTTTGACTTGAACAAGGTGGAAGATAATTTGCGGGTGAATTTGGGATTGCGCCAAATATTAGGGACTTCCCTTCCCCATATCTTGAATCTGCAATATAACTACCGTGATCGTCTCTACAACGGTACTCTCGGCTTTCAAACTGTCCAGAGCAGTCTTGGCGGCATTATTACCTCTCCTGTGATTCCTTTAGGAAAAAGTGGTATCAACCTCACCTATCAGGCAAGCGCTCGATATATCAATGCCAACACCGATCGCCAAGACTTACTAAAACCAGTGCGGGAAAACGATCGCGTCTCACTAGGTCGTCTACAAGCCAGCGCTACCCTCAGTAAAGGGCTGTCGCTGTGGCGGGGAAAACCATTACCACCCACTGCCACTGAGGGATTACGATACACTGCTAACCCTGTAGTTCCTTACTTGCAAGCGTCCGGTGGTCTTACAGGCACTACCAGTTATTATACCAATGGTGATGACCAAAGCACCCTAACTGCTACAATTGGCTTACAAGGGCAAATTGGTCATTTCTCTCGACCTTTTTTAGACTATACCGCCTTTAATATTAGTTACTCTCAAGGCTTAAATAACGGATTATCACCCTTTTTGTTTGATCGCTCCGTTGATAACAAAGTGTTGAGCGCTGGGATATCACAGCAGGTCTACGGCCCTTTTCGCTTAGGCTTTCAAACATCTGTTAACTTGGATACTGGTAAAGAAGCTAGCACCGACTACATTGTGGAATATAACCGTCGCACCTATGGCATCACCTTCCGTTACAATCCAGTGCTGGAGTTAGGTGGCTTCACCATCCGAATTAGTGATTTTAACTGGGGTGGCGGCACTGATCCATTTTCTGAAATTAAGCCAGTAGTAGGTGGCGTGCAACAGGATTATTAGTCAATCGATTTTGGATTTTAAATTTTGGATAATGGAATTTACCCCGACCACTTTTTGGCTTAAGGCAATCAATTTTAGATTTTAGACTTTCCTGCGGAACGCTACGCGAACGGCTACGCTCAGTCGAACGATTTTAGATTTTAGATTGGAAGAAAATACTTAGAGGCCGCTGTGTTTTTATTTGAACAATTTTTCAATTTAAAATCAAAATGAACGGGGCGGGGCATGAACCGAAATAGTTTTTAATCTAAAATTGGCACGGTTAAATAGTTATCAGTTACCCTACCCGACACTTGATTCTCTAGTCACAATGGATACTTTCTTTTTTCTGATTTTCTATCTTTTGCCCAATCTAAGGACTTGGCACGACTCGATAGCCGATCGCACAATTGGTTAATGCACTACCAGGTATTCTCAGGTTGGCATAATCGCCGCTTAATTGAACACGTGAAGGTGGTTGGTGTAAAGTTGCACAGCATCTTTGAACTGCGGCTTGGTACTCTCGCCATTGCTTACGGATTGCTATACTGGCGGCATCATCACCTAAGTCTGAAAATCTTAGCCCAGCCCGAATTAGCCAAGATTCCACGTCAGTTGTTTCACCCAGTATTTCTGGAATGGGATTAATCTTTTTCATGAGTAATATATTATACGTGTATTAGCGATTATTCATTTTATTTTAAGAGAAAGGATGAATACTAGCCAATATAATTTTTTCTCAAAATCATAAATAAAAATGATTAAACCTCATCCATATTCAGAACTGGAGTTTTGCCAGAAAAAATATTACTCTGAAGAAGTGGGTGTAGTAGAGAACAAAAGGAGGATGCTTAAAGTAGAGTGCGATCGCTGGAATCAAAGTAGCTCAATATTGAGACAAGAGGCGTTAAAAGCAAATTATCCTCGGAAGGAGCGAACGTTTGATGGCACTGTATAAGATATGTAATGGAAAAAGCGCAACATAGGTAGGTCGCTCAACAAGACGCAACCCCTAGACAATCATGGAGTGGGTACATCGTTACAATATTTCAGGTATAGAAGTACTGCGGTATCAACATACAGGTGGTCATCCCCCCCTTTTTCAAAACAGATACAGAAAGCAGTTGATAAAGAGATTCGTAAAACCTTAGAACTGGCATCAACAGCACCTCAGCAAAAAAAGCTCAATCAAGAGTTCTTACCTGGTTGGACGTTGAAGCGTTTAGTAGCTTGGATTGACAATCATCAATTTAATCTCAAATGTTGTCGTGAATCAGTGCGTAAGACTCTGAAGAATTTCGGATTTTCATGGAAGAAAGCGCGGAAACTGTTAAATAAAGCTATATGCCTGTCGAACACCTCTGGCAATGGTTGCGTACAAATGTAATAAATCATACATAATAACACTTATCTGCTGAATTAATTGGACGGGTTCATTCAAGATAGACGTGGTTTAAAAAAAAGTTCATATCTGAGTATGAATACTCAGATATGATGAATGAATTACTATTACGGCTGGCAAACATCATTGCTTTAGTTTCCGAATAAGCCGTTTTCTAGCTTGTAATCACTAGAAGCGATAGCCTAATCCAGCTTGAAAGCTGACAGCATCAGCATCACTATTTTTGTAGGCGTCAATACCCCATTTAGTATCGCCATAAGCAATGACATTGTTTCTAATTTCTGATTCAATACCAAGGGTGACAACAGGTGCATTCTGATTGCCCAATGGGGTTTTTTGACCTTCGTCAGTCACAAAAGAATAACCACCACCGAAGTAAACGTTAGTATTTTTGGCGATGGGCGCATCGTAAGTCAGTATGGGCATAATTGCGGCAGCATCACCACCATACAGCACAGAACCCCGTAGTGAAAGAGGTGTTTTGGGAACGGCGTACCGTCCTTGAATATTACCCCCAAGTTGTGCCTCATCGTTTCCTTGTCCGCCACTGGTTGCACCAACAGCAACACCAGCACCGATGTAATTGCCGTTTGTACCCGCAGTTTGAGCAGAAGCAATTCCCGCTGAGAGGATAATGGAAGCAACAGCAAGGAAAGACGTAGCTAATTTTGTAAGTTTCATAGAATTCTTCTTACTAGAGTTAAGTAAAATCAATGTTCTCTAGTACTAGAATCTCTTTTTTTACAAAATGTAACCTCGCACATTTGGCTCACCCAAATGGCTGAATTATTAATCACCCAAATGGGTGTACCAACTGAAATTTTCAAATAATAGTTACTTCTTCAAAAAGCGCTGACGTAGACGAAATATAAAAATATTCACCTCTGCTATTTTCATTGATGAAGCGATCGCAGCAAACACTGCAATCCCCACGAAGCCAGATACACACAACTGCAACAGCAATATCAGTAAACCCGTTTTACCTAACAACTGCTGAGAACTAACCAAAGTTCCATAGCTTGCTACCCCAGCTACTACGCTACCAGCAGTCAAACCCAAAATCGGCAAACTCCACTCACGCCAAGGTAAACCATTAAGTTTGTGATCAAGCAACCATAACAGCATTAACATTGAGCTGCAATTTACACCCACTGTTGCCAACACCAAACCGGGAGCGCCAAAAGGTTTAACGAAAAACGAATCTAATAAAATGTTGAGCAAGATGTTAAAAACACTGATGCGAAAAGGTGTCTGTCCATCGCCTAAAGCATAGAATACCCGCACCAATACATCACGTCCCAAATAGACAAACATTCCAATCCCATAAGCGACTAACAAGGATGAAACTAGCTGTGTAGCTTCTGGCTTGAAAGCACCGCGCTCATATACCACCTGCACAATAGGTACAGATAGTGCCACCATCAGCGCCCCTAACGGTAGCATGGTGAAGGCAGTCAGTAGCAATCCTTGGCGAATGCGTAATTTTAACTCTGGCCAATTTTCTGGGCCGGCTAGTTTGGCAAATATAGGTAATAGGGGCAGCAAAATAATATTAGAAATAATCCCTAAAGGAGTTTGTACTAATAGATTTGCATAGTTAAATCCTGCCGCAGCACCAGGGATAGGACTGGCAAAATAAAGGTCGGTGGCAACATTAATTGGCATCATTCCAGAGGAAATTGTTGCCGGAGTCATGATTTTAATTACTTCTTGAACGCCTGGAGATTTAAACTCAAACCGCAGGCGTAATGTGCCTAATCCTAACCGCCACTGGACAATTAGCTGCACTAACCATTGGAGAATGGCTCCTGCCAAGGTTCCCCAAGCTAACACCATTCCACCGATTAAAGCGGACTCCGGCTTAATAATGTCCTTGCCCAGTTCCATAGCCAAGATACCAAGACCGCCAACAACGGTAATACTGGATAATAAAGGACTAATAGAGAGTAACCAATATTGATTGGCTGTATTGAGAGTACCGAAGCCAATGCCAATTAAACCGGCAAATAAAGCCATCGGTGCCATAATCCGGATTTGTTGAATTGCGATCGCTCTGGTTGTCTCTTGCAAACCTTGACCGACGAAATCAATGATTGCATCTGCAAAGAAAATCTGAGCAACTGTCACCAATAACAGCAATCCACCCACCAGCGTTGTCACAGTTTCCACTAGGGGAGCCGCTTCTTCTCGCCGACGCTTGGCTAAAACGCTGACAATTGCACTGTGTAATGGGCCGTTTACGCCACCTAGTAATATTAATATAAAGCCAGGGATAATATAGGCATAACTATAGGCAGTGGCAGCTGCACCAACACCAAAAGCGGCAGCGATCGCTTGCTGCCGCACTAAACCGAAAACTTTACTAATTAATGTAGCTGCGGCAACAATGCCAGCAATTCCAGCGAAAGAACGAGAGGGTTTTTGGTCTTGTTGTGTCACGAATAATACCCGACAACTCTTGCAGAGTGCATACTTTAAAACATTTAACCTGAAATCCCGCAGTTTGTCAGGTAAATTTTGACGAATTAGTGATTTTAAATGCCTACGGTGGTCACTGACTTGTACAGAGGGGCCTTGAGCGGCTTGTGTCTAGCGAACGCAACAGCGTCTCCAAGGGAAGCCGAGGTAAGCCGAAAGGAGCCGAAGTAGTACGAAGTAGCTTTGCCGTACTCCTACGGGGATCTTGCTACCAAGAGCGTCTCCAAGAGTTGGGCGGGCTATGCCTACGCTCAAAATTAAATTCCTGAGATTGCTATAATACAGCGAATTACAAGTTAGTTAGATAACGATTTAAAAGGGGTCAGATCGTAAGGGAACGAGGAGAGGTAGAGGTTTCTTCTGTTCCTCTAAGGCATCATAACTGCTTTGATTTGTTTTTATGCTCAATACTGAGATTCTTTACTTACAACCCAAACTGTCTCGCGTTAACACACCCGTAATTGAATTTACCCCATCGGCTCTTTCACACAATAGTGACACTTGATAACGGTCAATCAAAGCGTCTGTAAAATCAGCGCCTGTAATTTCGGCATCGTAAAAGCGGCTGCTTGTCAAAGTTGCTTCTGTAAAAATGGCATTTTTTAGGTTAGCACTATCCATAGTCACGCGATCAACTAAAGCGCCGCTCAGGTTCGCGCCTTCCAAATTTGCTTTTAATAAAACTCCTTTAGTGAGAATTGCGTTGGTTAAATTCGCTCCTTGGAAATTTGCCCCTCGCATTTCTGCTGCTACAAAAGTCACACCTGCCAAATCAGCATTAGAAAAGTCACGATTTTCTAAATTTATATTGTTGTAGTTGATTGTATTTAGTTGAGCAAAAACTGGTTTTGGACTAAGTATTATCCACAAAAATGCTAGTATTAAAATTACAATTAAACCAAAAAAGCGAAGTAAAATCTTTTTCATAACTTTATTATTTGTAGAGGCGCACAGCTAGCTGTGCGCCTCTAGTAACTTATTTCCAATCTTTACCAATACGGATTGTGAGATCAGATTCTAAATCACCAATCGCCGACACTTCGATTTGACCCAAGCCTAAGACTTTTTGCAAATCAACTCCAACTTGTCGGTTGCCTTTTTGGACAACAATCTGAGTTTGACGTTGGATATCTGGCCAATCAGGCACTTTGTAAATATTAGTAAAGCCTTTTTGTTTGAGATAAGCAATAACTTTTTCAGTTAGCTGAGGTTGATTGGAAGCATTTTGAATAGCAATTTTGAGGTTAGGGATCCGGCGCATATCTGGCTTTAGACCAGGTACATTTACCCCAACATAATCATTCAACAGGCTCTGTTGTCCAGTCATGTTCAGCCAATAGCTATCAGGGTCTTTGCTAAAACGGCTAAACGTACCAGGCAACACGGTCATTTGGAAATTATCCCGATCCAAGTTGAGTCCGAAGTTCACCAACGCCATCATTTCTTCCATCTTCAGGTTGGTATCAAAATATTTTCGCATCAAGCGAGTTAATTGAGGCAACCTGGGTAAGACGGTGGGACTATTGAGGCGTTGCAGCAGGGCTGCTATTAGTGCTTGCTGACGCTGCACTCTCGGCAAATCTCCCAAACCTGGGTCGCGGAACCGGGCAAACTGTTCTGCTTGTTCGCCGTTGATGGTTTGCCAGCCACTGACTAAATTAATCGACAGCCGACTGCTGGAGTCTTTATATTCCATTGATTTGGGAACAAAGACTTCTACTCCGCCTAACTGATCGACTAACTGCCGTAAGCCGCTGGTAGAAATGCGGATGTAACGATCAATTGGGGCATTATTTAAGGTACGGCTAACTACCCGCGCTGCCAAGACTGGGCCGCCTTTGGCATTGGCATCAGATACCTTAGTTAATCCCTTTTCTCCCTTTTCTGGGATGGCGATCATCGTATCTCTGGGAATCGAAAGCACCCGTACAGATTTTTCACTAGGGTTAAGCCGTACCAGCAGCATGGTGTCGCTTTTCCCAGCAAAGCTTTCTGGTGAACCATCAACAGTACCGTTGACTGGTTCAATCCCCATAATTAAAATATTCATCGGTCGTGAAAGCTGGTACTGGGAGAGTTTACTCCATAACTCTCCTGGTAATGGTATCTTTATCTCGTCTTTAGCAGCAGTTCCTAAATCTTCATCTGTTCGATCTAGATTGCTCCACAACGGAGTCCAAAGGGCCAACGTTGATACCAGTAACCCAGATAAGATGATGCCGATGACCACCGTCATGATCCACAACAGCCATCGAGGCATGGTCAAGCCCAGTCTCTCATAAAGCTGATTGGGAATTGCACCCACTGATTCGACGACGCTACGGTTCGGATTCGCTGGCTGGTTTAGTTCTAACTCCTGTGCGTCTGCTACTGGTGCAGGCGTTACCTGATTTTCCGGGCGTTGAAGTTGCTGCGATCGCATTTCATTTTCAAATGCTACTTGCTGAGATCCAAGCGGATTTTCCGACCATTCGACTTGTTTTATCACAATTATCTCCCCACTCAACCACTCCCTAAAAGTATGTTAATCCAAGCTACAAATATTGCCAGTGGAAAAGCTCACTGTAAACTTGTAATGTTCTTCGGTAGGCGTGTATGACAACATGAATACTTTATTGTTCCCCGTAATCCTTGCTGGTGGTAAAGGTGAACGTTTTTGGCCCCTGAGTCGCAAAGACCGACCCAAGCAATTTTTAAGTCTTGATGGTAGCTCTAGAAGTCTATTACAAGCAACCGCCGATCGATTGATTGAACTCGGTGGCGGGTGGGATTTTTTGTGGGTAATAACTTCTAATCAGATAGCTGAAGGTGTACGTCAACAATTACCTGATCTACCAGTTGAAAACTTACTGATTGAGTCGGAAGGAAGAGACACTGCCGCTGCCGTTGCTTGGACAAGTTTAGAAATCAAACAACGCTATGGAGAAGACGCTGTTATTGGCTTTTTCCCTGCTGACCACTGGATTGCCGATCAAGAGGCGTTTGCACACACATTAAGCGCGGCTACGCAACTGGCAGCAAGCACAGCAGCGATCGTTACACTGGGGATCAAGCCTACTTTTCCATCAACTGGTTACGGCTACATTGAACAAGGTGAAAAAATAGGTAGCTTTAATGAGTTGCCAGCTTATCACGTCAACCGTTTTACTGAAAAGCCCAACCGTGAAACAGCCGAGACTTTTTTATCTACGGGACGCTTTAGCTGGAATAGTGGAATGTTCGTTTTTCGGGCAGGGGTTGTTCTCAAAGAACTACATACCCATGCACCAGAAATTATCGAACCTTTAGAACAACATGGTCCTGATATCTATCCCCAGTTGCCTAAGAAGAGTATAGACTATGCGTTAATGGAAAAGACAACTCTAGCATACGTTTTGCCAGTTGATTTTGGTTGGGATGATTTAGGAGATTGGAATGCGATCGAGCGCTTACTCAAAACAGAGGAGACTCCCAATGTAGAACTCGGTACACATGTAGGACTGGATACGCAGGGGGCGATTATTTATGCCTCCAATCCAGAGGATGTAGTTGTTACTATTGGGTTAGAGGACGTGGTGATTGTGCGCGATCGCAATGTCACCCTCGTTGTCAAAAAAGAACGTACCCAGGAAATCAAGCAGATCCTAAAAATTCTCCAAAGCGATTCCCGATTTACCGACCTGCTATAAAAGTTAAAACCCTTGGCAGAGGCGAAAAAGTTGATTTTTCCATTATAACTTGACAGTCTGTTATTCTATCTGACAATTATGGACATTATTAGCTTTGAGCCTCTCGCCAAGACAATGGCAATCGAGTCTATTACTGCCTATCAAAAATATATTTCTCCGTCCAAAGGATTTAGTTGCTCCCATCGCTTATTACACGGCGGGGATTCCTGCTCTACTTACGTCAAAACTCTTCTGAACGAACAGAAGCTCCACCAAGCCGTAGAATCATCCATAAAAAGATTCCAAGTGCCGCAGCTAGCAAAACTTTAACAAGTACCAAAGCTACAGCCAACTTCCGTTGTATTGTCATCCCCTGCTTTAGCTCTTTAAACTTTTCTGCTTTTTTGCAGTTCTTTACAAAAATGTTCCTCACCCAAACTGTTCCCCGACAACGAGAAATTCTGGAAGTATTCCTTCGCAATGGCTGGGACTATATGCGAAGGTTACTTACTGGTGGCAAAGCTGATGAACCCCAGCTTCCGACACCTGCGGTTTTAAAAAATATCTTGGTAGACTTGGGGCCAGTTTACGTTAAACTTGGCCAGCTAATGTCTACGCGTCCAGATTTACTGAATGCCTCCTACATTGAGGAACTATCAACTTTACAAGATGAAGTACCGCCAGTTCCTTGGTCAGAGATAGAAATAATCCTCCGTAAAGAATTAAAACTTTCACTAGCAGAAACCTTCAGCACAGTTAACCCGATCCCAGTAGCGGCGGGATCAATTGCCCAGACACATCGAGCTACATTAATAGACGGTCGAGAAGTTGCTCTGAAAGTGCAACGTCCGGGAATTGATCTGACTATTGCCCAAGATATTGCTTTAATTCAAGGTATTGCCGATTTAGTGGCGCGGACTGAGTTTGGGCAAACCTATGAAATAAAATCCATCGCCGAAGAATTCACCAAAGCATTAGAAGCCGAGTTAGATTTTACACGGGAAGCGGGTTTTACAGACCAACTGCGGCGCAATTTATCTAAAAGTCGCTGGTACGATCCTACGCAAATAGTGGTTGCGGAAATTAATTGGGAATTGACCACAGAAAAATTACTGGTGATGGAATGGCTGGATGGGGTGCCGTTCCTAGAAGCGGATTTGGAGAACAACAATAATGGTAAAGACCCAGATGTGAAGCGTAAAGAAATAACTACTTTGTTATTTCGGGTATTTTTTCAGCAACTATATATTGATGGCTTTTTTCACGCTGATCCTCATCCAGGAAACTTGTTTTATCTCAAAGATGGTCGTGTTGCCCTCTTAGACTGTGGCATGGTGGGAAGACTTGATCCCCGCACACAGCAGATATTAACAGAAATGTTGTTAGCGATCGTTGATTTAGATGCTCAAAGGTGCGCTCAGTTAACTTTGCAGCTATCAGATTCTGCTCAACCAGTAATTTTGTCGCGGTTAGAAAATGATTACGATCGCATGTTGCGAAAGTATCACAACGTCAGCCTCACGCAAATAAACTTCAGTCAGATAATTTATGAAGTTTTGCAAGTTGCCCGCAACAATAAAATTAGGTTGCCTAGTAATATGGGTTTGTATGCCAAAACCCTAGCGAATTTAGAGGGTGTGGCGCGGACATTCAACCCGGAGCTTAACTTTTTTGATGAAGTTAAACCATTAATTACAGACTTGTTTCGTCGGCAATTACTGGGTGATAATCCAGTGCGATCGCTATTACGGACAGCCTTAGATATTAAAAGTCTGTCTCTCCAATCTCCTCGCCAAATCGAACTGTTATTAGACCGAGTTACCTCAGAAACCTTACAGTGGAATCTATCGCTGCGGGGGTTAGATGGCGTGCGGCGCACTATGGACGATGCCGCTAATCGGCTATCTTTTAGTATTTTAGTGGGTTCGCTGATCATGGGTGCGGCAATTATTTCCACCAGAGCGCAGACAACTCAGCTATCTTTTTTAAGCACCATCCTGTTTGCAGTCGCTAGTTTATTGGGTTTGTGGTTAATTATCAGTACATTGCGATCGGGACGTTTACGGTAAAACCTATATGTTGTGCTAGAAAATTATGATCGCTCTCACTGGCAAAAATTCTTGCTTTACTATTTGAAAACACAGATACATACAGCAGTTTGTAACTGAATGAGGTACAGAGCCTAGACTATAAAGCCAGGTATAAAACCTATTTTGCTTACGACTGTGCCAATTTTAGATTTTGGATTTTGGATTGAAAGAAAAATCTAAAATCTAAAATTGAATTACTCCTAACTCGTAACCGTTCACGGGGGGTAAAACATTTGCCTAAATGTCTAAAGCTATTTTTAGCAAGGCTTAGAGGTGATTTCTGGTATGAGATAATCGCTTTCCTTAATGCCTAAAAGACAATTAACATCCCAGTATATGACTTTTGCCTACTCAAAATTATCCCGAAAAAATAAAATATAGACTGGTTTTCATACTGTTTCCGTGTGATTTTCTATCGGCCACTTTTTTGATCACCCTGTGAACGGTTCCCCTCACTTCTCCTGTGAACACTGCTAAACACTAATGATTTATGTGTGTTTACCCCGAAGTTCTGATTGGTGGAAGCTGCCGTTTAGACTTTTCTCTGTATACATCTGTGGTTCTAATATAAAAAATATGTCAATCATCATTGCTGAAAATCTGAGTAAATCTTATCCAGTGGCAGTAAAAAGTCCAGGTATTAAAGGTACAATCACCCACCTTTTTCGCCGTACCTACCGCTCAATTAAAGCAGTTCAGGATGTTTCCTTTGAAATTGCTCCTGGTGAAGTGGTGGGGTTTTTGGGCCCAAATGGTGCTGGTAAAACCACCACATTGAAAATGCTCACGGGGCTGATTCATCCCTCTAGCGGTACAATCTCAGTAGCTGGACAAATTCCGTTTCATCGTAAAGAAGCATTTTTGCAAAAAATCACCTTGGTAATGGGGCAAAAGCAGCAGCTAATTTGGGACTTGCCAGCGCTGGATTCTTTAAAAATTAACGCCGCTGTATATAACATCTCTGATAAAGAGTTCCAGCGGCGGGTGGGAGAATTAACAGAAATGCTTTCCTTAGAAGGCAAACTTACCCAACCAGTACGGAAGCTATCTTTGGGTGAGCGAATGAAAGCAGAATTGCTAGCAGCACTTTTGCACCGTCCCCACGTATTGTTCCTAGATGAACCAACGTTGGGATTGGATGTAAATGCTCAAGCAGCAGTGCGCGAGTTCTTGCGCGAGTACAATCAGCTTTATCAGGCTACAGTGCTGTTGACAAGTCATTACATGGCTGACATCACAGCTTTGTGTCAACGGGTGCTGTTGATTCATCAGGGGAAGCTGATGTATGACGGTAGTTTAGATGGACTGCTGGAACGTTTTGCCCCGTACCGAGAAGTCCATATAGAGTTAGCCCAACCTCTACCGATAGAAAAACTTATGACCTATGGTGATGTGCAACTCTTAGAAGGGCGAGCAGTGCGTTTTATGGTGTCGAGAGAGGCGCTCACCCGCACTGTTTCTCAGATTTTGGCAGATTTGGAGGTAATTGATTTAACAGTTACCGAACCGCCCGTGGAAGAAGTGATTGGACGAGTTTTTCAGGCAGGTGTCGTGTAGTAAGTGCTGCGAGGAATAAAGTTGCTAAGAGGAGAATGCACCACAAATGAAAAAGATTATTAGAAAAGCTCTAACTTTACTGTTAGTATACTACGCATATTCGGTTGAGTATCGAGCAGAATTAATCTTTTGGGTTTTGTCTGGTTCTTTGCCGATTATCCTTATGGGTATCTGGATACAAGCGGCGCAAGGCGGACAGTTTGGGCTATCACCTGTGGATTTTGGCCGTTACTTCATTACGGTTTTCATTGTTAGGCAACTCACCGCTGTTTGGGTAATTTGGGAGTTTGAAACAGAGATAGTGCAAGGCAAGCTTTCGCCCAAGTTGCTACAACCACTCGATCCAGTATGGCATCATGTTGCGGGGCATATTTCTGAAAGATTTACTCGACTAATGTTTACTTTTCTATTAGTGGCATTATTTTTTATTCTTTATCCCCAAGCTTTTTGGTTACCAGGTTTGAGTAGATTTTTGCTATTTACATTGGCGGCGGTACTAACTTTTGCTTTGCGGTTTACGATTCAGTATACCTTTGCTATGTTAGCCTTTTGGACAGAACGGGCTAGCGCTTTAGAAAATTTTTGGTTGTTGTTTTATCTATTTTTATCTGGTTTGATAGCACCTTTAAAAGTCTTTCCAGAACCTGTGCAAAAAATAGTTATGTTTACGCCTTTTCCTTATTTGATTGATTTTCCTGCGAGTCTTTTGGTAGGGCTACCCGTAGATATAGGGCGAGGATTCTGGTCAATGGTGGGTTGGATATTAGTGTTTTTGGGTATGAATCGCTTTCTGTGGCGTGCGGGTTTGAAGCGGTATTCTGGAATGGGAGCATGAACAATTCATAATATGGTATAAGGGACTTCCAGTTAAAAAAACATCCCATTGTAGGGGCGCAAGGACAAGCTCCCCTACAAATGTACAAATAATTTTGGATAATTTATTTTTTATCAGTCCCGAAAGCGCCGTCTAATACGAAGGTAGCAAAAAAAGCCATGACAGTTTCTAACTGGCTCAATTGCTTATCGGCGCAAAGAATTTGCAATACCTATTGCACTTTGCTAGAGATGTTATAAATTACTCGGTATCGTCTTGAACTTTTCTACTGACCCCAAAGAATAATCTTCTAACTGAAAATCAGCAAAAGGCTTCTTTTGTAACCTATCCCGTAATGCTTCATCCAGAATTAAACCTGCTGATTTTTTTTTGACTCCAATAATTATAATACTTCTCTGATATTTGGTTAAATCTTGATTTTCCTGACAATCACTCCGTTGAAATTGCCCCAAATTTAATATTCGATAACCTTTGACCCTTGGTGTATTAATAAATAAATTTTTCACTAAAAATTGTATTTGTTTGGAACGTTCTAAAGCCATACGTTCTTGAACTGCTATATCTGCCTTACAAGAAACTGTGCCTACAGAGATAATCTCGGTAGGGTCTTGCATTATATTCTGGATACCTTCTTGTTCTAGGTTCAACTTTAAAAGGTCTAAACTAATAATTTCATCATTATATTTAATTTGAAAATTGCTACCTAAAAGCCATTTATATTCTAGTGATAAAACAGCTATATTAAATTCGGCTACCTTCCCCTGACTGTCCCTACCTTCTTGATAAGGAAAATAATCAATTTTACCTTTTTTTTCGGGAGATTGTTCGTAATTTTGCATCCCAGTAAATTTTGATGTCCGTGTTGCTAAAGCCACTATGCTAAGTAATCCTAATATCACTAACAGGACTGTAAAAAATGCCAGTAGTGGTACTTCTCCTGGCTGTTTATGTGGAGTCAATGAAGTTTGAGTAATTGGTGGTAGCAATTGCTCGACGTTACAATCTTCTACTAAATTAATGTTTTCAGGAGTAGTTTCTGTTAGTTCGGTTTCAATTTCTTCTAGGCGCTGTAAAATTTGCTGAGTATTGGCAGGACGCTTTTTTATATCCGGTGCTGTTAGCCAATCAATTAAATTTAATAGTAAAGGTGAGATATGGATGGCATGATTTTGCCAGTGCAATAAATTGTGCTGGACGTCATACATATCTAAGGGATGATGTCCCGTCAGCAAAAAGACAAAGGTGCGTCCCAAGGCAAAGAAATCTGATTGCGGTACTGCTTGACGATTCATTTGTTCTGGGGCGCTGTAGCCAGATGACATCAGTGCTGTCATCCCGTCGCCATTGCTGAGTTTGTCTGAGTTAGTTCTGCCAATTTCAGTGGCGGTGCCAAAATCAATCAGTACTAAATTCCCCCAACCCTTCCCAAGGGGAGAGCGAATCATGATATTAAATGGCTTAATATCTCGATGCAGGTACTGTTTAGCATGTACTAAATCCAAAATTTCTAGCAATTGTTTTAACCAGGCTATAGCTTGTTCCTGTGAAATAGGGTAATTCTGCTGTAGCCACTGTTCTAAGTTGTAGCCTTCGATTTTTTCCATTGCAATGCAATGCAGTACTAAACCATTTCGGGTTTGATACTGGAAGTAACTATCCTCCTTGGGAATACCGGGATGCTTGAGGTGTCCCAGTACAGTTACCTCTTGCTGAAATAGTTCTACTGCTTTGGCATCGTATGATACATCATTTTTAAGTATCTTAAGGATTTTGGGGGTATCTTGTTCGTATGCCTCATAAACTTTACTAAACCCTGTTTTGTCGCTCAACAGGCATGTCACCCGATAACGTCCTAGCAATTCCAAATGAGAACCACAACTTTGACAAAAGCGGTTTTGATGATTATTCGGGTGATTTGGTTTAAGGCAAACGGGATTGATACAAAGACTCATGACTGGCTTATCCGTACTTGAAGGGGAACGTAGACGCAAAAGGGTTTGTCGCTAGACATCGCTCCCAATACGCTTGGGTTAAGGATATTTGTAGGTTGGGTTGAACGTTCGCCAATAGCGTCCCGTAGGAAAGTTAAACCCAACAAACCACAAAAAATGTTGGGTTTCGTTTCTCAAACCCACTTGCTTCTCCCTACAGCCCTTCCCTAACGGGACGCCTTACGGCGAACGGGCATCCTACGGCAGTAGCCTCTCTCAAAGTGATAAGGGGAGACGCTCTTGCTAGCAAGATTTTCGTAAGGATACAAATCGGGAAACCGCAAAGGCGCAATGGCTCCCCAACCTACACTGGTTTTGGTTTTTGGCTTTAACTGAACCGTATTGACATCGCTCCTATTAATTCTTCTATTGCCGGATGATAATCCCGTCCAAATAATCATGAGATTTTCTATTTGTGTTCTGCCAAGAAAGCTGCTACAGTTTGGTTAAATGCCTCTGGTTGTGTCAAAAACGGCCAATGATTGCCGGGAATTTGGCAGATGCGTAAGTTTTTAAGATAGGTTTTGTAGGGTTTAATTTGCCAATCTTGGCGGTTCAGTCCTTGTTCTGGTTGGACGAAGATGGCAGGGGTGTCAAGAGGAATTGTAAAACCAGGTACTTGTATTACTGCTTCAAAAATACCGTCGCGGGCGGCTATGGTAAATTTGCTGCCCCAATTACCATCAGGTTTTTGTTCTATTCCTGCTTGGAAAACTTGCTGCTGTAAGGAACTCCATCCTTGATATTGCTTTAATTGGCGTGCTTGTTGTTCGGCTTCTTGATGACTGGCAAAGGGGCCCATGCTTTTGAGAAAAGGCAAGAAACGATACAACATGGGAAAAGTTATCTTGAGAAGGCTGGGCATTTTCCAGATGAAAATTGGATCGACCAGAATTATACTCCGCAAACGCTTTGGGTTTTGCCTTGCCCAGATGGCGGCTAATTTGCCTGTCCACGAATGACTTACAACATGGGCAAAAGTCCATCCAAGATGATCCATGAGTGCTTCGAGGTCTGCGATCGCACTTTCAAAACTATAATCTTTCACAGGCTTACTACTTTGGCCATGTCCGCGCATATCTGGTGCAACTATGTGGTAGTCTGCTGCTAAGTAATCTCCTAGACTAGACCAAACTAGAGCATGGTCGCCTAAACCGTGTAACAGCAGTAAAGGTTCTTGACCTTGGTTCCACTCTAAATAAGAAAGTTGGATATCAGGCTTTGATAAAGTTTGACGTATAGGCATGATTGCACATTCACTAGTGAAGAGATAGTTTGGCGTTTATATAGTACTGCCAAAGCAGATGGGGAGACTGTTTTTTGAACGTGACGAGAGACTTACCAGTCTTATCCCATAACACTTCACCTACTTTTTCGCCCGTTTTTTCTAAGCTTTGGTTGCATTTACCTACGGTACAGACAGCAGTGAATATGAAATAGCAGGGGGTATTCGCAAAAGCAAACGCACCCGCAAAATCAAGATAACACCCTTGAGGGCGACTCCAAAGGAACCAGCCAGTAATAACACTAAAACTGCATAGTCTCTTGTGTATTTAAAGTACACGATTAAAGGCACAAGATTGTTCTTTAATGCCCACCTATAATAATTTTCAGGTAATTAAAGTATATGGTAGGGTAGCACAACTAGCTGTGCTACTCTACAGGAGATTGTGTTTTAAATAGATGAAAAGAGACTTATACTTATTGGCGATCGCAGAACAAATTGTTGCAGAAAGGCAACAACGAGGTGAGTATAAATCATTGATTGATGTAAAGCAGCGCACTGGATTACCGTTTACTACTTATCGTCACATAGCTTAAAGATTATAGCGGTTGTCTCGTTCCCAGTCCCCGACTGGGAATGCCCCAACCTTTTTCCAAGGGAGTTTGACTGTAAATCGACTACCTTTCCCTAACTGACTTTCAGCATGGACAGTCCCACCGTGCAACTCGACAATTTTTTGTACCATTACTAATCCTAAACCAGTGCCGACTGATCGGTGGGTAAAGGAATTTTCAACTTGCACAAAAGGTTGAAATAATTTGAAAAGGTCATCGGAAAGCATACCAATACCCGTATCTACTACGCTGAAAAAGATATATTCATTTGTGGAATTTGGTTGGACTTCAATCCAAACTTTGCCTCCTTCTTTGGTAAACTTGATAGCGTTAGTCAACAGGTTGATAAATACTTGGCGAATGCGGCGTTCATCAACTTGGATAGGTTCGAGTTCTTCAGGGACTTGTACACTCAGTTGAATATTTTTTTGAAAGGCTAGATGTTTGACAAAACTGAGACTAGAGTCACATAATCCCTGAATCGAAGTAGTAGCTAGTTGTAGTTCTATCTTGCTAGATTCGATGTCGGTAAGGTCAAGAATTTGGTTAATCAATTCTAGTAGATTCTTACCGCTGGATTCAAGCATATTTAGATACTGGCGCTGTTCTTGACTTACAAGACCGTACACTTGATCTTGAAGTGCCTCTGTGATCCCAAGAATGGAGCTTAAGGGAGTCCTCAGTTGATGGCTGATGTTTCCTAAAAAGGTACTTTTGGCACGATTTGCTACTTCGGCAGCTTCTTTAGCCTCATTCAGAGCGGATTCTGCCCGTTTGCGATCGCATACTTCTAAAGTCAGGGCGACAAATTCCGCGATTGAACTAACGAAGTTTTGCTCACTCAAGTCCCATGTCCGGGGAGTCTCAATCTGCTCATACAATACTGTTCCTACTACTTCGCCCCCAACCCAAATAGAGGTGTCAATTAGGGATATAATATTCTTTGGTTTTAGTAATTCATCCGATAATTCTTGTACTCGTAAATCGGTGCGAGTGTCTGTAACGGCGATGGTACGGGCAGATGCCAAGGCTTTAAAGTAGATGGGATAATCTGCAAGGTTGCGTTCTAAACCTGCCGAATGTGTCTGGTTGCGACGTTCATAGAGACTTATACATTGTAATTTGGTGGGTTGGCGCAGCCCGCCGTAGGCATCGCCATTGAATAACCACACACCCACTTGTTCTACTTCTAAGGCATTTGCTGCTTTTTGGGTGATGATTTTGAATGCTGTTTCTAGATTTCCTTCTGAAATCGCCCTGTGATTTGCCAGTTCTGCTAGTGCTTGATTATGCTGGCCTAATCTTCGCTGAGTGTTAATCCGTTCTTGGATCTCTTGCTTTAATTCTTGAGTTTGCTGCTTAACTTGCAATTCTAACTCTTCATTTTTGGTAGACAATACACTAAAGGTTTTGCGTAATTGCTGCATCGTCTCATTGAAAGATTCACCTAGCAGCTCTAGTTCTTTAATGCCCTGTACTATCACCACTGAGTCTTCGCTATTGCTAAAATCGGCTAAATCTTTTGTTGCCCTGCTGAAGTTGAGAATTGGCTGAGTTATCCACCGGGCGGTGATAATACCCAGTAAAGTAGCTAGTCCCAATCCTCCCAAACAGAGAAAAATTGTGGTTTGAGTGTTGCGATCAATTTGTCCGGTAAAGTCTGCTTCTGGGACAGCCACTATAATCAACCAATTGACATTTGGTTCGCCCTGTAACGGTCTAACTTCTAAAAATTGTCGTTTGCCGTCAAAGAAGAAATCCAGCTGCTGTAAACTTTGAATCTGGTCAAAGTTACTAAATTTAGTTGCTAAATATTTAGCGCTTGCTTGAGTAAAAGAATTCCCGCTCTGGGAAGCTGCTAACCGAATGGGTTTACCATTTTGGACGCGGAATGGTTCTTCGGTTGTGGAACTTGCTACTAATAGCCCCGATCGCTCGATAATAAAAACTTGCCCAGATTTGCCAACTTTAAGATTTTGCAGCAAATCCCCAATCTGTGATATGTGAGTTAAAGTGCTGTTGACTCCAAGTAATTGACCTTGGGAGCTATATATAGGTTGAGATGCACTAATTAGAAGCGTTGGTTCGGTGAGGGGTGTAAAAATCCGACTAAAGCTGAATTTTTTGCCGGTAACTGCTGCTTGATAATCAAGACGCGATCGCGCATCATAGTTTTTGATCACCTCTGGTAGTTGGGTACGTTGACCTTGACGGTCAATTCTGTAAGTGTAGAGGTCGTATGCAGTTGACTTATCGGCAAGTCTTAGCAAAAATTGGCGATCGTTGAGCTTTTGGATTGCTAAGTGTTCTTGCTGTTCATTGCTTGCCGTTAAGGCGATTGCATCAGAAAAAATCTCTAATTGCTTTATTAAGTATGACTCCCAGGTTGCAAGATTTTCCATCTTCAGCAACCCGATGTCAATGACATTTTGATTACTGCTTAGTATTTGACGCGGGGTTGAGAGATAAGTCTGTAAACTCTGCTCTACTCGATTGGCGACTTGATGACGCAATTCGCTGGCTACCTCATTGACTGCCTTTTGCCCATTATTAATTGACAAGTATGCAGTTAATCCCACAGCTAGCAAGATTTGCAGCAGAAACAACGCTACCAGGATGCGACTTAGGGGTACGCCTTTAAATAGGGAAAAAACACTATTTTTTCCAAAATTTTTGTTCATCTGCCCACTTCCCCTGTTCCCGCTGACTGTTCTGTAGTACTGAGTACAACACCTCGACTTGGCACTCGTGTGGGCTTATGCATAGTTTGTACTTCGTCGGGTCAAGTGCCAATATACCACTTATGGTAAAAGAACAAAACATTACCCCGTGTGCAACTTTCTCTCAAATCTAACCCCCAACCCTAACCCTTGTAGCGTTGGGGAGCATGAATCAAAACCAAAACTCTTAAAGTAGAGATGAGATAATAATTTCAGCAGTTAAATATTGAGGCAAAGCCTTGATGAATGCATTCCCATGCAGAGTATGGGAACGAGGAAAAGCCTCATCAGTTAGAACACCATGATTCAGTAATCCTGGAAGAACCTCTCCTCCTACCCCTCTTTTTGTAGGAGAGGGGAGTCTAGCATGTGTGTCAACTTAAGCAAAAACCCCTTTAAAATCTCGTTTCCAGCCAGAGGCTGGAAATGCTCTTTCATTGCGGCTCTGCCGCAAGTCTTGAGGCAGAGCCTCCCATTAGGCATTCCCAGTCGGAAACCGGGAACGAGGCAATCTCTGAAGGACTTATCTAGAGAGGCTTTTACGTTAATTTGACACCAATGAGAGTTAAGCTGACCCTTCCCTACATGCGTTGGGGGCTGAGGGGTTAGGTTTTTGATTACTGAATTGATGCTCTAGGTTTGATATAAACTGGATTGAATTTGATCCCTTCTTGCTAATTTCAATTAAAAATAAAAAACAAAAATAATTTCAGATTATACTGCCTGTTTGTCAGTGCGATAAATTATATTCTAAAGCTGATGAATATGAAAGAAATCGATCAAAAACCCGATCAATTCGTTTCTGGTTTAAATTTATTAGTTCTAACTTACGTTATTAAGTAAATATAACTCTAGACAGATGAAAATTGAAACGTTACTGTTATTGTTAACGTATTTTTTCTGTGCTTAGGCAACATTCAAGTCTAGGCATTAGAGAAAAGGAGTTAATCACTAAAAGATTACTCCTAATTGTACTGCATCCTACGCACAGCAAGCCTCAAGACATAGGTTTTATTACTCATGCTCAACGTATCCACTCACAATTCTCAACAAAATCAGCAACTGATTGACACTACTGACTGGAACGTTATTGAAACGAAGTTTGACCAGACGCAGTTGCACCACAAAGAAACCGTCTTCACCCTTAGTAATGGGTTCTTAGGAGTACGGGGTACGTTTGAGGAAGGGTATTCCCAGGATTTACCAGCTACACTCATCCACGGTGTTTATGATGATGTGACAATTGCTCATACCGAACTTGTGAACTGTCCCAACTGGCTGCCATTGGTAGTGAAACTAGCTGGCGAACGCTTCAGCATGGACAGTGGTGAAATTCTCAACTACGAACGTCGGCTTGATCTGCGTTTAGGTTTAGTTAGCCGTGATCTGCGGTGGCGTAGTCCTAGTGGTCATACCCTCGATTTTCACTTCGAGCGTTTCGCCAGTTTAGCAGATCAACACGTTTTGGCGATTCGCGCTCAAATTACATCCGTAGACTTTGAGGGTGAAATTACCGTCGAAGCAGGATTTGACAGCGAACCAGATACCCAAGGCGTTAAACATTGGCGAACCTTAAACCAAGGTGGCATAGATCAGATTATCTGGCTAAATAGTCAAACCCTCTACTCAGGTATTGAACTTGGGATGGCTGCTAAGTTAGTGGTAGATGGTGAGGAAACTACACCCGTGGGCATCAAAAATGCTTCTAGTTCTCCCACTTTGACAACCATCTTTGAGTTATACCCAGGAAAAACGGCGACTGTCGAAAAGATTGTCACCCTGTTTACTTCACGGGAAACAGAAGTCCCGATCGCAGCCGCCTTAGAAAGACTCGCTGATGAACCCAGATATACTACCCTGTTGGCAGCTCACATTGCTGCATGGGATCAAGTGTGGCAAGACAGTGACATTATTATAGAAGGCGATCGCTTGGCTCAGTTAAGCGTCCGTTACAATCTCTTCCAATTACTAGCTGTTACACCGCGTCACGATAACCGGGTGAGCATCCCTCCGAAAACCCTCTCTGGTTTTGCCTATAGCGGACACATCTTTTGGGATACGGAAATTTTCATCCTGCCGTTCCTTACTTTAACTCAACCAGCCCTAGCGCGTAACTTACTCACCTACCGTTACCACACCTTACCAGGAGCTAGACGCAAAGCTCAAGAAGCAGGTTATCAAGGGGCGATGTTTGCTTGGGAAAGTGCTACCACTGGAGATGAAGTGACTCCTCGCTGGGTACCAACTCCCAACGGTGAATTAATCCGCATCTGGTGCGGTGACATTGAAGTGCATATCACTGCTGATGTCGCCTATGCAGTTTTACACTACTGGCAGACTACCAACGATGATGATTGGATGCGGGATTATGGCGCGGAAATTATCCTCGATACGGCTGTTTTCTGGGAAAGTCGGGTGCAGTGGAACCAAGAGCGCCACAGCTATGACATCCTAGATGTGATTGGCCCTGATGAAAATCATGATCGCGTCGATAATAATGCCTTCACCAATCTCATGGTTCAGTGGCATTTGCAGTCAGCTTTGGCGCTGTGGGACTGGCTCAAACAAGCTTACCCTGAAACTTCAGTCCAACTGGGGCAAAAACTCAACTTAACCATAGAGCGTCTGCACCGATGGGTGGAAATTCAAGAACGTCTATTTATCAATGAAGATGCCCAAACAGGTTTAATTGAGCAGTTTGAGGGCTTTTTCCAGTTAGAAGACATTAACTTCGCTGATTACGAACCGCGCAGCAAATCTCTGCAAGGTTTGTTGGGAATTGAAGCCACAAACCAAAAGCAGATTCTCAAGCAGCCAGATGTATTGATGCTTCTGTACTTACTGCGCGATCGCTACGACCATAACACCCTTACCACCAACTGGGATTATTACACCCAGCGCACCGACCACAGCTATGGTTCTTCACTAGGCCCAGCCATTCACGCCATCTTAGCTTGCGACCTCAATCAACCAACCGAAGCCTATATGCACTTTCTGCGATCGGCCTTGGTAGACTTGGAGGATGTAAGGCGTAACGCAGGCGAAGGAATTCACGCCGCCAGTGCTGGAGGAGTATGGCAAGCGGTAGTTTTCGGGTTTGGCGGGATTCGGATGACTCAATTTGGCCCCGTTGCTTGTCCCAACCTACCACCTAACTGGACGCGTTTGAAGTTTCGCCTGCAATGGCGTAACGAGTGGTATGACTTCGACTTACAAGCCGAAACAGAAGTCAAAGTTCCCACCTTGGCAGATACACGCTCAGAAATTTAATGGGGTTATCTTCGACTTGGATGGAGTTTTAAGCGATAGCTAAGAGTTTCATTAGTAAAAGCGACAGTTTAAAAGTTGATTCTTGTGAGGTTGTCCGTCTAATTGCCAACGATACAGCGGTTTTGAATTGAAAACCGCTGTATTGACTAAAAAAGGCGTTACTCAATAGCTCGCCTTTGACCAGATAATCATGAATTCATAATTCATAAATTTTAGACACTAGACCTCTTGCATAAGTCGAATAGACCCCCTTATAAAGGGGGGAAACTTGAAATCTTGCTCCCTCCCCTTGTAAAGGGGAGGGTTGGGGAGGGGTGATTCAAGGATTTTTGCAAAAGGTCTACTGTACAGAGCAAGCACGCTCCACTCATTAAATCAGTGGTCGAAAACAGAGCGTTGAGAGTTCAGAGCTAACATGCTATAAGAAATTATGAATTACATTGATGTATTTTCTGTGCCTCTGTGGTTAAATAAAAGACTTTTAAACCACAGAGACGCGGAGGGCGCAGAGAGAAAAAAAGAGATTTTTCGAGTCACCTTGAAAGGGCTACACCTGAATCCTTAGCAATATTTATAGAAGTCAAAGGCGAAACTTCGTATTTTACTTTTAGTGTTATTGTTTCTTGCTTAGAGATGTAATCATAAATAAAAGATTATATGAACTATAGATTTATTGCTATTTAATAGTACTTATTTAAATAGTTGGCTGCGATACATAAACTTTTATTTATACCTGCAATCTAATATTTATTTAATAATTTCCCTTTCGGAGTTAACTATTTTGTTTTAAAAGCAAGTAAACTAATTTGAACAAGGGAAAGTTACCTCCTCGGTAGACTTCAATCAATTAATATAAGTCATTAGGTTTATTAAAGATAGTTGATATTGCCTTTTCTTCAAAGAAAGGTTGAATTGGCACGACTATCATAGCTTGATATATCTATTGATAATGCAAGATAAATTTATTTATCTTTGTCATAGCTATAAAGAATAAAATTCATTTGTAAGGAGACTTGATGACAGAATTTTTTAATCAAATTTCCCGCCGCAAATTAATCTTAACTGCCGGAGTATCTGCGGGTGCTATGTTCTTGAAAGGCTGTTTAGGAAATCCTCCTGACAACCTTACTGGTAAGAACTCTCAAGTTGTCCCAACTGCTCAGACAGTTGCTAATATTAGCCCTGGACAAAAACCAGAAACTACGAAAGTCAAGCTGGGATATATTCCAATTGTAGAAGCTGCTCCTTTAATTATTGCTAAAGAAAAAGGCTTTTTTGCTAAGTATGGTATGACTGATGTTGATCTTTCTAAGCAAGCTTCTTGGGGTTCAGCACGGGACAATGTAGAAATTAGTTCTGCGGGGGGTGGTATTGATGGCGGTCAATGGCAAATGCCAATGCCGCATTTAATTACAGAAGGTTTAATTACCAAAGGCAATAAAAAAATTCCGATGTATGTGCTGTGTCAGTTAATTACACATGGTAACGGAATTGCGATCGCCAATAAGCACCAAGGTAAAGGTATCAGTTTGCAGCTTGCTAGTGCTAAATCTCTGTTAACGCAACTCAAATCCTCAACACCTTTCACTGCTGCATTTACTTTCCCTCATGTCAACCAAGATTTATGGATTCGCTACTGGTTAGCCGCAGGCGGCATAGATCCTGATGCAGATGTCAAGCTGCTTACAGTACCTGCGGCTCAAACTGTCGCCAACATTAAAACAGGAACAATGGATGCCTTCAGTACAGGCGACCCTTGGCCATATCGTCTTGTTGAAGAGAAAATTGGCTACCTAGCAGCATTAACCGCAGAGATTTGGAAGAATCATCCTGAAGAATACCTTGCCATGAGAGCCGACTGGGTTGACAAAAATCCCAAGGCAACGAAAGCGATACTCAAGGGCATCATGGAAGCACAGCAGTGGTTGGATAATTTTGATAACCGCAAAGAAGCAGCGCAAATTCTGGCTGGACGAAATTATTTTAATCTTCCCTCAGCCGAAATTCTTGCAACTCCATATCAAGGCAAATATGACATGGGAGATGGACGTAAAATTGATGATAAATCAATGGCAGCTTATTACTGGAAAGATGAGAAAGGTAATGTTTCTTATCCCTATAAAAGTCATGATCTATGGTTTATAGTCGAGAATGTCCGTTGGGGATTTTTACTACAAGATTACATCACGAATAATGCTGTAAAAGCTAAAGAACTAATCAATCAAGTCAACCGTGAAGATATTTGGAAAGCAGCTGCTCAAGAAACTGGTATTGCCGCTGCTGATATTCCAACAAATACATCTCGCGGTGTAGAAGAATTTTTTGATGGCATCAAATTTAATCCTGAAAAGCCAGAAGAATATTTGAAAAGTCTCAAAATCAAAAAAGTTAGTGTTTAGTAGAGACGCGATTAATCGTATCTGTACAAGCCAAATGACCAATGACAAATAATCAAGAGAATAAAGCATCATGACAATAGCCCAAAAACGCCCTGTAACCCCTAGATTTAATAACAGCTTTATATCTCGTCTGCAAAAGCAATTTCCTGACATTGTACCGCCAACGATCGCGATCCTCATCTTCCTGATCATCTGGCAACTGTTCGCTTTTACTCCCGGTGCGACATTACCAGGCCCAATACAGGTTATTCAAGATACCTGGGTACTAATTTTCTGGCCCTTTTATGACAGAGGTGGCATAGATAAAGGTCTGTTTTGGCAGATTTGGGCTAGTTTACAACGAGTTGCTATCAGCTATACCCTAGCAGTGATCGTTGGTATTGGCTTGGGCATTTTGATTGGGGTGAATAAAACTATGTCCAAAGCTTTAGACCCCATCTTTCAACTACTGCGGACTGTACCACCCTTGGCTTGGGTTCCCATTTCTCTAGCA
Source organism: Nostoc sp. (assembly GCF_036919595.1). Taxonomy (GTDB): domain Bacteria; phylum Cyanobacteriota; class Cyanobacteriia; order Cyanobacteriales; family Nostocaceae; genus Nostoc. Next base: position 2,846 of record NZ_JBALCO010000080.1, on the reverse strand, counting down.
GCCTTGCGACAAAACGAACCAGCCGCTTTATTCGTAATATTCATCACCGCAATTTGGCCAATCTTACTTAATACTGCCGTCGGCGTTACCCAAATTCCCCAAGATTACAACAACGTTGCCAAAGTCCTGCAACTTAGTCGCAAAGAATATTTTATTAATATTCTGATTCCTGCCGCTTTACCTTACATTTTCACCGGCTTGAGAATTGCGATCGGTTTAGCTTGGTTAGCGATTATTGCCGCCGAAATTGTTATGTCCGGTATCGTCGGAATTGGCTTTTTTATCTGGGATGCCTATCAAAATAACAACGTCAGCGAAGTGATATTGGCTCTAATTTATATTGGCGTTGTCGGTTTAATCCTAGATAAAATGATGGGTTGGCTTCAAAACAAGATTTTACCAGCAGAACAGAAATAGTCATTAGTCAGCATAATTCGTAATTATTACCCCACGGCTGAAATTAGCAACCTAATTGAAAAATAAATTTATTTATCTCCATATTAAAGTCAGGGGCTTGTACCTTGAATTACGTAGCTTGCTTCTCGCCGGAGGCGAATATTACGAATTAGTAATTATTGAGTCGTTGGTCTTTATTTATTTGTAAGAAAATAGAAAATAAAGACTACGTACCAATAACTAATGACGAAAGACAAAGGACAAAGGATAAATAAATTATGTTTGTAGCTGTTGATCAAATTGAAAAAGTTTTTGAATTAACTGGTGGTGGCAAATATATTGCCCTTAAAGGAATCGACCTTCAAATTAAAAAAGGAGAATTCATTTCTTTAATTGGTCACTCCGGTTGCGGCAAATCCACTTTATTAAATATGATTGCAGGTTTGGATTTGCCCACTGAAGGTCTTGTGACTTTAGAAGGACAAAAAATCATCAAACCAGGCCCAGACAGGATGGTAGTGTTCCAAAATTATTCGCTACTACCTTGGCGGACAGTTAGAGAAAATATTGCCCTGGCGGTAGATTCAGTAATCAAAGGGTTGCCAGCCTATGAACGCCAAGCGATTACTGAAAAACATATAGATATGGTGGGTTTGCGTCCCCATGCTGATAAACAGCCGGGAATGTTATCTGGGGGACAAAAACAAGGAGTTGCGATCGCCCGCGCTTTAGCAATTCGCCCCAAGTTGTTACTATTAGATGAACCCTTCGGTGCATTGGATGCACTCACACGCGGTAATTTGCAAGAACAACTCATGCAAATCTGCGAAGAAAATCAAGTCACTGCTGTGATGGTTACTCATGATATTGACGAAGCGGTGCTGTTGTCTGACCGAATTGTCATGCTAACCAATGGCCCCGAATCCAAAATTGCGGAGATTTTGGAAGTGGATATTCCTAGACCCCGCAAACGGATGGAAGTTGTAGAACATCCCAGCTATTACAGCTTGCGGAGTGAAATGATTTACTTCCTCAATCAGCAGAAACGCATCAAGAAAATTCGGGCGCGGAAAACTGCGGATATCGCTCGTCATGGATTGGAAAAAGTTAATCTAGAAATTGGCTTTTTGCCACTGACTGCTTGCGCCCCGTTGGCTGTTGCCAAAGAGAAAGGTTTCTTTACCAAGCATGGTTTAGATGAAGTCAACCTCGTGCGGGAAAGTAGCTGGCGCGGCATCGTTGATGGCATGACTGGCGGTTACTTAGATGCGGCTCAAATGCCTTCGGGAATGCCGATATGGTTAACACTGGGAGGACATAATAACCAACCTCTGCCCGTTGTCACTGCCCTCACCATGACTCGCAACGGTAACGCTATTACCTTAGCAAAACGTTTTTACGACCAAGGCGTGCAAACCTTATCAGATTTCAGAAATCACCTGATTCTCACCCGCGAACAAAGGCATACAATGGGGGTAGTACATCCCGCATCTATGCACAACTTGCTGCTGCGTTACTGGCTAGCGGCTGGAGGAATCGACCCCGATGGCGATGTAGATATGAAGACCATTCCCCCAGCGCAGATGGTAGCCGACTTAAAAGCTGGAAGCATTGATGGTTACTGCGTCGGCGAACCTTGGAACTACCGCGCGGCTGTGGAAGGTGTTGGCTTTACCATCGCTACCGACTTAGAAGTTTGGCTGGGACACCCTGGTAAAGTTCTTGGTGTGCGGGAAAATTGGGCAGAAAATTATCCAAATACGCATATCGCCTTAACCAAAGCTTTGTTAGAAGCTTGCCAGTATTGTGCAAATCCCGATAATTCCCAAAGGATTCGCCAAATTTTAGCAGGGCGAGAGTACGTCAGCACTGATTTAGAATACATTCAACTCGAAGATCCAGATAGTCTTACCTGTGACTTAGACCATCCGTTGCGGGACTATGCCCATCACCAGTTTTATTCTGAGTCTGCCATCAACCGCCCCAGCCGCACCGAACAAATTTGGATTATGAGTCAATTGGCGCGTTGGGGTGACACTCCGTTTCCCAGAAATTGGGTAGAAGTTGTGGAAAGGGTATGCCAAGTTCGTATCTTCAGTACCGCTGCACGGGAATTAGGTTTAGATATTAGCTACATTCGCCAACCCATCAAACTGTTCGATGGTACTCCCTTTAACGCCGATGATCCAATCGCTTATCTCAACAGTTTGAAAATTAAACGTGATTTTTCAGTCGCGGAAGTTGTTCTTGATGCACCTAGAAGAAGACTCGCTTCATAAAAAAATCGTGAGAGAAAGAGGGAGTGGAAGAAGTAGGACATCAGGCGCGAGTTTTTGAACTCCATTAATGAGCCTCTGAACTCCATTAATGAGCCTTTGAACTCCATTAATGAGCCTTTGAACTCCATTAATGAGCCTTTGAACTCCATTAATGAGCCTTTGAACTCCATT
>NZ_JBALCO010000079.1:0-67815 GCF_036919595.1 Nostoc sp. | reverse complement strand
TTCTTTCTCTTGGTTCATTGTCAGCGATCGCACAGGGTTATTTCCCTTTAAATTTTCCCATAAGTGGTAAATCTTCCAAAACTGGATGCTCCCGGCTCAGGTTTGTTCAATCACTGTAATGCACATTTTTTGGCAGAAACCAACGCAGTAGTTTACATAAATCTAGGCAATAAAGACAGCAACCGACGTTAGTAGGTTGCTAGCGTTGTTCATTAAAAATAATTGTTAATTGCTCAATAGTCACAATAATGAGAAAATTGAGCAGAAAAATATTTCAAATATAAAAGACTGGCCTGAAAGTATAAAATAGGAAGTATACCCTAAGCCAGATAAAAATTTCACTTATTAAATTTACGGAAGAGAAAAAAGCTCCTAAAACAGATTATATGCTGCCAGATACAGCCCGATATCCTAAACTTCCTTGTTTCCAGCGCTTATACACCCTTTAGTGGAATTTAGTTGATTCTTGAGCGTTGTTACGGATAAAAAATATACTTAGATGTATAGTGCAATGTCTTGATATTTTTGCGAAGATCATAAGAAAGTGGCTAAATTCAGTGAATTGCTGCTCGTAGTATTTCTGAATTAAAGGAGCCTCACACTTTAAAAAAGTTCCCTATGTACTTGAATTCTCCCGTTACTCATTTAGAGAGTTTGTCATTGACCACAGAGCCAAACCCAGAGGAACCTGAAATCGAGAAAGCGCCAGTGGAAGTTGCATTTAAGAGTCCGTCATTACCGCCATCGGTAGGTGAAGGAGCTATATATCTCAGTCACCGTGGTAATTCTCTGGCACAACAAAAGTCAGAAGAACTGCAAAAAACCTTTCTGGCACACCGACACGATCGCCAACTGATAATTCTGCAAGATTTTCCTGACCCTGATGCCCTTTCCTGTGCCTGGGCTTACCAGTTAATTGCCCAGCAATATGATATCAAATGTGAAATCATTTATGCTGGCGCATTGAGCCATCAAGAAAATATTGCCTTGGTGAGGCTGACTAATTTACCAATCCACCGCTGGACGCCGCAAACCTTGAAAACCAAAGATTTGTCATCTTATCAAGGTTTTGTATTAATTGATAACCAGGGAACCACTTCACAGCTACTCTCAGCGGTGCAGCAGGCTGGAATTCCCCTAGTAGCCCTGATCGACCATCACAGTATCCAAGGTGATCTCCAAGCAGAGTTTGAGGATATCCGTCCCTATGTAAGAGCGACAGCAACAATTTTTACTCAATACCTGCAAACGGGATTACTGGCATTAGATAGCAGCATAAATCAACACGTCAAATGCGCTACTGCCTTGATGCATGGCTTGCGATCGGATACAAATCGGCTAATGCAAGCGCAAGAAGAAGACTTTATGGCAGCTGCGTATTTAAGCCGATTTTATGACGTCCAATTGCTAAACGCCATTTTACAGGCGAACTGTTCCAAGCGGGTAATGGATGTGATCGAGCGATCGCTCAAAAACCGCATCGTTCAAAATAACTTTTCCATTGCTGGTGTTGGTTATTTACGCTACGATGACCGCGATGCCATCCCCCAAGCGGCTGATTTTCTTGTCACTGAAGAAAATGTTCACACCGCCGTAGTTTTCGGCATTGTTCACGATGAAGACGAAGAATTAGAAATAGTCATCGGCTCGCTGAGAACCACCAAACTTACCCTTGACCCCGATGAATTCATCAAAGAAGCCTTTGGGCAAGATAGCGCTGGGCGCTTTTTTGGTGGCGGAAGGACAAGCGCAGGCGGCTTTGAAATTCCAATGGGTTTCTTATCTGGCAGTAACGAAAATTCCGCCTATGCGAAAATGAAATGGGAAGTATTCGATGCTCAAATTAAGCAAAAGCTACTGAGGTTAGTCAATCCTAGAGATAACCCGATTCAGTCGGAGTAAAGGCAGAGGATAAGGCAAACTCATAAATCATGTTGGAGTCAAAGTGTTTGGTTATATGAGCGCGTTCTTATAATCCTAAAGAAAGCAGCGCATATATTATCATGTACCAACTCACTTTGACTATTCCAGAATAAACTGTATTGGCTCTGAATGTAAAACCAGAACAGTTACAAGGTGAAGTTCTTCTCGCTGCTGCTATGAAGTTATACGAACTTGTCAAACTCTCTTCAAAAGCAGCAGCTAACGCAAGCGGGTATTCCCAAAGTTTTATTCCTTTCACAACTAGCAAAATATGACATCACCAGCTTCAAACTCACGGAGGCTGAACTGATTGAAGATTTAGTTCGTGCCTAATGTTATTTGTGAAGGAAGAATGCGATACTGAGGAAAATTTTTGGTGTAGTTGCCAAGTTGTCTACCTCTGCTGAATTGTGCCGTTAGACCGCTAACCTAACATTTTTGATCTAGCGTTAAAATGTTGATAATTTATGCTATTTGAGAGGTATAACAATGACACAGCAAGAGTTCTCGAAACTTTTGACATTGCCAGAAGTAAAAAAACAAGTACTGCAATTATCCATTAAAGAACGTTGGCATTTAGTTCAGTCTGTTCTAGCATCAACTCAACAAGAAACCCTATTGTCTATTCCTGGCACTCCAACCTTAGAACCTTTAACCAATCTTGACCCCTGGACTCAGAGTTTAATAGGTGTAATCCAGCTAGGAAAAGAAAATCCGACAGAAAATTATGTGGATTATTTAGAGGAGAAATACGGTTGAAACGGGTCGTTTATCACAAAAAACCAACGGGATTACAGATTTATTCAAGGTTTCAACCTATTGCCATATCCATAACACGTTAGAACACCTAACGCCGCGTTGCACTGAATAGATGGCAGCTCAACGAATACGTAATAATAATTAAGATTAGGATAGGTTAATTCACATCAGGCGTAACTCCTAACTAAGTATGGGCTACGCCCCGCTACGCTAATAAAACTCAAAATATGGAACTATATTTAATTCGTCATGGTATCGCCGAAGACAAGGGATTAGGCATCAAGGATGAGGAGCGCAGCCTTACCAAAGAAGGACGGCAAAAAACTGAGAAAGTTGCCCAGAAACTTGTTAAATTGGGTTTAAGCTTTGATTTGATTCTCACCAGTCCATTAGTGCGGGCCCGCCAAACAGCTGAAATCCTTATAGCAGAAAAACTAAGCTCCCAGTTAGAGGAATCTAGCCACCTCGCCCACGATGGTCAAATTTCTAGTTGGCTAAAAGACTGGTTAGGGCCAAGGAATTATTCCCAAAATACCCAACTGGCGCTGGTTGGACACGAACCTGATTTAACGAATTGGGCAGAAATTCTCCTATGGGGAGAAGTTAAAGCAAGCTTAGTCTTGAAAAAAGCAGGTATGATTGGGATAAAACTACCAGAAACAGGTTCTCCTCTGGGTCGTAGTCAGATGTTTTGGTTGACACCACCTAAGTACCTGCTATAACAGTTTTTCAACATTTCCAATTGTTGTTAGAAGGGCTACTGTTATGGCGACAATAATTTCTGGTAAGTTAGCTTGATCAGATATTTCACAAAGCGAATGGTGGTGCCATGATGGTGTGCGAATACAAGCCTGGTTTAGAAGGCATTCCCGCCGCTCAATCAAGTATCAGCTATGTTGATGGGCAAAAAGGAATACTAGAATATCGTGGCATCCGGATTGAGGAACTAGCAGAGAAAAGTACATTTATAGAAACTGCTTATCTCTTAATCTGGGGTGAACTGCCAAGCAAGGAACAACTGGAAACATTTGAGCATGAAGTTCGTTACCACAGGCGAATAAAATACCGCATTCGGGACATGATGAAATGCTTTCCAGAAAGCGGTCACCCAATGGATGCCTTGCAAGCTTCTGCTGCTGCTTTAGGGTTATTTTATTCGCTCCGGGATTTACACAATCCTGCCTACATTCGAGATTCCGTGGTGCGCTTGATAGCAACCATTCCCACAATGGTGGCGGCGTTCCAACTGATGCGAAAAGGCAATGACCCGGTACGTCCCCGTGATGACTTAGACTATTCCGCCAACTTTTTATACATGCTCAATGAGCAGGAACCCGATCCTCTGATGGCGCGGATTTTTGATATCTGCTTGATACTTCAGGTCGAGCATACAATGAATGCTTCCACCTTTAGTGCCAGGGTGACAGCTTCCACATTGACTGATCCTTACGCTGTGGTTGCTAGTGCTGTGGGAACCTTGGGAGGGCCCCTGCATGGTGGAGCCAATGAAGAAGTGATTCAGATGTTGGAAGAAATTGGCTCTGTGGAAAATGTCCGTCCCTACATAGAGGATTGTCTACAACGTAAAGCGAAGATTATGGGCTTTGGACATCGTGTCTATAAAGTGAAAGACCCACGAGCCACAATCTTACAAGGTCTAGCAGAACAGCTGTTTGAAAAGTTTGGGCATGACAAGTTCTATGACATTGCCCAAGAGATGGAAATAGTGGTAGAAGAAAAACTCGGTAGCAAAGGAATTTATCCAAATATTGACTTTTATTCGGGTTTGGTGTATAGAAAGATGGGTATTCCCACAGACTTGTTTACACCAATATTTGCGATCGCCCGCGTTGCCGGTTGGTTAGCCCACTGGAAAGAACAACTAGCAGAAAACCGGATTTTCCGTCCTACCCAGGTTTACAACGGTCACCACGAAGTTTCTTATACCCCCATTGACAAACGTTAATTGGGCATTGGGGAGCCAGCGCCGTGGGCGGGTTTCCCGACTTGAGGCGACTGGCGTCATTGGGCATGGAAAATCGAACCAATGCCCGATATCCTATGCGCTGTTTGGGTGGTCTTCACAGATCGCATCACTGCCTAAGTCCTGAAATATATACTCTCCCCTTGTCCGCTTAATAGCCAATCTCAATGCCAACCATAAGTAGAAGTTCTCATCTCGCCTCAGGGTGCTTAAACCATCCAACGATATACTAGGCATGGGAATTGGCAACAAATCTTCAATCGGGCGTGATCACAGCAAAAATTATAAATGGGTGAATTTACAGGTATTAATTCAACTAATAGTTGTAACTCACCATAACTCAATGTCTTAAAGAGCGGAAACATGAATTCAGGAATTGACCTCCAAGGAACTTTTATTGAATCCCTCCGGGATTTAGGTATACCAGCAGGAACAGCCAAAGCAATTTGGATGCCCCTGCCAATGATACTGATGCTGATTGGGGCAACAGTGGGGGTATTAGTTGCTACTTGGCTAGAACGGAAAATTTCCGCCGCAGCACAGCAGCGAATTGGGCCAGAATACCAGGGACCTTTTGGGTTGCTGGTGCCTGTAGCGGATGGTCTGAAGCTGGTATTTAAAGAAGATATAGTACCAGCTAAATCTGACCCCTGGCTGTTTACCCTCGGCCCAATTATTGTTGTGATTCCGGTGTTTCTGTCGTTCCTGATCGTTCCCTTTGGGCAGAATATCGTAATTAGCAATGTCGGCATGGGCGTATTCTTGTGGATTGCCTTGTCTAGCATTCAACCCATTGGCTTGCTGATGGCTGGCTACGCATCTAATAACAAATACTCCCTCTTAGGAGGGTTGCGGGCAGCAGCGCAATCTATTAGTTATGAAATTCCTTTGGCACTGGCGGTGTTAGCGATCACTATGATGTCTAATAGCCTCAACACTGTTGATATTGTCAATCAACAGTCTGGCTATGGCATCCTGGGCTGGAACATTTGGCGACAACCCGTTGGTTTCCTGATCTTTTGGATAGCCGCCCTGGCTGAATGCGAACGATTACCCTTTGACTTACCCGAAGCGGAAGAAGAAATTGTAGCAGGCTATCAGACTGAATATTCAGGCATGAAATTCGGTCTGTTCTACCTGGGTTCCTACGTTAACTTGATCCTTTCTTCCCTACTAGTAGCAATTCTTTACCTGGGCGGTTGGGACTTTCCCGTTCCCCTCAACCTCATCGCTGGTTGGCTGGGAGTCAGTGAGCTAAATCCTGTGTTCCAGATAGTAACTGCGGCTTTGGGGATCACGATGACCGTGTTCAAAGCTTATTTACTAGTATTTGTCGCTATCCTGTTGCGCTGGACTGTGCCACGGGTACGGATTGACCAACTGTTAGATTTAGGATGGAAGTTTTTGTTGCCAGTTGGCTTGGCTAATCTCCTATTAACTGCCGCCCTGAAACTAGCTTTTCCCTTCGCCTTTGGCGGGTAAACCAATTTTAGATTTTAGATTTTAGATTTTGGTGAGGCAGCGCGGTCTTCTCCCTTGGCTTTAGCCTCTCCCTTTGAGAGAAGGGGAGACGATGCCGCGCATAGCGCAGCGGTAGCGAGCCTGTGAGCGTCTAGGGGTTTCCACGCCACTTGCTTCACTTGGGGAGACCCCTACAGCCCTTCCCTAACGGGACGCCTTGCGGCGAACGGGCATCCTACGGCAGGCGCTAGCCTCTCACGAATGGGAGAAGACCACAGTGGCTCCCCATGAGTGACTGCCGTTAGCGCAGGGGTAGCGACGTAGGAGCGTCACCCGGAGGGATTGAATCTGAAATCTAAAATTCAAAATCCCAAATCCAAAATCCAAAAGAGAGAGACACAAAATGTTAAAGTTCCTGAAACAAGTTGGTGATTACGCCAAAGAAACGGTACAAGCTGCGCGTTACATTGGTCAAGGACTTTCTGTTACCTTCGACCACATGCGGCGGCGTCCGATTACCGTACAGTACCCTTACGAGAAACTGATTCTTGGGGAACGGTTTCGCGGTAGAATTCACTTTGAATTTGATAAGTGCATCGCCTGCGAAGTTTGTGTTCGCGTTTGTCCGATTAACCTGCCTGTAGTAGATTGGGAATTCGACAAAGCCAGCAAAAAGAAAAAACTTAACCACTACAGCATTGACTTTGGAGTTTGTATCTTTTGCGGTAATTGTGTGGAATTTTGCCCCACTAACTGTCTATCCATGACAGAAGAGTATGAGCTTTCCACTTACGATCGCCATGAATTGAACTATGACAACGTGGCGCTAGGTCGTCTGCCCTATAAGGTAACAGATGACCCAATGGTTACACCACTGCGCGAACTAGTTTACCTACCCAAAGGCGTCCTCGAACCCCACGGACTGCCTGCGGATGCGCCACGTGCGGGTGCGCGTCCAGAAGACCTTGTGGAACAAACAGAAAAATAAATGTCATTTGTCCTTTTCCTAGTAACCAATGACCAATGACCATGCAAATTTGTGATTAGTGATTTTGGATTAAAACAAAAATCTAAAATCGTTCGACTGAGCAAAGTCAAAGTCTAAAATCTAAAATCCAAAATTGATTGACTAAGGACAAAAAACAGTGAATCTAGCGGAAGGAGTACAGTTTGTATCGCTTGGCATACTGGGCGTGATGATGATTGGGGCGGCCATTGGCGTGGTGCTGTTCTCCAATATCGTCTATTCTGCCTTTATGCTGGGGGGCGTGTTCATCAGCATAGCGGGAATCTACCTGTTGCTAAATGCTGATTTTGTTGCAGCTGCACAAATACTGATTTACGTTGGGGCGGTTAACGTATTGATTTTGTTTGCCATTATGTTGGTGAACAAGCGGCAGAATTTTGTAGCATTTCCTAACTCTTGGGTGCGGAAAGTGCTAACAGGTATAGTCAGTGTAGGATTGTTTGCTCTTTTAAGTACGATGGTGCTGGCTACTCCTTGGGCCTACTCAACTGCTCCTGTGGTGGGTGGTGAAAGTTCTATAGTTTTGATTGGAGAGCATTTCTTCACTGACTTTTTATTGCCTTTTGAACTGGCTTCAATTTTGCTGCTCATAGCGATGGTAGGAGCAATTATTTTGGCACGTCGCGAGTATTTGCCAGATCAAGTGAGGCTATCCGAACTACCGCAAACCATTTTAACTTTGCAAGAACGCCCCAGAGAACTGGTATCAACAACCAGCGAAACAAAAGAGTAAGATTTGCGACCTCAGTCGCAGAGAAAAAGCCAGTTTTTACAGGAGGGATACCCAGATTCATGCAACTCCAGTACTTTTTATTACTAGCAGCAGCTTTATTCTGCATCGGCATCTACGGTTTGATTACTAGCCGCAACGCTGTGCGGGTGCTGATGTCAATTGAGTTACTGCTCAATGCTGTTAATCTGAATTTAATGGCATTTTCCAACTTCCTCGACTCAACATTAATTAAAGGTCAGGTTTTCACAGTATTTGTGATTACCGTGGCGGCGGCCGAGGCGGCGGTGGGTTTAGCGATCGTGCTTGCCATTTATCGTAACCGTGATACCGTCGATATGGAGCAGTTTAATCTCCTGAAGTGGTAATTGTGCGTGCAACTCAAGCAGGTAATCATTGCTTATAAAGCGCGGGATGCCCAAAGTAAAGAATGGGCAGAAGTCTGTGCTAAACAACTAGAAAGTCGCCAGTGCCATGTGTTGATGGGGCCTAGCGGGCCGAAAGACAACCCCTATCCAGTCTTTTTGGCTTCGGCGGCTCAACCAATCGATCTCGCTTTGGTACTCGGTGGCGATGGTACTGTTTTAACCAGTGCCAGACATTTAGCTCCAGCTGGCATCCCAATTCTGGGAGTGAATGTGGGAGGTCATCTGGGGTTTTTAACTGAGTCAGTGGAGGAGTTTCAGGATACGGAGAAAGTTTGGGATCGACTGTTTGAGGATCGCTATGCTATCCAACGACGGATGATGTTACAAGCTGCTGTCTACGAGGGTCATGGGTCTAATTTGGAGCCAGTGAGTGAGCATTACCTGGCTTTGAATGAATTTTGTGTCAAACCCGCCTCCGCTGACCGGATGATTACTTCAATTCTGGAAATGGAAATCGACGGTGAGGTAGTCGATCAATACGTCGGGGATGGGTTAATCATTGCTACTCCCACAGGTTCCACTGGTTACACCGTTTCTGCCAATGGGCCAATTATGCATGATGGTATGGAGGCGATTACCATCACTCCTATTTGTGCGATGAGCCTTTCTAGTCGCCCCCTGGTTTTACCGCCTGGTTCTGTGGTAAGTATTTGGCCTTTGGGGGATTACGATTTGAGTACCAAGCTGTGGACAGATGGGGTTTTAGGGACTTCAATTTGGCCAGGACACCACGTTGACGTGCGGATGGCAGATTGTCGGGCTAAATTTATTATTTTGCGCGAGAACAATTCTTACTATCAGACGCTGCGAGAGAAGTTGCTTTGGGCAGGTACAAGGGTTCACTACAGCAATAATCACCGTAATTAATTCAGTATTTTAGAGTGCATTTACCGGAGATTGCGATGGCGTACCCGCCCACCATAGGCGATGTCTACGCAATGCCCAAAGCAAAAGCACATCGCAATCAAAATTATCCAAGCCCCTGGATTTATCCGGGGGCTTTCTGCCCTGATTTTGACTTTCTTTGCTGATTTGCATTTATAACGGATATAAAAGGAAAATTTTGTATCTTATTGCCAGATTTTTGGGAAATTAATGTCCATAATAAAAGCACTCTACCTCTAATCCAAGAGAGTAAAAAAGCTCTCTAGAGATTCTTTTATCGAAAACCGTCTCAATCACGCTTCGACACATTAATGCATAATGTGAGCTATTTGTATAGTGCCTAAATCCTAGTAGGATATTTTCGTAAATCTAAGTAGGAAGATAGATGGAAGTTTCTGGACGCAACATCAATTACTCACTGAATCCTCTTCCCCCTCTTGAAGATTTTCCCGTCCTTCAAACTGAAAAATATACCCTACGGCTAGCGTCAACTGAAGAAGAATTAGAATCAATTTTTCGGTTGCGCTTTGAAGTTTTTAATCTTGAACTAGGGTTGGGATTCTCTACTTCTAACTTTACCCAGATGGATATAGATAAGTTTGATGCAGTTTGCCATCATTTAATCCTGATCTCCAAACAAACGGGTAAAACCATTGGAACTTATCGGATGCAAACCTATACAATGGCTTCTCAAAGACTAGGCTTTGATGCTGCCGATATATTTAATCTTAATGCGATTCCCCATTCTGTGCTTCAGGCATCAGTTGAAGTTGGGCGTGCATGTATAGCTAAAGAATACCGCAACAGTCAGGCACTTTTACTACTATGGAAAGGGCTAGCAAATTATCTGATCTGGAGTAGAAATCAATATTTCTTTGGCTGTGCATCATTACTAACACAATGTCCTTGGCAAGCTACTTACGCTTATGATTATTTTCAGCAGAATGGCTTGATGCATCCAAGTATTTTGGTTTATCCAAATTCACAATCTTGTCTAGAAATGCCTCAAGATTTTCCAGATTCATATAATGTTGAAATTCCCAAAATTTTGCAGGCATACTTGAATATTGGAGCTAAAATATGCAGTATTCCAGCTATTGATCGACACTTTAAGACTATTGATTTTTTAGCTATATCTAATACCAAAGACTTTGCTAGATGGCGTTACCAAATATTGTAAAAATTCTCTTTTTACCTAATGGCGCTCAGTCGCGGCTACAGGAACAAAGTTTATATACACCGACTGTAAGAATAGGAATATTTATGATATTTTACTCCACATCTGCATCTCGGCTGTAAAAAAAAGGTCAGTTTTGCCATATTTGATACAACCTTGTGCAATTGTTTTCATAGTTAATAGAAGAGAGGTATTTATTGTCAATATTTAAAATCAGATGACTCTCAATCCGGTTCGATTAAGCTGCATAATCCTTAAAGATCCCTCTTTGTAAGGGGAAAATAGAGCCATTCTTAGCCCCACTTTTTAAGAGGGGGGGGGGGGATCGAGTCTTATCCGAACCGTATTGGGACAGCTTGGGAACTGTTGAAATAAACCCTTGTCCTATATCGGTACAAGCCCCTGTCTAAAGATTATGGAATACAAAAGAAGATTTGGGGGACACGTAGTGCTAGATACAAGGTGTCCATATTACAAGCCCCAATATTAGATATGGGGTTGTCCCAAGAGTCCCAATAGTCCTCTTTGGTGACTGGATTATTTTAGACAAGTTATTAGGAAAACTACTTATGCGCCATCTCAAATTTGCTCCGAGCTGGTTGCGATTTTTAATTATTTTCTTATTAGTGATAGGTATATTATTTCGCTTTTTTAACCTTGATAGTAAAGTTTATTGGCATGATGAAACTTATACCTCATTACGAATTTCTGGTTACACAATAACTGAAGTAAGACAGCAAATTTTTAATAATCGTGTCATTGCTGGAGAAAGTTTTGCCCAGTTTCAAGGTGCAAATCAACAAAAAAACTTAAATGACACAATCATGTCTTTGGCAAAAGAAGATTCTCACCATCCACCGCTTTATTACATAATAGCCAGATTGTGGATGGAAATCTTTGGTAATTCAGTGACGGCGATTAGAAGTTTATCTGTCTTCATCAGTTTGCTGGTTTTCCCTTGCGTTTATTGGCTATGCCGAGAATTATTTAATGTGCCGTTATCGGTTCCTGGTGTAGCGATCGCACTTATGGCAATTTCTCCAATTCATCTAGTATACGCTCAAGAAGCACAAGAATATATTCTCTGGTTAGTCACCATATTGCTATCCAGTGCATCTCTGCTGCGAGCAATGCGGCTGGAATCACAAGACAAAGATGAGCTAGTAAAAAAACGACAACGACCAGATTTATTCGCCATCTGGAGCATTTATGCAGTAACTTTAGCCATCAGCCTTTATACATTTCTTTGGAGTGGATTTGTAGCAGTTGCTCACGGAATTTATGTAATGAGCATCGCCAAATTTCAGTTGACGGCAACTGTCAGAACTTATCTGTTAGCATCACTGGTAGGTTTTTTAGCCTTCATGCCTTGGATAACAATTGTGATCGGCAACTTTTTTCAATTTTTGATTTCAGCAGATAAGATTACAACGCAATCATCTTTGATACCTATATTTCCATTTTTGCTGATGCAGTTAAGCCGGATTTTTTTTGATATAGACCTTAGTTTAGATAATCCTTTGGGCTATTTAATTACACCATTATTTTTAACTTTGGTAGGATATTCAATTTATTTTATTTGTCAAACAACTAATTATAAAGTCTGGTTGTTTATCATTATATTAATTATAGTGCCAGCACTACCCCTAATACTGCCAGATTTAATTGCTGGGGGTATACAATTATCTAGCGAACCGTATTTAATACCATCTTATTTAGGAATTCAAGTGGCTGTTGCTTACCTACTAGCTACGCAACTATATAATGGGAACGTGTCACGCCGGAGCATTTGGCACATAATCATGGCATTAGTAATTATTTGTGGTCTAATTTCTTATAAGGTGAGTTCCCAGGCAGAAACTTGGTGGAATAAGGGTATGAACTATGGCAATCCACAAGTTGCCCAAATCATCAACCAAACGACTCGTCCACTTTTGATAAGCGATGCTTTGGGCGACAATTATGGGAATGTATTTTCTCTGAGCTATCTTTTGGAACCAAAAGTGCGATTCATGTTGGTGAACAACCAAAAAATTCCCGAAATTCCTGATGGGTTTGCTGATGTGTTTTTATTCAATCCTTCAGATACTTGGCGCGAAACAATCGAAAAAAAGTATAAAGTAAAGACAGATATTGTTTACAGTGACAACTATTATTCAGTCAGGAAATTGACTAAATTTTCTAAGCCGCGCCGACGTAATATCCCACCTAGTAATAAGTTATCTGCTAGTTGATATAGCGTAGGAAGCTACATATTAGAGGCTTCATGCATATTGACATAAAAACTGTTATTGAAAGTTATAATTTTTTATAAAATATTTAAATACTTGCTTTCTTAAAATAATCTAAGAATAACAAAAATAAATATTAAACAGATTCTCATCTGAAATTAATTTAAGTGATAAAACGATATTTTATATTGTCATTTGATATTAATTTAATGATTGCTTGAAAGGTGTTGTATGCAATTAACAGATTTTCTTGGTCTTTTACATCCAGCGATCGCAATTATATTCGTGTTTCCACTCATCGGTACAGTGCTTAATTTTGCTTGGCAAACACGCCAACGCAGATTGCAAATTTTAGCCGGCAGTAAGAGCAAAATTCCCCCAGTAGTGGGTGGAGAACATAAGCAGTTAGGTGAAAGACTAACAAGTGCAGTTGTCGGACTAACTCTAATCGGATTAAGCTATCCTATTGGCAAAAATATTATCAAAAATCAATTGTGGAATAAAACACCTTTTCAAGTTTTTTTTATCGTGTTAATGTTTGCTGCTACTATCGCCTCTTTAGTATTTCTTTATCGGGCAAAGCAGCGGTTGTGGCGAGCAGTTTTTGCAACTTTAACAGGTGCAGGTTTAGTAATTATAGGCTGTCAGGATGGAGTATACCGCTTGACGAATGAGTGGTATTGGTCACATTATTATATTGGCATTACCGCAGCATTACTAATGATTTTTTCATTAGCAATTGTTCAAGATATTTATCAAGATAAGTCCAATCGCTGGCGCATCGTCCATACGATTTTAAACTGTATTGCTTTGTTGCTATTTATTGGACAAGGCATGACAGGAACGCGAGACTTATTAGAAATTCCTCTGAGTTGGCAAGAACCATATATTTATCAGTGTGATTTTGCTAATAAAACTTGTCCAACGCCAAATTCCCAAGCACCAAAGTGAACTAACCTGGATTTCTCACAAATAGAAAAAAACCATGTACAAAATCTAATACAGTTCAGTTAAGCATTTTTTCCTTCTTTCTGTGCCTGAAGCCGATCGCGAATTGTTTTGAGTTGGTCTTGAGTCTTAATTGGCTCTCGCGGTGCTGGCAATTCGGTATTAGGCCAGTTAGGTAAATTATTGCAGGGGCATAACAATGTCGGCATCCCGACGTTTCGCGCTGCTACTGGCATACTACATCGGCTGCAAGGTAGCATCTCCCATGCTGGTGTCAACAGTTCAGCAATGGTTTCATGTGTACCCTCTAGGTAACAATCACCCGATTCGGGTGAGAGAATTTTTTGCCAGCACTCTTCAAATTCTTCACTATAGCGATCGCCATCTAGCACTGATTGGGGCAAAAAGCTTGCCTTACCGTTGGCCGTAATCAATTTCTTACCCAACTGAAACCAGTAGGCGAGGTATCCTCTAACTTCTTGTTTAGTTGCCATATTACAATTTTAAATTTTAGATTTTGGATTAATTTGAATCAAGAGTTAAGAATCTTGACTCCTCACTCCTCCTTCCCCTCTATTTGGCAATGGCGAACCAAGGATGCCCAGATTGAGAACATGACCACCAGTAACTAAATAAACAGTTTCGCTGAACGCACTTAGCTGGCGCACCAAAGAACCCAGGCGATCGCGGAACGTCCTTCCAATCGGATAAGCTGGCACCACACCCCAGCCCACCTCTTCTGCTACAAACACCATATCGGCAGCAACAAGATCCACCGTTTCTAACAACTCTGTAAGGATATTTTCCCAGGTAGCTTTGTCTTGTTCTAAAAGATTAGCAACCCAAGTTCCTAAAGAATCAACTAAAAGGCAGGTATAGGGTTTTGCATCAGCAAGGGTAGCAGACAGTTCCACAGGTATAGATAAAGTTACCCAGTCTTGGGGACGACGTTGTTGGTGTTCTAAAATGCGTTGATGCCACTCTTGGTCATCTAGGTTATCGGTGGCTGTTGCTACGTAAACAACTGCTTTTCCTGACTGCATGGCCAGAGTTTCCGCCCATTCACTTTTACCAGATCGTGCTGGCCCTGTTACTAAGATGATTTTACCCAAAGTTGTTTCCTGAGTATCTTAACAATAAGTAGCTAGTACAGCGGGCGCGTAAATTCAGCTACCATTTCAATTAGCAAGACTTAAGGCTTAAACTTAGGGATTTTGCCCCAAGTTTAAGGTAGGCAAACTTTCACCACAGTGTACTAATTGCAATTTATTACCGCAGTTTTTACTTGGGAGGTGAGATTTTTGGTTTCAAATAACTTTTAAGGGATAAAATTAGCACCAGCATCATTGATGTTACAACTGGCAAAAGCCGAAAATCCCAACAACCCCATTCTTAATTATTTAACACCATTGGGGACAGCAAACTTTAGGATGTCTTTATGAACGCAGGCTTAAAACGTATTGAAGCAACTCTACACGATTTAGGGAATCGCGGCACTGCCTCTGCCGCCGAAGCAGGTGATTCGACAAAACGACCTTTCTCCTTTAGAATCAGCGTCGGAGCCAACGAACCCACAGAAAGTACACAGACTCTATCCTCCCAGGATAGGGAACTTAATCCACAAGGACAAACAGTTGACCTCGGCGTAGATACTGAGAGTGATTATCCTCCTGAACAAGATTTCTTTCCTCGCCATGACTCTGTGCAGACCTTTCAAGCACAAGAGAATGGTAGTAAAACACCCAGCCTACCCAAGTTGAAAACTCCGAGCTTTAGTAGCCATCGCCACGGAGCTAATCCAGCATTGGCGATGAATCTATTGCAAGAAATTCAGGAAAGTGTCGCCGGTTGGCAAACAGAACTGCAAAATATCTTGGAGCAAATTCAGGATATTTACTTAGAAGGTCCAATTGTCAATGGCTGGTTAGAATCCAATCCCACCGAACCAGAACCGGGAGGAACTGCAACACTGCGCCATGCAGAAGTTGACCGCCTGATGAACTACATAGAAGAAATTTGCGCCACTGGTGGGAAAGTATCTTATCAATCATCTATTACTGGCTATCGCCTCTGTGGTGTGGACGATGCTGGTAAAGTCTGGTCGCGCCCATGTCCAGCGGATCAGGTTGCCAATGTTAGCATGGCGATCGCGCGTTACCAAAAGTTACGTCAACTGTTGGGGCGCAAGCAATCTCTGGAAACTCGTCTGAGTCAACTAGCCCAAACACTTGTAGTTTTACACAGTCATATTCAACAAACGTAAAGTTTTAAAGATTATTTCCGAAGAAACTCGGTTGGTGGGTTGGTAATTTTTGGTTTAGATTAACTTTCAGTAGGTGTGCGTTGGATTTAAGATTTTTATCTAAAATCGTTCGACTGAGCGTAGCCGTTCGCGTAGCGTTCCGCAGGAAAGTCCCAAATCTCAAATCCAAAATTAAATCTATGCCAGACACGCAAATTTCTGCGATTATCTGTACTCACAATCGAGATACCTATTTAGGGGCTGCAATTGATAGTCTTTTAGCGCAGGATTTTGCTGCTGACTTTGAAATTGTGGTAGTTGATAATGGGTCTAGCGATCGCACCCGTGAGGTTGTAGAACAAAGGGCCCACAATCCGCGTCTGAAGTATGTATTTGAACCCACTATCGGTTTATCTGTCGCCCGCAACACGGGTGCAAAAGTAGCCACTGGTGATATTCTTGCTTATCTGGATGACGATGCCGTAGCCAGCCCTGGCTGGCTACAAGTTTTATATTTTGCCTATTACAATAATTCTAAACTAGCGATCGCAGGTGGCAAAGTCACTCTCCTATGGCCCCCAGGAATCCAACAACCACGCTGGCTATCTCCAGGGCTAGCTGCAAATCTGGGTGCATACGATTTGGGTGAGAGTAGCATCTACATCGAGCAACCTGGCTTAACACCCAGAGGCTTAAATTACTCCATCCGCCGCAGTTTCCTGGATGAAATTGGCGGTTTTGATCCTCATCTCGGTCGAGTAGGGAAAAATCTATTATCAAATGAAGAACTGCAAATGACCGAATTTGCCCTACAACGTGCTTGGCAAGTCGCTTATCTTCCCGAAGCACTAGTCGCTCACAATGTTGCCCCAGAGCGCCTCCAACGCTCCTGGTTTTTAAACCGAGGCTGGTGGCAGGGTATTAGTGAATGCTATCGAGAACAACTCGCTGGTAAAGCTGGAATCGCTCAATTGCAGCGAGGTAGCGAACGGTTTGTGCGCGGCTTGTATAAGGCATTACAATATTTTTCTGATCCAGCAGAACGGTTTGACAAACTTGTATATGCTTACGGTCAGATTGGTTACTTAAATGCTGCTATTCAGGGTCTTTTATCAACATCAAATAAGAAATAACTAATAACATAATTTATACTTGTATGCCATCTACAATACCAGTTTCAGTACTAATTCCGGCAAAAAATGAACAAGTAAACTTGCCTGCCTGTCTCGCAAGTCTCAGCAGAGCAGATGAAATATTTGTAGTAGATTCTCAAAGTAGCGACAACAGTGTTGAAATTGCTAAAAGTCATGGTGTAAATGTCGTGCAATTTAGCTTCAATGGACGCTGGCCCAAAAAGAAAAATTGGTCTTTAGATAATCTACCGTTCCGCAACGAATGGGTGCTAATTGTAGATTGTGATGAGCGCATCACTCCTGAACTTTGGGAAGAAATTGACCAAGCAATTCAAAACAAGGAATATGCAGGTTATTATCTCAACCGCCGCGTATTTTTCTTAGGAAAATGGATTCGTTACGGTGGTAAATATCCCGATTGGAATCTACGTTTATTTCAACATAAAAAAGGTCGCTACGAAAACCTACATACAGAAGATATTCCCAACACTGGTGACAATGAAGTTCACGAACATGTGATTTTGCAAGGCAAAGTTGAGTATCTCAAAAATGATATGCTCCACGAGGACTTCCGCGACCTTTACCACTGGTTAGAACGACACAACCGCTATTCAAACTGGGAAGCTAGTGTTTATCTTAATATTCTCACAGGTAAAGATAATAGCGGTACTATCGATGCCAATCTATTTGGTGATGCAGTCCAACGCAAGCGCTTTTTGAAAAAAGTGTGGGTACGCCTGCCATTTAAACCCATTTTACGGTTTGTTTTATTTTATATTATTCAACGTGGTTTTTTGGATGGCAAAGCAGGATATATCTATGCACGCTTGCTGAGTCAATATGAATATCAAATTGGCGTTAAGCTTTACGAATTACGCAACTGTGGTGGTCACTTAAATACTGCAACTAGCTCAAAGCAAGGAGATGGGGAACAGGGGAGCAGGGGATCAGAAGGAAAGCTATTGACCATTGATTCCTGATAAATAACTAATGACTAATGACTAATGACGCTTTTGTAGATTTACGCAAATATGACCAATCTTGGTTTGATCGGGGACGTCCAAGTTTGTATATTTTATTATGGTGGTTTGTACAAGCGATCGCCTTTCCCCTGACTCCTCAACCGTTAAATATTCTGCGTTGTACTTTGCTACGACTATTTGGCGCTCAGATCGGTAAAGGCGTATTAATTCGACCTACTGCCCGCTTTACCTACCCCTGGAAAGTTACCATTGGCAACTACAGTTGGATTGGAGATAACGTAGTTTTATACAGCCTCGATCAGATCCACATCGGTGAACACTGCGTAATTTCCCAAAAAAGTTACCTGTGTACTGGTAGTCATGATATCCAAGACCCTGCCTTTGGGTTGAAAACAGCGAGTATTACTATTAACAATGGTGCATGGGTGGCAGCAGATTGTTTTGTTGGGCCGGGAGTGCAAATAGGGGCTAATGCTGTGATTGGCGCTCGTAGCAGTGTTTTTACTAATATGCCTTCTGGGCAAGTTTGTTGGGGAAGCCCCTGTTGTCCCAAGACGGTTCGGATAAAACTTGATGCCCCCACAAAACCTGTGATTTTATAAATAAACATAGTTAGGGCGCACAGCTAGCTGTGCGCCCTTAAATTTTCTACATATTTATAACGGTTCTCAATTGCATGGAATACAGACCGCTTGTAGGGAACATTGCTCATATGTGTCAACTTAAGCAAAAACTCCTTTAAAATCTCGTTAAGAGCCAAAGGCTCTTAACGCAATTCATTGCGGTGCCGCTAGTTTTGAGGCGCAGCCTCTGATTAGGCATTCCCAGTGAGAGACTTCTTTTCGAGACAAAGAAAATTTTTTTGCCATTCCAAAAAGTAGGTGATAAAGCAATACGCTTGGGTTAAGGGTCAAACTTTTTTCAAAGTCAATTTTTTTAACGAACCACAGAGACGCAGAGAAGCCAGTGCGCCCTTGCGGTTCCCTAGCGCGAAACAGAGAGAAGAAAAAAATGCTTAACCCAAGCGTATTGGGTGATAAAGTGCCAGTTGCCACCCATCTTCGTGAACTTGCCAAAGATTTTAAAGGCAAACAAATTCGATAAGTTAAAAGTAGAGTTAGGAGTTAGGAGTTAGGAATCTGGAGTTTGGAGTTCAGAATGGAGATTTTAAGTCTCTAAAGCGGATAAACGAGTCTCTGAGGTGGATAAATGAGTCTTTGAAGTGGATAAGCGAGTCTCTGAGGTGGATGAATGAGTCTTTGAGCTTGATGGCACGAGGTTCCAAGCCTCCCTTATATCTCTCAGCCTTATGAATCCCTAAGCAAGACAGGAAGCAGCAGTGGTAATATGTTTTCATGGCTGCTCTAATCCTTGCTATTGATGAATAAACTATTGGATGAAACGCTGTCAATCAAAATTGCTGAACTCATAAACAGCAGAGCTAGCACTCCGTTTGATAATGCTTACAAAGCAGTATTATCGACTGAGGGAGCAACATATATTCAGGGATTTTTAGCTTTTGTCGGGAAGCCATACAGACCAATTGAACATAGTTGGATTGAGCTAGGCGACGCCTCCAATATCCGCATTGTCGATCCCACATTACCGCACCTGAACAAAAATCCTCAAGAACTCTGGTATTTTGCTGCACAAAGGCTGACTGTTAAAAAACTGAAAGCCATCATTGAAGAATCGAAAGAAGATTATCCAGAAGATGATCCATTGCCAATTTATGGTCATCCACCTTATGAATATTACGGTGATGTGATGTTGGGTGGTCAAGACTATTTAGTAGCATATCAAGCCGCAGAGGCTAAATGCAGAGAAATCAACGAACTCAACCCTGAGAGGAACTAAGGAGAGTGAACGAAATAATTCTTAATTACAAATTACGTTAGCGCAGCTCTCTTCTCTAGGAGAGGCTGCGCCAACGAGTCCGCGTCCCTTGCGCGTCTCGTAAAGAGCGTCATTACGAATTATTTAATACGATTTACCATCACTGCCAAAGTATTCCCGATAGGCACAAATTTTGTCTCCACGCACATCCCAAGAAACTGCTAAACGATTTTTGTAAGGTTGTTCCAACAAACGTCCCTCATCCCGAAACTCAAAAACAACCGTTGTATCATTGCTAGTACAACGGTCTAGAGTCAGGGTGAGTCCGCCTTGGAATGATTCAGAAACGTACTCGAAAAACTCTCTCGCTCGTTCTTTTCCCACATTTAACCCGTGAAATTTACCCACCGGAAACCAAAGGGTAAAGTCCTCTGTGAGCATATCTAGAAATGCTTGCCACTCCCCTGTGGCCAGGCCATGTGTAAAATGCTCAAATGCTTGTTGAGCAACTTTTAAAGTATTTTCTGAATCTTGTGTCATTCTCACCCCCGACTGGATATAAACTAATACCGTGTTACTTAAAACCTCGTTACCACTTTCCCACAATTATCACCACTGAGGAGATATTCTACAGCGTCGGGTATTGATTCTATACCTTGAAACTGTGTTGGGTCAACGGCAACCTTGAGTTTGTCTGTGTAGAACAAATTTAAAAGGCGATCGCGTGCCTCTGCTATATGGTCTTTATAATGAGGCATGAGAAAGCCTTTCACAGAAGCAGCTTTCCAAAATAGCTGGTGATAAATACGTGGTTGTGTAATATGTTCCAAGTCTTTTGCGTATTCGGAGATGAAACCAACCACTACTAAGCGTCCCCGCACTGCCAAGTTTTCAACACAGGTATCAAATACGGTTTTGCCTACACACTCAAAAATTAAATTAATCCCATTGGGGTATTCTTGCTTGAGGACTTGATTGAGGTTTTCTGTGCGATAGTTGATAATGCGATCGCACCCTAATTCTCTCAGTAACTTTGCCTTCGCCTCAGAACTACAAGTACCAATCACATGATTACCAGCTAACTTTGCCAATTGCACCGCAATGTGACCGGTTCCTCCTGCTGCTGCTGTCACTAAAACCACTTCATTACTTTTCATCTCCCCCACTTGTTCCAATGCCACCAAGGCTGATACACCTGTAGGAATCAGGGTTAGAACTTCTGGTGTAGCTTCACGCACTTTGACTGCTAAGTTTGCATCTACAACCTGATATTCTCGATAACCGCCGCCACGCGCTGTAGTTATGACAGCATCACCTATTTGAAAATCTTTAACATTTTCACCTATAGCGACAACTTTACCTATAGCTTCTACACCTAAATCAAAGGGAGGAATTAAGTTAACATAGGGAACATCACCACGACAAAGTAAAGTATCAAAGCCACCGTTAACACCAGCAAATTTGTTTTTAATTAAAAGTTCATTAGCAGCAGGTTTGGAAGTATAAATTTCGACAATTTCAACGGCAGATTTAAAATTCTGATTCAGTTGCTTTGCAATTAACTTTCTGTAGTTTGTTACGTTCATATCTAAATCTTAGGTTTACCTTACTCCTCAATTATTGTTTTTAACGTATAGCTTTTGAGCCTCTGCGATATTACTAGTTGCAAAAGGTGGGTTGTAAATGAATTTTTTATCAAGTCAATTGACGCAAATTTTTTAAGCTATATTAATAAATTTAATTAGGCTTGATTTAAAATCCCGACTTCTTCAATAAGTCGGGATTCTGGGCAGTAACTTTTACTTAAGCAAGTACCATTCAAATGTAGGTTACATTATACTTTCAGCTAACGTATCATCAACAATCTAAGAATATCTTTGAAAAGTTGTTTGTCATATATCAAAGACTTGTAGATCCTCCTAAATCCCCCGATAAATTGAGGGGCTTTGATTCCAGTTCCCCCAATTTATCGGGGAGCTAGCGTGGTCTTCTGCCAAAGTGAGCGTAGGATGCCCGAACGCAAAAGCGTCTCCTGTCTTGAGAAGGGCAGTAGGGGGTTTCCTCTATGAGCTACTGGCGTAGATTAGGGGAGATCAATAAGTAGTGCCTAAAATCACAGCCAAAGACTTTGAAATAACCTCTAAGGTGCGTTACGTTAAGCCTATAAGGCTTTCTCCCACTCTAATTGATGAGCTAAACCATACTTGATAAAATCTTCTTCTTTAGCTTTATCACTTTTACCAAAAACACCTAAACTGTAAGGATTATCTTGCATCCGTTGTGTGACTTGTTCTTTCTCAAATCGGATAACTTCCTCTCTGGGTTTATCCGGTTTAAAAAAGTCTACAACCAAGACAGTTCTGTCATAATTGGTGTAATTATGCGGACAGTGTGGATAGCTGTGATCTAAAACCAGAAATTTTCCTTCATACCAATAAAGCTGCTCATGGCATATTTTCATAGCCACATCGCCCTGTGGCACAATCAATCCTAGATAGCCACGATTCATATGAGGATTATAGTTCACATGTAGCTTGATATCCAAGCCTGGATGAAATGTACCAAAATAGACATTTCTGAGTACACCATCATCGCTAAAATTCACTTTTCCTATTACCTTAGCCAAATTTGGGAAATACTTCTTTCTTAATGCAAGTGCTTTTTTTGATGCATCATCTAACCCATAATCAGGATATTGTATTTGATGTACTTGAATATATTCTTCAATAAATATACCTTGAAATAAAATTCCAAAAGCAGTGTATTTTGCATTACTTTTTGTTTTAATTGTTTTACTTTTAGGACCCAGAATCTCGTAAGTGAGTTTTAACTCTTCATTAGATGCATTATTAATAAAGCTTGTAAACTCATCTCTAATAACTTGCCAGCTATCTTGAAAACTTTTGAGAAAAGTAAATTCCTTTGGGTCTATATGATACTCATTAAAACTTTCCATTGTCTTTTCTCCTAAAGATGATTTCATAAAAAACCGTTATATAATGATGGGATTTGGTCTTCGTCATGATTCGATGTTGGAATTCCTGACTAAACTCATTTTAGTGTGAGGTCTACTGTGTCTGAAACCCCCCTATTAGATCAAATTATCAAAAATGTGCGCGTAGTTCGTCCCCATCAGGATGCGATGTCTACGACGGGCTATGCCTACGCACTACTTGATTTAGGAATTAAGGATGGAAAATTTACTCAGATTGCCCCTAATATTAGCCCAGACACAGGTAAAGAGGTATTTGATGGCAAAAACCTGTTAGGCTTTCCTGGGGTCGTGGATGCCCATATGCACATCGGTATCTATCAACCCCTCGACAAAGATGCTGTAACTGAAACCAAAGCAGCCGCTATGGGAGGCGTGACTACCAGCTTAAATTACATCCGTACAGGGCAGTATTATCTTAACAAAGGCGGCTCCTACCGCGATTTTTTTCCAGAGGTGTTGGCGTTATCCGCAGGTAATTTTTTTGTAGATTACAGCTATCACGTTGCACCTATAGCTAGCCAGCATATCGACGAAATACCTCTATTGTTTGAGGAACATGGTGTATCTTCGTTTAAAATCTTCATGTTTTATGGCGGTTATGGGTTGCATGGTTTGTCAGACCAGCAAAACCTCTTTTTGATGATTAACAAAGAAGAACGGTACGACTTCGCCCATTTTGAATTTATTATGCGCGGTCTAACTAGCTTAATAGAAAAACATCCAGAAGCGCGAGATACTATCAGCTTGAGTTTGCACTGCGAAGTTGCAGAAATTCTCAACGCTTATACCAAAATAGTTGAAAATGATTGTAGTCTTAGCGGACTACATGCCTATAGTGCAGCACGTCCTCCTCATTCCGAAGGTTTAGCAATTTGCATTGCTTCTTATTTGGCACATGAAACTAACTGTACAAATATCAATTTGTTGCACCTGAGTTCGCGTAAAGCAATGGAAGCAGCTTTAACTATGCAAACTGCTTTTCCCCACATCAATTTTCGGCGAGAAGTTACTGTTGGACATTTGCTATTAGATGTCGATACCCCTAATGATACTTGGGCAAAAGTCAACCCTCCTATTCGTCCCCGTGCCGATGTGGAATACTTATGGCAAGCAGTACTCAACCATCAGGTAGATTGGATAGTTAGTGACCATGCTTGCTGTTCTGCTGAACAAAAAAGAAGTGCTAAAGACCCGAATAATATTTGGTTAGCAAAGTCTGGTTTTGGCGGTACAGAATACTTACTTTCTGGTGTATTTAGTGAAGGTAGTAAGCGGGGGATGTCTTACAACCACATGGCTAAGTTGCTATCTTGGAACCCATCCCGGCGCTTTGGTTTGTTAGAAAAAGGTGATATTGCTGTTGGCTATGATGCTGATTTGGTGTTAGTAGACCCCAATGAAAGTTTTGTGGTACGTGCGGCTGAGTCGGAGTCACAACAAGGTTACACGCCCTTTGAAGGAGTGGAGTTAACTGGGAGGGTGAAAAGTACCTTTTTACGCGGAAATCTTATTTACAACAACGGACAGGTTTTGGGTTCTCCTACTGGACGCTATTTAAAAAGACCTTCTAATAATCGACACGGAAACCTTGCTGCTTAAAAAACCTATATGTCTTGAGGTGCATATGACAAGACTGTTGCAACTTGTGATAAATCTCTATCAACTCGGATAAAGAATAAGCAACCATCATCTGTTCTGTGCCAAGGAGAAGTGGTAAAGCTAGGAACATAGCCAAAGCAATCCTTTACAAATCGAAAATCTCCTATATCACAGTATCCAGCCAAACAATATGCATCTTCGTTATAACATTGTATTTCTGGATATAGACCGTCATAATGGGGCAATATAGCAAGCAGCCATGTTCCACCCCCGTTATTATCTTTCCTGAAAAACTTCTTTTTCGCTACTTCAAATTGAACTGTATCTGTCTTGATCCACGGTAGCAATTTGCTATCCAATGCAGGGATGAAGTCACACAGTTTAGCATCTGGATGATCGTTGAGTGCATTTTTATATTTCAATGGAACAGGACCGTTCTCCATCCAGAGTATTTCAACTTCTTCATTGCCTAGCACTTTCCAAGGGCCTAGTCTCACTCCTGCGGGGATAAAGGAGTAGCCATGCTTGTTTAATTGCCACTCACCTAATTGAATTGCACCCCTCAGTACAAAAATCTCTAAATCGGCAGTAAAGAAGCCAGAAGGTGCTTCAAACTGAGGCGGTAAAACTACTTTTGAAGTGGATGCACCACAGTCATGCCATGTTAGCGATCGCCTACTTCCAAATGGTACATCATCTGGCATTCCACTCACTCGCCAACCATGTTCTTCTGGTACCGCATTTGTATCAAAGTATTGGTACTGGCGAGGTACATACTCTTTAGAAATCGCTGTACGCCTTCCTGATAGGTTCATGCGCCCTCTTCCGTCTCCACCCCAATCCTCTTTTAGAGATGCTATATGCAAAAAATCATCAGTTTGGTTTTCTGCTGCGGAATTAAAATTTATATTCTCTTCGCCCATGACTTCACACTTTCCTGGTTATATGCTTCTCCTTAGGTATTTAAGTTTATATTGGATTGACTCGATTTTCCTTTAAAAATTCAATTGCTAATTCAGCAAATTATCTTTTTTGTGCTATAGTTTGTAACCATTCAATCAAGGGTCTTAAAGTTCCTGGCAATGCTGACTCACTGACAGTCACCGTATGCTGCTTACCGTTATCTTCTACTGTCAACTTATACTGAAAGCGATCGCTCTGGGAATTTGGCGAAGTGATTTGTTCAGGTAGTCTAAATAAATCAGCAGCTTCCACTAGGCAAGAAAGTGTGGCGGCTTCATTTGGCGGGAGAGTGTCTGTATCAACGGTTGTTTTTTTGGTAATCCCAGCAAAGCCGCCCGTGCGTTCAAAGGATATCCGCATTTTTTTGCTCTCCGTTGTGCTATTTTGTTGGGAGAAATACAAAGACTGGGAGATGATAGTTTTTACCTCCCAGTTTAACAACAACAAACAACACATCTAAAAGTAAAGTTAGGAGGTAAGAGTTAGGAGTTAGAAGTTAAGAAAAAACTCCTAAATCTTAATAACTCCCACCTTTTGCCAAGCGTTCTGCATAGCTTTCTGCTCATTACTCCCATCACCATAGAGTTCGCCGGCAATTTGAATAGTGACACTGGCAGCTTTTTTAAAAT
This sequence comes from Nostoc sp., assembly GCF_036919595.1. Taxonomy (GTDB): domain Bacteria; phylum Cyanobacteriota; class Cyanobacteriia; order Cyanobacteriales; family Nostocaceae; genus Nostoc. Next base: position 41,882 of record NZ_JBALCO010000079.1, on the reverse strand, counting down.
CTGCTTTGGCACTCAGACGATCGCGTAAAGCTATGTACCATATTTTACCAACTGTTTCCCAGGCATAGCCTCCAATTTCCACAGCCGCTAGATAAAAAGCATAGTTAGGAATTCCTGAGTTGATATGCACCCCGCCGTTATCATCAGAACCAGTATATTTATCTTTCACATGGGCTGGTTGCGGATCTTTACCCAGTACTGGATCATCGTATGCTGTTCCCGGTGCTTTCATTGAGCGCAGGGCAATACCTTTGACAGTGGATGCCAAAAGACCTTCGCCAATCAGCCAATCGGCCTCTTGTGCAGTTTGATTTTTGGTCTTTTGTTTCACGAGGGAACCGAAGATATCAGAAAAGGATTCATTCAGTGCCCCTGGTTCGCCATAATACTGCAAACCCGCTTCATGCTGGGTTACACCATGAGTTAGCTCATGCCCAATCACATCAATTGACTTCGTGAAGCCTTGAAACAGTTCTCCGTCCCCATCACCATAAACCATTTGATCACCGTTCCAAAAGGCGTTGTCATATTTGACGCCATAATGCACAGTGGAGTCTAAACGCAGTCCCTTGTCATCAATCGAATTGCGATCAAATATCTCATGAAACAAGTCATAAGTAGCACCAGCAGCATCATAGGCTTCATTCACTGCTGTATCACTGCTAGGAGGATCGCCCTCAGCACGCACCAATGTGCCGGGGAGTTGCTGCCCATTTTTAACATCGTAAATAGTGCGGCGCTTCTCACCCGGAGAAGGTGCAAATGAGATATTACCTATGACATTTCTCCGTCCCAAAAATTGTGCCGAAACATTTAATGTATGAAAAGCCCAACTCCGCTGCTGGGGGTTGCCATTCACCGCCACATTTTCCAGCATGTGGGGCGGAACAATACAACAAATCGGGCACCTAGAGGCAAGTGGATGCTCATACTTAAACCCAGCTGATTTCTTTTTATTTCGAGCCATCCAAGATATTCTCCTTTTGAAACTAAGTGATGGCAAACAGTGGCTTTCACTGCACTAGAGAAAAGAGCAGAAAAACGAATGCAAATCGCGTTTCCCTGGCTTCTTTTCTGAAGAAAATTCTCTCCTTTGTATTTTTGGATAAGTCTGTGGAGGATTGATAGTACCCTCACGGGTACTTCTGATGTGTAAATATTGCATAAAAATACAAGGACAGCTTTGATACCGCAAGTTTCAGCCAAAATCCTTGCATGAGTTAGCAAAACCTCCTTCACAGACCCAACGCGTTTATATATTAGTTCTTTTCAAAGGAAATAATCTTATTTATTGCTGTTTTGTTACCATAAGGTTGCTAATTCTATAAATACCCATTAGGGACAGCTAAATCCCAAATCTAGGCATCCAAAACCTCAAATTTTCATAGCCAGCCACCAAACACCGCCAGACCATAATATTTCCAAGGCACTGCAACTATCTTAAATCCAGCTTTGGTCAACATTTCTAAATGAGCATCCAAGGTAGCTACCTGGTCTTGACTAGAGTAACCTTGGGTAGTGCTAGTGCCACGTTTGGCGCGAATCTCTGTTAAACTAATTCCCTGTTGGACTGCCCATTCCTCTCGTACCGCTTTGTAAACTTCTGCTAAGGCTGGTGATTCTGGTAAAGTAGGATCTGCATTCCAAAAACAGCCGTCTTTACTGAGGCTAGCAGCAATTCGCTCAAATAACTTCAATTTCATCTCATCCTGGAGATGATGGATTGCCAAAGATGAGACACAGGCATCAAATTCGCTACCAATATCTAACTTCCCTGGATTATTTGCCCAATCGCCAAAGTCTGCTTGTGTACCAGCCCACCGTTGTTGATATCCTGCTGCTGTGATTTTATCTTGGGCAAATTGCAGCATTCGAGGTGAGTAATCTAGGGCAATTATTTGGGCATCTGGACAGCGGTTGAGTATCTTGAGACTAAGTTCCGCTGTACCACAACCTAATTCTAAAATACGCCGACTTGGGGAAAGTAGACAACGGGTAATCACCTCCAACATCTCATCGTATCTAGGTAACAGTTGGCGAATACCAGTGTCAAAATCAGCAGTGTTGGCAAATACCTCTCCGGGAAATACCTGTTGCATGGGGATCAGAACAAATAGACACATTAATCAATATTAATCATCCATCATTACTGAGATCCGCGCTACATCGTAGGAGCAACTTTTAGTATTAAAAAATATTCTCTCAATATACTTTTGGCAGAATACATACATCACATTTTATGTTAATCACCAGCAAGTTCTCTCTCAATTTAAGCTGAAATCCCATGATTTTGAACGAAAAAGCTAATTTAACTCTTTTTTAAGATTTGTCAAGATAAAATGGCTCATGTATTGAGTTAAACTGATATGTATAATTAGTAACTCTGATGAATTAAAATTTTTGGTTTTCAAAAGTTACTGAACTTTGGTATATTAAATACTGAACAGAAAGTTAACTGAATCAAATTAGAAGTCCACTGCCATTCTGGGTAAAACAGAGTGTATCAAGTTTAGCGATAAAAGGTTCGAGACTAATGCTAAAAAACAGCGAACTGAAGGTTAATCAGGGCTGTAATCTCAAATGGAAGCCCGGAGATAAACTATTTATCCAGTTTTCTCTATCAGAAATTTTGCGAATTAAAACAGTTGTCAAACCTCTATATCTATAGATGGATATAACATAGTTCATCGTGAAGTTAATCTGCATTCAGGTGAATTTACTATAAGTCAATACTGGAGTTAATCTAAATAAAGGTTAACTTGCTGAATTTAGGTCAACAATCCCAAAAGAGCGCAAGTGTCATGCCTATATTTTTCAATGGGACTAGTTGATTAGTCTTAAGCAACCTCGAATAAGACGTTAACAAAAATTTAGCTAAGTAATGGTGTTATTTAGTAACATCGTTCGCTAATAGTAATAAGCTTTTATTGAGAAAGCTTGCTTTAGGGTGGCGAAAGTTTTCGGTGTCCATAAGCCTGATTTGTTATTGCCACACATCAGGGTGAATCTAAAATTTTGCCTGAATTTTCACAAATTTTTCAATCAGATCAAGGTTAACAGCAATGAATAATGTTCAAGCATCGTTTCAAGCAACGGAAGCTGAATTTCGCGTGGAAGGTTACGAAAAAATTGAATTTAGTCTTATCTATGTCAACGGTGCATTTGATATCAATAACAAAGAAATTGCAGACAGCTATAAAAAATTTGGTCGCTGTCTGACTGTGATTGATGCGAATGTAAATCGACTATATGGGAAGCAAATCAAGTCATATTTTAGACACTATGACATTGATGTAACTGTAGTTCCGATTGTGATTACTGAGCCAGCTAAAACCCTTGCAACCTTTGAAAAAATTGTTGATGCTTTTTCTGACTTTGGCTTAATCCGCAAGGAACCAGTGTTAGTAGTGGGTGGTGGTTTAATCACTGATGTAGCTGGGTTTGCATGTGCTGCTTACCGTCGCAAGAGTAACTACATTCGCGTTCCGACAACACTGATTGGTTTGATTGATGCAGGTGTGGCGATTAAGGTTGCAGTCAACCATCACAAGTTTAAAAATCGCTTGGGTGCATATCATGCTCCTTTGAAAGTTATCCTTGATTTCTCCTTTTTGCAAACATTACCAACGGCTCAAGTTCGTAATGGGATGGCAGAGTTAGTCAAAATTGCTGTTGTTGCTAACTCTGAAGTCTTTGAATTGCTGGATGAGTATGGTGAAGAACTGCTTTCCACTCACTTTGGATATGTGAATGGCACGAGTGAACTGAAAGCGATCGCTCACAAACTCAATTACGAGGCAATTAAAACTATGCTGGAGTTAGAAACTCCTAACTTGCATGAATTAGACCTTGATCGCGTCATTGCCTACGGTCATACTTGGAGTCCGACCTTAGAATTAGCTCCGATGATACCCCTGTATCACGGTCATGCAGTCAATATAGACATGGCTTTATCTGCAACCATTGCAGCAAGACGTGGCTACATTACACCTGGGGAACGCGATCGCATTCTAAGCTTGATGAATCGTATAGGTTTATCAATCGATCATCCTCTACTAGATGGGGATTTGCTCTGGTATGCTACCCAGTGTATTAGTTTGACGCGAGATGGCAAACAACGCGCAGCTATGCCGAAACCCATTGGTGAGTGCTTCTTTGTCAACGATTTTACCCGTGAAGAATTAGATGCAGCCTTAGCTGAACACAAAAATCTGTGTGCTACATACCCTCGTGGTGGAGATGGGATTGACGCTTACATAGATACTCAAGAAGAATCCAAACTATTGGGAGTGTGAAAACATGACCAGTATTTTAGGACGAGATACGGCTAGACCAATAACGCCACACAGCATTCTGGTGGCGCAGTTACAGAAAACCCTCAGAATAGCAGAGGAAAGTAATATCCCTTTAGAGATATTGACATCTTTGCGCCAAGGGTTCCAATTGGCGGCGGGTTTAGATCCTTACCTAGATGATTGCACTACCTCAGAATCGACAGCATTGACAGCACTAGCGCAGAAAACCAGCAAAGAAGACTGGAGTAAACGCTTCAGTGATGGTGAAACAGTGCGTCAACTAGAGCAGGAAATGCTCTCAGGACATCTTGAAGGACAGACACTGAAGATGTTTGTGCATATGACCAAGGCCAAAACCATCCTAGAAGTGGGAATGTTCACAGGATATTCAGCTTTGGCGATGGCGGAAGCATTACCAGATGATGGACGACTGATTGCTTGTGAGGTAGATTCTTATGTTGCCGAATTTGCTCAAACTTGCTTTCAGGAGTCTCCCCACGGCGACAAGATTGTTGTAGAAGTGGCACCCGCTCTACAAACACTCCACAAGCTGGCCGCGGCACAAGAATCATTTGATCTGATCTTCATTGATGCCGATAAAAAGGAGTATGTAGAGTACTTCAAAGTTATTTTGGATACTCACTTACTAGCTACCGACGGGTTAATCTGCGTAGATAATACTTTGTTGCAGGGACAAGTTTACCTACCATCTGAACAGCGGACTGCCAATGGCGAGGCGATCGCTCAATTCAACCGCATTGTCACCGCAGATCCTCGTGTAGAGCAAGTTCTGTTACCCATACGAGATGGTCTGACTTTGATTAGACGCTTAGTGTAAGAGGTGCAGAAAATTCGGGTAGTTCTCAATTAAAAGCATCACAAAAAGGCTATTTGATAGCGGTTCTCATTTGGATGCAATATCCAATAGGGGCGTACAGTGTCAACCTAGAGCTAGTGCGAATAGAATTCGCGCCTACACAAACTCTCGTTTGCGGAGCGGACTAATAGAAAATTGAAGGTTTGAAACCCACGCAGGTGGATGAAATTTGTGTAGACGCGGTTTCTAACCGCCGATTTAATGTCAACCTAGAGCTAGGGCGAATGGAGTCTGCGCTGTGAGAATACTATGAGGTTTTCCACTTCGATGCTGATATAACCAAGATGCTGGATGATAAATTTGCTTTTACCGACCAGGCGCGATCGCTTGGTTTATCTGTTCCCAAGTCTTTTAAAATCACCGATCCTGAGCAAGTCATCAATTTCGATTTTAGTAAAGAAACGCGCAAATATATTCTTAAGAGTATTTCTTACGACTCAGTTCGCCGCTTAAATTTAACCAAACTTCCCTCTGATACCCCTGAAGAAACAGCAGCATTTGTCAAGAGTTTACCCATCAGCCCAGAAAAACCTTGGATTATGCAATAATTTATTCCTAGGAAAGAATTATGCACCCATAGCACGGTGCGGGATGGAGAATTAAGGTTGCATTGCTGCTCAAATTCTTCTGCATTTCAGATTAACTACGAAAATGTCGAAAATCCCCAAATTCGGGAATGGGTGCAACACTTCGTCAAAAGTTTGGGGCTCACTGGACAAGTGTCTGTTGACTTTATCCAAGCTGAAGATGGTACGGCATACGCCATTCAATGTAATCTTCGCACCCATTCGGCAATTACAATGTTCTACAATCACCCATGTGTTGCAGAAGCCTATCTTGGTAAAACTCCTTTACCTGCACCCCTAGAACCATTAACTAATAGCAAGCCTACTTACTGGATATATCACGAAATCTGGCGATTGACTGGGATTCGTTCTGGGAAACAATTGCAAACTTGGTTGAAGAACTTAGTCCGAGGCACAGATGCTGTCTATCGCATGGATCATCCTCTACCATTTTTAACTTTGCATCATTGGCAGATTACCTTACTTCTGCTAAAAAATCTGCAACAACTTAAAGGCTGGGTAAAGATTAATTTTAATATCGGCAAACTGGTGGAATTAGGGGGCGACTGAGGGTAGGGAGTTAGGAGTTACTAATTCTTCTCCCTCATCTTCTAATACGGTTCGGATAAGACTTGATTCCCCCCAACCCCCCTTTACAAGGCTACGGTGTATACAGGTTTGAAATAACTTACAAATAATTTGGTTTGAGCGTTGCTTTACCCTACCCTAACCCTCCACGATGTATTAGGGAGGGAACATGATTTATCATTTCCACTCTTTACAGGGGGGTAATCTGTACAATGCAAATTACACTAAAAAACTAATTTATACTAAGTTGCCTTCTAATGTAGAATTTAAGTTAGCCGTAAGCTTTTTGGCTATTTTTGCATAAGTCCTAAGTTTATCTCTATCAATTCAAAAACAAAGTCCAATATTGCTGAAAGGTTGGTGAAGTCGTCAGGCTAGGTATAATTCTGTGGAAGTGGGGTTTCAAACTCAAATTCTACAACGCCAAATCACCAATCCGTTACACCTGTAATTCAGAACTGCTATAGTCACTAAAGAATTTCCTTTTCTCTGAGCCAAGAAATTAAGTTTTTGACTTTTCCTCTTAAAGTGTATTGAGAAGTTTCAATTATATTAGTTTCTGGGATATCAGAAATTAACTTTGCAACTACACCGAACGTAGAAGTTTTGTCGTATATTAGATAATTACATTTGCTTAATAGATAAATATCTACTAAAGCTTGAACACCATTTTCAAACCTATCTGGACATTCAGGATTCTGATGTAAAGAAGATCCTGACATTGGATACCACTTATCTGTTACTAAAATATTAGTATATTTAGTTCTAAAAAAATCTTCTACTTCCTTATTATCAGTTGCTAAAAATATCAAAATCTTAGGATCTTTTTCATAAATCTTATCAATAAAATTTAAGTATGTATTAATTGAAGATTTTCTGTCAGTATATCTAACATGAACCCCGATTACGTTATCTTCAAAAGAATTATCTATAGTTTTTTTTATAGTTGCTTGAATATTAGGTTGTAAACTCAGATTTTCTCTAATTATTTTTTTTAATATAGTTTCATTACTCAGACTTTGTAGATAAGCAAAATCACCTAAAAAATGTTGTCTTAGCTTATAAGTCTCTGTTACAAACGACCATCTAATCAAAACATCTTCACTATAATCGATGCGCGACATATTAGTAGTATATTTTGACCATATTCTAGGGTTATTGTATCTCAAATCAGCTTCAGATTCATATAATAACAATAATTCATTCACAGATTTATCTAAGTTATTCTTCCAGAAACTTGGATTGACAGATTGAGTAGAAGGTATTTCTGAAGCTTGAGTAAGATGATGAAGATTAAAAAAATTAGGAAAAACATTGCTGCGATTATTGGAGTAAGTCTCATCGCTCCAATCAACAATTATCTTTCTATTAGTAAGCTGAGTATATAAAATACTGTCCAAGAGAGCGAGAAAACGATTTCCCATCCCTGCTTTCCCTTTCGCTACTAAAAATTTATCTCCAACCATTTCTAATTCCTCCTAACAATTTTAAAATCAAATAAGTGATGGTTCATCGGGTGTAATCAACATAAAACACATTTGATAGAATCAATAATGAACCAACAAAACTAAGCATAACTAAATAAATCATCTTGATCTTACGCTTTAGGGAGTTTTTTCCAATCTTCTGATGAAATTAGAACTTAGACATTGACAGGAAAGACCAAATATGGGTAATTTGAAAAACTACATCTGCCGTCGGTAACATTGCTGTGCCTGTGGAGGGTGCGAGTCTATTTACCCCTAAAGAATGATTAATAAAAGCCTAAAACGTCCTATCTTGGTAAATACATATCATAATTGATTTATACAGTACGTAAGTCGGATAAATTTCCTTTCAGTAAACACAGCTATTTTACTCAATGTTTTATAGTTTACCAAAATCATGTCAATAATGATAACCCAAATTAACGATTGACAAAATTGCCAAGTAAGGTATTATCTCTTTATACCTAATTTTAGCCATCATATTAAGTTTACCAACAGGCTGTTAGGATGTTGGCAAGAAAAGGTTTTTTGTTATGGGGATACTGATATCCCTACTACTCGTCAATTTGACCAACGCGGCGGATATTCAGAATGTCGCTCATTTTATTAATTTGGACGAACACTTGCTCTAGTTGAGAGCGATCGCGTATATCTATTCCTAAGTCCATCAATGCAGGTTGACCAGTAGCAGTTTTCACCTGGGCATGGCGGACATTGATTCCTTGGTCACTCAACCGTGACAAAATATCCTTTAGCACCCCTACGCGGTCAAGGGCTTCAATTTGAACATCCACTGGGTAAGTGTGCGGGCGACCACTATTTTCGGCGGCTGGGTTCCACCTAACTGGTACTAAACGCTCATACTCCACACTTTCCAGATTATGACAGCCTTGGCGATGAATTGAAATCCCCCTACCTCGCGTCACCACACCAATAATTGGTTCACCAGGAATCGGGGTACAACACCCAGCTAAATAATACACCAAACCTTCTACCCCAACAATTGGCGAATCAGTGGAACGTGAGGTAGTTAAAGGTGCATCTCGCAAAGCTTTTGATGTCGCTGCTTCTTTGGGGATAAATAGCGACACAGTGGAAACTGGTTGTTGTCCCTTGGCTACTTCTCGCCAGCGATTTAGCACTAGGTTCAAGGTAATCTCTCCGTAACCCAAACCAGCAAGTAAATCTTCCACGCTGTGGTAATTACACTTTTCGGCGACAATCTGCATCGCATCTGACTTCAGCAGGCTATCAAAACCAGTTTTGCCAAGTTCCTTTTCTAATAACTCCCGTCCACGCGCGACATTTTCTTCGCGGCGCGATCGCTTATACCATTGTTTTATCCGATATTTTGCCGCTGAAGTTCTGATAAAGTTCAACCAATCCAAACTCGGATGACAGTTCTTTTGGGTTAGAACCTCTACAATATCGCCATTTTGCAGTCGCGTTGACAGTGGCACCATTCGCCCATTCACCCGCGCTCCTGAACAGTGGTTTCCCACTTCTGTATGAATACGATAAGCAAAATCTATAGTGGTAGCACCAGGGCTTAAAGGAACAACATCCCCCTTAGGGGTAAAGACATAGACATCATCTTCAAATAGATTATCTTTGACACTATCAAGATATTCTTGTGCATCCTTGAGATCGGTTTGCCATTCCAGCAGCTGCCGCAGCCAAGTAAACTTGTCATCTGTCGCTGTCAAATGGCTAATACTAGAACCTCCTGTTTCTTTATACTTCCAATGGGCGGCAATCCCATACTCAGCAATATGATGCATTTCGATTGTCCGAATTTGCACCTCCAAAGGACGACCAGTTAATCCAATCACCCCAGTGTGCAATGACTGGTAACGGTTAGGCTTTGGCAGTCCAATATAGTCCTTAAATCTCCCAGGAATTGGGCGAAAAGCATCATGAACTACCGCCAACGCCCGATAGCAATCCTGATTAGTTTGAACAATTATTCGCAGCGCTGCCAAATCGTAAATTTCATGAAATTCCTTTTGCTGACGGTGCATTTTTTGGTAAATGCTATAAAGGTGCTTGGGACGACCGCTAAGATCCTGAAAGGCGATTCCAGCTTGCTGCAAACGTTCTCGTAAAATCTCTGTAGCTTTGGCTAATTTCTCTTCTCGCGCCGTCCGTTTTTCGGAAACGTGCTCTTGCATTTGGCGAAAAGCTTCCGGTTCCAAATACTTAAAAGCCAAATCTTCCAGTTCCCATTTAATCCGCCAAATCCCCAAGCGATTGGCTAAGGGTGCGAATATATCTCGCGTTTCCTGGGCACTGCGGCGGCGGCTGGCCTCTGACATGTATTGTAAAGTTCGCATATTATGCAAACGATCTGCCAACTTCACCACAATTACCCGAATATCTTGTGCCATTGCCAAAAACATCCGCCGGAAGTTTTCGGCTTGGCTTTCGGTTTTGCTGGTGAAATTGATTTTAGAAAGCTTGGTGACACCTTCGACCAATTGTCGCACTTCTGGGCCAAAGCGTTCTTCTATTTCTTGACTTGTAACTTCTGTATCTTCAACGACATCATGGAGAAATCCAGCTGCTATCATAGCAGCACTACCTCCCAAGTCACGCAGCAAGTCAGCTACAGCGATGGGATGAGCAATGTATGGTTCTCCCGATTTGCGATATTGACCTTGATGCAGTTGGTAGGCAAATTCAAATGCGCGACCAATTAAAACTGTATCACTATGCCTTCGGTCACCTTCAGCTTCATTGCTACTTGTCGATGACTCCTTCAAACATTTTTTTAACCATTCTGGAATGGTTAGATCAACAGATGAATTTATAGCTAGGCTGCTCATACAATTGGGTTTAGAGTGGATCGGTAGATAATGTGAATGATAAATAAAACTGGCAGCATCGCCCGAAGAAGATGCTGTCGCCCAGAGACGGGTAGAAAAAACAGTGTAAGGATGATTCTCCAATTGCCGTTGGTAGTCATCCGGTGTAAGTTTCAAGGATCATAAAGAAAATCGATTGATGGCAAACAAAACCTCAAACCATGATTTGAGGCTTTTAGTGCTGATAAGTCTTTAAGAAAGTTTATTGTAGAAGAAAAATTACTTGACATTAATATATCTTAATTAGTACTAGATGTCTTTAAACCGTGAGAAATATCTGGCACTCGTAACCTTGTTAGAGCAATTACGCTCCGATGCCACAACTACCCAAATCGTTGCGCCCGAACTGCGAGTGCGTGTAGCCTCGTTGCAGCAATTTTTCGGGCAGCAAATTGTGCCTTTGGCTGATGAAAACTGGCAAGTGCAGTCTTATCAAACGGAGATGAGCAAGCAACTGCGCCTGTTGGAAATAGATGTGATGTTTTTGCAAGGAGCGCGGCAGGCTTCTACTGCACAAACGAGACTTCAGACGATTAGCGATCGCTTGACAACTCTCATTCAATACTGTGATGCCATTTTGCAACCAGAAGCGGAAGGAGAAAAATAACAATTCTTTACCTTTTTCGCTAATTAATCCATCATCTCATTTACGACCGTTAGTGAAAAGTTATTTTGGCAACAAGTTGGACATTGGGCATTGGTTATTCTCGTTGTCCCTCTAAAGTTCTGATCTAAGAAAGCCTGAGATTAAACTTGTCTTCCTTGTCCCCATGCGCCATGCCCAATGCCCTATGCGCCATTCCCAATACCTTTGAAGAGAAGATTCATTGTGCGGCGCATGTAGGCTTCTACTGGCTCAGTTGTAGGTTTGAAGATCAGTGCATAATATAGTGACCCGCTCACAAGATCGATAATTAAGTCTACATCTGCATCCTTGTGAATTTCGCCTCTAGATTTGGCACGCTCAAGTACTTTAGAAAAGGCTTCACGTCGAAGTTTTGTATATTTTGTCCAGTAAACCTCTGCAAACTGAGGATTGCTAGACGCTGTACTAATTATCAAGGCGAGTGTCTGACGACCAAGGGGACTATCTATTTTTTTGGCAGCATTATTGATTAGGATATCCATGTCTCCCCAAAAGCTGCCAGTATCGGGGATCGCTAAATCATCCCTCAGACTTTCTATAGCGTCTGCAATTAGTTCTTCTTTGGAAGTATAACGCCGATAGATAGTCGTTTTACCAACTCCAGCCCGGGAAGCGATCGCTTCTATACTCATACTTTGATATCCTACCTCTGCAAGCAGATCCAAAGTCGCTTGCAGAATAGCTTGGTCGGCATGGATGCTGCGTGGTCGTCCAGAAGGGCTGTTGATTTGGTTACTCATAAAAATATCATCCCCAAGCTATATCTTCTTGGCAATTTGCTTCTACCTTTGGGCATAGAACATAGCCTACGGGAAACAAATAAACCCTATAACCTAATTCTCATACATGAAAACACCAGGAGTGACTATCCATCTTTAGCATAAGTATTTCTGCTATTTTTCATTGAAAACTCTCTTGACCGTTTCTATATGATACGCTACCGTAGCGTATACATACAATATTTAATTTTAGCTTTGGGTTGGGCTACCCCAAAGCCAAATATCGCTTTGACCGAAGAAGAAAAGGATACAAGCCCCTAAATTTATTTATGGGGTTCTAATTTTTGACTTTTGACTTTTGACTTTTGACTTTTGACTTCCCGTTCGCGTAGCGTCCCGCAGGGAAGGGGCTGACATCCTCCAAATATTATTTGTGCTAACAATGGCTACCAACATTAAACATGCAACTTTTGATCAATTTGGTTATGTGCAGGGGCCATTAAAGTGGGCGATCGCTTTCACAGCTTCCATTGGTGCAGTCTTAGAAGTGATTGATACCAGTATTGTTAACGTTGCCCTGACTGACATCCAAGCCAGTCTTGGTGCAACTGTCAGTGAAGTAGGTTGGGTGGTGACTGGATATGCGATCGCTAACGTTGTTTTAATTCCCTTATCTGCATGGCTGGGAGATTACTTTGGGCGCAAAACCTACTTCATCTTCTCGTTAATTGGCTTTACCCTTGCCTCCGTTTTATGCGGGTTGGCATTTAATTTACCGATGCTGGTTTTTTCTCGAATTCTTCAAGGTTTATGTGGTGGTGGATTGCTAGCTAAAGCACAAGCGATTTTGTTCGAGACTTTTCCACCTGCTGAACAAGGTATGGCCCAGGCAGTTTTTGGAGTAGGTGTAATTTCTGGCCCAGCCATTGGCCCAACTTTAGGGGGATTTTTGGTAGATGGTTTGGGCTGGCGGTGGATTTTCTTTGTTAATATTCCCTTCGGGATCATTGCAGTGGGGATGTCCTTTGTATTTTTGCTCAAAGACAAAGACAAGAGCCAGACACAAAGCCAAGCCGTCGATTGGTTAGGGATTGGGCTTTTGGTCATCGCTGTTGGCTGTATGCAAACTTTGTTAGAGCAAGGAGAGGAAGACGACTGGTTTTCCTCCAGTTTCATCACCACGTTGGCGATCGCTAGTATTATCGGATTGGGACTGTTTATTTGGCGAGAACTAAAAACAGATCACCCTGCTGTGGATTTGAGAGTTTTGCGTCACCGTTCTTTAGCTGCGGGAAGCGTTCTCTCAGCACTGGTGGGTATGGGGCTTTATGGGACACTCTTTGCTGTGCCGATTTTCGCTCAGAGCGTGCTGCAATTTACGGCAACACAGACAGGACTATTATTAGCACCTGGGGCTTTAGCGTCTGCGATCGTTATGGTTTTATTAGGCAAACTGTCCAGTAAAATTGATGCCCGATTTTTAATTGCAATGGGCGCTGTCGGCTCATCTGGAGTCATGTTTCAACTAGCAACAATTACCCCACAAACCGGCACAGATGATTTATTTTGGCCATTAGTATGGCGTGGGGCTTTTACTGTGTTGATGTTTCTCCCTTTGAGTTTGGCAGTTTTAGGCCCGCTACCCAAACAAGATGTTTCTGCCGGATCTGGTTTCTACAACCTGACTCGACAACTAGGTGGCAGTATCGGCATTGCCCTACTCACCACTCTACTTGATCGACGAGAGGCTTTTCATCGAGCTATCATGTTAGCAAAACTTAGTCCTTATGATTCCGAAACCAATCAGCGCCTCGATGCACTCAACGGGGCACTCCAAAGTCAAGGTATGGATGCGACTACAGCTCAGCAACAAGCACTAACTTTATTAAGTCAAATAGTAGACATCCAAGCTGCTGTTTTGTCTTACGCAGATTGCTTTCGAGTCGTAGGTGTGGCGTTCCTTTGTTCATTACCCCTGTTATTATTCCTGGGTAAAGGGGGTGCAGGAGCGAAAGCGCCAGTGGGTCATTAGAGTTAAAGTAAATAGCGATCACATCGTTATTTTAACATGAGTTCGACAAACCTCTCCCTGCCTTGAACTTTAGTTCAAGTCTGTCTCTCTGGGAGTCGGAGAGGGACAGGTTTCGCGTAGTGAAATCTCTTAAAGGTTTTTTGATTCGACTAACTAGGCAGACATGATATAACCCGTCGAACTCACGTAATATTAAATTCTCTAATTGCAAAACTACGTAAAAACACGGTTTAAAGATTATTCTCTACCGGAAGTCACTGAAGAGGCTTAATATACACCGATATATGTGGCTCAGAAAAGTAAAAGTCCGGCTCAGTTTTGAGCCGGACTATGTGAAGTTTTATTGCTAAAATTAGAAATCTTTATCTTAGAAGAAGTTCATTATTGTAATAATGCTTACGCTGGTCAACATCATTAAAGCGCCCATAATAATAGATTCGCCTAAGGGATTGCGGGATTTTGAATTGTTCATTATAAGTAAAATCCTTTTTGTTAATAGTTCCTTAACCATATCAACATCAGTATAAATATCCATAAAAGTCTTGTAAAACTTAAGAAACCGTAAAGTTTCTTAGTAAATACGGAATTATTTAATTGTGTATTAATTTTTACTTTTAAGGGGTTATTCTCCTGGTCTCTCCAGTTCCATAATGTAGTAATTCCCGAATAGAATAATTACCTGAACTCCGAGCGGAATACGCGTCTTTGTGAGCTAAAATAAATCTTAATCAAGGTAGAAATATTTGAACAGAAGATTATCATGACAGTCTCCACGGCATCTAGAAACCAAGCGATCGCTTTTGACGTAGACAAATTAAATGAGCAATTTGAAACTGCCACTCCTAAAGAAATACTGGCATGGTCTATAGACAATATCCCAACGGGACTGGTGCAAACGAGCGCCTTTAACGTGGATGACATGATAATTACCCATATTCTTTACAGTGAACTGAAGCATCCCGTTCCTGTGATATTTCTCGACACCTTGCACCACTTTGACGAAAGCCTAGAATTAGTTGCCAAAGCTAAACAAGTCTACAACCTGGATTTGCAAACTTACAAAACTCCAGATGTAGACACCCGCGAAGCCTTTGAAGCCAAATACGGCGACAAACTTTGGGACAAGGATATTGCCCAATTCCACCACGTTACAAAAATTGAACCACTGCTACGGGGCTTAGACGAACTCAACAGCGTCGCTTGGATCACCGGACGCCGCCGTGATCAAGCAGTAACCCGTGCGAATATGCCTATATTTGAGTTAGACGGGAAAGGTCGGCTGAAAGTAAATCCCATAGCCACTTGGACACGTCAAGACAGCTGGATTTACGTGGCTGAACACGGAGTCATCTACAACCCTCTACACGATAAAGGTTATCCCAGCATAGGCGATCAACCCATCACCACCAAAGTAGGCGAAGGCGAAGACGAACGCGCCGGACGCTGGCGGGGAAGTGATAAAACAGAATGTGGAATTCACATTTAAGGGGAAGTAGGGAGTAGGGAGTAGGGAGTTGGGGAATAGAAGAAAAAAAGAATTTCCCCCGACTCTCCTTTGCTTACTCTGCGTCTCTGCGGTTAGATAACACTGTTACACAACAAACTTAGAGGCTAGTTTATTGACCACTTTGCTGGAAAAGCTGCTCTAGAGAAGCTAATTCGGCTTGTGTCGCTGCGTCAATCTCTGGCAAAGGTCGCTGCATAATTGAGTAAAGCGATCGCCTTTGCACTTTTGTAGATTGCAAACCAAGTTCCTTTAATTCTTCTCCAATTTTTAATCTCATATTGCGTCGGTCAGCTTTAGTTAGATCAGGACTTTGGAGAATAGCTATTTCAATAGCAGGTAAAATAAATTTCTTTACTTTTTCATATTCTCCTGAATAAATAGCATTTTGAGCTTGAGTAAGTAGCTCTTTTATATTTTCTAATGACTCCCAATCTTGCTGTTTGCGCTTTTCTATACGAAAAAGCATATAACTATAACCTTCTAGGGGTTTGCCGTCACGCTCAAAAGTTTTAGTTGTTCCAGGTGAACCAAGACAGAGGCTATCATTTATAATACAAAGATTATCACTGTTTATCTTATTATCCTGCGCCAAAATGGCAGCAAAATAACCTGCTTTGAGAGAATTACTACCACCTCCATCAGCTTCAGAAAATGTTTGTTGGTAGCCTAGTTCTAACCGACGCTCACCAATATCGAGTAAATCTTCAATACCCCGATATACTGGTTCTGCTAGCTTTATAACACTTGAAAGTTGCGGCACAGGTAGCAATTCAGAAAATCTGCCCATCGTCTTAATAAATTTACCGATGGAGTCATTATTAACTATGCTAAATAAGCCTGCTTGTAACTCAACTAATCCATCATTGAAAGGAAATAAAGATGTCAAAGGATAGTTACACTGAATGACTTTATCCAGATTATCTGCTATTGATTTTTCTAATTGTCCAGGTGCAGCTAGATAGGGAATTATTACGGGTTTCCCACCGTGATTGAAGCGGACAGCAGCATGAACCACCGGATATCTTTGCTTGAACCATTCTACATCTTTGGCCAAGCGCATCTCCACTAGCCAGATCCGACAATAGGCTTCACCTGCAACAATGGGTTTTTCGTCGTACTCTAGATCAACTCGATGTTTCGGTAGAGAAAGGGTTTTATATTTTGGAGCCTCACGGCTGAAAGTTTCAGATAAACTCTGGAAAAAGCTCATAAAATTATTCCTCTGTCACATCAAGCTAAATGCGGTGAAATCTGATTCCAAATAGTACGAATGGGAATACCTCCCGTTGAACCTGGAGTCACGGTACGTCCTATACCAGGATTTCCTTGATGAATTGCAATAAGTTCCCATTGGCGATTAAAAATTGGTGCGCCAGAGGAACCGTTATCAGTTTTAAGATTATGGTCAATGTAATCTTCTCCTACTTGTGTAATTTGTCCCAAGTCGGAAATTATCACTGGGTTTCCTTGCGGATGATGGATAATACGAATATCTTGACCGCTATCTAATATATACGTTTCATTAATAAAAATGGATTTTTGTTGTGTTTGAGCGTTGATTTTAAGAAAAGCATAATCAAGGTGACTACTATTACTAATAAAATCTAATTTCAAAATATCCTTTTCTGATTCGTAACTCCCATTTTTATAACCAAAGCGCACCCATGCTTTTTGCACTTGGCTCTTACTAAATCGGTAGAGCTTTCTATAATTCTCCTCCTCAGATTTAATTAAATAAACACTTTCTCCCTGAATAGCAACCGAAATCATGATTCCCTTTAACTTTTTAATTTTTGTTATCAAGTTTTCAAATTGTGATATTTGCCACTCTTCAACTAATTGTTGGTGAGATTTACCTTTAACATAGCGCTGACATAAAACAATATCAATTTGATTGAAAGAGGTAGTGTATAGGTCATGAATATATCCTGCTTTTGAAGCATATCCCCTTTCTAAAGATGACCAGCGATCGCGCCAATCTGAAAGAGATTTAAATTTATTAGGATTTTCGATGTAAACCCCTTCCTCTTCAAGAGATTCCATCAGGTCAGCAATGTTTTTAGAAAGTAGTGTATACTCTTTCTCTTTTTGGTGAATTTTCAACTCTCCAGTAGAAACCGCAATCATAATTAATTGCAACTGTTGAATTTTAGTTAACAGTTCTTCAGTTAGTGCTACTATCGTAGAAAATCCAAGTTTTATTTAAATCTCTGTTTATATAGCTACACTAGCAACTGTGTTTATTTCTGATTGCGTAGATTCTCTATATACTTAACTAGTCGGTTTATTTGAGTGTCTCTGTCGCGATTCCATTCACGAGACCAAATTCTGTAAATGCGCCAGCCTAATTTTTGTAGAACTTCTTGGCGGAGGCGATCGCGATCGCGTGCTGTAGGATAGTCACGATACGTTGCTCCATCACATATAATGCCTAAAAAATACTCCTCTGTTTCTGGCTTGAGATTATCTATTAACACTAGATCAATCGGGTAAGCTGAACGACCTACCCGTTTCTTAACTGCATATCCCCTTTCTGTTAGAACCTGATAGATATCTTCTTCAAAGTGTAAATCTGAGTGAGATACCTCATCAGCAAGCTTTTCATCTAGTTTTTGACCGCAGCTTTGAGCGTATGCAAAATACTCTTTAAGCAATGCAGCTTGTTGACCTTTTTCTGCACCAAAATCTTCTGATTTAATTGAGGCGACTAAAACAAACTTACATTTAGCGCGAGTTATTGCAACATTTAATCTTCGTCTTCCTAAATCCTGTTGAATTTTACTAAAGTAACCAAAGTTGTGATTTAAATTATCTCGTTTTTCGTTATCAAAACCAAAGCCAAAGCTTAGGAAAATCACATCTCGTTCATCACCTTGAACCTCATCGATTGGTTTGATAAAGAACTTGTCTGAGTTATCTTGACAAAATTCTTCTATTTCTGGATGCTGAATGCTGATACGGTTAACTTGCTCCCAGATGGCTTTTGCCTGTTGTTTACTTGAGGTAATAATACCCAAAGTTTGCTTGGGGTATTGCTGAAAATGCTGCACTACTAGCTTTGCAATTTCCTCCGCTTCACGGATATTATCTTTGCGCTTACCACCACGGTTATATATTCCTCCTTCAACAGGATGGAAATGCACACCTCGGCTAACATCTTTCACAGGGTTGGGGAAAGAAATAAGTTTTGAATCGTAAAATTCTTGGTTTGAAAAGGCAATGAGGCTTTCATCTTGGCTGCGGTAGTGCCACCTCAAAGTAAATTCTTGCATCATTGATAAATGGGGACATTCATCAAGCAAATTTTCATAAACTTCTTCTTCATCGTTGCTATCATCGGAAGCTGTACTTTCAAAGTAAGAAGTTGGCGGTAGCTGCTGGTTATCTCCAACAACAATTAGCTGTTTTGCTCGCATAATAGAAGATACTGCATTTTCAGTACGAATTTGAGAAGCTTCGTCAAAGATAACAACATCAAACTCCACTGCCTCTGCATCTACATATTGACTAACCCCTAAAGGACTCATCAACCAGCATGGCTTGAGGATAGTAACAAGTTGAGGCGCATTTTTGATAAATTGACGAATTTTTTGTTGCCCCCTTTGCTTTTTACTTTCATCTTTAAAAGACTTCACTTGTTGTACTGCTTCCGCCTGTGTTAACCAATCTTGCCAACGTTTGACATGGAGTTGTCTCAAACGTTCTATTGCAACTTCATACTGTTGTTTATCTTTTTCGGAAAACTCATTTATTTTCCGCTCATGGAAATCCTGGTTAAAGTTTCGCAACTCTAAATTATCATTATGTATATGTCGCAGCCAATTTTCATATACGCCTTTTTGTAAAACTGAAAACCAATCATTTGGTAGGAAGTTAGAATCTCGTAGTTTAGATAAAAAATCTTTGGTTCCAATAGCTTCTAATTGACGTACAATTTGTTGATAGTCCAACCACTGTTGGAATAAATCAATCTCATTGTGGGCTTGTTGACGGGAATTTTCAATTTACTTTAAGGGTGTTTTTTCCAATATACCTAATGCTGTTACTCGTTCTTGAGGAAAGTTGTATCTTAAAAATTTCAAGCCTTCTTTAATCTGATTTAAGGATGATTCCAAATTTTCTAAAAATGTTCTTAGCTCCTGATAGCATTCTCTTGAAGCAATAACTGCGCCTATTGTCTCTTTATCTAATTGGTACTGTTGAATTACTATTTCCAACCATTCAAGACCTCGCTCAATACTTAGTAAATCCGTCATTTCTTCATCAAATGAAGAACCAAAAGCTGTACGAGCTTGATATTGTGGATCTTTTAATATACTTAAAATATTTTGGCGCTCAATTGCTTTTTCAATATCTGCAATTAATTTTTGCTCAGAAACTCTATTTTGGTCTTGCCGTAGAGCTATGAGACGTTGACGTTCGCGCCTCTTAGCATTACGCCATTGCCAATAAGCTGGTTGAATAAAGCGGAAAATACCTGTAAATCTTCTTGCAAAAAGTCTCCTAAGTTCTAACAGATCAAAACTTAAAAATTCACCAGCATACTTAGCATTTAATGTAGAATTAATAGATTGATAATTTATAATCTCTTTTTCTAAATTAGAATACGACTGTCTCAAATCGACTAAATCTGTTGAAAGAGACCAAGTTTCAATTCCTGATGGAGCATCAAGGATATGAGCTACTGCTGGCTGGAACCGTTCCAAATCATACAATGTTTCGAGTGATTCTGTTATTTTTAGCAGTTGCGTCAATGAAGCTATAGTATCCTGAGCAAGTTTTATTCCTTGACTGAGATTGTCAATATGACTACGCAAATCATTATTGATATCAGACGACCAAGATTCAGATTTTAGTGGACTATTTGACCATATCGTTTTTTGCCTTCCCCGAAATATAGCCTCGAATTGACCAAGTTTTTCCAGTGGTATTTTTGCTTCCAATAATCTGGTTTCTGACCAATCGTCCAGATTATCAAGATTAAACTCTAGCACAGGAGTTTCTTTTCGTTCTAACCTGAGAATTTCGCCATACAGGTCAAAAGCAGATTTATTTAATGGTTGCTTCTGTTTATGTAGGCCTACTACATGCTCATTGAGAACTTGCTGATAGTCACGTAAAGGTTTAAAGAATGTATCCCAATCTTGGTGTTGTGCTTTGTTTCTTTCTGAAAGCTGAGTGAAAGTTTGGTCTAATTGATTAAAGAAATCTTTTGCTTTTGTTGTGACTTGGTGGTGTAAATTTAGACAAACATCTTCCAACTTACTTTTTTTAAGTCTGTCAAAGACAACTTCTAGAGCAGTTTGCTTTTCCGCAACTACAAGCACTTTCTTATTTTTGCCGATTAACTCAGTGATGATGTTAACAATAGTTTGGCTTTTTCCTGTACCAGGAGGCCCCTGGACTACACAGCTAAGTCCTGCCTTTATAGCTTCTATAACTACTTGCTGGCTGGAGTCTGCGTCACATATTTGATAAATTGATGAGGGATCTATTTTCTCAAGTTCTTGCTCTTGAGTAATGGAGAGCTTATTGACATTATCAGGTGTTCGTTTTATGGCTAGTTCTTTCAAGATAGGATGATTAGCTATCTTTTGCTGATTTTGTTCCAAGTCTTTAATCATTGCTGCTTTTGCATCCTGGAACAAAGTAATGTGTGCTGTTTCTTGTACATGCCAGTCAGGTTGTTTAGCGATCGCACCACGAACAGCATCAAAAAAACTCTCATAACTCAATTTTGGAACGCGATCGCTCTCAGGCAGTACAATATTAAAATCTTCACGTAACTTGTTGACTAAAATAAAGTTAACAGAAATCTCATCATCAGTAGAGTAAAGTGTGAACTCTGGCAACTTTCTGCCTTTTTTTTCCAATTTGACAGGAACAAGCAGCATTGGAGAAACATACTTTTCCTGGGGTTTTTCGGGGTCAAACCATGTTAAAGTACCAAAAATTAGAAAGAGACTATTAAAACCCTTCTCCTCCAAGCTTGATTTCGCACCTTTACAAACTTCATCTAATAGCCTGATCCGGTCAGTATCACTCTGCTTGGTTGTGAGTTGACTAAAAGGAAATGGAGTGGGTTCTCCTACAAAGTTTTTATATAAAACTGAAGAGGTTGTAAGAATATCAATTACTGGTTTTTTGTTTTTGCGAAAATCAAGTAAAGGATTACTGTTGGAGTCGCCAGCAAGTTTTTTCTTCCAAATATTGATTTTTTCTTGGATTGCCTGAGTGTCCGAGATACTCATTCTGTTTGAATTGGTAGTGATCGACAAGACTAAGCTTGTGTTTTAATACTTCTATTGTAAGTAATATGTATTACAAAAATCATCATTTGTTACAAATTGCAGACACAGCGATTATTCAAGTAGACGACACTTTTAAAAATTTCAATTTTAGCGACTTATATGTAAAGCTTCTAAGCTATGGTTTATTAAAACGCAGAATGCTGTAAGCAATAGTATAATTGGCGTGGTAATTTAACCTCATATAGTTAAATTAAGATATCTATGATTAAAATTCTTCACCTCTCCGATATCCACATGGGAAGCGGCTTTTCCCACGGACGAATTAATCCCGCAACGGGGTTAAATACACGATTGGAGGATTTTGTCAATACTCTCTCTATATGTATCGAGCGAGCGCTGACAGATGCTGTTGATATGGTGATATTTGGTGGCGATGCTTTCCCGGATGCTACACCACCGCCCTATGTACAACAAGCTTTTGCCAGCCAGTTTCGCCGTCTCATGGATGCCAATATTCCCACAGTGCTGTTGGTAGGCAACCACGACCAACACTCCCAAGGGCAGGGAGGCGCGAGTTTAAATATTTACCGCACTTTGGGAGTGCCAGGATTTGTTGTCGGTGACACACTAACTACTCACTGCATCCAAACCCGCAATGGCAAAGTGCAAGTAATCACCCTCCCTTGGCTAACTCGTTCCACCTTGATGACTCGCCAAGAGACTGAAGGTTTGTCTTTGGCAGAAGTCAACCAACTGTTAACGGAACGCCTGCGAGTTGTTCTAGAAGGAGAAATTCGTCGTCTTGACCCCAATGTGCCAACTGTCCTTCTGGCTCACTTGATGTCTGACAATGCTGCTTTAGGCGCAGAACGTTTTTTGGCCGTGGGTAAAGGGTTTACTCTACCGCTATCTTTGCTGACGCGACCTTGTTTTGATTATGTAGCGTTGGGACACGTCCACCGCCACCAGAACCTGAATAAATCCAACAACCCACCGGTGATTTATCCAGGAAGCATTGAGCGGGTAGATTTTAGTGAAGAAAAAGAAGACAAAGGCTATGTGATGTTAGAACTGGAGCGGGGGAGCGCTGAGTGGGAATTTTGTCCCTTAACAGTTCGGACTTTCCGCACCATTGAAGTGGATGTCTCGAAAGCAGATGATCCCCAGGCAGTATTAATGAAAGCGATCGCCAAGTATGATATTCAAGATGCAGTAGTGCGGCTAATTTACAAACTTCGCTCTGAACAGATGGATTTAATTGACAGTTCTTCTGTACATACTGCTTTAAGTGCCGCTCATACCTATACCATTCAAGCAGAATTAGTCAGTCAATTAGCCAGGCCCCGGATTCCTGAATTGAGTGCGAGTACCAGCATCGACCCAATGGAAGCATTGAAGACTTACTTGAACAACCGCGAAGACCTCAAAGACATAGCAGCATTAATGCTGGAAGCTGCACAGAAGTTATTAGCAGATGATGTGGAAGTCTGGCTGGAAGCAGCAGCTAGTGAGTAAAATAGATGCTAATTATATTTTCATCTTCTAAGGGCAATGTCTCCTAACAAAGTTGTTTTTAGTTAGGGAGTTCTAAGTAAAAAAATATCCAACTATTTCTTGTGGGATGGAGAGAAGTCTAAGCCTCGGCTTCCAGCACTCAGAACTTCGGAGTGTCTCGCGATTGGTGTCAAGTTAAAGCCATCAGCCTAGAATGTCAAGAGACTTTGCGGCGTTGTGTCAGTGTCGTTGACCAACACCTTTAAGCAAGCCCATAAAGCGCTGATGCTCGACCAGCGAAGGAACGAGTTGTAACTCTGGGTTTTGCAACAGTGGGCGGTAAAAAAATATAATGTACCACTAAATGGGGTTCTTCAACAAGCTGCTACAACCCTTTGATAGATTGTCCGATACAGGTTAGGATAATCCATCAATTAGAGGAAAAACTTCAAGCACGCTTAATCGCGCTGTAACATGAAAACCATTCAAATATAAATTTGGGCAGATTTTTGAGGAGTTTGCTACTCTACATATCAATTGTTGTTTTTTTATAGCCAGAGAAATTAGGGACTCAGTAAATAAAGTTATCCAGCCTTGAATAAGCTACTCTTTACAGGTAAATCTTTTCGTTTTATGGCTTTTGTCCTACCCTTAATCATCTGGTGGGGATACAAAGAAGTTCAAAACCAATCTGTACAGCCGCAAGCAGTTGTAGTGTTAGGTGGTTCAACCAGACATTTAGAGCGAGAGAAGTTTACAGCAAAATTTGTTCGAGAGCATCCAAATATACCAATTTGGATTACTGGGGGTAGTCCACCTAGATTTACCCAACAAGTGTTTACCAAAGCTGGTGTTGATCGCAAACGTTTACACTTAAACTACGAAGCTGTAGATACAGTTACTAATTTTACTACGTTAGTGGATGATTTGCAAGCTCGCGGCATCAAGAGCGTTTATTTGATTACTTCAGACTTCCATATGCGCCGAGCTTGTGTCATCGGCGAAATTATTTTGGGTAGTCGGGGTATTTATTTAAAACCAGTGCCAGTTCCTTCCGAAAAACCTCCTGAATCTATCGAAAAATCTATTCGCGATGGAGCCAGAGCGATAATTTGGTTAGCCACTGGTTACACTGGTGTGGATGCAGCTAAAAATAAACGATAAATCAAACCAATTTTGGATTTTGGACTTTCCTGCGGAACGCTACGCGAACAACTTACCTCGGTACAAGTCGCTCATTCGAACGATTTTGGATAATGGAATTGAAAATCTTCATATTCAAAAGGTTTTTCGATTTGAAACGATACAAATTATTCCAATTTGAGATTATTTCTAGTAATTTGCATAGCTTGACCTTAATTAATACAAGGAAATTAAAAGAACTAATGCCAATCATCTTGACATGAACTTAGTAATAACAAACACATAAAAGTCCAAGTGTCTAAAAACTACTGCAACACTAACCTTCAAACAACACTAACCTTCAAACCAATTAACAACTTTTGCTCATTTGCTTCCTTGGTGCATACTTTGCATCCACCAAAGTTTTGAGCGGCGGCTTGGATAACTGGAATTTATCTGTGTAGTTCGGAAAAAAAACGCCCCAATCTATCTCACAATTTGATACCCTAGCTTAAACAGATTTGAGAAAAGTTAAGCGTGGAAATTCAACTTGGGCGGGGAAAAACAGCTCACAGAGCTTACGGAATAGATGAAATTGCTCTAGCCCCCGGTAACAGAACACTAGACCCCAGTTTGGCAGATACTAAGTGGCGTATTGGCAATATTGAGCGAGAAATCCCGATAATTGCCAGTGCAATGGATAGCGTAGTAGATGTTCGCATGGCTGTACTTTTGTCACAGTTAGGAGCATTAGGTGTCCTCAATTTAGAGGGGATTCAAACTCGCTATGCTGACCCAGAGCCAATATTAGATCGGATTGCCTCTGTGGGGAAAGATGAATTTGTTGCCTTGATGCAAGAACTCTATGCCGAACCAATAAAGCCGGAATTAATTGAACAACGTATTCAGGAAATTAAACAACAAGGTGGTATTGCGGCGGTGAGTGCAACTCCAGCGGGTGCAAGTAAATACGGTGAGGCGGTAGCAAAAGCTGGGGCAGATTTATTTTTTGTACAAGCTACGGTAGTTTCTACTGCACATTTGTCACCAGAGTCTTTAATACCACTTGATTTAGCAGAATTTTGCCGTTCCATGCCCATCCCCGTAGTATTGGGGAATTGCGTGACTTACGAAGTCACGTTGAATTTGTTGAAAGCTGGGGCGGCTGGGGTACTGGTGGGAATTGGACCTGGTGCTGCTTGTACGTCCCGTGGTGTGTTGGGTGTGGGTGTACCACAGGCAACTGCGATCGCTGATTGTGCTGCGGCACGAGATGATTACTACAAGGAAACTGGCAACTATATCCCCGTCATCGCTGATGGTGGTTTAATCACCGGTGGCGATATTTGTAAATGCATCGCCTGTGGTGCTGATGGTGTGATGATTGGTTCCCCCTTTGCCAGAGCCGCCGAAGCCCCAGGACGAGGTTATCATTGGGGCATGGCGACTCCCAGTCCAGTGTTGCCTCGTGGCACCCGCATTCGCGTTGCCACCACTGGTAGCCTAGAGCAAATACTCATTGGGCCAGCAGGACTAGATGATGGCACTCACAATCTTTTAGGAGCCTTAAAGACGAGCATGGGCACCTTAGGAGCTAAAAATATTAAAGAAATGCAACAAGTGGAAATTGTGATTGCGCCTTCTTTATTAACTGAGGGTAAAGTTTATCAAAAAGCTCAACAATTAGGTATGGGGAAATAAAGGAGTAGGGAATAGGGAGATGAGGGAGATAGGGAAAAAATAATTAATGCCCAATGTACAAGTGCCCAATACCTAATTTTGGAATAAATTTTTCCAGGCCCCTAAACAATTGCTGGAAAAATCCGATATGTCGCCTACAATAGAAATAGCGGAGACGCATGTTTCCGTTCACTCCTCACACCACACTCCGCCCGAACTACTGTTCGGGCGGTTCCTTATGTTTATAAATAAAATAAGAGAGCTTCTTTGCAAATGTACATCCTCGCACTTCCAAGCTGAGGTTTTTGCTATGGTAGAATTTTCACCAAGTTCAGATATTATTGGCGAAGGTTTTAGGCATGTCAACAGCCGCACAAGTTACCGATTCTAGTTTCAAGCAAGAAGTACTCGACAGCGAGGTACCCGTTTTAGTTGACTTTTGGGCACCCTGGTGCGGACCATGCCGTATGGTAGCTCCTGTTGTCGATGAAATCTCCGAACAGTACAAAGGTCAAATAAAGGTCGTAAAAGTCAATACAGATGAAAATCCTAATGTTGCTAGTCAATACGGCATCCGCAGCATTCCCACATTAATGATTTTTAAGGGTGGACAAAAAGTGGATATGGTGGTCGGCGCTGTGCCTAAAACTACATTAGCTTCCACCCTCGAAAAGTATCTTTGAAACTCAATTGGCAATAAAATCCTCTTGAGTTATCCATGTTGTTCTAAGTTTAGGTTAATTTTTATAAACAAGTTTGAGAGGCGCGAATTTCTCGTCTTTCAAACTTATTTACATTTGTATACAGTTTGCGATCGCGAATAATTTTAGGAGTTTTCTAGCTCAAAAACAACTCCCTAATTCCGGTACTACCAATTTCCACTGCTAGCGCCGCCAACAAAAAACCCAAAAGTTGAGTCACAATTATTCCACCTTCTGCACCAATCCACTGGTCAATCAGATTTGCTAAACGCAAAATCAACCAAGTGATAAACATCGCCCCTAAGATACCCACTCCCACAGCAATATGCGGACTCTGTGATTTCGACATCAGCAACATTACCGTTGTCAAAGTCCCCGGTCCTGCTAGCAGTGGTAAAGCTAGTGGAGTAATTGCGACATCGCGTCCTTCTTCAATAATCGGCTGATCTAATTCTCCCCGCAGCATTTGCAAAGCAATTAACAGCAACAATAGTCCTCCTGCTATTCGCAAAGAGCCGATACTGATTTCCAAATAATTTAAAATTACTTGCCCTGCAAAGGCAAATAGCAAAAGAACTGCGATCGCAATGATAATTGCTTTATCTATAACTTTGTTTCTTTGGTCTGGCATCATGCCCTTAGTCAAAACTAAAACAATTGGTATATTGCCCACAGCATCTGCCAGGACAAACACAGCGATAAATGTTTGAATGAGAATAGGAATATCCACAGCAGGTAGTTTTGATCAGAGTTTAATCACAACCTAATCTTAATATTACTCAGTTTGCTAGAACCCAGAGGAATATTAAGAGCAGCAATAAAACAAGTCCGTTAAAGAAAATCTTCGCTGATACATTTCTAATTAAATTCCACAAATGTTTAACTAGCGATATATTTTGATAATCTATCTTCCATAAATCAACTGTTCGTTGTTGAACCTATGAAATCTTATTTAGCCGCCGCTATTCAATTGACCAGTGTGCCAGATTTACAGAAAAATTTGGCCCAGGCAGAAGAATTAATTGAGCTTGCCGTGCGTCAAGGTGCTGAATTGGTAGGTTTGCCAGAAAACTTTTCCTATATGGGAGAAGAAAAAGACAAACTCGCCCAAGGCGATGCGATCGCTCTTGAAAGTGAAAAATTTCTCAAAAAAATGGCTCAACGCTTTCAAATTACAATCTTGGGCGGCAGCTTTCCACTTCCTGTAGACAATACAGGCAAAGTTTATAACACCACTCTACTCATCGACCCAAACGGTCAAGAACTTGCGCGCTACTACAAAGTACACCTATTTGATGTTAACGTCCCCGACGGCAACACCTATCGGGAATCCAGCACAGTTGTGGCTGGTACGCAACTACCACCTGTCCATTTTTCCGAAAAATTTGGTAATTTAGGACTTTCTATTTGTTATGATGTCCGCTTCCCCGAACTGTACCGTCATCTAGCAGATAAGGGAGCTGATGTTATCTTTGTTCCCGCCGCCTTTACCGCCTTAACTGGCAAAGACCACTGGCAAGTACTACTACAAGCCAGAGCCATCGAAAATACCGCCTACGTCATTGCTCCTGCCCAAGCAGGCAATAACTACGCCCGTCGTCTAACCCACGGACACGCGGTCATTATCGACCCTTGGGGCGTAATTTTAGCCGATGCTGGGGAAAAGCCGGGAATTGCGATCGCACAAATCAAGCCCACTAGGCTCGAACAAGTCCGCCGTCAAATGCCCTCTTTACAGCATCGAGTATTTTAGGTGCTGAGGACAAGGGAGATGAGGGAGCATACAACTCTACCAGAGGCTGCGCCCTAAGCGTAGCTATGCCGCAGGCTTTACGACTGCGCTCAGTAACCAGAGGAGCTGGGGGAAAATAATCAATGCCCATTACCTGGGAATAAAAAAAAAAACCGGGTAATCACCCGGTTTATGCCGATATTAAGAATCCTCAGTCTTTTAGGAGCATAGCAGCAGTGTGCCCCTATTTATTTTTTGTCAAAATTAAACTTTAGCAGCTGACTTGGTAACAACGTTGAGTTCACCTTTAGCATACTTAGCAGCAAAATCTTCCAAAGAAATTTGCTTGATCTTGCTTGCGTTCCCAGCCGTGCCAAATTCCTGATAGCGTTCAGTACAAACCTTCTGCATATATGTAATAGAAGGCTTGAGGAAGTGACGGGGGTCAAACTCCTCTGGTTTTTTAGCCAAAGCTTCACGTACAGCAGCAGTAATAGCCAAACGGTTGTCGGTGTCGATGTTTACTTTACGTACACCACTCTTAATACCTTTTTGGATTTCTTCTACAGGTACACCGTAGGTTTCAGGAATTGCACCACCATACTGGTTAATTAGCGCCAGTAAATCTTCTGGTACAGAGGATGAACCGTGCATTACCAAGTGGGTGTTAGGCAAACGGCGGTGAATTTCTTCAATGCGGCTGATTGCCAAAATTTCCCCAGTCGGCTTGCGGGTAAACTTGTAAGCACCGTGGCTTGTGCCAATGGCAACAGCCAAAGCATCTACTTGGGTTGCTTCTACGAAGTCAACAGCTTCATCGGGGTCAGTTAACAGTTGAGAGTGGTCGAGTGTACCTTCAAACCCGTGACCATCTTCAGCTTCACCAGCACCAGTTTCTAGAGAACCCAAACAACCGAGTTCACCTTCAACGCTGACACCCAAAGCATGAGCTACATTTACAACTTCGCGGGTAACATTGACGTTGTACTCGAAGCTAGCGGGGGTCTTCGCATCAGCTTCTAAAGAACCATCCATCATCACGCTGGTGAAGTTGTTCTTAATTGCTGAGTAGCAGGTAGCAGGCGCATTGCCATGATCTTGGTGCATGACAATGGGAATCTGAGGATAGGTTTCTACGGCTGCCAAAATCAGATGGCGGAGGAAGTTTTCTCCTGCATAATTACGAGCGCCGCGTGAAGCTTGCAAAATTACGGGGCTATCTGTCTCGACAGCAGCCTTCATGATCGCCTGAATCTGCTCCAAATTGTTAACGTTGAAAGCTGGGATGCCGTAACCGTTTTCAGCTGCGTGATCCAACAGCAGCCGCAGTGGTACAAGCGCCATAGATAGTCCTCCTAATGTGGTTGTCAGCTAGTCGGTGTGAAAGAAGCGTAATAATCACGCTAAATCTTAAGAGTTTTTTCAACTTATAGGAAATTATAACTAGTGTGGTGTGTCTATGTTGAAAAACTTTACGCCATAGTTACTATAAATATGCCCTATACTTGCTCTATACTACTGTACTATGCCCCATACTTGCTGTGTATTGCTGTAGATTTAGCTACCCTGCAACTAGTAGTTTTGGTAGCCCAGTATCCAAAATAGTCATCTCAAAGTGATCGCTTCAATCTAAAGGTACTAATTTTTGACAAATGCTGTAAGGGTGTTTTCCCTTAAATATTGCATTTGGGATTAGATTATGCCTACCCACCGAATAGTAAAATTTTATCATAAAGTGGTGATCGCACTGACTGCAATTAAAAGAGCGATCGCCCTACACGATAGCTCTTTTTACAATCAAAAATCAGTATAGTGTTGTTAACCGATCGCACTGACAAAGGCAAAGATTAGCGATCGCTTTACATCTTCAAAGCTGTCTCAATTCAAATGCTTAACAAAGACGTGATGCCGAACAGTACAGCCCGTCGTAGACATCGCACAGACACCTAAGAAGGTGCGTAAGCTTTCCTGCTAACGCCCCTTCCCAAATCAGGCGCTCATACTGTTATTAATCAGTCCTTTAGGAACGGCTAATACGATAAGTAAGTGTGTAGTCCCAGGTAGACCAGCCCGTACCGCTTTTTTTGGACATTACCCAGGATCGCTCTTCATGGGAGGGTCCTGTGGAGGAAATTTCTAATTCGGTAGTACCGAGTAAATCATCTTTATCCAAAGAACCGATCCAGCTTGCCGCGGTTGTAGCTGCTGAAAGTACCGTTCCCGCAACAGCTCCTTGTGGTCCTGTTGCTGCTATAGCACCTGAAATAGCACTACTAATCTTTTTAACTGTGTCACCGTACTTAGCCCAGTCTTTTGCAGCATCTTCGTCGTAAGCCTTTAGTCCACCTTTGAGGCTTTGTCCTTGTGGGATTTCGCCCTCAAATAAAACGGTTTGGTCTGGTTTGAAAGATTTCCTTTGCTTATCATTGATTTTAATCGGAGTTGTCAAAATTGCCTTGGTGGTTTGTCCTCCTACCAAACCACCGACGAGATAAAAATCGTCAGCACCGGTTACATCTTCGGTATCTCGGCAATAAACGTCAACTAATTCGACTTTTAGCTTTGTCATAAGTTTCTTGGCCTCTTGTGTTTGGTGTTGTGTTCAGAAGGGCACTCTGTTAATAAGCATCTGAATGCCTTTTTTTGTTCTTCACATCTATAAGACGTTTCCACTGGCCGATTTTGGAATTTTTCGAGTTAGAGGCGTTTTTTCTCTAAATAAATCCACCGGATAAAACCAGACTCAAGCATGAGAACCCTTCTGCACCATCGCTTGCAACCGGATCAAAGCTTCCTTAACTTCCCCACGAGCCGGATAAAACAACTGCAAATTCAAGGCACTTTGATAAGCCTTTATCGCCCCTAAAGTATCCCCCAACCCATCCAACGCTCTCCCTTTCCAGTAATCAGCGGTAGCCGAGTTAAACGACCTCAGCTCCTGACTTGGCACACAAGCCTCTTCCCACCACCGCCGACTAACCTCATCATCCCCCAGCCCTCGGTAACTTTCTCCCAGCCACACCGCAGCAGGCGCAGATTGCAGATCACCTCCCGCTGCTAACAAAAACTGCCATCCTTTTTCCAAAGCCGCCACCGCTTCTTGATATTTAAGCGCTAAAGCCAACACCCGCCCATGACCAAACCAAGCATCAGCTAATTGGGGTTGAAGTTGCATTCCCTTAGCAGAGAAACTACACCCTCGTTCAATCTCTTGAAAGCTTTCCACCAGCACTCGCCCCACCGTCGCCCAAAGACTCCACCGTTCAGGAAAACGCTCAGGCATCTCTTCTAATAGAGGTTGTAATTCTTCTAGTCGCCCAGCAACAGGCAAAATCTCGCACAACGCCCGATAGATTTCACAATCGCTGGGATACAAACCATAAGCTTTCAGCATCATCTCAGCCGCCGCCTGATATTCCCCCGTGTAGAACAAGCACTGCCCATAGTAATACCAACCGCTTGGGTTATTCGGGTGTTCCTCGGCAAACTCTGCTAACACCCCTACCCCTTGCGCCCAATCTCCCCGATAAAGGTGATAATAAGCCAGTGATTTGTAAGCTTCAGCTGCATGAGGAGCCTGTTGCAGCATAGAACTAATCAGCTTTTTAGTCTGCTTCCCTTCTTCACCGGATACCAATCTCATCCCGCAACGCTGATCTAACTGTCGTTGGAGTACCTGAAAATCATCGGGAGCTAGAGCGATCGCTCTACTTAACTTCTGCCTAGCTTCTTGAAAGTTCCCCATTGTCATCAGTGCATCATAGCTGTGAATCAAAGCCACAATATCATCTGAGTTGAGCAACAAAACCCGTGAAAAGGCTCGTAAAGCCCCAATCGGATTTTCTCTCCCCTTCTGCACTTGTCCCAATGCCAACCAGTGAACTATTTTGTCAGGTTCTAGGTCAGCCGCAGAATCAAAAGCTATGATTGCTTTTTGAGTGTCACCTTTACAGACAGCAATTAATCCGCCTATGTGGTGCTGAGTTGCTCTATTAGTGGACAGTGGTAAGGCGCTCCCATATACCTCTATAGCCTCTGCCTCTCGTTTCATCATTTGCAAGATTTTCCCCAGTTGCAGCCGCACATTGAGCAATTGAGGCGATCGCTCAATAACTTGGCGATATTCTGCGATCGCCTGCTCCCAGCTTCCCATTCCGTACAGCAAATTAGCCAATTCTAATCGTTTTTTCCATCCTTGGGGATACTTCTGGATGTACTTACTTAATGTTTTTAACTTCTGATCTTGCCTAGTTGGCTTTTCGTCTAAAACCAGATGAACATTCATCTCCACCCCAGAAGACTGGGGGAGCTGTACCAAGTATGTTGCAAGGTTTCCAGACATGTAACGGTTACTTTGTAATTAATTTCTTCAATGCTTGTTATCGGCACTTCCCAGTCAGATATCACCCTTTGAGCAGGTTTAGATTCCACCATCGGAACCACCCATTTGAATCGGGATGGGAGAGAATCTAGGGGAGTGTCATCTTCCCCGGCCAGATATTTGCTTAACTGCTTTTGCAAAATAGTTCGCGCCTGTTGAACCCGTTTGTAAACGTTGTCTTCACAAAGGACGAGTTGCTTGGCAATGTCTCTGTAAGACTTTTCTTGGCAGTAGCGAAGGATAAAAGGTTCGCGCAGTCTTGTGGGTAAGGACTCAATTCTATGGCAAAGGTATGCCCTCAGCTCATGACCAAACATCTCTGACTCAGGAGATTCAAGCCTGGAAGTAACTACTGCGTGATCTCTATATTGAATGTCCTCAACGTTTTTGATTCTTTGTGCCTCTCGTTTACGTTCTCGATGTAGATCCATGCAGAGGTTGTGGATGAGTCGGCTCAACCAAGCCCTAGGCTTGGTGATTTTATTGGCATAGTCTGGCCATTGATTCCAGGCTTTGAGCATTGCCAGGCTGAACAAGTCTTCGGCATCATGACGATTACCTCCCATCCACTGTAAGCAGCGACTGTAAAGATAATCTTGATACTGCTCCCATAAGTGCCAAAAGTCGCGATCGCTCCCAGACAAACCCTGTAATCGTATTTGCTTTGCCGATAAGTTCTTAGTTTCCAGACCTGCTAAGGAAATAAAAGCTTTTTGCTCAAAATTCACCTGCATCTGTTACTTCCAGTTGAAAAGCTCAAATTCAGTTATTCACCTTCAACCCGCACTTAAATAACCGTAAAAGCACTGAAATACGCTGACAACTTAGTTAATTTCCCTTAACTGTAATCTTTCTTTTATCTTCAGCAAAAAGCGATCGCTCTTTCTCAGGTGTTTTATTCCCCAGTGCGATCGCATTCACAAAATTTTACTAACAATAAAACTCGCCTTTACCTTTATCTCAAAAGCTTCAGCGAGTATTCCTTAAAGTTTTATATGGGTCGCCCGGGATTCGAACCCGGAACTAATCGGTTAAAAGCCGAGTACTCTACCGTTGAGTTAGCGACCCGTTAATTTGTTTTTCGCAACTTTGCCATCATAGCATACATATTTATAGATTTGTAAAGGACTTTAGAAAAAATTTGCTGTTAACCGCACAGATGCCGTATAGCTGCTTCCTGGTTCTAACACAGTCAAGTTTTCACCAGTGTTCAGGGAGTTACGGGGAGCGCTCCACGGTTCTAAACAGTAAAAATCTTTGCCTTTGAGCGTCCAAAACACTAAAATCGGATATTCATTGCTATAATCCAGAGTTACTTTCAACTTGCGGCTGTTGTCTGTCACAGCGGCGGATTGACTAGTTAGCTGCTTAAAGGCAACGTCAATTTCATCGCGGCTAAAGTCAAAATTACCATTGAAGGGGTGAATTTCTTTGGTTATCTGGTCTTGATACTTTTGCGAAGGAATTTCAAACTCTAACCGAGTTTTATCAACCGTCAAAAAATAAGGATGGAAACCCGTAGAAAAGGGCAATGATGTTGATGAAAGATTTTTATACTGCTGGCGAATTTCTAAAGTATTACCTTGGAGTTCGTAAGTAAACAGCACTTGAAAGTCAAAAGGATAAACTGCCCATGTTTGCTCGTTGCTGTTGAGGACAAGGGTGAGGCTAATTTTATCTTGAGTTAGTTGGTCAGTTACTTCCCACGGTAGATCACGGGCA
This sequence comes from Nostoc sp., assembly GCF_036919595.1. Classification (GTDB taxonomy): domain Bacteria; phylum Cyanobacteriota; class Cyanobacteriia; order Cyanobacteriales; family Nostocaceae; genus Nostoc. The sequence goes on along the minus strand of NZ_JBALCO010000079.1, from coordinate 7,218 downwards.
AAGCCGTGTTGTTTGAGAGTATACTGCTGCCCATTGTGAGTATACGTATTATCCGGTATATTGCCGCAGATAGGAAACAAAATAGGATTTCCACCTCTGACACTCAACTCAGGATTAGCAAAGCGTTCAGTATCTAAGTAGAAAATTTCTTGCCCCTGTATACGCCAACGAGTGATGATCCCACCACGTTCTGGGACAACTTCTAGTTGAGAACCAGCGGTTTCATCTGAAAGGATGTAGGTTTTGTATTGTTGCTGTTGAACTGCAATGGTAAACACAAATTTAGTCCTGAGTTTAGGATAGTTAGGAGTTAGGAGTTAGGGGAGACGCGATTAATTGCATACAGTAGTTAACAATTTTAACTCCTAACTCCTAACTTTTTATTCGTCTTCTGCAAACACGAAACGATATAATTCGCTGGGGTCTGGTTCGGGGCTGCTTTCGGCGAATTTAACCGCTTCGTCGATTACATCTTGAATTTTACGGTCAATAGCTTTGATTTCTTGCTCATCCGCAAGGTTTTGCTCCACCAAATAAGCTGCCAACTTCTTAATTGGATCACGGGCAAACCAAAATTCTTTCTCAGCCTTGCTTCGCATTTCATCAGGATCTGCCAAGGAGTGACCCCGGAAGCGGTAGGTAAGTGCCTCAATTAATGTTGGCCCTTCACCAGCACGGGCACGGGCTACAGCTTCTTGGGCTACGGCTCGGACTGCTAGTACATCCATGCCATCTACTTCCACGCCCACCATGTTAAATACACTGGCTTTTTTATAAATCTCTGGCTGAGAAGTGGCTCGCTCGTGAGACATCCCAATGGCCCACTTATTATTTTCGACTACAAACAGAATTGGCAGTTTCCATAAAGCTGCCATATTTAGCGTCTCGAAAAACTGACCGTTGTTAGCTGCACCATCGCCAAAAAAGCAAGCTGTCACTTGGTCAGCACTTTCATCTTTTAGTACTTCGCGGCGGTATTTGCTTTGAAAAGCCGCTCCAGCTGCTACAGGAATTCCCTCAGCCACAAAAGCATAGCCACCCAGCAACCGATGTTCAGCAGAAAACATGTGCATGGAACCACCGCGCCCTTTGCTGCAACCTGTGGCTTTACCAAATAATTCTGCCATTACCTCTTTTGCTGGGACACCCGCACTCAGAGCATGAACGTGGTCGCGGTAGGTACTACAAACGAAATCTTCACCCGGTCGCATTGACTGCACAACACCACTGCAAACGGCTTCTTGACCGTTGTACAAATGGACAAAACCAAACATTTTGCCCCTGTAGTACATTTCAGCACACTTGTCTTCAAACAAGCGCCCTAATACCATGTCCTCATACAACCGTAACCCTTCTTCCTTAGTAATGTGCGTAGTAGCAGGATTAAATGTGGGTAAAGTACGCTCTTGAACCATTATTTTTGAGTATCCCTGTTGTACAACTTAAAGTTACGGTCTTAAATAAGTCGGTCTGATAACACCTCAGCTTTTAACAGGCTAGCGTTTGCAAGACTCAACAATCAAACTTTATTTATGCACCAAAAAAGAGTCTTAGGGAATAGCTGAATTTTTAATTATTGATTTTTAAGTTTTCAGCCCATGCCCCGTGAGGATTTGACTCTAACGACAATATCTGCCGCTTTGGTTTTTCTCTCACGATTGCCCTTCATAGACTAGCAATCAAGATAGACTGCTTTCTGCATGTTCATTAACAATTTAAAAAAAAGGAAGTAAAAGTCTCTATACCCAAATAGGTAATTGTAATTAAAGGTTAATTATGATATGATTTTCTTCTCCTATTCTGTTATCAGGGTCCAACTCCCAATAATAGTATTTTTGTTACCAGATACTGAGAAAGTCCCAAAAAAATCCATCATCAATAGATTCTTGCAACCACAACATTTATGCCGTGATTAAAAGCGGTAGTTGTGGTTTGTGGTATCGAAGGCTGATATAGTCGTGTTAAACAAAAATACTAAGAATTAAGACAAACAATTGAGGCCTTCTATGCGAAAGCAAAAAATTAGTAATAGAATGTGACTCAAAATTTCGGGAAGGTACAAAACAAGTTGTTGGAATATACACTTGTGGAGTAAATTCTACACGGTATTTTTATGGCACGGTTTTACAGGCCTGGAAAGTTCTAGGTGAATTATATTGATCACGGTGCAGGGGAAGTAGGCTGTGCGAATTCCGCTAGATTACTACCGAATTTTAGGACTACCGTTGGCGGCAAGTGATCAACAATTGCGGCAGGCATACAGCGATCGCATTGTACAATTGCCACGACGTGAGTATTCTCAGGCAGCAATTTCTTCTCGTAAACAACTCATAGAAGAAGCTTACGTGGTTTTATCAGATCCAAAAGAACGCAGTATCTACGATCAGCTTTATCTTGCCCACGCTTATGACCCTGATAACCTTGCTGCTGCCGCAGTAGCACTGGAAAATCGCACAGAGAGCCACAAAAGGGGTATTAATACCCAGAGTCTGGGCATCGAAATTCCCCAAGACGAATTAGTTGGCGCTTTATTAATTTTGCAAGAGTTGGGGGAATATGAACTTGTATTGAAACTAGGTCGTCCGTACCTGGTAAATAAAAATGGTGTTACAAGTGCAAGAAAAGACAATAATTTAACAGATGAAGAAATACACGAAAGTGCTGAACATCCAGATGTTGTTCTCACTGTTGCCCTTGCTTGTCTAGAATTAGGTCGTGAACAGTGGCAGCAAGGTCACTATGAAAATGCCGCCATATCACTAGAAACTGGTCAAGAACTGTTAGCACGCGAAGGGTTGTTCTCTAGTGTACAGGCAGAAATTCAGGCGGATCTTTACAAATTGCGACCATATCGAATTTTGGAGTTGCTGGCACTACCTCAAGAAAAGACTGCCGAACGACGCCAAGGCTTGGAATTATTGCAAAATCTCTTAGAAGATCGTGGTGGCATTGATGGCACCAGCAATGATGAATCTGGTTTAAATATAGATGACTTTCTGCGATTTATCCAGCAGTTACGCAACCACTTAACAGTCGCAGAGCAGCACAAGTTATTTGAAGCCCAAAGTAAACGTCCTTCTGCTGTTGCCACTTACTTAGCTGTTTATGCTTTGATAGCACGCGGATTTGCTCAACGTCAACCTGCTTTAATTCGTCAAGCAAGGCAAATGCTCATGCGCCTGGGCAAACGCCAAGATGTACATTTAGAACAGTCGCTATGTGCATTACTCTTGGGACAAACTGAAGAAGCAACTCGTGTTTTAGAACTTAGTCAGGAGTACGAAGCTTTAGTTTTTATTCGGGAAAAATCTCAAGACTCTCCAGATTTGTTACCAGGGCTGTGTCTATATGCAGAACAATGGTTGCAACACGAAGTATTTCCCCATTTTCGAGATTTAGCAAACCAGCAAGCTTTCCTAAAAGATTACTTTGCTAACCAACAGGTCCAAGCTTATTTAGAAGCACTGCCAACTGATGCAGAAACAACTAATGAATGGGCTGTAATTAACCCCCAGTATTTTCCCCAGCCCCAGAGTAATAATCCCCATTTCCCCAAAAATTCAACTAGAACCTCAGGGCAATTTAATCACAGCAGAACACCTGACCCAGATTTGCCAGAAACACCAACAAAACAAACACCGGAACATTCAAATTTATTACCACCCATGTGGAATTCATTTGGGAGTGTAGAATCAGATGTTCCTACTGCCGAACGGATGAGCAGAAATACTAATCAGCATTTGAATGGTTCAGCTAAGACTGCTGCACCCGGTCATAACCAAAAGCGTAAAAGGAGAAAACCGACTTCATCTGCTAGCCGAGAGCGTGTACCAGATAATCGTCCTCAGTCTCGTCGTCCTCGGCGGCGGCGAACTTTTGCTAACACCATAGAAGGGAAAACACGGCTGGTATGGAGAGTGTTTATTTCTTTGGTGAGTATATTAGTTTTCTGGGTGTTAGCCACAACAACTTTTGGATGGTTAAAAAATCTATTTTTTCCTACACCATCTGTGGGTGGCTCACAGTTGTTTGTACAAATAAATCAACCACCAATAGCTATTCCTGATCCAAATAGTAAACCACAACCACTAGATGGCCCTATAACAGATGCAACAGCAGAGGAAGTTATTCGGACTTGGCTATCTACTAAAGCCGCAGCTTTAGGGCCCAATCATGAGATTAATAATTTAGAGCAGATTTTAACTGGTTCAGCTTTATCTCAATGGCGGCTGATTGCTCAACAGGATAGGTCAGACAACCGCTACCGCAAGTACGACCATAGCCTGAAGATTGAATCTGTAGAAAAAATTGATTTATTTAGTGATCGTGCCGCAGTGGAAGCTACGGTTAAGGAAGCGACACAGTTATATGAAAATGGCCAGTTTAAAAACTCTTCTAATGAGAATTTGCGAGTTCGGTATAATTTAATTCGACAACGAGGTAAATGGCGTATTCAGAGTACATCTGTTGTCAATCAGATAATCAGATAAATTTTAATTTTTAGGCGATGTCTACGGGTGCATCTCACTTTTTTAAAAATATGCTTAGACTTAGCGAATGGAATTCATCTACTTCAACTTCCGAATATCAAATAGGCGTAAAAATAGAGAAATAGTTTTTATTTTCTTTTTAAGAATAGCCACAACCGCGCAATCCGTCTGGGCGGTCGAAACTCTCAATTTGCGCTAATAGTCAGGCTTACAGTCTTTTCCAGAATTGAAGTAGCTAGCGTGTGGGGTGCAATGACTGTGGGAATCATAACTAATTACCCGAACTTGATATTACCTAAAACTTTCCAACACCCTTAACAAACTCTTTAACATCAAATAAGCAGAAGTCCCTCCTGGATCTTGATGCCCGATACTCCGTTCCCCCAGGTAGCTAGCCCGTCCCTTTTTCGCCTGCATGGGTATAGTTTCTTCCAACCCCCTTTGGGCTACTGCTACAGCCTGTTGCATTGCTTCCAGCGTCCCTTTGCTTTCCCCTACAGCCTGCCCAAAAGCCGCCACAGCCGGAGATAGCACATCCACCATTGTTTTGTCTCCTAGTTGCGCTTTGCCACGTTGTAGCACGCCGTCTAACCCTGCTTGGAGTAGCTCTAATACATCTTGTGCTGTTAATTCTTGCTTATCTACTACTGCTGTACTGGCTCGTAAAAACCAAGTGCCATAAAGAGGGCCACTTGCACCGCCAATAGAAGAAATCAACGTCATACTTACAACTTTTAGAATGTTGCCAATGTCTTTATCTGTAAGAGTTGGTAACTGAACGCTTACCTTTTTGAAGCCACGATCCATATTGATCCCGTGGTCAGCATCTCCGATCGCAGCATCTAATTCTGTCAAATATGATTTATTCTGCTCTATCTCGGTTGCAAACGCCTGCAACCATTCTAATATCTGCGCCTGACTCACCATATCAAAATAATTCGTAATGACGCTCAAAGGCTCGCTCTAAGCGAAGCCATGCCGTAGGCTTTACTAACGTAATTATAAAATTCCCCAGCGCCAACTTGGCGTTTTTACTGGTGCATCCCATAGCCGGATCATCTCATCATCTAATTTCAGCAGGGTAATCGAGCAACCTTGCATTTCTAAAGATGTGATGTAAGGGCCTATCAAGTTTCGCACAATTTGCAATCCTTGCTGTTCGCAGATTTGGGCGAGTTTGCGGTAAACAATATACAGTTCAGAAATGGGAGTTCCACCCATACTATTGACGAAAGCTAACAGGCGATCGCCTTTTGCAAATGGGAGATTTATTAGTTCTACATCTACCCAGTCTCCCTTGTTTTCATCCCACTCACGCAGTGTGCGACTGTATGCTGTATCCTCAATGAGCGATCGTGTCAAAATTTCCGTGATCTCATCTACTGATTTTATGGCTGTACGTTCTATTCCTGTCTCCCCGTGGATACCGATACCTAATTCAATTTCGCGATCGCCCAATTCAAATGTCGGCGTTCCATTAGCGGGGACTGTACAGGATGTTAGAGCAATTCCCATACTTTGCCCATTTAGATTTACTCGGCGACATAAATTTGCTATTTGTGGCAAATCATACCCCAAATCAGCCGCAGCACCACAAATTTTTTCTGCCAGTATTGTTGTTCCCACACCCCGGCGTCCTTGGGTATAGAGGCTATCCTTCACTGCCACATCGTCATCAATCAAAATATTTAGCACTCGAATGCCCTCACTACGGGCTAACTCCGTTGCCATCTCAAAGTTCATCACATCGCCGCTGTAATTCTTGACGATATAAAGGATACCAGAGCCTGCATCTACCCGTTTGGCTGCTTCTAGCATTTGGTCAGGAGTAGGTGAAGTAAAAACCTCACCAGGACAAGCTGCATCAAGCATTCCTTTGCCCACGAAGCCAGCGTGCATTGGTTCATGTCCACTGCCGCCACCAGAAATAATTGCTACTTTCCCCTGTATAGATGCATCAGCTCGATAGACAAAAACGGGATCATAGTTCAGTTTAATTAAATCGGAGTGAGCCGCTGCCATACCTTCTAGACTTTCCCGCACAAAATCTTCCGGCTTGTTGATCAGCTTTTTCATAATCCGTGTTTGGTTAAAAGGGTGCTAAAACCCAGGTTATAGCGCTTCTTGTTTGTATGCAACACAGTCTGACCTCTCTCTAAATCTCTCATTTAAGCCAGCGCTCTTACAGGGGGTTTCCACGCCACTTGACGCTAGTCGCCTCAAGTCGGGGAACCATGCACGGCAACTCCTGCGGGAAACCCTCATCGCCCTTGGCGTTTCCCCGAATCCCATTCGTGAGAGGCTAGCGCCAAGGGAGAAGACCGGACTGCCGACGTTCCTACGTCGCTCTAAGCGAAGCCATGCCACAGGCTTTACGCTGCGCTAACAGCACAGCGCTGGCTCCTTTATGGCGGGGAACCCCTCCACCGCTGTGGCTCCCCATGAGCGACTGGCGTCCGGCGAGCCACTTTTGTTGCACGTGGCGTCAGAGACTTTGAATTTTCCCCCTTCCCGCGTCGGGAAGGGGGTTAGGTTTTCGTGGGCTTTTCCAGATGACCTAAATTGTCAATTATTTAAACCCCGACTGAAACTAAAGCTATGTGTTGAAGTTGCAGGTTTTAAACCCTTTAATTTACGTATCCGCTCAGAAAACCGGGGCAGGGAGAAAAAAGTAAGTAAGTGCGTCGTAGAATATGAAACATGACGCAACAATCATCACCAGATCAAG